>NZ_JBQAGK010000003.1:0-1102008 GCF_051916325.1 Bacillus cereus group sp. MYBK227-1 | reverse complement strand
GCTACTGGACCTCAAGGTGCTCAAGGTAACACAGGTGCTACTGGTGCCACTGGCGCTACTGGACCTCAAGGTGCTCAAGGTAACACAGGTGCTACTGGTGCCACTGGCGCTACTGGACCTCAAGGTGTTCAAGGTAACACTGGTGCTACTGGCGCTACCGGACCTCAAGGCGTTCAAGGTAACACAGGTGCTACTGGTGCTACTGGCGCTACCGGACCTCAAGGCGTTCAAGGTAACACAGGTGCTACTGGTGCCACTGGCGCTACTGGACCTCAAGGTGTTCAAGGTAACACTGGCGCTACTGGCGCTACTGGACCTCAAGGTAACACAGGTGCTACTGGTGCCACTGGACCTCAAGGTGTTCAAGGTAACACAGGTGCTACTGGCGCTACCGGTGCCACTGGACCTCAAGGTGTTCAAGGTAACACGGGTGCTACTGGCGCTACCGGTGCCACTGGACCTCAAGGTGTTCAAGGTAACACTGGTGCTACTGGTGCCACTGGCGCTACTGGACCTCAAGGTGCTCAAGGTAACACAGGTGCTACTGGTGCCACTGGCGCTACTGGACCTCAAGGTGTTCAAGGTAACACTGGCGCTACTGGACCTCAAGGTGCTCAAGGTAACACAGGTGCTACTGGTGCCACTGGCGCTACTGGACCTCAAGGTGCTCAAGGTAACACAGGTGCTACTGGCGCTACCGGACCTCAAGGCGTTCAAGGTAACACAGGTGCTACTGGTGCCACTGGCGCTACTGGACCTCAAGGTGTTCAAGGTAA
This sequence comes from Bacillus cereus group sp. MYBK227-1, assembly GCF_051916325.1. Lineage (NCBI taxonomy): Bacteria > Bacillati > Bacillota > Bacilli > Caryophanales > Bacillaceae > Bacillus > Bacillus cereus group sp. MYBK227-1. Next base: position 1,101,232 of record NZ_JBQAGK010000003.1, on the reverse strand, counting down.
CACGGGTGCTACTGGCGCTACCGGTGCCACTGGACCTCAAGGTGTTCAAGGTAACACAGGTGCTACTGGACCTCAAGGCGTTCAAGGTAACACAGGTGCTACTGGCGCTACCGGTGCCACTGGACCTCAAGGTGTTCAAGGCAACACAGGTGCTACTGGCGCTACTGGACCTCAAGGCGTTCAAGGACCAACGGGTGCTACCGGCGCTACTGGCATAGGAGTTACTGGACCTACTGGACCTTCTGGTGGACCTACCGGACCTACTGGGCCTACTGGACCTAGCTTCCCTATAGCAACAATTGTTGTAACAAACAATATTCAGCAAACAGTACTGCAATTTAATAACTTTATTTTTAGTACTGCAATTAACGTAAACAATATTATCTTCAACGGCACAGATACAGTTACTGTTATTAACGGTGGTATTTATGTAATTAGCGTATCCATTTCTACAACTGCGCCAGGATGCGCTCCACTCGGAGTAGGAATTTCAATTAATGGAGCAGTCGCAACTGATAATTTCTCTTCAAATTTAATAGGCGACTCACTTTCATTTACTACAATCGAAACATTAGCAGCTGGTGCAAGAATTTCTGTTCAATCTACTCTTAATGAGATTACGATCCCTGCGACAGGAAATACTAACATCCGCCTTACTGTATTTAGAATCGCTTAAATTTCATGATATATTGTTTATGACAAATAAAAAAAGAGCGAGGAAACTCGCTCTTTTGTTGTTATGTACAATAATTCATTACTATTCTAATTCAATTGAAACATTTTTTTGTGGTACAAATGTGGAGATTGCATGTTTATAAATAAGCTGCTGCTTACCTTCTGTTTCCAGCAGGACTGTAAAATTATCAAATCCTTTAATTAGTCCACGAAGCTGGAAACCATTTAATAAGTACAGCGTAACAAACGTATTTTCTTTACGGAGTTGATTTAAAAACTGATCTTGAATATTGATTGATTGCTTCATGTCGAATCCTCCTCTTTTTCTCTACTTACTATTATTCGACTTTACTTGTAACTTTCCTTCTATGTATCGTAAAATTTCTGACGTTTTTTCACCGTCTGTAACATCAAACCACGTGACATCCATTTTATTACGGAACCACGTTAATTGACGTTTTGCATAACGACGCGAATTCGTCTTTAATTGTGACACCGCATCTTCTAAAGAGGCTCGATTCTCAAAATAATCATAGATTTCTTTATATCCAATCGCTTGAATAGATTGACAATCTCGTATCCCTCTATTATACAGCCCTTCTACTTCCTCTAATAGGCCTTGTTCCATCATCAAATCCACTCGTAAGTTAATGCGATCGTATAGCATTTCTCGATCCATTGTCAAGCCAATTAATGAAACATCATAGAGTAACTCTTTTTCTTGTTTCTCAATTTGTTCACTCATTTTTTCACCCGTCGTGTGGAAAATTTCTAACGCCCGAATGACACGTCGTACATTATTTGCATGAATACGCTCCGCACTTTCTGGATCTACTTCTTGCAATTTTTCATGTACATATTCCACACCGCGTTCTAAAGCTAACTTTTCCATTTGCTCTCGGTATATCACATCACCAGCATCATCTGTAAACTGATAATCGAATAAAACAGATTGTATATAAAGACCGGTCCCACCAACTATAATTGGTAATTTACCACGTTCTGTAATTTCTCGAATATGCTTGCGAACACGTTCTTGAAATTCCGCGACAGAAAATGAATCTTCCGGATTTTTTATATCGATCATATAATGTGGAATTCCGTCCATCTCTGCTTTTGTTACCTTTGCGGTTCCAATATCCATCGTTCGATAGATCTGCATGGAATCACCACTAATAATTTCACCGTTCAACGCTTTGGCAAGATCGATACTTAACTTCGTCTTTCCAACAGCAGTTGGTCCAATGATGACAGCAACTTTTTCACGTTGCACTTCTCCCATATCATTCAACTCTCTTTATGTAATATACTCCATCTATTGATTATACCCAATCTTACCAATTTTAACGGCATGATTGCAAGTTCTTTCATTTCGGTACATGAAATTATACAGAAAAAAGAACATAGTTTGTCCAATTCTGCATATACATGATAAAAATAGTTTCGAGAGGATGAGTTAACTATGAAACAATCCACCATCAATTTTTCATCTTTGACAAAAGACCTCATTTTAGCCACTTCTACAAAAGAACAAAATTGTTCACAAGAGGAATTATACTTCGCCCTAAATTGTTTACTACGGGCTTTTCATTCTACTCTCCATGAAACAACATTACATCCAGAAAATAAAAATACAGAATATATACAAACGCAATTTTGCAGTGCATATAAAATTATTACAGGTAAAACTATTTATCCATTTCAATAATCCATAAAAAGCGGCTGCTTACATAGTTTCAAGCAACCGCTTTTTATATTAATATCGATAACCTATTGTATAACTTTCACTTTTACAGATTTGCGCCCCCAGCTATTAGCACTACCATCTGAACCGACTAATACATCAATACGATTTCCTTTAATCGCACCACCGGTGTCTCCAGCAATCGCTTCTCCATATCCTTCTACCCATACTTTTGATCCAAGCGGAATTACTTTCGGATCAACAGCAATTACTTTCATATTTGGATTTGCTGTTAAATCATGCCCCATTGCAGTTAATACACGACCACCATACGAACCATTCTCACTCGGATCTGCTGTATATGCCGTCGCTTCTACTGTAATTTCACGACCACCAGTAGGCGCACTTGTTTCAGTAGATTTTGCAACTGGTTTTGCAGCCGGTTTTTCTTTTACCACAGGTTTACTTGATTCTACATTCTTAATAGAATCGTTACTCTTAACAGACTCTTTATTCTTAACTACTGTATTATTTTTAACTGGCGTATTTGTTCTAGCTGGCGCTTCTTCTTGAGCTACAACCTCTTTCTTTTCGATTACAGGTGCTGTTCCTGTTAAAAATGGCACGTGAACATATCCAACTTTTCCATTGTAGTCGAATTGTAACCATTCATTTTGAACTTGATTCGTCGTTTCAATCACATCATTTTTATTAAGTTTACCTAAAATTTCAGAATCAGTATTCGCTCCAGCACGAACATTTAATACGCCCGCCGTTACATAATATGTGCTCTTTGTAAAATCGGCACTTACAAACGCTTCCTTACCGTTCAACTTAATTTTTGTCCATCCATTTTCTGTATTTATAACATCTAGTGTATTCCCACTGAACACTTTACCTACAAGCTTTGACTCTACATTTGGGTTTTCTCTAACATTTAATACGTCTGTTGTTACAATTGTTTCCGCTTTAGCAGAACCCGCAAAAATCCCAAGACCAAAAACTGCTGCTGTTGCTATACCTAATAATTTTTTCATGAATAGCCTCCATTTGCTTTGTTTTCGTATTTTCATTATAGCAACAGATTTTTAGAATTTTTAGAAATCACACAATTACAAAGCATTCGTAATATACGATTAACGAGTTGTAACATAAATTTCCATATTAATAAAATGCATTTCTAATACAATCTCCAGTGGTTTTCATATATTTTTCATATACGAGCACAAGAACTTTTTTCCAGAAAAAATTACAGTGTTACTTTTTTGTTACAAAAAATTCACAATTCGTTACATCTTTTACCAAAAAACATCAATATTCAATTGTTAACCTATTTTTTTGTAATAAAAAGAGAGCAGCTACTAAAAACTGCTCTCTTTTTATTTGTTATTGAACTTTCTTTTTCCAAACACCTAGCGTAACAGCCGAGACAATTGTTCCAATTAATATAGAGAAAATATATAGTAACGGTTTATTTACTAACGCTATTACAAATAATCCACCATGCGGTGCCGGTAATGTAATTTGGAATAACATAGATAACGCACCTGCAATACTTGAACCAACAACACAACTTACGATTACTCGAACCGGATCTGCAGCTGCAAACGGAATCGCACCTTCTGTAATGAACGACGCTCCCATAATATAATTTGTTAAACCAGATTTACGTTCCGCTTCTGTAAACTTTGATTTAAAGAATGTAGTTGCGAATGCAATCGCAAGTGGTGGTACCATCCCACCAGCCATAACTGCTGAGTGCACTCCAAAATTCTGCGCTTCTATTGCAGCAATACCAAACGTAAATGCCGCTTTATTAATTGGCCCCCCCATATCAATTGCCATCATACCACCTAAAATAAGACCTAGTAATATAGCATTCGTACCGTTTAAACCATTTAACCACCCTGTCAACATTTCATTTAATGCTACTACAGGCGGAATTACTACTTTTTGCATTACAACTCCTGTAATCAATAATCCAAAGACTGGATATAACAATACAGGTTTAATTCCTTCTAATTGTACTGGTAGTCCTGAAAATAATCTTTTCAACCCTAAAACAACATATCCAGCTAAGAAACCAGCAATTAATCCACCTAAAAATCCAGCATTCGCATTCGCCGCTAAAAATCCACCTACAACACCAGGCATAAAACCAGGACGATCAGCAATAGAACTTGCAATAAATCCAGCTAAAATTGGTACAAGGAATAAAAACGCACCTGTTTTTCCTCCACCAATTGACATGAACAATTCAGCTAAAGGACCTTCCGCCTTTATACCACCAAACGAAAACGCTAGCGCTATTAAAATCCCGCCACCAACAACGAATGGAAGCATATTACTTACACCGCTCATTAAATGCTTATAAATTCCTAATCCTTTTTCTCCCTCAATACTTTCTGATTTCCCGTCCTCTTTTACACCTTTAAAGATTGGTGCATCTTGTTTGACAGCTCGCTTAAGCAGATTTTCCGTTTTTCGAATCCCATCAGCAACTGGCACTTGAATGACATGTTTACCAGCAAAACGATTCATTTCTACTTGTTTATCCGCCGCAACAATAATAGCTGTTGCACGTTCAATATCCTCTTTCGTTAAACCGTTTTTAATACCTGTTGATCCGTTTGTTTCAACTTTAATCGCTATTCCTAACTCTGTCGCTTTTGCTTTTAAGCTATCCGCTGCCATATATGTGTGAGCGATTCCAGTTGGACAAGCTGTAACAGCAAGTACGTACGGTTCATTTCCTTCTGGTTTTGCGACTTCAATCTCTTCTTCTTTTTCATTCTCTTTTTCATCAAATAGTTGAAGAAGCTCACTTTCATCCTTTGCTTCTAATAGTTGCTTGCGAAATCCTTCATCCATTAATAATGTCGATAAACGAGACAACGTTTCTAAATGAGTATTATTCGCTCCTTCACTTGCAGCAATCATAAAGAATAAGTGTGCTGGCTGTCCGTCAAGCGACTCATAATTGATACCGCTTACACTTCTACCAAAACAAATCGATGGTTGTTTAACAGCCTTTGTCTTCGCATGAGGTATTGCAATACCTTCCCCTATTCCAGTCGTACTTTGGGCCTCCCGCTTTAAAATAGCTTCTTTAAATTCCGTTTTACTATTTAAACGATTTGCCCCGTTTAATTTCTCAACTAATTCATCTATGACAGCTTCTTTATTTGAAGCTGTCAAATCCATAATGACTGTATCCCTTTTTAATAGTTCTGTAATTTTCATATGTTGCTTCCCCCTATCGCTTAGCTACAATTACTTGCGACAATAATTCTTCTACTTTTTCCTTCTTACATAAATCAGCTGAAAATGCTGTTGCACTCCCTGTTGCAACGCCGTATTGAAATGCCTTTTCAATATCTTTTGTCTGTTCATATTTGCCTACAAACCCTGCAACAAGAGAATCCCCGGCCCCAACTGAATTAATTACAACACCTTTTGGAACAGTCGCTTCATATATACCTTCTGCCGTAAATAATAAAGCTCCCTCTCCAGCCATCGATACGATAACGTATTTTACACCTTGTTCAATTAATTTTCTTCCATAAGGTAAAACGTCCTCTACTGTTGAAAGCTCCACTCCAAACAACTCACCAAGTTCATGGTGGTTTGGCTTAATTAAAAATGGCTTATTTTTAATTACATGTTGCAGTGCACTTCCACTTGCATCTACTACTACACGAATACCTTTTTCAGCTCCAAACGCAGCAATTGATTCGTAAAAGGTACTTGGAATAGAAACCGGTACACTCCCAGCAAGTACAACACAATCTCCAGGTTGCATACTCTCAATTTTTTTCATTAACTGTTCGAACTGCTCTTTTGTTACAATAGGACCTTGGCCATTTAATTCTGTTTCTTCTTCCCCTTTTATTTTCACATTAATGCGAGTATCTTCATCTACTTGGACGAAGTTTGTTGTTACACCTTCCGTCTGTAATACCTCTTTAATAAATTGACCAGTAAATCCACCAGTAAATCCAAGTGCTATATTTTTAACACCTAAACGCTGAAGAACACGAGAAACATTAATTCCTTTTCCTCCAGGAAACTTCATATCTTTTTCCGCTCGATTTATTGTTCCTAAATCAAAAGAAGAAACTTGCACTACATAATCAATAGATGGGTTTAAAGTAACTGTATAGATCATTGTTTATCAGCCTCAATTACATTGGTTTGTCTTTTATATTTTTCTAAATCAATTTCTAAATGGTTTGTAATAATATTTGCATCTTCAACATTTGCAATTTTCGCAAATGCAACTTCTGAAAACTTACTTTCATCAATTAAGAAATATCCTTCGTTTGCTAATGTTAATGCCATTTGTTTTAAGAGCGCTTCTTCTGGATCTGGCGTTGTAAAGCCAAGCTGTTCATGTACACCATTTGCACCTAAAAAACATTTATCAAAACGATACTTCTGCATACTTTCCTGTGCCATAGCACCGATTAAAGCTTTCGTCCTACTCTTCATCATTCCGCCTAGTAAATACGCACGAATATTATTTTCAACTAAAGCTTCAATATGCATAAGTCCATTCGTAACGACAGTAACATCTTTATTTATTAAAAATGGAATCATTTCAAATGTTGTACTTCCTGCATCTAAATAAATACAATCACCTTGTTCAATAACGCTAGCCGCATACTTAGCAATTTGTTGTTTTATTTGAATGTTTTTGGATGATTTTTCGACCATCGTTGGTTCTTGCCCTTTTCCTGTTAAAACAGCGGCACCACCATGAACTCTTTTTAATAACCTTTGCTTTTCCAATTGCGCTAAATCACGGCGAATTGTCGATTCAGAGCTTTCTGTTCTTTCAACTAATTGCTGTAATTTTACAACTTTCTGTTCTTTTACAAGTTGCAATATCATTTGATGACGTTCAGGAGTTAACATTTTATTCACCTCTTCTTTGATTACAGTATAATGAAAACGGTCACAAAAATCAACCGTAAACAATCAAAAATAATCAAAAACATCCAAAAACGTTTATAAACAGCAAAAAGAAACCTATTCGATCAAACAATCAAATAGGTTTCTTTTCTAAATTCACTTATAAAGAAGCTTTATATATACTTAAAACATCATCTTTATTTAATTTTTTAAAGTTACCAAATTCACCATACGCCATCGCTTTATCCGCCATTAAATCAATTTCATTTTCTCCAATAGCGTAATCAGATAATGTTACTGGCGCCTCAATTGAAGTCCAAAATTGACGTAACGCCTGAATTCCTTCTAACGCAATTTCTCGATCAGTCTTCCCATCTGTTTCTACATTGAATACTCGAATAGCAAACTGTTTAAAACGACTTACATTTTCCTCTACAACATGCTTCATCCAGTTCGGGAATAAAATCGCAAGGCCACCCCCGTGTGGTATATCATGAACAGCAGAAACTGCATGCTCAATATTATGAGTCGCCCAATCTCCTTTTACTCCCATTGCTAAAATGCCGTTTAACGCCATAGTACCACAATATAAAATAGTTTCTCTATGCTCATAATTTTCTAAATCACTTAAAAGCTTAGGAGCTGTCTCAATTACTGTTTTTAAAACAGCTTCACAATAACGATCTTGTAGTTCTGTATTCGTTCCATGATGGAAATATTGTTCTAATACGTGCGACATAATATCTACCATACCGTAAATTGTTTGATCTTTCGGTACAGAAGTAGTATGAACTGGATCTAAAATCGAAAACTGCGGGAAAGTAACCGGGCTACCCCATCCATACTTTTCATTCGTTTCCCAGTTTGTAATTACCGAGCCTGCATTCATTTCAGATCCTGTTGCTGCAAGAGTAAGTACAGTACCAAATGGTAATGCCTCATTAACAAATGTTTTTTTCGTTACAATATCCCATACATCTCCATCGTACTTACTACCAGCTGCAATTGCCTTCGTACAGTCGATTACACTTCCTCCACCAACTGCTAAAATAAATTCAACACCATTCTCTTTACAAATTTGAATCCCTTTCTTTACAGTTGATACACGTGGATTCGGTTCAACACCTGTTAATTCAAATACTTCTGCATTAATATCCTTTAAAATAGAAATTACATTATCATAAATACCGTTTCTTTTAATGCTGCCTCCCCCGTATACGAGAAGAACTTTTTTACCGAACTGTGGAATTTCAGTTTTTAACTGTTCTAATTGACCTTTACCGAAAATAAGTTTCGTTGGATTACGAAATACAAAATTTTGCATATTTCATTACCATCCCTTCTATATGAAAAGCAACTATACTTTTGTATACCATATTTTTTTCATTTCACAAAAATATTTGCTTAATAAAAAAATCCCAGCCTACAGGCTGAGATTTTTTTATTGGTAATAAGGTGAGATCATTAAGTAAACAATAACACCAGATAAACTTACATATAACCAAATCGGCATCGTCCAACGTACAATTTTACGGTGACGTGTTAATTGATTTGTAAAACCAAATACAAGCGCAAACAATGCAAGTGGTACGATAATTGCTGCTAGGATAATATGTGTAATTAAAATGATGAAATACACATATTTAATGAATCCTTCTCCGCCAAAATGTGTTGCCGGTGCTAAGTAATGATACGATAAATACGACACACAAAATAGTAAAGTTGTCGTAAATGCTGCAAGGATAAAACCACGATGCATTTTCACATTCTTTTTAATAATAGAGAATAACGCTGCTAATAAAAATACGAACGTAAAGCTATTAAAAATCGCGTTTAACATTGGTAAAATCGTTACATCAAAATGTACTTCTCCTTCATAGCCAACAGGTCCAAAGAACAAAAATAAAATAATCGCATTTACAATTACAGAAAGCGTTATCACAATAGGAGCATAGCTTTTCTGATTTGTTGATTGATCCACCAAAATGGTCACTCCCTCTTCCTTCAAGTATGTATACATAACCTCACTATTTTAACATATTATTCACAGTGTAAATGTGACAATAGTTTGACACAGCAAGACAAGACAAAGAAAAAAATCCTTCTTAATAAAACTTCTTAAGAAGGATTTTATCGCTTTATTATTCAAATAGCAATGCGATTAGTTTTTGTTAAAAAATGTATCGCTATATGCTTGAAAAATTTCAGACACTTGATATCCCATTAATGAAATTGCTGTTAATGAAAAGAAACCAATCATAAGAAATCGAAACCACATATAAATCTCCTCCTTGTATTTAGCTTAAAAAACATTCGCTATATTACAAGTTGAGTGGCACTCTTCATCGTCACTTTCCTTTTTCCTTACAATTGCTGTAATAAATCGAATCATAAAGAAAACTACAAAAGGAAATTGTTCGTAATTCACATTGGCATAGTTTAGCAACGGCTCGCGCTGCACATCGAACGGAGATGAGAAGGAATAGAACATACCTTGCTCTTCCATATATACAATTACAATTTTCATGCAAAATACGATTCCTAGAAACGAAACAATATCTTGCCATTCTGTCGTATATAACAGGTTATACAGCTCTAATACATACTCTTCCATCATCATCCCCCCTTCCTTTTTTACCATTTTGCTCGCCTTCGTATAAAAAGTCAAGAAAAAAGTTTATATTCACTATGACAATAGTAATTACTTGTTTCTATGATTATATATGATTCTTTTATAGCAATGATTGGGTGTAACTCTCTTCGAAAATAAGAAAATTAGAATCGAACAGATTCCTCATTCTTACTTTTAGGATGCAAAACTGTGATATTTTTATTTCTATTAAAAATAAAATAAGAAAGTATTATAAGAACAGTAACAAACATTGTTAAAAATGCTTGTGAACGTAAAGTATCAATTGCGAACATCGCAACTAAAACTGCTATAATAGCAGCAATTGTAACATACGTTACATACGGAAAAAGCCACATTTTCACTTTCAAATTTTGTTGTTCTACTTTCCCCATTTTTTTACGCATCTTTAAATGCGAAACTGCAATAACGAGATAAACTAGTAACGCAATCCCGCCAGATGCATTCACTAAAAACAAAAAGACTTTATCTGGAGAAATGTAACTAAACACAACTCCAATATAAGCGAAGAAAGTTCCAAATAAAACCGCTCGAACGGGAACACCACTACTGTTCAATTTTAAAAATGACTTTGGAGCATCTCCTCTTTCTGCCATTGAAAAAAGCATTCTTGAATTTGTATATAAGCCTGAATTTAAGCAAGAAAGTACAGCTGTTAAAACGATAAAATTCATAATTTGTGCTGCCGCTGGTATTCCTATATGTTCAAGTACAGCTACAAATGGACTTTTTAATATGTTTGCTGAATTCCATGGCAGTAGCGTGACAACTACCGCTATAGACCCAATAAAAAATACAAGAATACGCCAAATCACACTGTTTGTTGCTGTTTTTACTGCTTTTACAGGTTCTGCAGATTCACCTGCGGCTACTGCTACAATCTCTGATCCCATAAATGAAAATATAACAACAGTAATTCCAAGCAGGACCGAACTTATACCGTTTGGCATAAATCCACCTTGTCCAATTAAATTCGAAGTGCCGGGTGCTTCTGTTCCTGGAACAAATCCTAAAATAACAGCAAGACCTAGACAAAGGAACAAAACAATACTTATTACTTTAATAAAAGAAAACCAATATTCAAACTCTCCAAATGATTTCACCGAAAAAACGTTCGTCAGCGTTAATAAAATTGTTAATATTAAACTTAATAACCAAAGCGGTATTTGTGGAATCCAATATTGGATAATACCAGCACCTGCTGTGGCTTCTATTGCAATAACAATTACCCAAAAAAACCAGTATAACCAGCCTATTGTATAACCCGCCCAAGGACCAATCGCTTCTCTTGCATACGTTGCAAATGAACCACTTGTCGGATTAACAGCTGCCATTTCTCCTAGCATTCTCATGACGAAAATGACTAGAAGTCCTGCTAATGCATATGAAACGATAGAACCTGGTCCTGCCGAATGTACAACTGCACCACTTCCAACAAACAAACCAGCCCCTATTACGCCGCCAATTGAAATCATTGTAATGTGGCGTATTTTGAGGTCTTTCTTTAGATTTTTATCCAAATCTTGTACATCCCCTTCCAAACTAAATTTTGAAACTTATGTAAGAGTACTGTGCGAAAGATTTTGTCCTATACTTTAAAATATATCAAAATATTCTGAATTTAACAATTGCAATTCAACCTTCTTCAAAAATTATTACATTAGGTTTAATACTTTCCCATACACAATTGTTGAGAAAATTATAGTCCCCTTACAATAGAAAGAATTTTCAGATATTATTAAATAAACAAGATTATACATCTAGACAACTTTTTGTATAGGAGTGTTGATATGTTAAACAAGTTCAAATTTTTTTGTTGTATTTTAGTAATGTTCTTACTTCTACCGCTATCCCCTTTCCAAGCACAAGCAGCAAACAATTTAGGTTCAAAATTACTCGTTGGATACTGGCATAATTTTGATAACGGTACTGGCATTATTAAATTAAAAGACGTTTCACCAAAATGGGATGTAATCAATGTATCTTTTGGTGAAACTGGTGGTGATCGTTCCACTGTTGAATTTTCTCCTGTGTATGGTACAGATGCAGAATTCAAATCAGATATTTCTTATTTAAAAAGTAAAGGAAAGAAAGTAGTTCTTTCAATAGGTGGACAAAATGGGGTCGTTTTACTTCCTGACAATGCCGCTATGAATCGTTTTATTAATTCCATACAATCTCTGATCGATAAATACGGTTTTGACGGAATAGATATTGACCTGGAATCAGGTATTTACTTAAACGGAAATGACACTAACTTCAAAAACCCAACTACCCCTCAAATCGTAAATCTTATTTCAGCTATTCGAACAATCTCAGATCATTATGGTCCAGATTTTCTATTAAGCATGGCCCCTGAAACAGCTTATGTTCAAGGCGGATATAGCGCATATGGAAGCATATGGGGTGCATATTTACCAATTATTTACGGAGTGAAAGATAAACTAACATACATTCATGTTCAACACTACAACGCTGGTAGCGGGATTGGAATGGACGGTAATAACTACAATCAAGGTACTGCAGACTACGAGGTCGCTATGGCAGATATGCTCTTACATGGTTTTCCTGTAGGTGGTAATGCAAATAACATTTTCCCAGCTCTTCGTTCAGATCAAGTTATGATTGGGCTTCCAGCAGCACCAGCGGCAGCTCCAAGTGGTGGATACATTTCGCCAACTGAAATGAAAAAAGCTTTAAATTATATCATTAAAGGAGTTCCGTTCGGAGGAAAGTATAAACTTTCTAACCAGAGTGGCTATCCTGCATTCCGCGGCCTAATGTCTTGGTCTATTAATTGGGATGCAAAAAACAACTTCGAATTCTCAAATAACTATAGAACATATTTTGATGGTCTTTCCTTGCAAAAATAACAAAGTAAAACTATAATTAGCCCCCATCAATCGGACATTTATGGGCAATCAATGCAGGATAAAAACAACAATAGGACCCTTTATAGGTCCTATTGTTGTTTTTTATTTATGAAAATTACTTTGTCACATCTAAAGTTTTAAGAAACTGTTTTCCATCGCCCAACATCGCACGTTCCTCCGAATCATATTGTTAAATATTCTAGTCACTCTTTTGCTTCAACACAAAAACTGAAAGTTCAGGTACACTACAAAATCTAACAGGCATCCTAGTAGTCCCAATACCACGATTTACATATAAATATAACTGCTTACTCTTCCCCTCCACTTCATACATACCTTCAACATAACTCTCAGCTAGTTTGGTAGTAATTAACGGACCTACAAAAGGGATTTTGACTTGTCCTCCGTGACTATGTCCTGACAGTTGAAGATCAACTGGGTAACGATTTATTTTGGTTACAACATCCGGCTCATGTACTAATAACATGTTGAAATCATTTTGTTTCAAGTTTTTTAAAGTTGAATCTATTTTCGGCTTCCCTAATAGAAAATCATCCAAACCTGATATTGTAATATATTTGCCGTTTTCCACTTTAATTTTCTGCACTTCATTTACTAATACAGAAAAACCAGCTTCCTCCATATATTTTTTGTAAAATAAACTACCGCCCCCGCCCCTATCATGATTCCCAAACACAGCATATTTCCCTAAGGGAGCATAAATTTTCTGCAAAATAGCCTTCGCTCCCTCTCTTTCTGCACTATAAGAACCAAATTTATCTATTAAATCTCCGGTAAAAACTACTATATCTGGATGTAATTCATTCATCTTCTCCACCAAATGTTCAAGTTGCTTCAATGTAAACTCTGGCCCTAAATGTACATCTGAAAACTGTAATATTTTTTTATTATTAAATTCTTTAGGAATTGCAGAAGCTTCTATTTCATTCCATGTAACTGTTACGAGTTTTCGTTCTATTTCTGTCGCATAATAATACAAACTTACTAGTATCATTAATATACTTATAAAACTAATAATAAATATCTTTACGATTGATTTTTTTCGTTCTTTTTTTACATGATTCGTATTCATGTTTTCACCTCTAGAAACACTTTAAATCCTTATTGTTACATTAATGTGACAACATGAACAATGTTATTAATATGTAATTTCCTCCCTATTCACTTTGACAATTTTATACAGAAGTCATACCATATTTTTATAATACATATATTTTCGAATCTTTTTCTATTCATTCCATCATTTTATTACGGAGGGGTTATTCATGTCTGTATTTACACCAGAAGAAATTACGGAACTTGCTGCGAATTCCGGAAGGAAAAAAGCTCATTTATCATTACTCCCTATGCTAATTCTCAGTTTTTTTGGCGGTGCTTTTATCGCATTAGGGTATTTACTCGATATTCATGTTATTGGAACAATGCCAAAATATTGGGGATCATTTACTAGTTTTCTAGGCGCTGCTGTATTCCCTATTGGTCTTATTCTCGTTATTCTTGCAGGCGGTGAACTAGTAACTGGTAACATGATGACAGTTTCTATGGCTTGGCTTCAAAAGAAAATTACTTTATTTCATTTCATACGAAATTTAGTTATTGTTACGTTTAGCAATTTCATAGGGGCTGTATTTGTAGCCTACTTTTTCGGCCATATCGTCGGCTTAACTGAAGGAGCTTTTTTAGCGAAAACTATTTCTATCGCTCAAGCGAAACTACAAGATACACCATTGCAAGCATTTATTTCTGCAATCGGATGTAATTGGCTCGTTTGTTTAGCTGTTTGGCTCAGTATGGGAAGTAAAGAATTTATCGGAAAGATTATCGGTATTTGGTTCCCAGTTATGACTTTTGTTGCAATTGGATTTCAACACGTTGTAGCAAATATGTTTGTCATCCCAGCCGCAATTTTTGCCGGTCATTTCACTTGGGCTGAATATTTTCCAAACTTTATTTTTGTTTTCTTTGGAAATTTAGTAGGAGGTATGTTATTTGTAGCACTACCTTACTTCATATCTTATAATAAGAAACTATCTTCTTATCAAGAGAAGACTGAAATGAAGAACAAATCTCTGTCGGCTTAAATAGAATGTCTATAAAGAACCCTAAAAATATTACAAATTTCATTTTTTTTGCGAATATATGTACGTACACTTGTTCTCGAATGTTTTATACGTTATAATAACAACTTAAATAGCATTATTTACATATGAGGTGAAAAACATGAACAAAACAGAATTAATTAAAAACGTAGCACAAAATGCTGAGATTTCTCAAAAAGAAGCTACTGTAGTTGTACAAACTGTAGTAGAATCAATCACTAACACTTTAGCTGCTGGTGAAAAAGTACAACTTATCGGATTCGGTACATTCGAAGTTCGCGAAAGAGCTGCTCGTACAGGCCGTAACCCACAAACTGGTGAAGAAATGCAAATCGCAGCTTCTAAAGTACCTGCTTTCAAAGCTGGTAAAGAACTAAAAGAAGCTGTAAAATAATGAAAAAATATCCTTCTCATTTATGAGAAGGATATTTTTTCATAACATAATTAATAAAAATCTGACCATTATGCTGTTTCTTTTGTTCTTTTATGCAAATAAAATCTTTACTTTCAAAAAAAGGTTTTGCGGTAATGCTCGCCTCTGTATATATCTCCCTATGTCCCAAGTTCACTGCTTCTTTTTCTAACTTCTGTAGTATGTATGAAGCGACTCTTTTCCCTTGATAATCTTTATGCGTAAATAAACGATCTACGTAACGATCATCGTTATAATCCCCAAACCCCACAATCATACCTTTATGATCCGCTACATAGCTAATATTCTTTTCTAAAGACTGTAACCAATTTTCTCTATCTAGTCGCTCCGGTGCCCACGCCTGTAGCTGTAACTCATTATAATCTTTTGCATTAACCGTATGAACTGTTTCATAGAACAATTGTAATACTTGATCTAAATCTTTTTTCTGGAATGTTCTAATTATAATATCTTTTAACATATATAAGTCTCCTTACCAAACTACCTCTTAACTTTTCTACTACATACGATTCTATATTTCTGCTTTATTATATCGTTTTAATTTCTATACGAACAAAAAAACAATACTTATTCAAGTATTGTTTTTTAATTCTATTCAATTACTTAATGTAGCTTTTTAAGGTTTTAATTTAACTCTTTGTAATCGTAATGCATTTAATACAACGGATACAGAACTAAATGCCATCGCTGCTCCAGCAACCCAAGGGGCTAAGAAACCTAATGCCGCAATTGGAATTCCTAACGCGTTATAAGCTAATGCCCAGAATAAATTTTGTTTAATATTTCTTATCGTCATTTTACTCATAAATATCGCATCAGCAATACTATTTAAGTCACCGCGGATTAACGTTATATCCGCTGCTTCCATCGCTACATCCGTTCCCGTTCCAATTGCCATACCAATGTTCGCTGTAGCAAGAGCAGGAGCATCATTTATCCCGTCTCCAACCATCGCTACTTTCTTACCATTTGCTTGCAGTTTTTTCACTTCTTCTGCTTTTCCTTCTGGCAATACTTCTGCAATTACGTGATCAATACCAACTTGCTTTGCAATTGCCTGAGCAGTTTGTGTATTATCTCCTGTAATCATCACAACGTCTAGACCCATTTTTTTCAGTCTTGCGATAGCTGCTTTTGAAGTATCTTTCACAGTATCTGCAACGGCAACTATACCAGCATATTCTTTATCGATTGCAATAAGCATTGCTGTTTTTCCTTCTCGTTCTAGCGCTTCCATTGATTTAGAAACTTCTTCAATATCAATATTGAATTTCTTCATTAATCGACGTGTACCAATTAATAAGTGTTTTCCTTCTACAACTGATTCGATACCAAATCCCGGAATCGCTTCAAACGTTTCTGAACTTTGGATATCAATTTTCTTTTCTTTAATTCCTTCTACAATCGCTTCTGCAAGCGGATGTTCAGAATTTCTTTCTGCTGCCCCTACTAATCTAAGCAGTTCATTTTCATTGAATCCATCTGCTACAATTACATCTGTTAATACCGGCTTCCCATTTGTCACTGTACCCGTTTTATCTAGAATAACCGTATCTAATCGGTGCGTTGCTTCTAAATGCTCTCCACCTTTAAATAAAATACCATACTCAGCCGATCTTCCTGATCCTGCCATAATAGATGTAGGCGTTGCAAGACCTAATGCACATGGACAAGCAATAACAAGTACTGCTATCATTTTCTCAAGTGCTCCGCCAAAATCACCAGGTGTAACAAATATCATCCATACTGCAAATGTGATAATCGCAATCACAACTACAACCGGTACGAAAATACCTGAAATTTGATCTGCTACCCTTTGAATAGGAGCTTTTGAACCTTGTGCCTCTTCTACTACTTTAATAATTTGAGCTAATGCAGTATCTCTTCCTACCTTAGTTGCTTTCACTTTTAAAAATCCATTTTTATTTATTGTCGAACCTATTACTACATCCCCAATTGACTTATCAACAGGAATACTTTCACCCGTTAACATCGATTCATCAATTGCTGACTTTCCTTCTACAATCTCACCATCTACTGGTATTTTTTCACCAGGCTTTACATAGACGATATCACCAGCTACTACTTCTTCAATCAAAATTTTTATTTCTGTTCCATCTCGCACAACTGTAGCTGTCTTCGCTTGTAAACCCATCAATTTTTTAATTGCTTCTGATGAGCGCCCTTTTGCTTTCGCTTCAAATAATTTACCTAAAATAATTAATGTAATAAGTACCGCACTCGTTTCAAAATATAAATCTGTCATATGTTCCGAAGAACCAATAGATTGAATACTTAAATATACACTATAGAAGTACGCGGCCGACGTTCCAAGCGCCACGAGAACATCCATATTAGCACTTTTATTGCGTAACGCTTTATAAGCCCCAACATAAAACTGTCCACCAATGATAAATTGAACAGGAGTTGCAAGTGCTAGTTGCACCCAAGGGTTCATTAACATATCCGGTAAATAAATAAATGACGTAAATGAGAAATGACTAACCATTGCCCACAATAATGGGAAAGATAAAATAAACGAAATAATAAACTTCTTCTTTTGTCTTTCAATTTCTTGTAATCGATGATCAGTTGATGCATCTTGATCATCTGGTTTCACTTCTAATTTATATCCTAGCTTCGTAATCGCACTCTTCATTTCATTTACATTAACTTCATCAGGGTTAAAGTCTACTGTGGCTGATTCTAAAGCAAAATTTACTGTCGCCTTGTTCACACCATCTAACTTATTTAAACGCTTTTCAACTCTATTTGCACATGCTGCACATGTCATTCCTGAAACAGTAAATTCAGCTTTATCACTTACAATTCCATATCCTAATGATTCAACTTTTTCTTTAAATTGTTGCGGATTTGTTTTAGTTGGATCGTACATTATTTTTGTTTTTTCAAGCGCAAAATTTACATTTGCCTCATGAACACCTTCTACTTTTTTTAGACCTTTTTCAATTCTATTTGCACATGCCGCACATGTCATTCCTGATATTTGAAGATTGGCCTCTTTTTTTTCATTCATGTCTCTCACCTCTATATACCCTTATGAGGTATAATGATTAGCAAAATAAATCGTACTTCATTTAAAGTACGATTTATTTCCATATCTAAAAATAATTATTGAACATCGTATCCTTGATCTTCGATTACAGCAACGATATCTTTTAATGTTACAGCAGACGAGTCGATAGTAACTTCAACAGTTCCTTCTGCTAATTGAACCTTCACTTGTTCAACACCGTTTAGCTCTTTCACACTGCTTTCGATAGCATTTACACAATGTCCACAAGACATACCTTCAACCTGTAATGTTAACTGTTCCATTTAAAATCCTCCTCTTGTTTATTCATTGTTTGTTAATCACAATTACATCTTACCATACCCCCCTAAGGTAATCAATGGTTTTGTATCATGATTTTTCAATTATTTTCTAAAAGTTTATTTTACACACACTTTTTCACTACAATACACCCAAATCCAATATGAGGGTAAACAAAAAAACAAGCCAGTTAAATACTAGCTTGTTTTTACGCTTTTGAAAAACGTTCAAATACTGTCATTAATTCTTCAATTGCTTCGTCACCATTTCCATTTTTAATAGCTCCTGAAACACAATGACTCGTATGATTTTTGAGAACGCCCATTCCTACTTTTTTCATCGCTGCATTAATCGCTGAAATTTGCACTAAAATATCTACGCAATAACGATCATTTTCAATCATGTTTTGAATACCGCGGACCTGTCCTTCAATTCTCTTTAATCTATTTATAATCTGTTCTTTTTCTTTTTCTGATCTATGTGTTACTGCTTCATGCTCTTTATGATCCATATTATCACCTTCTTAAAGTTTCTCTTCATCCAATAAAACAATTGTTTTTTATGAGTATACCAATTATAGCATTAAATATCTACGCATGATACCCCATAAGAGTATATTTACACTTTATGATTATTCTTAACAACGCATTAGCTTCTTAATCTCAATTTTCAGTATACCCTTTCCTTTTTGTCAAAAAATCATTATATCTCTCATCAAAATTCAATAAAGTGAAACAAGAATAAGCGGAGATTACCCGCCCCCGCTTATTCTTCGTCTATAATGTTTTAATTTAAATTTTCAGATATTTAACCCGAGAATTTTTTCTTTCCATATATAATTATTGCTGATCACATACTTTTGTATCATTCACTACTGAAGTTCCTTCAACGGTTACCGTATGAAAACAGTCATTTACTCGAACTGTCACAACATTATCTTGCCGATCAATGATATGATATTCATTAAAATTTTTATTTAGAGCACTGCGAATTTGTTCTCCTTCATAAATTGGAATGCCATGTGATAGAACCCAAATAAGTCCAGCGATAGCAAGAATAGTTTTCATACGATCTACCTCCTTGGGAATATAGTGAACTTTTCATCCATACTTTTTCAGCTCTACAAATCATGATCGGAATAAACCAAGCCTTTTTGGAAATAAGTTCATTTCGTCTATTTTATGTTTATGCTAATTGTGACCGTTTTGTGACAACTTTTTGTCTCTTTAGACGAAAAGTTGAAACAAAACTTTCGAAAAGGACAATTCTACACATTAAAAAAGGTTATGGAATGTTTCATCCATAACCTTTTTTCCTATACGTAACTAATAAACCTCAATCCTTTACTTAAAGACGTCGGCACAACAGATGCATGATTCTCCCCTTCAGCTTCATAAAACTTAAATTTAAGTTTATCGTGGTTTACTTGGAGAAGGCGCTCTGATAATTCATTTGCACCTACAACCATATGCTCTCGTTCAAGTGATCCAACTGTAAGGAACACTCCTGTTTCAAACTTAGCATTGTTTAATTCATGTATAAGGTTCTCTTCTTTTTCAAGAACGGATTTATTATTCCACCATATAGATGGACTACTAATAAAATAATTTTGAAAAGCGTTTAAGTTTGTAAATAGTATATGCAAAGCAAATAGTCCACCTAAAGAATGTCCAAATAACGTTTGCTTACTTTTATCAATCTCAAAATTCTTTTCAATTTGTGGTTTCAGTTCTTCTTCAATAAAAGTAAAGAAATTATGTGCTCCTCCTGTTTTAGGCCACGGTTTACCGTCTGGTTTTAAAGGGGCATCTTTTGAAATTACGCTAGGCGTAAAATCATAGCACCTTTCTTCCCCTGAAAATGCGCCTTCAATCGGATAACCCACTCCAACTATAACAGCTGGTGAAACACCAGTTTTTTCCGCTCTTACTGATTGTATTTTAACTGCTTCATGAAATGTTTGAAAAAAGGCATTGCCATCTAATACGTAAATAACGGGATATCCTGAATCCGGTGCTGGTTGCCTCGGCTTTGAAATATGAATTTGATATTCCTTACCTTCTAATTTTGAATACATTTTCCACTGCTCTGTATTAGATGTTATAATCTGCTGTTTTTCAATTATAGTATTCACCCTATCCCCCCCTTTTAACTTGTTACATATATTTCGATTTTTTCTTCTTGAGATACAACGCTATCATAACCGAAACAAACAGGAGCCCCATTATACGGATCAATCATGACACGCGCATCAATATGAAATACTTCTTTTAACACTTCATTTGTAATGATTTCTTCTGGGCTACCAGTTGTAACAATTTCGCCTTCCTTCATTGCAATAATTTCATCTGAAAACCTTGATGCATGGTTAATATCATGTAATACCATAACAACCGTACAATTATGTTCTTTATTTAACTTCTCCACAATTTGTAATACATCTAATTGATGAGACATATCAAGGTATGTAGTTGGCTCATCTAATAGCAAAACTTCTGTCTCTTGTGCTAATGCCATCGCTAGCCATACCTTTTGTCTTTGACCACCTGATAAATTTGCAATTTGTCTCGTTCGAAATTCAGAAGTTTTCGTTATATCTAATGCCCAATCAATCATTTCTTTATCTTTTGTCGTTAACTTATTTACGTTATTTCGATGTGGATAGCGTCCATAAGAAATTAATTCTTCCACTTTAAGCTCACCTGGTGCAATTGGAGTTTGCGGGAGTAAAGCTAACTGCTTCGCAATTTCTTTCGTTGGAATTGTATGTAAATCCTGTCCTTGCAAATATACTTTACCGCTTTTTTGTTTTAAAATTCTTCCCATTGTTTTTAACAATGTCGATTTACCGCAACCGTTTGGACCTATAATTGTCGTTACTTTTCCTTCTTGTATTTCCACATTTAAATCGCGAAACACTGTAAGCTTTTCATAACTTGTTTCTAAATTTTTTGCACTTAAAATACTCACTTTTATTCCTCCTCTTACGCTTTCGCCTTATAAAGTAAATATAAGAAATACGGTACACCGACAATAGAAATAACGATTCCAACTGGTAGCTCTACAGGTGTAAAAACTGTTTTCGCAATAAAGTCTGAAGCAATTACAAGAAACATTCCGATTACGCCGCACGTAGGAATTATATACTTATGTTGAATACCGACAAGCCTTTTCGCTATATGCGGTGCCATTAAGCCAATAAAACCGATACTCCCTGAAACAGCAACACATGCGCTCACAAGCCCGATACTACTTAATAGTAAAATCGATTTCTCTCTTTCTACTGAAACACCTAAACTTGTAATACTCGTTTCTTCCAATTGAAATAAATCTAATAAATAAGCTTTCTTTTGTATAAGCGGAATTAAGATAATAAGCCATGGTAACATAGCCACAATATACTTCCAGTTTGCACTATATATGCTTCCAGACACCCACACTGCGGCCATTTCAAAATCAGTTGACTTCATTTTGAGTGATAAGTACATAGAAAAGGCTCCAAATCCTGATCCAATTGCAATCCCTGTTAATAAAAGTCGCTGCGAATCTAATTTACCGTTTTTCCAAGAAAACAGATAAATGATGATAGCTGCACCTAATCCGCCTACTAAACCAAACATTGGCATCATCATAATAGAAACCCAGTCTGTGCTTTTTAATTGCCCTTGAAAGAAAAACATAAAAATGACAATCGCTGTTCCTGCTCCGGCATTTACGCCTAAAATACCTGGGTCCGCCAACCCATTTCTCGTAATCCCTTGAATAACGGCACCTGCAACACCAAGGCCTAATCCTACTAATCCAGCAATTACGATGCGCGGAAGGCGAAACTCAAAAATAACTAAATCATGTTCTGGTACTGGATCAATTCTAAACAGTGTTTTAAATACATCTGTAATCGTAATGTCGAACGTACCATTTGTTAAACTAATATAAATAGCACATAGTATTAAAAATATAATAATCCCCATCGTCATTCCGAAACGTTGACTTGAACTTTTAAGCATGTCTCTCTCCTCCTCTAGTACGGATTAAATAAAGGAAGAAAGGAATTCCAATTAAAGAGGTAACGACTCCAATAGGTGTTTCAAATGGATAGTTTACAAATCTACTCAAAACGTCACATAACGCTAAGAAAATGCCACCAATAACACCTGCACATGGCAAAATCCACTTATAATCTACCCCAATTATAAAGCGCGTAATGTGCGGAATAATTAAACCTACAAAACCAACTTTCCCCACTAAAGCAACTGCTGTTCCTGTTAAGAAAATTACCGATAAAATTGCCATCGCTTTAACTAGTTTTGTACGTTGCCCTAAATTAATAGAAACCTCTTCGCCTAATGAAAGAATGGTAATAGATTTTGATATTAACAATGCTAAAATTATTCCAATTATCCCAAACGGTATCGTGATTTTAATGATATTAGGATCTACTTGATCTAACTTTGCATTAAACCAAAAACTAACATTTTGAGAAATTTGGAAATACGAAGCCATTGCAGCCGATACACTACTTAAAAATGTTCCAATAACTGTTCCTATAATCGCTAACCTAACTGGTGATAAGCCATTTTGAAGGAGCGAACCAAAACCAAACACGATACCGGCTCCTAGTGCAGAACCAATCATTGAACATACAACCATACCAATTGATGACATTCCCGGAAGAAAAATCATGCTAAGTGTAATAACAAAGGCAGCGCCATCCGTCACACCCATAATAGAAGGGGATGCAAGATAGTTTCTTGTCATCCCCTGCATAAGTGCTCCTGATATGGCTAGAAATGCTCCGACTAAAAGAGCTGCAACTACCCTTGGTAAACGTGAAGTAATAATAATATTATGATTTACATCGCTTGAATCAAAATGAAATAATGCGTTCCACACTGTTTCAGCGTCAATACTTTTTGCCCCATACAAAATCGAAAGTATAATTGTAAATAAGATGAGTATGGGTGCTATACATAATATAGTTACTGGTACTGCATTTGTTTTCTGCATATCATTCAACGCACCTTACTTATTGTATTATTTAGATAAATTTTTCACGGCTTCTTTTAAGAATGCTGTTTTACTCCAAGCTGTACCACCTTGTGCCATTGGATCTACAACATTTACAAATACTTTCTTTTCCTTCGCAGCATTCATACTTTGCCAAATTGGATTACTTTCAATTTCTTCTAACACTTTCGGGTTTTTATTTTCACTTGCCTCATATTGTAAGAAAATATAATCTGGGTTAAGTTCAGCAAGTTTTTCAAATGAAATTTTCTCTTGTGCTTTTACAGTTTTCAATTGTTCTGGAGCAGTTAGTCCAAGATCTTTATAAATTACAGGGTTGAAGTATACTCCTTCTGGATATAGGAATAATTCATTTGCTCTTAGTCTTATGACAAGTACTTTTTTATCTTTTAACTTATCTCCTAGTTTTGCTTTTGCTTTTTCAGCGTCCGAATTGTAATCCTTAATAATTTTTTCTGCTTTATCTTTTTTACCAGTTAATTCTCCCATTAACTTTAAGTTATCTTCCCAATTTGTTGAAACGTGTGATACCGGGAATGTAGGAGCTACTTTCGTAAACTTTTCAGCTGTTTCTGCTGGGAATTTCGTACTCGATGTAATAACATCTGGTTTTAATTGTAGTAATGTTTCGAAATTGGGTTGCATTTTCTCACCAACAGATTTAGCACCTTCTAACTCTTTTTCAAGATATTTTGGTAATTTACCACCTACAGTAATGGCACCAACTGGTTTAATTCCAAGTACTGCCGCATCTTCCATTGACTCTAAACTAGCTGTCGCAATTTTATCTACTTTTGCTGGCACTGTATACTCTTTACCTAAATATGTGATTTTTCTTTTTTCATCTTTTTTCGTTTCCGTAGCTTTTGTCTGTTGTTTTTGCTCGCCTGAAGTTTTATCCGCACTATTACATGCCGCTAAACCTACACTTAAAACTGTAACCATCCCTAAAGTAAATAATTTCTTGTTCATCTTTATATATCTCCTCTCGAATTTTCAAACTATATTCTCAATAAAATTTAACTATATGAACCTTGTCCCATATATATATTTCATTAGATTAATAATTTTATCCAGAACTCATTCCCGTTCACTTCCCCTAGACTATAATTCTTTTACGCCTTCATCACTTGATAATCATTTTCACTGATAATGATTATCGTTACTAAGTATATATTTAATATGAAATTATTTCAAGAATGATTTGAAAAATTTTAACAAACTGAATTAAAAAAAGAAGTATCTCCCTAATATTAGGGAGATACTTCTTTTTTTTAGAAATTTATATGTAATTCAACTGGACAATGGTCTGCCCCCATTACTTCACTATTAATTTTCGCTTCTGTTATTTGGTCTTTCATTCTTTCCGAAACAACAAAATAATCTAAACGCCATCCGATATTTTTCGCTCTCGCGCCCATACGATACGACCACCACGAGTATGCACCTTCTTGATTAGGATAAAGGTAACGATATGTATCAATAAATCCTTCTTCTAAAATACATGAAAATTTCTCTCGTTCCTCATCAGAGAATCCAGGATTTTCACGATTACTTTTCGGATTTTTCAAATCGATTTCTTTATGAGCAACATTTAAGTCTCCACAAAAAATAACTGGTTTCTTCTCATCTAATCGTTTGATATAGGACCTGAAATCATCTTCCCATTTCATTCTGTAATCTAATCGTTCTAATCCACGTTTTGAATTTGGTGTATATAACGTTATCATGTAAAAATCTTCGAATTCTAAAGTAATAAGTCGCCCTTCTTGATCATGCTCTTCAATGCCTAAACCATATGTAACTGAAAGCGGTTCTTTTTTCGAAAAAATAGCAGTTCCTGAATATCCTTTTTTCACAGCATAATTCCAGTATGTATAATATCCCTCTAAATTTAAATCAATTTGCCCTTCTTGTAATTTAATCTCTTGTAGACAAAATATGTCAGCACTTGATTCCTCAAGATATTCCAAAAATCCACCTTTTGCGATAACAGCTCGCAAACCATTTACATTCCATGAAATTAACTTCATTTATAGTCCTCCTCTTGATGTTTATTTCCAAATTTCATGCTATCACAAAATAGAAAACAATCATATTTTCACCTTTGTAATCTTGCTCTTACATTTATGAATACATACATACGCACTTTATTCAGGTTATACTAATTTCAGAGGTGATGTTCTATGCACAATGAAGGAGTTACATTAACAAATGAGTATTGGCAAGCAATTATTCATAATGATTCTTCCTATGATAGCAAATTCTTTTATGCTGTGAAATCAACTGGAATCTTTTGCAGACCATCATGCAAATCAAGAATACCGAATAGAAACAATGTACGAATTTTTCATCATGCAGAGCAAGCATTAAGTGAGAACTTTCGCCCGTGCAAACGTTGTAAGCCAAATGGGATCACTTTACCTAATGAAGAGTGGGTAGAACAAATTAAAGACTATATCGAAAAGCATTATGACGAATCCTTAACTCTCGACATGCTTGCGGAAATGTGTCACGGTAGCCCTTTTCATTTACAACGTACTTTCAAAAGAATAATAGGGTTAACTCCTATAGAATATATACAACAATTCAGGGTTCTTAAAGCAACCGAATACCTTTTACACACAAATCAATCTATTAAAGAAATTAGTACTGCTGTCGGGATAGAAAACCCAGAGTATTTCGCAACTTTATTTAAAAAGAAAACCGGATTTACTCCTACTGAATATCGAAAAAAGAACGAAATGAAAGAGGGATACGATAATGAATTCCTACAAAAATAATTATATATATTGGACGCTACTTACACATAAAAATTGGCGATTTCATATTGCTGCAACTGAAAATGGACTATGTTTCATTGGATCACAAGACGAAAACTTTGAAGAATTAAATATATGGGCTAGAAAAAAACTGCCCCAACATATATTGACCCATAGTCCAGATTACTTGCAAATATATACGCAAGAAGTTATCGAGTATTTAGAAAACAAGCGAGAAACTTTTACATTTCCTATCGATGCTTATGGAACTAATTTTCAATTATCTGTTTGGAATACGGTACGTGAAATTCCTTATGGAAAGACATATTCTTATACAGAAATTGCTGAAAGAATTCAAAAACCTAAAGCTGTGCGCGCCGTTGCTTCTGCTATTGCTGCTAACCCTCTTCTTATCACCATTCCTTGTCACCGCGTTATTGGGAAGAATGGGAAACTAACCGGATTTAGGGGTGGATTAGAAATGAAGAAAAAATTGCTTACATTAGAAAAGTTGCAGGTGGAATTCATATGACAGCAGAATATAATAGCGTATTATCTATAGCAGTTCCAAAAGAATTTTGTTTCCAAGAAAATTTACGTTATCTATCACGTTCTAACAATGAATGTATGTTCCATATTGAAGATAACAAAATTTATAAAGTTATCTCTGTTCAAGATGTAAATCCTTTAGTTGAAATTAGTGTGAATACAGATGGCAATATTCAAATACATTGTTTAGAAGAATCATATACATCTGAAAAATCGATACGTGAAGCTGTAGCTAACTATGTAAAAGAATGGTTTGATTTAACTACTGATTTAGCTCCCTTTTATACATTAGCTAAACATGATTTACTCCTTCAAGGACCAATTGAACAATATTACGGCCTTCGTACTTTAGGTATTCCAGACTTATTTGAGGCACTTTCCTGGGGAATTATCGGTCAACAAATTAACTTAACATATGCTTATACGCTAAAAAGAAGATTAGTTGAGCAATTTGGAAGTTATGTAGAATGGGACGGTAGAAAGCATTGGATATTCCCATCACCTGAAACAATTGCAAATCTACATGTAGAAGATCTCCAACAATTAAAAATGACGACTAGAAAATGTGAATATTTAATCGGTATTGCGAAGCTTATTACAGAGAGAAAACTATTAAAAGAGGATTTACTGCAAACACAAGATGTAAAGGTTGCTGAGAAACAATTAACTGCTATCCATGGTATAGGGCCATGGACTGCCAACTATGTTTTAATGCGTTGTTTAAGATTTCCTTCGGCTTTTCCAATTGATGATGTTGGTCTGCATAATGCAATTAAATTTATAACAGGTTCCGAAAATAAACCGACAAAAAATGAAATAAAAGATTTCGCGGCAAACTGGGCTAATTGGGAGTCTTATGCGACTTTTTATTTGTGGCGAGTACTATATTAAAAGAACCAAGTAGCACATTCGTACTACTTGGTTCTTTTTTAAGCTTGCTCCTCAAAACGTCTTGCAATTTCCACAATAACTTGAACAGCTTTTTCCATAGTATCTACCGAAACATACTCAAATTTACCGTGATAGTTTTCACCACCAGTGAAAATATTCGGCGTCGGTAATCCCATATATGATAATTGTGATCCATCTGTGCCTCCGCGAATCGGATGAATATTTGGTTCAATGTCTAAACTTTTCATTGCTTCATATGCAATATCAACAATTTCTCTTACCGGTTCAATTTTTTCAAGCATGTTATAGTATTGATCATTCATTTCTAAAACGACTGCATCTTCGCCATATTTTTCTTGCATAGTCTTCACAATATTTTTAACGTTATTTTTACGTGCCTCAAAATTTTCACGATCAAAGTCTCGAATAATATAATACGCTTTACTTTGCTCAACATCACCATTTAAAGAAAGTAAATGATAGAATCCCTCATAGCCTTCTGTATATTCTGGCGCCTCTTCTACTGGTAAATACCCGTTAAACTCCATAGCCAGTTTAGTAGCATTGCGCATTTTATTTTTCGCTGTTCCAGGATGTGTATTCGTTCCGTTAAACGTTAACTTAGCACCTGCAGCATTAAAACTTTCATACTCTAAACCACCTAATGGACCTCCATCCATCGTATAAGCGAATGATGCACCAAACGCTTCTACATCAAAATGCGCTGGCCCACGACCAATTTCTTCATCCGGTGTAAATGCTACTCTTATTTTCCCGTGCTTAATTTGCGGATTATGTATTAAATGGTTCATTGCAACCATAATTTCTGTAAGACCAGCTTTATCATCTGCTCCTAGAAGTGTTGTACCATCAGTTGTAATAATGGTATGTCCTTTATATGATGGTAATTCCGGGAACTGCTCTGGTGTTAACACAACATTTAGCTCTTCATTTAACGTAATTGCATTACCATCAAAATTTTCATGAATTTGTGGTTTGACGTTTTTCCCTGTAAAGTCTGTTGCCGTATCTAAATGGGCTAAAAATCCGATTACAGGAACATCCTTGTCCGTATTAGCTGGAAGTGTTGCCATTACATAGCCATTATCATCCATCGTTACTTCTGTTAAACCAATTTCTTTTAGCTCTTCCACTAATAACTTACCAAACTCAATTTGTCCTGGTGTTGTTGGTACTGTATGACTTTCTTCATTTGATTGCGTATCAATTTTTACATATCTCGTAAATCTTTCAATAAGTTCTTGTTTCAAGTTCATTCACTCCCTTTTATGTTCCTCCCTCCATTATAATCCTTAAAACGAAATATTTTAACTTTTTTGACTGTGAAGATGTATATTTCATTTACATTGTTAACACTTTTACATAACAAAAAGAAAATTAGTGAACATATTTAAAGTACAGCTTAATACAAATAAATTCACCCTATTTACGACTCTCATCGCAAATAGGGTGTTTCTGTTTTTATCTCGCAATTTAAGAATATATACTACTCATTTACAATAAAAGTATATACATCATCATAAATACAGCCATTTACTTTAATCACATACTTCCCAGGTTTATTAAAACTAATTGTGTATTTATTTAACTGAATTGCTTCTTTATCTCCAGAAAGAATATCAATGCTTCTGCCACTTAATACATACAATTCATTTAGATTCATCGTTACATCAATTGTATTGAAATTTTCTACTTTCACTTGCTGTGCTTCCGCAACGCTTACACTTGGTTCTAAAAACAGTAATCCACTTAATCCAATCGTCCCCGCTAAAGCAACTCCCGCAAACTTTTTAATCTGTTTCATTACAATGACCTCCTTATAGATTTTACGTAAAGGCAATGTCCTCCCTTACACCACAAAGCCTATATGTAATGAAATGAAAAGTAAACGGGGACTGTAAGACAAAATTCTACATCTTTTTCTCCTATTGAATATAAATCCAACGTTTGGAATTTTGACACATTTAAAATTGTTTCCCTAAACCAATTTCTCCATAATTTATTCAAAGACTGAATAATTACTTATTTATTTAACATTCTAACAATAGTTGATAAAGATGCTTTCTATTCAAAAAAAGACTTTGCTATAAAAATAACTTTTACAACAAAATCCATGCAACTAATTTTATTCAGCTTTCCATAATCTCTCTACATTCATTAATTGTTCTTCTTTAAATTCCATCTTATATATATCCGGTTTTGACGTATTCATTAAAAATTCAAAACCATATTGTTTATCAAAATAGTTCATCATTAATGTCATGACAAGCCCATGTGTACCAATTACAATTTTGCATCCTCGAAAATCCATTAAGATTTCTTTTAATACTTTCACTACTCTTCTCTGGCAATCTGCATATGACTCTCCTTCCGTTCGTGCAAAGTCCGGATTAGAGAACATCTTCTGTACAAGTGGATACACCTCTTTGTCTGATATAACCTGATCCTCACTTGAAAACATACACTCTTTAAGATTTTCATATACTACTATTTCTTTTTCATGGAAATTAGCTGACTCCTCTATCGTTAGCATAGCCCGATTATAAGGACTGGAAATAAAAGTATCAATCCTCTCCGCTTTTAATATGTCAGTTACTCTACGGGCATCCATATGTCCCCTCTCAGTTAATCCACGCATTCTTTCATTTCCTTCTAGTTTTGGTGATTCACCATGTCTAACCATATAAATATATGTGCTCATAATTTCTCCTTAAAATTTTTTATAAAGTGAAACTTTAATCAGCCCTCACTAATCGGGCTGCCCGGCAAATAGCGAGATAAGTTAATAAATCACGTTCATTTATCCCATTTCAACACTTAGGGTAATACTAAAATACTTTATAAACTGTGCTGATTTGTTCGTCTAATCCATTCTCCTACTAAACTCTCAAATAATTCAGGCTGCTCAATTTGCAAATTATGCCCTGCCATATCTAACACTGCTAATGTTGCCCTTGGATATTCTTCAATAATTTCTATAATATTTTGATAACCTACTGATATATCTTGTCTTCCAGTCAGTAAAAGAACGGGATTTTCATATTTTTCATGCTGAAAATCCATAGTAAGAGAGTAATTCTTTTGCAACCTTTCAATAAATTCATAATTAGCAACATCTAACCCAGGCTTAATTTCTTCTTTAAATCGCTTATATGTATATTCATTTGCTATTACAGCTAACTCACAAAACTCCTCTCTTTCTGTGGAAGTGAGCGTATTTAAAAATTCCTCATCTTGTACAATTACCTGTTTATCTGGAAGAATCCTTTTTTCTGGCTCCGCTACAACAACAGGACATACTAATAGTAATCCGCTAACTCTCTCAAACATCTTTGCAAGTATACCTTTGGCTAAATAGCCTCCATATGATTCTCCTACCAATAAAAATTTTTCAGTAGAAATGATTTCCTCAATAAATGTGATAAGCACTTCTACTATACGATCTGAACTATTTATCCAATTTGGAGCATTCGATTTTCCCATTCCAGGTAAATCAATATATATTCGCTTATAACCTTCATATTTCTGAAATACTGATTCCATACATTTCATCATTAACCTATGGTCAGGGGCGCAGCCATGTATGATAATGACCGGTTTACCCTCTCCCACAATTTCATAGTATATTTCTGCATCTTTAATTCGATATATCATAAAAAAGCCTCCCTATTTAGTGGCAATACTATTCCACTCTGTAAGAATACACGTTCTTATTTTATATCTTTTCTCAACATTTTCACAAATATTAATCTTCAGATTAAAAATAAAAAGCTCACAAAAAAAAGATACTCATCATTTTATATGCAATTTTGCATCTCCACTTACAAATCACTAAAAAAACTTTACAATTCAAAGGATGACTAAATATACAATTTCTATTTAAAGTCTTGATACAGTCTATACTATCAACTGCAATATTTTTTCAACTTTAAGAATACTTACACTCTTTAACACTTTCCTTATAAACATGATTTTTATAAGGAAATCTGATACAATTCTTAAATAATATTATTATGTATAGATATAACGAACATAGTGCATAATTAAAGAAGGTGATTTCATTGAAATTAAATAAAAATTTACAATTATGTATATTAATCGGAACATTAATATGCTATTCAATCTATTTTATGTTTTTCTATCTGTTCCCTACTCATTTTTCAAATTCAGATGTACGCTTCGCTTCACTTGTCGTTGAAGCCATTACATTTGTATCACTGATTTACTCTATATATTCTAAAAAAGTCAGTTCAAATCCGTTTTGGATATGTATTACAATAGCAATTGGTAGTTTTTTATTAGGGAAAATAGTATATACATATCAAGATAGCTTCTTCGAAATTCCAATACATCGTTTTACGGTTTCTGATGTATTTTACATGTTTTTTCTATTTTTCTGTCTTATCGCTTTCTGCTATAAAATCTTAAAGGAATGCAATAAATGGGAAAAAGCGTTCTTTATTTGTGATATATGCATAGTGCTTACTTCCATATTTACATTAGAATGGTATTTATTTAATCAACCAAATTTAAATATATTCGCTCTTTCACTAGGAGATGTTTTCCTTTCATTTTTATACCCAATTGCAGATTTATTATTTCTACTGCTAGGTGTTAGTCTCTTTTTCCGTCCAACAATTTTTAATTCCAAACGGAAAATTTATATCTTTATTTTTGTATTAATAAGTTCTGCAACTTTTAACTATATTTATTTTTACTTAAATAACCACTTATCAACTGAAACGATAATATTATTACGTCTTTTATATAGAATACCTATATTACTTATTGCAATAGCTGGCTCTATTTCAGAAGATCATAATAGCCATAAAAATTATTTCCTTGTAAACCCTATAATAGGAAAAAAAGCTTTAGTTGTATTTCCCTATCTTGCTGTTGCAATACTAATCGGGTTTACATTAAAAGAACAAACATCATCTTCAACTCTCATTACAGGAAATTGTATTACTTTTATTTTCGTACTCATTCGTCATTCTATCGTACGTATGCAAAACAATTCCTTAACAAAACGTTTGCAGGCATTTAATGCCCAACTAGAAGAAAAAGTTACTTTACGGACTTCTGATTTAGTTCATAAATCAGAGGCTCTTTCTCAAAAACAACAAAAATTCAAATCATTATATGAATATCATCCTGACCCTATTTTCACCATTGATTTAAATGGAATATTCTTAAATGTAAATAAGGCTGGGAGTGTACTACTTGGAGCACCAACAGATGAGTTACTCGGTGAAACTTGTTTTTCGATTATTTTAGATGAAGATAAGCATAAGCTAGCATTGGCGTTAGAGAAAGTGAAACAACAAGAATCGGCATCCTTACAACTTAGTTCTCAATATAAAGATGGCTTTACTTATTTTTTATACGTTACAATCATTCCTATTATAATAGACGGACAAATTTCAGGAAGCTATATTATGGTGAAAGATATTACTGCACTAAAAAAACAGCAAGAAGAAATAAAATATTTAGCATTCCATGACACTGTAACGAAAATTGGTAACCGTGCCTTTTTCCATAAGAAATTAAAGAGAGTTATAAAAAATGCTGAAATAACAGAAAGCGAGTTTGCATTATTATATTTAGATTTAGATCGCTTTAAAGCAATTAACGATACACTTGGACATTCATCAGGAGACTACATATTAGAAGAAGTAGCAAAGCGCTTCCAATCATGTCTTCCATCACATACTCATCTTTCAAGAATCGGTGGCGATGAATTTACAATCATAATTGAAAACTATACTGACGAAGATTACTTATTCCAATTATGTAACCAATTATTTAAATGCATGAAAAAGTCATTTATCATACATGAGCATAAATTAACTTTATCACTGAGTATCGGCATCGCTATTTATCCACATTCCGGAATCGATACCGCTACACTTCTGAAAAACGCTAATGTTGCAATGTATGATGCAAAAGCAAAAGAACTTAACTCTGTATCTATTTATGACGATGTAATCGCTAAAAAAATTGAAAGACGATTGCGATTAGAAAAAGATTTACCAAACGCACTACAAAATGAAGAATTGTTCCTTTTGTATCAACCTCAAGTTGATAGTGAATCTAATAAAATTATCGGTGCAGAAGCTTTAATTAGGTGGAATCATCCTGAATTAGGTATTATTTCTCCATACGAGTTTATTCCGATTGCAGAAGAAACACTACAAATTATTTCAATAGGTAAATGGACATTAGAGCAGGCTTGTAAACAAATGAAACGTTGGCACGCACTCGGATATTCACATTTAAAAATAGGTGTAAATTTATCTGCTAAGGAATTTGAACAAGAGGATTTTGTAAAATCTATTTCTTCTACTTTAACAAATACAGGTTTACCAGCAAGCTCTCTTGATCTTGAATTAACAGAGCGAATTGCAATGATGGATGAGCGAGAAACATTGATAAAACTGCGTACACTAAAAAGTTTAGGGATTCACATTTCTATCGACGATTTTGGTACAGGTTATTCTTCGCTAGCCTACTTACCTTTGTATCCAATTGATACGTTAAAAATCCCGAGAGAATTTATTACAATGTCTGAAACATGTGATGATGGAATGGAAATTATTAAAACGATCATCACATTAGCAAATACATTAGGAATGTCTGTCATTGCTGAAGGTGTAGAAACGAAAGAGCACGTAAATTTCCTTCAAAAAAATAAATGTCAGTTTATTCAAGGTTATTATTACAGTAAACCTATTCATATTCATGCATTTACTGAGCTATTAGAAAACGGCATTCACCCATAGTACATAACTAATTAGAACAAATATAGCAAAAAGGAAAGAAGATACCTTCTTTCCTTTTGTTTTTCTATTTACATTTCTATTACTTCACCACTTCATTTATTATATCTATTATTTGATGAATTCCCTCATCATTTGTTTTCTTATATCCATTCATGTTTTGAATATATTTCTCCTTATTTGTATACAACTTATTTACTGCATGTATAAATGTATTCGTACTTACTCTGTCTTGGAGTATAACTTCAGCATATCCTTGCCGTGAAAAATATTCAGCATTTAAAACTTGATCTCCCCTACTGGAACTGTTAGTTAACGGGATAAGCAACATCGGTTTCTTCAAAAATAACAATTCAGAAATAGCAGTAGAACCCGCTCTGGAAACTACAACACTTGCCATATTTAGTATATGCGGCAACTCGTCGCCTATATATTCAAATTGCATATACCCCTCCATGCCAATAGATGGGTCTACCTTTCCTTTACCACATATATGAATAATATTAAAGTTTAATAGTATTGTATCTAAACATTCCCTTACCATATCATTTATCCACTTAGCACCTTGACTCCCACCCATAATTAATAATACTGGTTTATCTTGCTGAAATTCACAATATCTTCTTCCTCGTAATACGTTACCCTTCTCAATTTCTTCCCTTACAATTGGTCCTACATAAACCTTCTTCTCATTACTTACATTTTCTCCTGTCTGAGGAAATGTTGTGCATAGCTTTGTAGCAAAAGGTAATGCTATTTTATTGGCAAGCCCTAATGTGCTATCTGGTTCACGTATAATTATAGGCACACGATTTAACCATGCTCCTATAGCTACAGGAACTGAAACAAATCCTCCTGCTGAAAAGATAACGTCAGGCTTTGTTTTCTTAATTAAATTATAACTTTGTAAACAACCGCGTATAATTTTAAAAGGATCTTTAAAATTCTCCCAATCCCAATATCTCCTAAGCTTTCCCGTTGAAACACTATTGTATTTAACATTTTGCACTAATGATTTTTCAATTCCATTTTTGGATCCAATATACTCGACTCTCCAGCCTTTCTCTATAAATTTAGGAATTAATACAATATTAATCATAACGTGTCCGGCTGTACCGCCCCCAGTAAAAAGAATCGTTTTGCTCATAACTTATACCCACCTTTATTATTAAAAATCTAGCTTTCTCTTTACCTTTTAAATGTAAATAAACTTATTATTTTTTATATAAATCTTTAACTCCACCTCTATATCTTGTAAAAGATCGTTAATGAGTTCATAAAAATCATTTCCATACTCACTACACTCGTATTGAGCAAAGATTTGAATCACATATCTAGTTTCCGTCTCTAATGCTGACTTTATTCGATTAACCCTTTTTTCTTCTACATACGCTTGATATTTATGTATTGCCTCATAAATAAGCAATACATGCGCTTCTTCATCTCTCCAGTCCAGCGTATCAACAATTGAAAGAAATAGCGTATTTTGATTATCTATTACTTCATAACCATTCATATATTTCTTACACCCTTTTTTGTTTTTCATTGCACGCAGATGTCACTACACTTCGCATACTCAAGTACATCTTTTAATGATTGATGAAATTCAATTTCTGGGATCCAACCTAAATTTTTTATTTCCTCTGTTGCTAAACTCTCATTTGAGTCGCTCCCACTTTTCTCTGTTTCCTCTATAAAAAAATTTAGCTGTGTTAATTCTTTATATTGTTCTAGTACATCTAATAAAGATCGTTTTACTCCTGATCCGATATTATATTGTTTTCCATTTATTCCATCTCGTAATAACACATGATACGCTTTGACCGCATCACGTACATCTAGAAAATCTCTACTATCTTTCAAACTGTTTACTTCGATAATAGCCTTACTTCTACCTGATTCTATATCTATTATTTTCTTTGCGAGAATCGAACAAATACCATTCGATACCCCTGGACCAATTAAGTTTGAGGGCTTTGCAATGATAATATTTGAATCCATTAATCCTCCCCAAGCCTCTGCAATAATGACTTGCATCGTTTTACTTAAACTATATGGATTTGAAATTTTCATTTCGTTCATACTATCTGCTTGCAAAGCAGATCCTATAACTAATGTTCTACAATGCGAGGCTTCTTGCTTAATTGCTTCTAATAAATATAACGTTCCTATTACATTAATCTCTATATACTCAAGAGCAGCTGTCCAAGATTCTATAACCGAATTCCTTCCCGCTAAATGCAATACGTAGTCTGGCTTTATTTGTTTCATTACCTTCATTACTTCGCTCTTATTAGTTAAATTACACGTAATACCATTTCTAATTTTTTCTCTATGTGCACGATTTTGAAACATAGGAATTACATGAAAGCCCTGCTCTAAAAAATAGTGGCAAGCATGGCGGCCTGTGAAACCATTTGCACCAGTTATTAAAAGGCTCGCATTTTTTTTCATCGCAAAAACCCTCCTTTTAATAGCATTTGTTTCACCTCATGTTTTGCAAGTAAATCTTGTTGAGAACTAAAACTCTTCACATCCACTAGCGGATAGCTAGAATAATATTCTTGAAGTCCTTCGATAGGAATCGTCGGTAGTACCACAAAATAATTTTGATCAAAACTTATACTTGTTTTACTCTCTACCTCAGATAGAAGCATTTCACTTAATTTTTCACCCGGTCTTATCCCTACCTCTTTCACCTTAATATTTTCTTTTTTTGAATCTTCAATTAATATTTCCGCTAAATCTGTTATTTTACATGCCGGCATTTTCATAACAAAGATTTCCCCGCCTCTACCTTGATATACGGCTTTAAATAACAATCCAACAGCATCTTCAACTGTTAAGAAAAATCTAGTCATATTCGCATCGGTAATCCCTACTTCTGAAGATCTTTTAATTTGTTGTTTAAAAAGCGGTACTACACTTCCACTCGTTCCTAAAACATTTCCACCACGAACACAAATGAATTTTGTTTTCTTCGTTTGTATATTCGCATGAACCATTAATTTTTCACCAATTGCTTTTGTCATCCCATACGTATTTGATGGATCAGCTGCTTTATCCGTTGAAACATATATAACTTTTTCAACTTGCATCTGTGTAGAGGCTTCAATTACATTTTGCGTACCATGTATGTTAGTTTTTATAGCTTCATAAGGATAATACTCACATACTGGAACGTGTTTTAAAGCTGCAAGATGGAATACATAATGTACACCTTGGCATGCATAGACTAGTTGATCTTTATCACGAATATCTCCAATAATAAATTTTAGCCTATCATCATTTATAAACTGTTGCTGCATTTCAAACTGAACCGTTTCATTTCTTGAAAAAACTCTAATTTCTTTCGGTGATTTTTCTAATAGTTGTTTTATAAGTTCATGCCCCCACGAACCTGTACCACCAGTAATTAAAATTATTTTATTTAACATTCCTTTTCCTCCTACGAAACATCTCAATTTAAATAATATTTATTGAATTATTTTCAATTGATTCAAATCATAATCGTCGTTTGTTACATTTAATTGACAAAATAAAAAAACAGAAACTATTAAACTTAGTTTCTGTTTTTCATTTCACCTCACAACAGTAAGATTTTCCATACTGTTTGCATGATAAATAAATTCCTTGTAAAAAAACACCGCTCATTTATTTCTTATACTCGTAATAAAATAAATAGAATGATTCATAGCCAATAATCATGTTTAAATTTATGAAAAAGGGAGGTAACGGAATGGACCGAAGCAATTCAAATCATACATATAACGGACCTTCCAAAGCACTGCCTCTCTCCCTATTCGACGTAAAAAATGAATTAAAACAAAAAAGCAAGCTTATTCCTTCTGACACCATGTATAAATTAACGAAAGAAGAACAACTCATCATCAACAAAATTAAAATACAAACAGAACAACTAAATAAAAATAATGTTACAAGAACACGCGCATACTACCAATTTTACATTCAATATCCAGAAATACATTGGGCACTGCTTGGACATATGGTATCACGTAACGGCGGTTGGAATATGACTGATTTAAAGGGGGATTTATATACGAGAATTTTATCAGAGAAAGATCAATTCATATTTTTTTCTTTTTTAGAAAGAGGGAATTGGCTTATTTTCCAAGATGTATACCCTCAATTTTTACTTTACGAACAAAGTGTAAAGAGATCACAAAAGTTATTTCACCTTCTCCCTCACCTAAATGTTTCTACATTTATGGAAACGATGTGGAACGATTTTTGGAAAACAGGCAACAAAAAAACATTAGCGATTGCAACTATTGTTAATGAACAAAACTACTTAGAAAAAAGAGTGATTCAAAATGTACAATTTAAAAAGACTGTACTAAATAGTATTGGATTTAAACTCTTTGATTTCTTTCAGTTTAATCATATTCTTTTCCCATTCTACGAAAATGATAAGAAACAAAAAGTATTACTATTTGGTGATACAATGAAACATTTCACTTCCTTACATGAACGGATATTAATTGGAAAAAGATTGTACTCATTATTATTTCGAGATACACATGTTTTATCTCAAATAATAAGCTGGGCTCAACACCATCCACATACAGGATCAAGGAAAGATTACTGGCCCCATTTATTTTCAAGTGTAAATGAATCTTTTTCCCGTGAGTTTTATAAGCGCCGAATAAAGAAATGCCAGTTACGAAATGGCGCTTATCGCATATACAGCCCTGCACTCATCTATGCATGGCGAGATATGAAGCATGAAGAAGTTGACAGTGAAGATTGGTTTACCGATTGGCAAGTTGTAAATTACTTAGTTGATAAGGAGGAAAATATAAATGGACAAATTACAGAAGACTACTGCAAAACACTCGAAAAAATTGAACTCGCCATTCTCGCAAAGAAAAATGTCCTCCTCCGAGAAGAAGAATGAGTTTCTAGCATTAGTAGTTACAATCTTTCTCTCTTCTATTATTGGAACTTGCTTAGATGCTTTTTTTGTTCATAAACAAATATATTCCTTTCCGGCTAGGCCCTTCTCATCCACATTTTCGGTTAATATAGCTTTTACATTGTTCGTACTGCCGATTTTAACAGTTATCTTTATACACATTTCAAAAAAATTATCTAAAGTTTCTAGAACTTTATTTATTATTTCAATCGGTATTTGTGCTAGCCTTTTTGAACAGATTGCTGAAAGTTTAGGTTTATTTGTACATAACGCGAATTGGAACCATACATATTCTTTATTTGGTTATATGATTTTTCATTCTTTTATTTGGAACGTATATAATTGGATAAAAAAATAAAGAGACCATTATAGGTCCCTTCTTAAGCATACTCTTCCGTTATTGCTAATGGTGCCAATGTTTGAAGGCTTTTAGAGCGTAAACGATAGGCAACGACTTTCTTCTTATATTGCTTAATGACATCAACATGTTCTTCATAGCTATATAGCGAAAATCTAATCTCTTTATTCCCTTTCTTCGTATCAATGACTATGGGTGTCCCTTCTCCGTGCGGCGGGAAATAATGTTTATCTAAAAACAAAGCCTCATTAAATTCATGAATAACTTGTAGTTTCATTTCTCCCTCTATATTTTTTCCATCTATCGATATAGAAGTATTTTCCGCCTCAAGCTTTTGATGCAATTCAAATTTACTAATAATTGATTCCACAACAGAAGTGGGCATGCTAGAAACTAATACTTTAATAGCTCCAAAAACAAATAATGTAACTATAAACCATGTTGTCATTGTTATCATCTCCATTACATTTAAAAAATAAATTTCGTTCCATACGGTATTAGTATACTAATGAGTATTCCAGTTACAATCATCGTTACCGAACCGATTGTCGCCTCTTTCTCGCCTTCCTTCACGAGACGGCTCACACCGATAATATGTGATGCACAGCCCATTCCAACTCCTTTTCCAATCGTACTTGTTATACTGAAAAACTTAAGTACTGTTGGTCCGATAATAGCGCCTGTTATTCCTGCAACAACTACAAAACTAGAAGTCATAGATGGAATACCACCAATTTGATCCGCTAATGATAGGGCAATAGGCATCGTTGCTAACTGTGGTAAAGTAGTTAATATAAGTTCCTTATCTATATTTAAAATTCCGCCAATCACTACATTCATACTCGTTACAGCCACTATACCTATCACTACTCCAATAAGTATCGATAAAAAATTTTTCATAAGTATCTTTCGCTCTTTAAATAGAGGTATGGCTAATGCTACAATTGCAGGGCTCAATAAGCTTGAAAGAATGTCTCCTCCATTTTCCCTATACTCATGATGAGAAATACCAAAAATGAAAAATAAACAAATCATAATTGCCGTAACTGTTAACACCGGTAACGTAAATGCAAACGTAAATTTTTTATATAGCTTTGTCGCCAAGAAATAAATTGCTACAGTAATAATAATTAAGACCATTTGAATCGTGCACCTTGTCGATTTTATTTTTTTGTTGTTATTAATAATTGACTTATATACCCTGAAACAATCAAAGTTACTACAGTACTTGCAACTACTAAAAAGAATATAATACTCTCCTTACTGAAAAGAAAAGACCCGTATTCCATGAGCCCTGTTGTCGAAGGGATTAAAAATAACGGTAAAAATACGATTAACTTTTCCGCACCTAACTCAAACCATTTTAACGGTAAAACGCGAGTGGAAAGAAGCAGGAACAGTATTAACATCCCTATTAAACTTCCTGGCATTGATAGATGGAATACTCCTTGAATCCACGTACCCACTAGGCTAAATACATATAGCACGCCTACTTGAAGTAAAAGCGTCACGTACTTCATTTCTTTCCCTCATTTCACTATCACACATCCATATTATGAAATCTCATTTAGCGTGTCGGCAAACCGTTTAATTCCAAGTTGAATTTGTTCTATATTCGCTCTACCAAACGTAAATCGTATATATTCATTTTTCGAACCTAAAACACTGCCCGGAACAAATGCGACACCATTCTGTATAGATTCACCTAATAAGTGATATTCATCAAACTTTCCTTTCACTTTACACCATACATGTATTCCACCCTCTGGCACGAAACATTCAACTCGGTCTCCCAATGTTCCTTCAAGCTCTGCAATTAATACATCTCTTCTTTGCTTCAATTGTCCACGAAGTATCGTAATATGTTTATGGAAATCCTTTGATTCTAAAAATTGATTTGCTACCCACTGCGTAAATACACTATGGCCAAAATCAACTTGTTGCTTTGCATCTGCTAAACGCTCAATTACACGTGTAGGACCAATTATCCATCCAATACGTAATCCTGATGCAACAATTTTTGATAATGAACTTATATAAAGAACATTTCCATTTTGGTCCATTGATTTTAATGTCGGGTTCACTTCTCCATTAAAAGAGATTAAACTATACGGATCATCTTCTACAATTGGTATACCGAACTCAGAAGACAGTTCTAAAATTTTTTTACGTCTCGCTAATGAAAGCACAGTCCCCGTCGGATTCTGATAATCTGGATTCAAAAACACCATACGAATGCGATGCTTTTTGTGCAAATCGATTAAGTCATCTGGATTCATTCCATGCTCATCAACAGGTAAATGAAATATGTTCAAACCGGCCGATTTAAACATTGGAAGCGAAAAACAATACGAAGGATCTTCAATCGCGATCGCATCACCAGGTTTTAATAAACATTGAACGATAAGAT
This sequence comes from Bacillus cereus group sp. MYBK227-1, assembly GCF_051916325.1. NCBI lineage: Bacteria > Bacillati > Bacillota > Bacilli > Caryophanales > Bacillaceae > Bacillus > Bacillus cereus group sp. MYBK227-1. The sequence goes on along the minus strand of NZ_JBQAGK010000003.1, from coordinate 1,058,815 downwards.
TAAGCGCCTGTTGTGCTCCTGACGTAATAAGAATAGAGCTTGAATCTGCTTCAATTTGTTTATATTGCTGAACATGTGCTGCAATTGTTTTTCTCAACATCTCATTTCCAAGTGGATGATCATAACCGAGGTTTTCCATAAATGTTTTCTCCGACAAAATTGTTCGAAATCTATCACTTGGAATTAATTCTGGTGACAGTTCACCGCTTGCTAAATTAATTAAATCATCTTTTTGTGTTTCCGTTCGAATTTGTTGAACGAGTGGTACGTTAGGTAAGAACGATCCATCCTCCACGTACCTACCCCAGTTCGGTATTCGTTTATGTGAGACACCCCATATGTCTGTATTGACCCGTGTTCCGCTTCCCTTTTGCCGTTCTACTACTCCAAGTGATTTTAATTCTTCATACGCAGCTACTATTGTACTCCGGTTCACCTGTAATTCCTTTGCTAACATACGCTCAGAAGGTAACTTACTATCAGAAGGAAATTCACCTGAAGAAATGCCTCTTTCAATATAATCCGCAATTTGTTTATATACAGGTGTCTTATCTGCACGATTTGGTTTCCATTCCATCTAGTTTCCTCCTTTCAAAACGAACTATCCTCATTTTTTACTAACAGTATTCACCGTAAAAATAGTATTAATTAGTCACATTTTCTTATCCGTAAATGGATATATCCAAAATGGTTCTCTTTCTGATTACTCAATAGCTTCTGAAATTCCAACTTCATACTCTCATTTCAATTCTTTTACAAACTATTAAATCATTACCGCGTACCATGTTACCCCGGCCAGTAGAACAAAAAGAAGAAGAATATAGATTGCAGATAAGTTTTTCACATTTCTTTTTGTAGACTTACCGTAATTCTCCTCCACGTTTCTTGCAACTAGTACAGTCCCAAATAGCGATACAATTACAATAATAACGACTAGTGAAATTGCAAAACTCATTGTCTTTTCACCTCTCTAAGACCCATCTATTTTAATTAAAGAACTTACATAAAAACCTTCCTCTTTAAAACGTCGATAACATACTACCTTTCTTCTCTTATCATAATAGATGTTTACAAAAAGCGGACCAACCACTTTCATGTTTTTTTGCTCATCCACTTAAAAAATAAAAAGCAACTGATCACTTAGGACCAGTTGCTTTTTTCACACGATAATTTTTCATTTAAAATTAATTCGATTTAAAAGTTTCGCCTTTTCATAATGAAACATCGACTGAGATAACTCAAAAATTGTTCCATTTACAAGATACACTGTATTTTCAATAAGAAGCGCCGGATCACCTTCATTTAATTCTAAAAGCTGTGCATTTTCTTTATTTACTTTTTCACAACTAATAACTTTATCAGCAAAACCAATATTTAATCGTAAATCTTCAATGAAATAACTGTATACAGAGCTTAATGCTATTTCTTCGTTCAAATATGGAATAATATCCTTTTTGAAATAACTTACTTCAATAGAGAATGGTTTAGCATCTACAATTCTTAAGCGCTTCAAAAAATACAACCTAGTTCCAGCTTCGCATTGCATCCGCTTTGCTATCTCTTCGTCCGCATCTATTACTTCCAGCTCTAACACTTTCGTTTCAATATTTTGTGAAACAAGATTTTTCGTTAATCCACGTAAACTTCCTAAATTAATGTAATCTGTTACAGAAGTTTCGCGTAAAAACATGCCACTACCTTGCACTTGAAAAATATAACCTCTATTCACAAGCTGACTAATTACTTTACGTATCGTATTACGGCTTACTTCAAATCGATTCATCAACGCTTCTTCTGTAGGTAGTTTTTTCGTTTCATTAAAAAGCCCATCTCGAATGTTTTGCTCTAACACATCTGCAATTTGTTTATACTTTGCACTCATACACTTTCTCCTAAAATACGCTTTTATCTGTTATAACTCTTCCCCTCTCGTTTCGACCACACGTTTATACCAATGAAACGAAAGTTTCTTCTTACGTTTTAAGTTATCATTATGATCGACAAAAATAAAGCCATATTGCTTTTTATATCCATTTAACCAACTTAAAAGATCAATCACTGACCATGCATAATAACCTTTTAAGTTAATTCCCTCTTCAATTGCACGCTTCATTACTTTTAAATGCGCTTCAATAAATTTAATTCTCGGAACATCTACAATTTCTCCGTCAATGATTGGATCTTCATCACCAAGTCCATTTTCCGTTACATACATCTTTATGTCACCGTAACGCGCTTTCAACATATGCACTCCCTCTAAGAAACCTTCGGGAGATATTTCCCATCCCCATTTTGTATATGTTTTATCATCCATTTTAACTGTTCGATAAAAACCATCAAAAGAAGGGTTACCTGGAGCAAGCGTTGAGTTTTCTCGAGAATGTTCCTCACTCTTTATATCCATATCGTATCTTTCTACTCGTATTGGTTGATAATAATTCAAGCCAATAAAATCATTTTCTTCTGCATTTTGTTTAATGATTTCTAATTCTTCAACCGTCCAATTAGGAGTCCATCCTTTTTCCTTTAATTGTTGTACAACATAAGACGGATACTCGCCTTTTAAAATTGGATCATAATACCAATACGTTTCATATTCATTCGCATGATTTGCTGCTTGTATATTTTCTTTTTGATCATCCACACTATAAGCTGGTAAGAAAACATGTGTAATCCCAATCTCACCATATTGTTTCAGCTGCTTGTACACCGCAACTGTTTTCGCGTGTGCATAAAATACATAATGAGTCGCTTGAAAATACTTTGGAACATCATTTTGTATTCCTGGTGGATGTGCACCTTTTAAATAACCTAATCCACAAAACATTACGGTCTCATTAAAAGTAATCCAATGCTTAACTCTGTCACCAAATGCCTTAAAACAAGTTTCTGCATATTTTACGAAAGCCTCTGCTGTTCTTTTATTCGTCCATCCACCATCTTTTTCTAACGGTAATGGTAAATCCCAATGATATAAAGTGACAAACGGCACAATCCCGTATTTTAAACATTCATCAATTAAGTTGTTATAAAATTCAATCCCTTTTTCATTTACCTTTCCATCTCCAGTCGGCAATATTCTCGCCCAAGAAATAGAAAAACGATACGATTCTAATCCCATCTCAGCCATTAAGCGAACATCTTCCTTATATCGATGATAATGATCAACAGCTACATCACCATTTGTTCCATTGTATGTTTTGCCAGGAATTTTTGAAAACTCGTCCCAATTCGTAACACCTTTTCCATCTTCATTCCATGCACCTTCTACTTGATAAGAAGCTGAAGCAGCTCCGAATAAAAAATCATGTGGAAACTTCATAGTATATACCTCCATTTCATTACAACAAATCAAATTCAATCATACATATAAAATTTATAGGTACAAATTTTATATGTATGATTATATCTTATGTTTTTATTTTTTTCTATTATAAAAGTACAATTTATATTGTTGGTTATTGGAAAAGAAATAAGAAGCGATATATTTTATCGCTTCTCACTCTCATCATCTTTATTCTTTTATTAATGACTTATTCGCTCTTATAACTTCTTGATACAATAATGGTGACCACTTTTCATTTATGTAGTCTTGAATTACCCAGCCTACTCTCGCAGGATTCTTTTGTTTTATATGGTTTGCAATTTCAGGATTTATATAAGAGGCATAGTAATATGGACTATTCCATGCTGTACCACCAGAAGACAAGCTTGTAAAATTTATATATAGATGATTTAAATCCTCGCTATTGTTCATCGTTTCATTCATTGTATCTTTAATAGATTTTACTTTCTCATCATAACTCACTTTATATTTATCTTGTACTGTTACATTTACATTTTGATTTACAGTTGTGGTAAACGTCTCATTATCTGGCCAATAAAAATTATTATATCCTCCAGATTCATTACTACCACTATATCTTTTTAGTAGTACAATTTTCCCACGAGCATCTCCAAGTTTTATATTTCCTTCTGTTTTTAAAAAGATAGGATCAACAAAATAATTTTTTTCAAACGTACTACTAAATGAATCTTCTGCCCCTTTCATATCCTCATACTCTTTTTTTAAAGACATAATAATCGTTTCACTCGGGTTATCTCTTAAAAATTGTTTCGCTTCGTTTATGAATTCATGCAGTGTTACATAAAGATATAATGGCCCATGATGAAGAACTATCGTATTATCATCTGTTAAACGTCCTCTTATATCAAAAATGCGAGCTCCATGGTCCATTTGATAGCGAAAATCATATTCTTGCGTCATTCCCCATACTTGCTTAATCGGATTTTGCAACTTGAACGTCCCACTATCGTGTGTTCCTGGAATTGAAATTCGTGCTAACGGGATATTATCAGGTATAGGTTGCATCCATTTCGACCAATTTTCAAGCTCATTAACAGAGCTAGCTGCAACTACTTGCTTATCATGTAAAGCAAATACAAATGTGATAAATATTGTACTACATATGAATAATTTCAAAATTAACTTCTTATTGCTCATTATTATCCCTCTCTTTTTCTGTTTTTATATCAAACTTATTGAATATAATATAAGCTAGTTCAGAAAAAATAAATAACATTTCATCAATATGAAATATTGCATAGAAGTAAAGTTAAAAAATCATTCACATATACTAAATTAGAAAAATTTAAAGGAACTTCATCTGAAGTTCCTTTTACTTATTTTATGTTCAATACGTATGAACCATCTGTATTCTCATATTTATAGACGTATAAATAATATTTACCTGGCTTTGCATTATAAGTTCCTTTAACTACATTGCCTTCATTTTCACCATATGCTACATAGTTATTTAAATCTGATTCATGATGAAGTACCCATGTCATTCCGATATTTTGTTCATTTAATAGAGAAATATTAATATTTTCCGGCGAGTCAATTTGGAAAGTAAATACATCTACTCTATCACTATTATGTAGCATTCCTTTCACCGGTGTATGAAAGTTAACTTTATTTGCCTGTCTAGGCTCATTATTTGGTTCATTTTCTGTTACTTGTAATTCATTCCCACCGTTTGGTTTTCTTTGTTCATAGCCTAAGTTTACTAGTATAGACTTCAAATCTGGTAAAACACCAATTTTATCTGCATATGGATCTTTAGATTTTGTTCCTGTGCTCTGGTTGCTTAATATTGCTCTTAGTTCACTAGGTCTATATGGTTGTCCTAAATTTTCTTTAGCAATGCTTTGTACTAAAGTCGCTGCCCCAGCAATAATTGGCGAGGCACTAGATGTTCCGCTAAAGCTTGAAGTATATAGATTTACAGCACTTCTACTTTGTTCAGCTGTAGTTGTATCTACATTTTCTCCCCATCCGTACACATCAATACGGCTTCCATAATTCGAAAACCACATACGTTCATGAGGGAAAGATGAAGAGCCAGCGCCTACCATAATTGCACCCGAATCTTTAAAATCTTTACTATTACGATTTAAGACTTGCTTACCTTTTCTATCTTTGAACTGGTCTAAATCATTCCACCCATTTGCTCCAGCCTCTATAATTACAATCCCTTTATCTGTACCAGCACGAATTGCATCAAAAATATCTGGTTGTACTTCAACAGGTAAATATTTATCACCATATCCATCAAAGGATGCTTGCGCCTCTAATAATAAAACATCCCCAGCTTCTAACTGATTTACAGCGCTTAATATTGCATCAGCCGTATTATACTGTCCGTTATCTCTTATTTGAGAGATAACCTTTGCTTTCGCTTTTGGCGCAATCCCAATATTCCCGACTTCATTGTCCTCAGAGGATACAATTCCTAGTACAGACGTCCCATGACCGACATGCTGATCTATATTTCTTCCAGACATTAATTCAATATTTTGATGTAATAAATCCTCATGATTTAATAGCCATCCGTATTCCATATCAACAAAAGTAATACCATTTCCATTACCGCCTTGAATTCCCCAGGCGAAAGGCGCATTAATACCGTATGGGGCTGCTTCAAGATAACCTTGTTTTTTAAATCTAGGATTGTTATTAGGATTAAGAGCTACACTTGATGATTGCACTTCAGGTGGCATTATTTTCTCTTGTTTCTTCATATACGCATCTTCTATTAAAGAAGATGCCTTTAACTTATCTACTATTTCTTCTTCATACCCACTATTTTGATTTTGAAGAATATAGTAGTTTAATAGACTTGTAGATACATGATTAGGTGCTTTCACTTCAAGGTTTTGTATTTGTTCCGGGCTTACAGATGTGAATAAACGAGTAAATGTTACATCTGGATATTCTGTCAAAAGATCTTTTATTATTTTATCATTCGTTTGAGATTGTATTTGCTTTTCAATACCATCTTCATATGGCAAATCCAAATCCGCTTTAAATTTTACAATGATTTGCTTATCTGTTTCTTGTTCTATCCCTAATTTACTCTGCTGTTCTATAGAATCAGCATATACACTATTGATAGTGCCTCCTGTTCCTAAAAGTGTTGTAATGATTACAGTTGACGCACACATTTTTTGAAATATTTTCATTACATCAATCCTCCTATTAATAATTATTAATCATTATATTAATCTATAATGATTAATTCTATAACGTATTCCCTTTCTACTAAATAGATTATAGTAATCAGAAATATGAACTTCAATGTATTTTCATATGCAATATTTCATATTCTGACTCTACACTAAACGAATATGAAACTTATAGTGATTATTTATTTTATATGTGCTAATATACTTACATTAATATATTACGCATATACACATTTCAAACTACATTACTTAATCGTTTCACCTTAATTTTTTCTTAGGAGGATTTACAATGAAATTACTAAAAATAAAACATATAATTCCTTTATCTGCGGCCGCAATTACATTCGTATGTAGTCAAAGTACAGCTGAAGCTTCTACCATTCATACAGTAAAAAAGAACGATACACTTTGGGGCATTAGTAAACAATACGGAGTTTCAATACAATCCATTAAACAGGCTAATAATAAAGGAAACGATAAAACCTTTATTGGCGAACAGTTACATATTCCAGGGTCCGTGAAATCAAATGAAATCACTGTTCCTCAAAATGCCAAGCCTGCGAACATTTCTGAACAAATTATTTATCAAGTACAACCGGGAGATTCATTAGAAACGATAGCAAAGCGTTACAATGTCACTGTCCAATCTATAAAACAAATGAACAATACAGTCGGAAACAAGCTTTATACAGGACAACATTTAAAAATCAACTCAAGTATTTCACAAAAAGAAAAAGACTTAATGGCACGCTTAGTTACCGCTGAAGCAGGTGGCGAATCCTATAAAGGAAAAGTAGCAGTAGCCAAAGTTATACTAAATCGTGTAAATGCAAAAGGTTTTCCAAATACAATAACAGGCGTTATTTATGAACCTATTAAATACGGATATGCATTTACTCCTGTTACAGATGGAAGAATTAATCAACCTGCAAGTGCAGAAGCAAAAATGGCTGTAGAAGAGGCTATCTCCACAAATGGAGTAGATTCAGACTGGATTTATTTCTACAATCCAAAAACATCAACGGACAAGTGGATTACGACACGTCAAACAGTAGCAGTAATTGGTAATCATGTGTTTGCTAAATAAGATTTAAAATCATTAACAGACCTCTTCACTTAAAAGGTCTGTTTTTTTCTATGTAAGATGTTATTAATCATATGACATAGTTATTTTTTAAACTGTTTCTTCTTTCAAATAAAAATTTTTGTATTTACTCCACCACTCGTAGAAATTAATAAAGCATCAAGTTCAAAAACTCCCACTTTATTAATAAAAGCTATTTCTTAACTTCATAAAATTGTTATACACTAGAAAAATAAAAAACAAACTATTCGTTAGCAGGTGGAAGAATATGTATGATGTTACGATTATCGGCGCTGGAGTAAGTAGCATTTTTATGGCTTATTCAATAGCTAAAAGTAACAAAAAAGTTTTAATTCTTGATAAAGGTAAAGCGCTAGAAGATCGCCATTGTCCTTTAGACGAAGGAAAAGTGTGTAATTGTACTACATGTGATAAATATTTCGGGTTTGGTGGTTTAGGCAAATCTGAAGGGAAATTTAATTATACAAACGGATTTGGCGGAGAACTTGAGAAAAAAGTCGGTAAAGAGGGTTTTTTACAACTCATGGCTGAAGTAGATGAAATTCTATGTCAGTTTGGTGGAAGTTCGGTTTCAAAATATTCTACTGAAAATTCAAGTCTCACTAAGAGAGCTGAAGCGTGTGGTTTACAAATGCTAACAACAGAAGTAAGACATCTTGGTACTACACTTTCCAGTAACATTTTTCAGCAGCTCTATGAATTTTTACTGACGAAAATAAAGATTCAATTTCATATAGATGTACAACATATTCTGAAACAGGAAGATCATTTTACAATAGATACAAATCAAGGAACAGTTCAAACTAAGCAACTAGTATTTGCAACTGGGCGCTCTGGGGCCGATTGGTTAAAAGAAATGTGCAGTTCCCTAAATATTTCTCAGGAGCAAACACGTGTAGATTTAGGAATTAGAGTAGAAATGAAAGAACATCAATTACGTTCTATATTAAAAGATACTTTTGAAACAAAACTTTCTTATCAAGGTGAGCATTTCACAGCAACTACTTACTGTATGAATCCAAAAGGACGCATCATTCGAAAGTACGAAGAAGGTTTAGTTATGCCTGACGGTCAAAATTTTCGAGAGCAAGGAACTGGCACTTCTAATTTAAATTTCACTTTATTTATTCCTAGCTATTTTCCAACTCTCAAAGAAGCAAATGTATACGCAAGTTCAATTATTAAAGGCATTAACCAAGGACGAGATCGGATTGTTATACAGCGCTTAGAGGACTTACTAAAGAAACAACCTACGGCGGAAAACAGCATGGAACATAGCCGTATACAGCCTACACTACAGGGGGATTATGGAGATTTGAATCAAGAAATTCCTCAATTATATATTGAAGGGCTCAAAGAATTTTTATTACGTTTAGAACAATTTATACAAGAACCTATTGATCAACATACTTTACTATATGGAATTGATGGAAAGTTCTATGCTCCTACGATAAAAATTAATAATCATTTTGAAACTAGTATACATGGGCTATTTTTAATTGGAGATTGTTCAGGCGTTACGCATTCATTATCTCAAGCAGCTGCAAGTGGTCTGTATGTTGGAAAGTACTTATCTGACATTTAATTTCTATCATTAAAATGTCAGTCAAATATTTTCAATTTCAAAACACTTTACTTACATATAGTAAAATTATATTAATAAACCCCCTATCCTTCCCTGCTAATAATTAACCGACAAAAAATCGGGATTTTACAAAATACATATGTAATATAACTGTATATTTAAAACGATTGACATTCAATTCTAATAAATTGAATGTCAACAGTTTTAAAAGTCTCTATCCATTTTCACTTTTATTTGTTCGATATTTTGTAACATCATCATAGTGTTTAATATGGTAGGATGTCTATAAGTCAATTTCACTACAACTATGACTTGTTCTGCCCGTTTCTCAAAAAGAGTTATATTTATGCTACTACGCTTTAAAAATCCCCATTGTATATATATGAATACTTCAAATTATTCCCTTTAGAAAACAAAGTCTAAATGGTTCATTACACTCTAATAGTTATAAAAACATAATATATAACTTTAGTTAAATAAATTATATAAAGAAGGTGTAAAAATGAAGAACAAAATAAATTTACAAATGCAAAATATAAGTTTTGTTATAATAATGGCTTTAGCGGTATGGTTAAAAACATATCTTATTACGCGATTCAGTTTTGATTTAAAAATCGAGTCTTCAACGCAAGAGCTCATTTTGTTTATTAGCCCTCTAGCCGCATCATTAGCATTTGTTGGATTAGCATTATTTGCAACTGGTGAAAAGCGAAATTATATAGCGCTCTGTATTAATTTCTTATTAACAATCGTGCTTGTTGGAAATGTAATGTTCTATGATTTTTATAGTGATTTCGTTACATTACCAGTACTTGGACAAACCTCAAACTTCGGCCAATTAGGCGGCAGTATTATAGAAATATTAAACTACAAAATTATACTCGCATTCGTAGACATTGTTTTCTTCTTTATTTTATTAAAAAAGAAATCATTGGTCTTTAAAACAGAACGTGTAACTCATTCTACGCGCTTGTTATACTTTCTTTTAACGATTGGTGTATTCTTTGCGAATCTACATCTTGCAGAAAAAGAGCGCCCTGAATTATTAACAAGATCATTCGACCGAGTCATGCTTGTCAAAAATTTAGGCTTATATACTCACCAAGTATATGACTTAACACTGCAAGTAAAAGCTGGGTCACAAAAAGCACTTGCTGATAGTAGTAAATTACAAGAAACTGAAAACTACGTAAAAGCAAATCAAAGCGAGCCAAACCCTAATATGTTTGGTGCAGCGAAAGGAAAAAACGTAATTGTCGTCACTCTTGAATCCTTGCAGACCTTCTTAATAGGCGCATCAGTGAACGGGCAAGAAGTTACACCATTCCTAAATGAATTCATAAATGAAAGTTATTACTTTGATAACTTTTTCCATCAAACTGGTCAAGGGAAAACATCTGATTCTGAATTTCTAATCGATACGTCGTTGTATCCATTAAATCGAGGAGCTGTATTCTTTACACACGGTAACAATGATTATACTGCAACTCCAGAAATTTTACGTCAGCAAGGTTATTTCACTTCTGTATTTCATGCGAATAACGCAACATTTTGGAATCGTAATATCATGTACTCTGCTCTTGGTTATGATCGTTACTATAATGAGCTTGATTACAAAATTACACCAGAAACAAATTTAAATTGGGGATTAAAAGATATCGAATACTTTGATCAATCAGTAGATATATTAAAAACTGTTAATCAACCATTCTATGCTCGTTTCCTTACTTTAACAAACCATTATCCATTTACGTATGATGAAGATACAAAATTCATTGAACCATACAACTCTGGTAATGGCGTATTTGATCGTTACATCGTAACAGCACGTTACTTAGACGAATCAATTAAAAAATTTATTGAACGTCTAAAGGCCGAGGGGCTTTACGATGATTCTATTATTGTCTTATACGGTGATCATTATGGTATTTCCGAAAAACATAATCGTGCAATGGCACAGTTTTTAGAAAAAGATCAAATAACAGAATTTGATACTTTAAATTTACAACGTACACCTTTATATATTCATATTCCTGGACAAACAGAAGGTCAAACTATTTCAAAGCCTACTGGACAAATCGATATGAAACCTACTATTCTAAATTTATTAGGTGTTGATTCTACGAATGATATTCGTTTTGGCCATGATATGTTTTCAGATGAATATACTGGCTTTGTTGTTTTACGTGATGGTAGCTTCGTTACAGATAAGTATGCATACAAAAACAACACTTTCTACGACCGTATAACAGGTGAAATTGTAGATTTACAAAAAAAAGAAGCTCAAGCCCTCATTAAACGTGCCCAAAATGAATTACGAATGTCTGACAAAATTATTGAAGGCGATTTATTACGCTTCTCAGAAAGCAATAAAATTAAAACTGGCGAAGTACAAACTAAAATTAAAGAAACAGAAAAATAATCTATATATGAAAAAGGAGCAACTTATTACAGTTGCTCCCTTTTACTTTTATTCTACGCTTGTTTCTAAAGCTACATCCGTATAGGTATTATCATTACCTATATTTAAAATTACTTCACATTGACGCAATCTCAATTCAAAGAGCATGATAGAATCATGATAGATTTCAGGATTTGATTTCATCTTATGTAATATCTCTTGTTTTTCTTGTATTTCTAAATGCGTGTTTTCTACAGCTTGCTTTAAAGAGTTAAATGGATTCCTAAAGAATATATTAATATCTCGCTCTTGTGTGTTTTCAAACAGCTCAAATTGCAAGAAAAATTTCTTCATAATAGAAGCCGTTACTTCAGTATAATCTTCATTTTCTACATACTGTTTGTATTTGTTATATAGCATAGATTTATTTTTAGGAAGAACTCCAAACAATTTACCGGCACTTTTCAGTAAAAATTGTGCTGGCGTAAATCGACGTAAAATATTTACTTCATCCATTTGTATTCTAGTCGTCATCCTGTCAGTATCTCTGCGCCAGTCATCAAGCACTTTAAAGTCACATTCTAACTGTATTCTATTTTCTCCAAATAGTGAATTAAGCCCTTCACTAAGTTCTTCTAAATACGTTTGACTTTGAAGAAGCTCATTATTAGAAGTTGCAATCCAATTTTGCATAGAAAGAGCCAGATTAGGTAACACAGTTTGTTCTAAATATTTATGCACTCTTTCATTCATTGCTTTATTTAGTTCCGTATCCATGTGCCCGAAATCACTTTCTTCACTAATTAAATTAGAACAGCTCTTTAATATCTTCGGAATATTTTCAGTAAGATCATTTGTAATTTCAGTCTTCATTGAACGATATGATTGTGTAATGAAATGAATTTTTTCCCTCTCAAATGTAGTAAGGTTATTAATGCTACCGTTTAGTTTCACTAGCATATCTTCATTCCAATTAATAGCATCCACCAGATTATTTTCTTTCTCAACACGTTTATCCAAAAGATATGTAATTGTTTTTCGAATGAAAAATAATAACTTTTCAGTACGTTCTGCATCGATATTTTTATGATTAAAGTTAAAATGAATAAACTCAGTTAAATCATTTAATTGTTGACTACTTGTATATAACGAGGAATAAGGGAAAATTCTCGCATACGGGAAATATGTGTTTATTCTCGTTGCCGTATCATGTAATACCCTTTTCACTTCTGCTTCACTGTAAATGTTATCGATTTTATTTAATAAGAAATGAATTTGTAAATTTGGCGTATGTTCTTGAATACTTAATAGAATGTCACGTTCTTTATCAGTAAAAGGTGAATCCGCATTCAATACGAACAGTAATTCGTCTACAGAATTTAAATATTCGAATATCTCATCTCTAGTGTCGTTATTCCTATTAAAGCCAGGTGTCACTACAAATGTAAGTTTATTTTCATTTAAAAATCTGCATGGTAATTTAAATTCAACACACGCTCTATCTCTATATGTTTGATGGTGCTGAGACATCATATTATGGTAATCAGAGACATCTTCCGTTGTTGTAATTGCTGAGTCTGTTATAGCGTTTATTTCTATATGAGCATCATTTTTTAAAACTACTACATTTGAAATTGATTTTTCTAATATATTTTCTCCTAATATAGAGTTAATAAATGTAGTTTTTCCGTTCCCTGAAGTTCCCGTTACTAAAATACGATTTGTTCTTAAATCTGCGAGCTCGTCAACTAACCATTTAAATCGGTGACCTATTTCTATATTCTGCTTTTGTGCCCACTGTGTAATAGATTCAAAAAGGTGTAAGCTGTACTCTAAGCCATTTACATGATTAATAGAATGTGACAGTAAGTTTTCCGCATGTTCTATATTTGCTGAATCTATTTTGGAAGGGAAAATCTCATCCCATGCCAATACAGCTGCAGATGGAAATACAGCATAAGATGGATTGACTACCTTTAACCAATTTGCTAACAGATTTGGTATGATATCGTTTAATTGTCTAAGCGTATATTGACCTTGAATTAATGCAAAGTACGTTTCTTCGTAAAGAGCAGAAACTTTGTTCCATATATCGGACGAATGTATTTCAATATGTAAGAAAAATTCATTTATTGTGTTAAGCCACAATAAGTAATTTTTTTCATTTTTATAACTGTTCCAGAGTGATGAAACCATTTGCGTAAATTGTACTTGATCTACATTATTTAATGTAGCTAATGCATCATAAAAATAGTCTGGTGAAATATGTTTAGTAAACCCTTTATCGATATATCCTTTTAACACCTCAAACCAAGGATACGATTCTATGCGAATTAACTCATTCACAGCAAGCTCTACTGCACTATCAAAATCTTGCTGTTCCTCATAAAAGGAACGGGCAATTTTTGTGACATTCGGATAATCAGGATTTAAAGAAACTGCTTCTTTAATAACACCGAAAGCTGAGTCAAAATTATTTTGCTCAATGTAAAGAGAAAGTAATTGTAGTCTAATTTCGGTCATCAATATTTTATTATCAGTAGTAATAGAAGTATAAATATTTTCAGCAAATGATAACTGATTCAGTTCGAAATAAGCATCCGCAATATTTTTTTGTGCCCATGGTGCTAATTCATTACTAACCTTCTCCCATTTAAAAATAGCTGCTTCAAAATCTTGATGACGATAATAAAATTCACCTTGTGCAAAACGAATATAAGACCCATCAGAAATCTCATTTTTTTCTTCGTTTACATAAGCTTGTCCAAGTACGTCAAGAGTTGGTTTTGTTTCATTCTCCATTAGGAATGTTTCATAATACATCTTTTTTATTAATTGTTTTTCTAATCTCATCTTTTCCCCCACTATATCTTGAAAATACATTTTTAAGATATGTCAATACTTTTTGTATGTATGCTTTTTATCTTAACAAAGAATATCTTTTGGAAAATTTCATTTTCCTTTCATTTTTCAAGTTAGATTGAATTTTTATGAGAAAAGTTTCAGTTTTTTTTCAATTACCTTTCAGTTATGAAACAGCATTAAATGTTCCTAATAACCTAATAACACTATAATATTCCACATTATATTATCAAGAAAACCCCATATAAACCATATTATAAAAACAATCTATATTGAATTTATATACATAATTAACTGTGCTGTCAAACAAAAAAAACAACAATAGGAGCCAACAGCTATTCATACCATTTCTTTCTCAAATTGTTTTCCTTTAAAATGTTTCAGTAGTTATGTAATTAAATTCCATTAACCTATATAAATAACTAGTCCAAAAAATATCTATATGCATATCATGTTATAGTAAAGAATTTAGGAGATCCTAAAAGGAGGCATTTTCATGTTTGAAGATAAATCTAAAATAAATTACCCATATGAATTTACTGAAACTACAACAGTTCCTCTAAAGAACCCCATTGATAAAAAATTCAAGAACGGCACAGGTACACATAACTTCCCAATTAAGAAGCACTATAAAGAGCAAGTTCTATACACTGAAAAAATTAATAATAATAAAAATAAGTAATTGTATAGATCTTTATAACAATTAGCTAAATAAGAAGCAACATTCAACCATGCATAGTTATTTAGTTAGTAATGATACAATTCATGCACATTTTAAAAAGTGCTGTATACAGCGCTTTTTTATACATAGATAAATTTAAGCTAACACAACCAAGAAATAAACGGTAAAATTACTCCACCATATTCTCGTTTAACTATTAAATCTACATATGAAAAGGGAGCAACAGTAAATGTTGCTCCCTTTTGAAATATAATTTATTCACTCTACATAACCCTCTTAAACATCTTCTCCAACTCATAAGTAGAATGATGCACAAGAATCGGTCTTCCGTGTGGGCATGTGTATGGGTTTGTTGTTGTACGTAATTCTTCCAGTAAGGCAAATATTTGATCGTTCGTTAAATATTGATTCGCTTTAATGGATGCTTTACAGCTCATCATGATGGCTGCTTCTTCACGTAACTTTTTAATATCCACTTTTTTTAGTTTGACAACTTGCTCCATCATTTCATCGATAATTTCTGTTTCTTGTCCTTTCGGGAACCATGTTGGATGCGAGCGGACGATAAAGGATTGATGGCCGAATTGTTCTAAAAATAGCCCAACTTTTTTTAGTTCTTCTAACTGTTCTTCGACACGTAAAAATTCAGTAAGAGATAGATCAATACGGTACGGTACAAGTAACTCTTGTACTTCTTGCGCTACCCTTCCTACTTTATCACGGAAGTATTCATAATTAATACGTTCCTGCGCGGCATGCTGGTCAATCATATATAAGCCTTTATCATTTTGAGCGAAAATATATGTTCCATGCATTTGTCCAATTGGATAAAGCGGTGGTAAGTCATTCCCGTTCATTTCAATCTCTTTTATTTCCCGAACTTCTTCTTCTAATTCCTCTAGTTCAAAATCCTCTTCATTACTGTCCCACGATTTCTCTTCTTGAATTGGTTCTTCGATTATCGGTTTAGTGGATGGTTGCCAACTTTGTTCTTCTCTTATGAGCGACTGTGGTGGTTGCCATTCTTGTTTCGGCGGTTGCCACAGTTGTGGTGGCTGTTTCACAGCCTGCGGTTCTTCTTGTTTTGCATCCATGCCAGTTGGTAAAACAATGTCCGGCATAGATGGTTCTTTCGGCTTCGCATGCTCAAACTGGAACTGTTCTTGCACACTTTCGTCTTTTTCTTTTTTCTTCGTTGTTACGCCTGCATCTGGAATGAGCTGTATTTTTTTAAATGCAGCTTGCAATGTTTCTTCGATCAGCTTTAGCAATTCTTGTTCTTTACTAAAACGAACCTCTAACTTCGCTGGATGTACGTTAACGTCAACTAGCATTGGATCCATTTCAATCGATAAGAAGCCAATTGGATACCGGCCAACTGGCAGTAATGTATGGTAGCCTTGCTGAATTGCTTTCATTAGTACAAAGTTTCGAACGTAACGACCATTTACGATCGTTGACATATAATTACGAGATGCTCTCGTTACTTCTGGTAATGTTACATAGCCTTTAATTGTAAAGTCTAAAGATTCAGCTTCAATTGGAACAAGCTTCTTCGCAACTTGAATACTGTAAATCGATGCAAGTACTTGTCTTACATCACCGTTACCTGATGTATGAAGCAATTTCTTTTCATTATGAAACAGTTTTAACGATACTTCTGGATGTGACATTGCAATACGATACACGATATCTGTAATATTCCCGAGCTCCGTATGAATGGTTTTCATATATTTAAGACGCGCTGGTGTATTAAAGAATAAGTTTTGTACTGTAATATCTGTTCCTTTTCGGCTCGCAGTTTTCTCTTGTTTTATAATGTCTCCACCTTTAATTATGAGGTGTGTACCAGGCGCATCACCTGTGCTAGTAATTAATTCTAATTCACTAACAGAGGCAATACTCGGCAATGCCTCACCGCGGAAACCGAGTGTTCTTATGCGAAACAGATCGTTTTCATCTTTAATTTTACTCGTCGCATGGCGTTCAAAAGCGACGATACAGTCTTCTTCTGCAATACCATCACCGTTATCAATGATACGAATTTTCGATAACCCAGCTTCTTCTAAGTGGATTTCAATAGATGTACTATTCGCATCGATAGAATTTTCCACAAGTTCTTTTACGACTGAAGCAGGGCGCTCTACTACTTCCCCTGCCGCAATTAAGTTAGAGAGTTGGTCATCGAGTTTGCGAATTTTCCCCATCTACTTACTCATCCTTTCTTTAACTTTTTCTGTAAGCGATACAATTCGTTCATCGCCTCTAAAGGTGTCATATCAAGTAAATCGATTTTTTTAATTTGCGCCAATACTGCTGTTTCTTTTTGATCTAGCAGAGGTTTGTCTTGTTTCTTCGAAGACTGTTCTCCTCCAAAGAAAGATAGTTGCGATTCTTCTTCAGTCTCTACTTTCGTTTCCTGTATTTCTGCTATTTCCTCTTTTACAACTACAGGTTCTGGAGCAGCTTCTTGTACTTTCACTTCTACTCGTTTTGGAATAATAATTTCTTCCTGTCCTTCTAGCTGTGCTAACACTTCTTTCGCGCGGGCGATTAAGCTATCTGGAAGCTCTGCAAGTTGCGCAACGTGAATTCCGTAACTTTTATCAGCTGCCCCGTCTTGAATTTTATGAAGGAATACTACTTTTCCATTCTCTTCAATTGCTGAAACGTGTACATTTTTCAGTTGATCTAAACTCTCTTCTAACACAGTCAATTCATGATAATGCGTAGAGAATAACGTTTTTGCACCAATTTGGTCATGAATATGTTCAATGATTGCTTGTGCAAGTGCCATACCATCATAGGTAGATGTACCTCGTCCAATTTCATCGAATAAAATTAAACTTCTTTCTGATGCGTTTGCAATTGCATTTTTCGCTTCTAACATTTCGACCATAAATGTACTTTGACCTGATATTAAATCATCCGCTGCACCAATTCTCGTAAAGATTTGATCAAATACAGGTAATACTGCTTCTGTTGCTGGTACGAAACAACCGATTTGCGACATAACAGTTACAAGTGCTAATTGTCTCATATACGTACTTTTACCAGACATGTTCGGTCCTGTAATTAAAAAGACATCCATCTTCTCTGGCATAATACAATCATTCGGTACATACAATTTCCCGTTCAATACTTTTTCAACGACAGGATGACGACCATCTTTAATAAAGATTTCACGCTTCGTTGTTAGTACAGGTTTTACAAACTGTTCTTCTTCACTAACTGTCGCAAAACTTTGCAGTACGTCTAATTCACTAATTACTTTTGCTAAATGTTGTAATTTCGGAATAAATACTTTTACTTCTTCACGAAGCGCTGTAAATAAATCGTATTCTAGTTGTACAATTTTTTCTTCTGCTTCTAAAATTAACGTTTCTTTTTCTTTCAGTTCATCTGTAATGAAACGTTCAGCATTAGCAAGCGTCTGTTTACGTTCATAGCGACCTTCTGGAAGTGCTGCAAGATTCGCTTTC
The DNA here is from genome assembly GCF_051916325.1 of Bacillus cereus group sp. MYBK227-1. Classification (NCBI taxonomy): domain Bacteria; kingdom Bacillati; phylum Bacillota; class Bacilli; order Caryophanales; family Bacillaceae; genus Bacillus; species Bacillus cereus group sp. MYBK227-1. Next base: position 1,040,170 of record NZ_JBQAGK010000003.1, on the reverse strand, counting down.
GTTACTTCAATGTAGTAACCGAAAATACGGTTGTATCCGATTTTTAACGATTTAATTCCAGTAATATCACGTTCTCTTTTTTCAAGCTCAGCAATCCACGTTTTCCCGTTTTTACTCACGTAACGATATTGATCAAGCTTGTCATTATAACCATCTTTAATAATATCTCCATCTTTAATTGAAAGCGGTGGGTTTTCTTGAATACTTCTTCCTAGTAATTCTGTTAAGCTTTCACATGGATCTGCACCTTGAATTAATCTCGATGCATAAGCGTTATCTAACAAACTAATTGCTTCTAAAATAGCTGGCACTTGAAGTAATGAACGTCTTAATTGTAATAAGTCTCTTGCATTTACGTTACCAAATGCAACTTTTCCTGCTAAGCGTTCTAAATCATATACTTCTTTTAACTTTTCTTTTAAATCTTCACGTAAGAAGTAATCATTTACAAACGTTTCAACCATTTCTAAACGCTCTTCAATTCTTTCTTTCTGTATAAGTGGACGTTCCATCCACTGTTTTAACATACGACCACCCATAGCTGTTTTCGTCTTATCCAATAACCATAATAGTGATCCTGTTTTTTCTTTCGTCCGAAGTGTTTCTGTCAGTTCTAAGTTTCGCTTTGAATGTACATCAATTTTCATAAATTGATTCGTATAATAAATTTCTACTGGTTGCAAATGATCTAAAGAACGTTTTTGCGTTCTTATTACATAGTTAAATAAACGTCCAACTGCTTTAATTAATTTTGCTTGTGAAACATTTTTCACAAGATGTTCTAATCCTTCCGGAATTGCCGTTGCATCTTCATACGAAATCGTCATTTTCAATGTTTCAGTTAACTTGTTTAGTTCATCTTTAGAAAATGAAGAATCAACAACAATTTCTTTCGAACCAGTTGCATACACTTCTAATAAAATATCTTCTACTGAACCAGTCAGTAACGTTACTGTATTTTGTCCAGTCGTTAAGTCGTTACAAGCTAATGCATATGATCCATCTTCAAAATGTGTTAATGCGGCTAAGAAGTTGTTTTCTTTCTCATCAATTGTACGCCCTTCCATCATCGTTCCTGGCGTAATTAATTGTACTACTTCACGACGTACTACACCTTTAGCTGTTTTCGGATCTTCTACTTGCTCACAAACAGCTACTTTATATCCTTTTTCAACAAGTTGTTCAATATAGTTTTTAGCCGCATGATATGGTACACCGCACATTGGTATACGTTCACTACTACCACCATCTCGGCTCGTTAATGTAATTTCAAGTTCATGGGCTGCTTTAACAGCATCCTCAAAGAACATTTCATAAAAATCGCCTAAGCGAAAAAATAAAAAGGCATCTTGATAATCTGCCTTAACCTTTAAATATTGCTGTATCATAGGCGTATATTGAGTCATACTTTTCCTCCATAATTCTTACATGATAATCTATTTTCATATATGTCGCATTTCACGGACACTCTTATCTCCTATTTCAGGAGTCTTTCTTCATTATAACATATTTCATAAAGAATCATGTTCATTCAGCGCCACTTATGTAAAGTAAAAAGCTAGGAAGAACTTCTCCCTAGCTTTCTATTACTCTTCTTCTGCATCAACGATAAAGTTCGGATCTAATTCTTCAAATTCATCATCAGCAATTTGGAAATCATCATCTGATTCTACGCAGCCTTCAGGATTTACACTTACACAAATTTTCGTTTCTCCAACTACTTCTGTTACAAATTCACGTTCTACAGTTACAACAATTTTATTACCATTTGGTGATACAAGTGCTTCTAAACAATTTGGCGGCTGAATAACACGAGCAATAATTTCTAAATCGTCACCAGAAAAGTTTTTATCACGATAACCAATACTTACTTCGTCCGTGTAGTTCACACGTTCTGTTACAACTTCAGTCTTTGTATTTCCATCAAATGAATACCAAGTGTTCACATCATAGAAACCTTCAATTTCCACATGTTTTCCATTCTTTCTTGCTTCGTACGAGTGGTTAATTACCCAGCACCCTAAAATACTTGTTGGCTCATTATTCGATTCACATGTATGCGTTGACTTTGTATACTTACGTCCTTTTCCAACCACTGCTTTTGTAATAATCTCTCTAAATTCGGACATTCGTAACCCTCCTCAATCACTATTCACTTAATCATATGCGTGACAATAGCGGAATGTGTCATTCTTTTTTTTGAGAAGACCTTACGTTTAATCCACAAAAAAAGAGATGTCAATATGACATCTCTTTAACAACCACAATTTCCTTTTTTACTTTCTACTGCTGCGCCAGTTTCACCCTTTAGTACATCGCCACCAGTTGAAATTAATATTTCATCTGTTACGTTGTTAGAAATTGTACTAGCAACTAACTGTAATAAGTCATTTACGTATGTTTGTGAAGATTTAAATTGTTGTACGACTGGAATACTGTCTAACTTATCTTGCAATGCATCAATTTCAGCTTCTACCTTTTTTAAAGCTTCCCATTTCCCGTAATGTTGCAAGTTTACTGCTTGTTTTTGCAGTGCTTTAATTTCATCGATTGCGCGCTTTACATTTTCATTTTTATGAATTTGCGCCTCTGCTTTCTTAAAAAAATCAACTTCTTCTGTTTCAGAAATCATTTTTGCTAATTCTTTCGCTTGTTCAACAATGTCATCTTTCGAATATACTTTCATCTATTATTTCACCTCAATCGGCTCTTCAACTAATTCCCCGTTAAGAGACCAAGTTTTTGCTTCCGTTATTTTTACTTTCACAAGCTGACCAATTAAAGATTTTGAAGCGACGAAGTTTACAAGTTTATTCCTACGAGTATAACCTGCAAGTACTTCCGGATTATTTTTACTTTCCCCATCAACTAACACTTCTACAATTTGACCTTTGTAACGACTATTCTTTTCAATTGCCAACGTATTTACTAGTGTATTTAAGCGTTGAAGACGTTCTTTCTTTACTTCCATCGGTACATTATCTTTCATTTTTGCAGCTGGTGTACCTTCGCGAGGAGAGTAAATGAATGTAAAGGCAGTATCAAACCCTACTTCACGATATAACGACATCGTTTCTTCAAATTGCTCATCTGTTTCATTTGGAAAACCAACGATAATATCTGTTGTTAATACTGCATCTGGAATTGCTTCTTTAATTTTTCTTACAAGTTCTAAATAATGCTCACGCGAATATTTACGTGCCATAATTTTCAGCATATCCGTACTTCCAGATTGAACTGGTAAATGGATATGTTCTACTAGGTTGCCACCTTTGCCAAGCACTTCAATTAAGTGATCATCGAAATCACGTGGATGGCTCGTTGTAAAACGAATACGGGCAATATCAACTTTACGAAGTTCGTCCATTAAATCGCCAAGACCGTATTCTATATCTTCAAAGTCTTTACCATATGCATTTACGTTTTGACCAAGTAAAGTAATTTCTTTATAACCATTTGCAGCTAAATGACGAATCTCTTGGATAATATCTTCTGGACGTCTACTTCGCTCTTTTCCGCGTGTATACGGTACAATACAATACGTACAGAATTTATCACAGCCATACATAATATTTACCCAAGCTTTAATATCACCACGACGTACTTTCGGAAGGTTTTCAATTACGTCACCTTCTTTTGACCATACTTCAACTACCGTCTCTTTCGAGAACATCGCATCTTTTAGAATGTACGGTAATCTATGAATATTATGCGTTCCAAATACCATATCTACATGCTGATTTTTTTGCATAATTTTATTTACAACAGATTCCTCTTGAGACATACAACCACATACACCAATTAAAAGGTCTGGATTTCTTCGTTTGAGTGACTTTAAATGGCCTAGCTCACCAAACACCTTATTTTCAGCATTTTCACGAATTGCACAAGTGTTTAATAAAACTACATCTGCATCCTCAGTTGAAAAAGTTGGTTCATATCCAAGTGCGGTGAAAATACCTGCCATTACTTCCGTATCATGCTCATTCATTTGACAACCATATGTACGAATATAGAACTTTCTTCCTGTACCAAAATTGCGAAACTCTTCAGGTAAGCCAAAATCCCGTTCAATTTTAACTTCTTCTTTCCCGCGCTTTTTCGCATCCTTTAAGGAAGGTGGTTGATATACATTTTCAAAGTATTTACTATAATCTTTCTCTTCTTTTTTCGTAGAGGAATTTGCTTGTTGACTTGCTAATCGTTGTTGCTCGTTCATCGGTAATCTCCTTTCACCCTTAACTATACATACTCTATAGTCCATTTTAATGCGCCTAGACTCACCTCAAAAATGGTTAGATAGCTTGAGAGATAACTTGTCCTTTGAAACTTGAGTAATCAATCTAATCATTCATAAGAATGAAGTCTTCCCCACGCAAATAGACATTCCCTTTTTATCATTTCTTGTTGTCCTACCAAAAAGCATATTGCTTTATCCCTATAAACATTACCATAGTATGATGTATTTCGCCAATTTTAACAATAAAGAGGCCCTTTATTATCTTACATTTCATAAGCAATGAACTTGCCATTTTCATACAACGATTTATATATTATTTTATCATTCTGAATTTTCTAAGTAAATAAGACTACCCTATATTTTTGTACATAAAAAAAGGTTACCAAATCGGCAACCTCCTCTTCTTACATTACATAAATTCAGCAACAAGCTCATCAAACATTTTCTGATCCATATTTAAATCAGATTTCACTAAAGGCTCTTCACTATAGCCTTTAACAAGTTCTTGATATGATGGTTGCTTAGTATTTTGATAAATTAACCCTGTTACTAAACCGTTATTTTCCATTAAAGTTTGCATAGCCATCATGCGATTAGATGGATCATATCCCTCTACTGTGCTTAGTTTCGTTAAATTCTCTTTAAACCAATCGTAAGTATTTACTTTATTGTAAGTAACACATGGGCTAAATACGTTAATTAATGAAAATCCTTTATGGTTAATACCAGCTTCAATAATTTGTGTTAATTCTTTTAAATCACTCGAAAAGCTTTGCGCCACAAATGTCGCACCAGCTGTTAAGGCCATTTCCATTACATTTAGTGATGGTTCAATTGAACCTTGTGGTGTACTTTTCGTTTTAAATCCAGCTTCACTACGTGGTGAAGTTTGCCCTTTTGTTAATCCGTAAATTTGGTTATCCATTACGATGTACGTAATGTCGATATTACGACGAATAGAATGGATTGTATGACCCATACCAATCGCAAACCCATCACCGTCACCACCTGAAGCGATAACTGTTAAATCACGATTTGCCATTTTCACACCTTGCGCAATTGGAAGGGCACGACCATGAATACTATGCACACCATATGAATTAATATAACCTGAAATACGGCCTGAACAGCCGATACCAGAAATAACAGCAAGTTCATCTGGATTTAGGCCAACGTTAGCTGCCGCACGTTGAATTGCAGCTTGCACTGAGAAGTCTCCGCAACCTGGGCACCAGTTTGGCTTTACACTGTTACGAAAGTCCTTAAATGTTGCCATTTAATACAACCCCTTTTTTGCATTCGTTGTAAATCTCTTTCGGCAAGAATGGGTTTCCATCATATTTTAAAAGACTAGAAATTTTCTCACCATTACCAAGATTCATTTTCATAATGTTAGCAAGCTGACCTGTTGCATTGTTTTCTACTACTACAACACGCTTCGCCTTTTTCACAAGTGGATCGATTTCAGCTGTTGGGAACGGGTGAATTAAACGCACATGAGCATGGTTTACTTTCATACCCTCTTGTTCTAAACGCGTCATTGCCTCTTCGATCGCACCACGAGTTGAGTTAAATCCAACAAGCAATACGTCTGCTTCTTCATGCTTAACATTTTTATAAACAGGGGTATTAAACTTCAAGTTCTCCATTTTACGGAAACGTTTGTCCATTTGATCTTTACGGTTTATTGCTGATTCCGATGGTTTTCCAGTTTCATCATGTTCTACACCTGTAACATGGTGAACACCATTTTTCATACCAGGTAAAACACGTGGTGAAACGCCGTCTTCTGTTACTTCATAACGCTTGAAGTATGCTTTATTTTCACGTTCTGGTAATTCTACTTCTAAATCAAGCTTACCACGACGAATTTCCACTTTATCTAATTTAAGTGGTTCTACTGTTTGTTTTCCTAAAGAAAGCTGTAAATCTGTTAAGAAAATAACAGGAACTTGATATTCTTCAGATAAGTTAAATGCTTCTACAATGTCATAGAAAGCTTCTTCAACTGTACTTGGCGCCATTACGATTTTTGGAATTTCACCATGCGTACCGTAAATCATCGCCATTAAGTCAGACTGTTCTTGCTTAGTTGGTAATCCTGTACTTGGGCCGCCACGTTGTGTATCAACAATTACTAATGGAGTTTCTGTAATACCTGCTAAACCGATTGCTTCCATCATTAATGAAAGACCTGGACCAGCAGATGCCGTTAATGTACGAACACCAGCATAGTTTGCACCGATTGCCATTGTACAAGCTGCGATTTCATCCTCAGTTTGGATTACTGTTCCGCCGACTTTCGGTAATTTTTTAATTAAGTATTCCATAATTTCTGATGCAGGTGTGATTGGGTATGCTGACATAAAACGAGCACCACCAGCTACCGCACCAAATGCGATTGCATCGTTTCCAATCATAAACATGCGTTTTTTACCATCAGCTTTTTCAAGCTGCATCATGTTTACTTTCTCACCTAGTAATTCTTTCATATATTGAGAGCCGCGTTTAATTGCGTCCATATTCTTTTGAACGACTTGCTCTCCTTTACGACCAAAGATTTCTTCAACAACATCTAAATAAGCTGTTTCATCTAATCCTAATACTGCACTTGATGCTCCAACAGCAACCATGTTTTTCATTAATGATGTGCCTAATTCTGAAGCAATATCTGTAAACGGTATCACATATAGATTTACATCTGTATTGTCAGGTATTGTTGGATTAAATTTCGCATCCGCAACTACAATTCCACCTGGACGTAGTTCGTGGAAATTAAAATCAATTGTTTCTTGGTCAAAAGCAATTAAAATATCTAAATCATCTGAGATCGCTCGTACTTCTGTTGTACTTACACGAATTTTATTATTTGTATGGCCGCCTTTTATACGTGATGAGAAGTGGCGGTAACCGTATAGGTAATATCCTAATCGGTTTAATGCAATACAGAAGATTTCTCCTGTACTTTCAATTCCTTCACCTTGTTGGCCTCCAACTTTCCATGAAAGTTGACTAATCATCTCCTACACCCCTTTTGGCTGCATTCATTGTAGTGTATTTTTTTACAGTAATAGTTTAGCATTTTTTATGCAAATAAACTACAACGGACGCAAATTATGCCTCTTCTGATTTCCCTGAATCTTTAGTATAAAGCTATTTTGTTTTTCATTCTAGTATTAGGTCTTAAAAAAAGCAATAAAATCAAATGAATTAATTTTAATTTTTCTGAATTTTAAACCAAAACTTAAAAACTCATATGTTCTACAAAATTATCATATAAAAATCGTTCTACAGTAGATGCAGCATAGTGTTTACAAAGCTCATTCATTACATTTTCATAATCTCGATAAACTGATACATTTACAACTGTTTCTAAAATCCCATCAAAATCTGAACCAAATCCTATATTGTACTCTCCACCTAATGAACAAATATATTCGATATGTCTTACTATATCTGTTATATTTGCTTCATTTTCATTCGTTAGAAACTGCGGTACAAAAGTGACACCGATCATGCCATTTTTCTTTATAAGAGCTTTAAGTTGTTCATCGTTTAAATTACGTGGGTGCTCGCAAAGTTTCATACAATTTGAGTGGGAAGCAATAGGATTTTTTGCAATCTCTATAACATCCCAAAAACTTCTTTCATTCAGATGAGACACATCAGTCCATACATGTAGCGCATTCAGTTCTTGTACAACCCGTTTACCAAAATTCGTTAAACCCGCCCCACGTGTCTCTAGCGCACCATCAGCTAAGAGATTGGCATAATTCCATGTTAGTCCAAAAGAACGTACTCCTAGGCGATACAACAACCGTAATTTCATTGCTTCTTTTCCAATTGCTTCGCATCCTTCTAGTGTTAATATCGCTCCAACCTCGTCCTGTTTTAACATGTTAATATCATCTTTTGTCTGAATAAACTTTACACCTGGTAGGGATAAAATTTCATTATAAAAAATATCTACCATTTGTAATGCTGCTTCAAATCGGTTTTCATATGCCACTGTTTCTGGTACATATATAGCAAAACATTGTATACTTCCTTTTCTTCTCTTTAACTGTTCAAATGTAATATGTAATTGTGAATCATCGTTAAAATTCCTTTTCCCTTGTGCACTCCATAACTGAAGAAGCACGTCACAATGAGCATCAAAAATTTTCATTTTCATTCCTCCATTATAAAAACAACCTGTTTGCATACTGCAAACAGGTTGTTTAAAACTTAACGAGGTTCTACAATTAATTTTATTGCTGTACGCTCTTCGCCATCAATCATAATATCTGTAAACGCTGGGATACAAATCAGGTCCAAACCACTAGGCGCTACAAATCCTCTTGCAATTGCTACTGCCTTTACCGCTTGGTTCAATGCACCTGCACCAATAGCTTGAATTTCTGCTGTTCCGCGTTCGCGAATAACACCTGCAAGTGCACCAGCTACAGAATTAGGGACCGACGTTGCTTTAACTTTTAATATTTCCATTCCGCGTTTCCTCCTCGTTTCTTTAAAAAGTATTAGCAATTATTTCACTTTAACTTATATTCACGAGGAATGGCGCGTATTCCTGCTAAATTTTCGTAATTTTTCTAAAAAATTAAAATATAATAACTTACCTAAAATTTAACGAGAATTTACTCAAAAAATGGTTGATCGTCATTAATTAAAATACGTTCAATTTTCTTTGCTTTTCCTGTATTTGGATCCACATCAATTAACACTGCACTTAATTGCGTTCTACCATTTGTTACTTCAAATCGTACTGGTAAGTTTGTTAAAAACTTCTTCAATACTGCTTCTCTGTCCATACCTAATATTCCGTCATATGGCCCTGTCATCCCAACATCTGTAATGTATGCTGTTCCGCTTGGTAAAATACGGTTATCTGCTGTAGGGACATGCGTATGCGTACCTACTACTGCTGTAGCACGCCCATCTACATACCAACCTAGCGCTTGTTTTTCACTTGTAGTCTCCGCATGGAAATCAACAAAGATAATATTCGTACGTTTTTTCGCAATATTAATTAATTCATCCACTTTACGGAATGGACAATCAATCGGAGGAAGGAAAGTACGTCCTTGTAAGTTAATAACTGCAACTTCTGTTCCATTACAGTTCACAAAGATAAGTCCTTTTCCTGGAGTTCCTTCTGGGAAGTTAGCTGGTCTTGCAAGATATTTTGCATCATCGATGAATTCAAATACTTCACGATTATCCCAAGCGTGGTTTCCAAGTGTAACTGCTTGCGCCCCACATTCTAAAAAGTTTCGATATATTTTTTCTGTAATCCCACGGCCACCTGCTGCGTTTTCTCCATTAATGATTGTTACTGTAGGTGTATATTTTTTCTTTAATGCCGGTACGTATTGTTGAATCATACCTCTACCAGGAGATCCTACTACATCCCCAACAAATAATATTCTCATATGTCTTACCCTTTCTATGTACTGCATTTTTTATTGCTATAGCATCAAGTAAATTCCTTATAATATGTTTATTATAAGTTTGTTTCACTTTTATACTATATAACTAACTGTCTTTATTTTATCCAATTCCAACACAAAAAAATAAAGTGGTGTTTCACCACTTTATTTTGCGTATTCCACTGCACGTGTTTCACGAATAACAGTTACTTTAATATGTCCTGGGTAATCCAGTTCATTTTCAATACGTTTTCGGATATCACGAGCTAAACGATGAGCTTCTAAGTCATCGATTGTATCTGGTTTTACCAAAATACGAACTTCACGTCCTGCTTGAATTGCAAATGACTTTTCAACGCCTTCATAAGACTCTGAAATCTCTTCTAACTTTTCAAGACGACGAATATAGTTTTCAAGTGTTTCACTACGAGCTCCCGGTCTTGCAGCTGATAAAGCATCTGCTGCTGCAACTAAAACTGCAATGATAGAAGTTGGTTCTGTGTCACCATGGTGAGATGCGATACTGTTTATAACTACAGGATGCTCTTTATATTTCGTTGCAAGTTCAACACCAATTTCAACGTGACTTCCTTCTACTTCATGGTCAATCGCTTTTCCGATATCATGTAATAGACCTGCACGTCTTGCTAGTTTTTCATCCTCGCCAAGCTCTGCCGCCATAAGTCCAGTTAAATATGCAACTTCCATAGAGTGTTTTAAGACGTTTTGACCATAACTTGTACGGTATTTTAAACGACCTAAAATTTTAATTAAATCTGGATGTAATCCGTGAACACCCACTTCAAACGTTGTTTGCTCTCCGACTTCGCGAATATACTCGTCCACTTCACGTCTTGATTTTTCGACCATCTCTTCAATACGCGCTGGGTGAATACGTCCGTCCTGTACTAGTTTATCAAGAGCGATACGAGCTGTTTCACGACGAATTGGGTCGAATCCAGAAAGGATTACCGCCTCTGGTGTATCATCGATAATTAAGTCAATACCCGTTAACGTTTCTAACGTACGAATATTACGACCTTCACGCCCGATAATACGTCCCTTCATTTCGTCATTTGGAAGATTTACAACCGAAACGGTTGTTTCAGCAACATGATCAGCTGCACATCTTTGCATTGCAAGAGATAAAATCTCTTTTGCTTTCTTATCCGCTTCTTCTTTCGCGCGAACTTCACTTTCTTTTACCATAACAGCGATTTCATGAGAAACTTCACTTTCTACTTTACCAAGAATAATTGCTTTCGCTTGTTCGCGTGTCAGATTGGAAATGCGCTCTAATTCTGTTTGTTGCTTTTGAACTAACTCTCCCACTTTGCTTTCCAACTCTTCAATCTGTTGTTGTCTCGCTACAAGAGATTCCTCTTTCTTCTCTAACTGTTGCTCGCGTTTATCGAGCGTTTCGTCTTTACGATCAAGGTTCTCTTCTTTTTGCATTAAACGATTTTCTTGTTTTTGTAATTCGCTTCTACGGTCACGAATTTCTAATTCAGCTTCTGTACGAAGTGTATGAATTTCATCCTTTGCTTCTAAAAGCGCTTCTTTCTTAAGTGCTTCAGCATCACGATTCGCTTCGTCTAAAATACGTCTCGCTTCATTAGCCGCACCATTAATCTTCGCTTCAGCAATAGACTTTCGAACAAAAAAGCCAACAACTGCACCGACTGTTGCAAGCAAAATGGAGATGAGTATCCAAACTGTACTCGTCATGATTTCACCTCCCCTTGCTATGAATGAAAAAAGACTGTCGGCATGTACATTGAATTACAACATACAGCAAAGACCGTCGTCCCGCTTTTTTAAGGGACTTTCTTCATTTCACAATTAAAATGTCATATTATTATTTCGGTAAGATTTAAACCTTACTCCGAATATTACTTCTCTTCTTGAGAAGAGTATATTGTATATAAGAAAAAATATACATTCTCATTGTATCTATCGTAATTTTCATTGTCAAGCGTTGTCTACTTTTACTTTCTTTGCCTTCAGCCTTGAATGTGACCTAAATTTTAAAAGTAAGGAGCCTACTATACTGGAAAACCTTAGTAATTCCCATTTCTTTTACTTAAAATATTTAAATATCCCTCTTTACACAACGCATTTGAAGTAAAAAAATATTTTTTATCTATAATATTATGCTCCTTAATAGTAGATAAAAAAATAAAAGACACGAGGCCGTGTCTTTTATTTTTTTAATCAAGAAGAGTTGAATCTTCTGCGCCCTCAGCACCAGAATCTTCACTAATTCCGTGATGCTCACGAATAAAGAAGGCAATTTCTTCTCTTAAATCTGTATTTTCTTTTAAGAACTGCTTCGAATTTTCACGACCTTGTCCTAGGCGTTCTTCATTATAAGAATACCAAGCACCGCTCTTTTGAACGATATCAAGCTCAGAAGCCATATCCAAGATTTCACCTTCTCTTGAAATACCTTCTCCGTACATAATATCAACTTCAGCAACACGGAATGGTGGTGCTACTTTATTTTTCACTACTTTTACTTTTGTTTTATTACCAACGATGTCGTTACCTTGCTTTAATTGCTCCGCACGACGCACTTCAAGACGAACAGTTGAATAGAATTTCAACGCACGACCACCTGGAGTTGTTTCTGGGTTTCCGAACATAACCCCAACTTTTTCACGAATTTGGTTAATAAAGATTGCAATTGTTTTTGATTTGTTGATTGCTCCTGAAAGCTTACGAAGTGCTTGTGACATTAAACGTGCTTGTAAACCTACGTGTGAGTCACCCATGTCGCCTTCAATCTCTGCTTTCGGTACAAGAGCTGCTACAGAGTCAATTACGATAATGTCAACCGCACCACTTCGTACAAGTGCTTCCGCGATTTCTAATCCTTGCTCCCCTGTATCAGGCTGTGATAATAGTAATTCATCTATGTTAACGCCTAATTTTTGTGCATATACAGGATCCATTGCGTGCTCCGCATCGATGAATGCTGCTTGTCCACCTTGACGTTGTACTTCTGCAATTGCATGTAATGAAACTGTCGTTTTACCTGAACTTTCAGGTCCGTAAATTTCGATAATACGGCCACGTGGATATCCGCCTACCCCTAGTGCCACATCAAGTGCTAAAGAACCACTAGAAACCGTAGAAACTCTACGCTCCGCTTGTTCTCCTAATTTCATAATTGAACCTTTACCGAATTGCTTCTCTATTTGTTTTAACGCCATATCTAACGCTGCTTGACGATCACTCATTCAAAATTCCTCCTTAACTGAATTGCTAATCTTATTATACCTATTTTCAATTCAATTTGCCAACAAAAATCGAACATTTATTCGATTTTTTTATTTTCTATCAAATAATATCTAAATTTAACCGTAAAAAAACTAGAAGAAACTTATATCTCTTCTAGCTTTTTATATAAATGATAAAATCCATATTTTGCTGTTCGTTCTCTAATTTGTTGACGACTTCCGCTTAAATTAAGAGGAAAGACTACAGTTGGTTCATCCTTAATAGAAAGCCCAACAAATACTGTTCCTGGTTCTTTCTGTTCTGAAGCATCTGGCCCTGCTACACCAGTGAAACTAATTCCGATATCCGCTTTTAGTACATCCTTAACATTTTCAGCAAGATAACGAGCACATTCTTTACTAACTGCACCATCAGTATGCAACACTTCTTCAGGCACACGTAAAACATGTTGCTTCACATCATTATGATAACAAATGACACCGCCTTTAAACACAGAAGAAACACCAGCGTTTTCAGTTACTTGATTTCCAAAAAGACCACCTGTTAAACTTTCTGCACACGCTAAAGTTAACCCTTTTCTCTTCAATAACTCGATTGCCTTATAATGCAAAAATTCTTGGTCATATCCGTAGAAAAATTCTCCTACTCTTTCTAAAATCAAATCTTCCACATATTGAATTAGTTTCTCCGCTTCGCTAACATTTTGATGCTTAGCGGTTAAACGTAATGTCACTTCTCCATCATTTGCTAATGGGGCAATTGTTGGGTTTGTTTGTCCATCAATTAAATCTTGAACTTTCACCTCTAATTGGGACTCCCCAATACCGAAGAAACGAAGCACACGAGAATAAATGTTTTCTCCTGTTGTAAAATTACGTAAAAAAGGCTCTACGTAACTTACATACATTGGTTTCATCTCTTTTGGCGGCCCTGGTAATAAAATATAAACTTTTCCGTTCTTATTTACCCCCATACCCGGCGCCATACCGTGGTCATTTGCAAATACTGTTGCTCCATTTAAAACGAGCGCTTGCTTTTTATTATTCTCCGTAAATTCACGGCCTGTACGCTTAAAGTAATTACTTATTAAGGCTAATGCCTTTTCATCATACACAAGCTCTTCATCTAAACTAGCAGCTATCGTTTCTTTCGTTAAATCATCTTTTGTCGGTCCTAATCCACCTGTAAAAATAAGTATATCAGCACGTTCTTCCGCAGCTTCAATCGCCTTTTGCAATCGCTTATTATTATCACCAACAACAGTATGATAGTACACGTTAATTCCGATTGAAGCTAACTTTTCAGATAAAAACTGGGCATTTGTATTTGCAATTTGTCCAAGTAATAATTCAGTTCCAACCGCAATAATCTCAGCATTCATCCCAATTCCCCCATAAACTTCTATTTTGAGTTTACAAAAGCAGCTCTATTTTTCCAGAAATAATCCCATCCTGAAATAACAGTAAAGATTAATGCAATCCATATGAAGATATCCGCAACTGGAATATGGATTAAATTTAAAGGTACATCGTGTAATAAATATGCTGCAATCGCAATAATTTGTGTCCATGTCTTAATTTTTCCTAGCTGGTTTGCTGCAACTACTTCCCCTGTTCCAGCAAGTACAAGACGTAAACCAGTTACCGCAAACTCACGACTGATAATTACAATAACAATCCAAGCCGGTACATATTGCATCTCTACCAATGTAATAAGTGCTGCCGAAACAAGTAATTTATCAGCTAACGGGTCAAGAAACTTCCCTAAATTCGTTACAAGATTATATTTTCTTGCGTAATGTCCATCAATCCAATCTGTAGCTGAAGCAATGATAAAGATAAGTGCCCCCACTAAATGTTGAATCGGTAAATCAACATCACCAATTTTGTATGAACCCCAATCAAAGGGTGCTAACATAATTACCATAAAAATTGGAATTAAGAAGATTCTAGATATTGTAATTTTATTTGGTAAATTCACAGCTATTCCTCCATCATATCAAAAACATTTGTTCATCGAAAAAAAGTCATCGAAGCGATGACTGTTATTGTGCAGGTTGCTCTATCCCTTGGTTTTTTATCACCAATCTTTGGTGAAGTTCTTTTTCTGGATCCAATGGATAAGCGACCACTTGGCCATTCAGTTTAACTTCAACATTCGTTGCATTTCCAATATTAAGTCGCACTTCTTTTAATGTTGATACATCACGTTTTTCTATTTGGCCCTCTTGTACTGTAGCGTTTAGAATCACATTCCCAGCATCATCTTTAACATCTACATAACTCGCACCTTTACCCGATAATTCCAGTTCTAATGTTTTATTATTATGAATTTCCAAAGTAGATACCTTTCCAGTTGTTCCAACTACTTTCACTTCTTGCTGTCCAGTTGGTTGTGCTGGTTGCTCCTCTTTCTTTGGTTCTTCTTTCTTTGGTTCCTCTTTTTTTGGCTCTTCCGCTTTCACTTCATCTTTCTTCGTATCTAACGGAGAATCTTTCGCTTTTTGAACTTCAATTTTCTCACTTTGAGCACTCGGAACTTTTTCATCATCTTTTCCAGTTAACGCTTGAAACACAAACCAGATTACCACTCCAACTGCGATTACTAACAGCGCAACTAAGATTTTCGGCATGTGATCTGCAATTGGCCATGATGAAGATTTTTGCATTGTTTCTTGTGTTTTTTGTCCCGTTGATACTTGTGGAACTTCACGCTTTTCAGATTGTGGTATCGTACTCTGATGTTCTACGAGCAGTTCCTCTCCATTTAATCCAACCGCATCTGCGTATTGTTTAATGAATGCACGCGCATAAAAAGCTCCTGGCAATACATCATAATTGCCTTCTTCAATTGCCACTAAATGGCGTTTTTGAATTTTTGTAATCTCATGTAGCTGATCAATAGACAAGCCTTTCGCTTCTCTTGCTTCTTTCAGCTTTTGTCCCAATTCCGTCACTACTAACACCTCAATATTTCTTTAAAAGTCAAACATAGAGAAATTATTTTGCGTACCTTGCTCAATTTCATCTACTAAATTATATTGAATTTCTTCATCATAATCGTTACGCAACTCGATAATATAATCAAAATCATCCAATGTGTATTCTGACTGACTCACAAATACATCAGGATGTTCCACAACTTTCGTTGCAGGCAATCTCATAATTTCACGAACGAGCTGCCAATGTCTTTCGTTAGCACGCTTCGTTGACACAATTCCATCTAGGATGAAAATATTGTCATCGCTATACTCATCTTCAATTAATTGACTACGAACAGTTTGCTTAATAAGAGTAGATGATACAAATAACCACCTTTTATTTGCACAAACACTTGCAGCAACAATGGATTCTGTTTTTCCGACACGAGGCATTCCGCGTATCCCAATTAGTTTATGGCCTTCTTTTTTCATAATTTCTGCCATAAAGTCTACAAGTAAGCCTAATTCATCACGCACAAATCGAAATGTTTTCTTATCATCTGCATCTCGTTGTATGTACCTACCATGTCTAACCGCTAGCTTATCTCTTAGCTTGGGCGGACGATATTTCGTTACCGTTATGTTATCCATCGTATTTAAAATTGATTCAAGTCTAGAGATTTGCTCTTGATTATCACACATAAGAAGTAACCCACGTCGTGCATTATCTACACCATTAATTGTGACAATATTAATGCCGAGCATACCGATTAACGAAGAAACGTCACCAAGCAAGCCAGGTCGGTTTTTATGTATTTCATATTCAAAATACCATTCAATCATCCAAGATCACTCCCCTTGCTTACTTTACACCTACGTACTATATTATATGATTTCACCTTAATAGGGAAGCTAAATGTATAATCTACCCTGTGTAATTATTATACAAAAAAAGTAGAGAGGAGAATCTCCTCTCTACTTTTACTTATGTTGTACGAACTTAACCATTAAATTTGCAATTGTATGTTGCTCCTGTTCATCAGCAACTTTCCAAAGCTCAGCTAATAATTTCTCTTGGTCATTGCGTCCTTCTACCTCATTAGCAAGATAGTCGCCAACACGAAACGCCATATCTGATACCGCACCGCCATCTAAACCTTTGTCTTGCGCTTGCTCTAAACGTTCTCCTAAAAAGCTCTTCCACTGATCAAAATTATCTAATACTGACATAATTAAGCACCTCACTATTGAGTAATAAAATCATCCTTAATTTGTGCAACTATTCATTTTTTATGTAAGAATTTTTTAGCAGTGCCAACCGCCATTCACTCCGATAATTTGTCCAGTTATGTAAGACGCTCCTGGTGATACGAGGAATGAAACTGTTTTCGCTACTTCTTCTGGTAATCCTATTCTACCTAATGGTATATCTTCAGCAATTCCCATTTTATCTTCTTCAGAAAAAACACTTAACATTTCCGTTTCAATTGCTCCTGGTGCTACTGCATTCACACGTAATCCACTTAAAGAAACTTCTTTCGCTAAAGCTTTCACATATGAATTTTGTGCCCCTTTTACCATTGAATAAAGCACTTCACAAGAAGCCCCTATTTGTCCCCATATAGATGAAACAATTACAATATTACCACTTCTTCTCCCGATCATAGGCGGAAGTGCCATAGAAAGTAATTTATATACGTTCTTCACTTGAAGTTCTACCATATAATCCAATTCATCGTTTGTTACATCTGTTACTAGTCCAAAAATACTCTTCCCAGCTGCGTATACAATAACATCAATAGGATGTTCAATTTGTCCCCACAATTGCTCTGCTCCATCACTAGAAGCTAAATTCGCTTGAACAGGGATAACTTCTCCCCATGCCTTCTGCAATTCCAATACCTTTTCTTCACTGTTATTGTAATGAACATAAACTGTATATCCATCTTGAATTAATTGTTTCGAAATAGCAGAGCCAATTCCTCCGCTCCCTCCAGTTACTAACGCATACTTTTTCATAAAGTCCCTCTCTTATCTCTACAAGTTCAATTTTCACATAACTAAATAATACCCTCATCTTACAATTTTTCAATGATAAGATGAGGGTATCTTTTTAATTTTATTTTTTCGGTAACACCTGACAAATACTCATTTTGTCTTCTGATAACAATAATTTCGCTACTTCTTGTAAGTCTTGAACGGTTAGTCCTTCTAATACAGTCAATGCGTCAAATAGGCTAGATTCATTAAACGCGTATCGTGTAAATTGATTTGCAATATATTCTGGTGAATTCAACGAGCGTAAAAAACCACCAATTTTCTTTTTCTTCACTCGTTCTAATGCCGCCGCATCTAATTGATCATAATCTGTTTTTAATAAAATATCTTTTAAACGATTTGCCAATTCATCAGGTTGTTTCGTATCACCGCCAACCATTGCAAAACCGAAGTTATTTTCTTCTGTATAGTCATACGAGAATGAATCATCAATAAGCCCTTCATTATATAAAGTTTCGTAATGAACAGAACTTTTCCCAAATAAATAATCTAAGAGTAACGTAAGCGCAATTTCTTGTTTTAAAAGCGCTTGCCCCTTTTCCTTTAAATTAGTCGCTTTAATACCAACTAAACATTTCGGTGTTTGCACAGGCATTGAAATAATTTTTTTCTTTTCATTTACCTCATTTGGTTCTTCTTCAAATGAACGCACAATTTCTGGCTGGTTTTTATAATCTTTTTTCGCTTGATTTTCACGTACTAAATCCATTGTTTTCTCTGGATCAATTGCACCCACAACAAATAATAACATATTGCTCGGATGATAAAATGTTTCATAACATTCATACAATAAATCTTTCGTAATTTTACTAATAGATTCGATTGTCCCTGCAATATCAATTTTAATTGGGTGTTTTACAAACAAGCTATCAATTAACCCGAAGTACAAACGCCAATCCGGGTTATCTTGATACATTTGAATTTCTTGCCCAATTATCCCCTTCTCTTTTTCAACCGTTTTTTCAGAGAAATAAGGCTCTTGCACGAAGTTTAGCAATGTATTTAAATTTTGTTCTACGTTTGAAGTACATGAAAAAAGGTAAGCTGTTCGTGTAAAGGATGTAAAAGCATTTGCCGATGCTCCTTGTTTACTAAACAATTGGAAAGCATCGTGATCTTCTTTTTCAAATAATTTATGCTCAAGAAAATGTGCAATTCCATCAGGCACACGAATCATTTCTTCTTTCCCTAATGGTACAAATGTATTATCTACAGAACCATATTTCGTCGTAAACGTCGCAAATGTTTTATTAAATCCTTGTTTCGGTAAAACATATACATCTAATCCATTAGGAAGTTTTTCATAATAGAGTGTTTCTTTTAATTGCTCATAAACAATTTTCTCCATTTACTCTCCCTCCGTTCCTTGTAAAAAGTAAATTGTATCTAGTTCAATATTTTTAGCAACTTTTACAATTTCTTCTTTCGTCACACTTTCTATGCCTGTAAGCCATTCTTCAACTGGACGTGTACGATCTGAAATAATACCATGATATAGCATTTCTACAAAGCCACGTGGTGTATCAATTGCCTCTAATATTTGATTTTGGATGACACTTTTTGTTTGATGTATTTCTTCTTCAGAAAACTCTCCGTTTTGCATCGCAAGCATTTGTTCTTTAATAATCTCAACTGCTTTTTCATAATTTTTCGCTTCGATTCCTGACATAACAAATAATAAACCTTTATGACTTTCAAAGCGCGATGCTGCATAGTACGCTAAACTATTTTTTTCACGCACATTTACGAATAACTTCGAATGAGAAAAGCCACCAAACAATCCATTGAACAATTGCAATGCAAAATAATCTTCATCTTTATATGTGACAAATGTACGATAACCGATGTGTAATTTACTTTGTTTTAATTCTTGTTTTTCAACAACTTCTTTTTCTTCATTATTTCGTCTATGAAGGAGTACATTTCTTTCTCTCACTGGACGAGTTGAAATAGAAAAATACTTACTTACAAGATCAACGGCGTTTTCTGAAATATCACCAATAATATATAGATCCATTTCATCTTCCGCTAACACCTTTTGATAATATTGATACAAACTTTCATTTGTAATAGACATAACACTCTCTTTTTTTCCATTTGCACTTAAACGATACGGTTCTACTTTGCACATTTCTTCAATTAAACGCTCGTTTGCATAACGCATTTTATCATCATAAGTAGCTTCAATTCTCTGTAACAGTGCTCTTTTTTCACTTTCTACGATAGAAGATAGGAAACCGTTCCCCTCCGTTGCTGGATGTAACACAATATCTGACAACATAGAAAGCGCTTTTTCAAATAACGGTGGTGCATCATGTAAATAAACTTCATTTGCAATGTCTACATAAATGGAGATAATATGGTCTTCCCCTTTTTTACTTACATCTACCGCTAAAGAAGATCCGTATAATTCTTCTAAATATTGACGAAGACGAATTACAGAAGGTAATTTTTCTGTCGCACTTTGCAATACGTATGGCAATAGGGCACGCTCTGTCACCGTCTCCTCATTTAAAGGCGCTTTAAAACGAAATACAAAGGTATTCGTTTTATATTTATCAGTCGGAATAATATGTACGCGCAAACCACCTAACTCATGTAGTTGTTGTTCCATTAGTTTCATTTATAGCCCTCCTTTACGTATATAGGAATATTCCTCTTCAATATACAGTTTTTAGAAATAAAAAATCAACTTTTCTCCCTTATTATGCTTACATATGATTCTTTCTAAAAACTTTAATATGTAAGGAACATAGTAAAATTCCGTATTAAATATATTCTATGTAAAAAAGCCCACACTAATGTGCGAGCTTTTTTATACTTATAAAATACTTATCGTTTTCCTTTTTCATAAGGAGTTCCTAAAGCTTTCGGAGCTTCAGAACGACCTACAAAACCGACAAGCGCTAATATTGTGAATATATATGGTAATATCGTTAATAAAACACTTGGAATTTGATCTAATACAGGGATTGTTCCGCCCGTTACACTTAGAGATTGCGCAAAACCAAAGAATAGAGCTGCACCTAGTGCGCCTAGTGGATTCCACTTTCCAAAAATCATAGCAGCTAAAGCTAAGAAACCTTGTCCTGTAATAGTTGCCCCTGAGAAGTTATTAGAAATTGACATTGCAAAAATCGCTCCACCAATTCCAGCAAACACTCCTGAAATACAGACTCCAATATAGCGCATTTTATATACGTTAATCCCCATCGTATCCGCTGCCATTGGGTGTTCACCAACAGCACGTAGACGAAGACCGAACGGTGTTTTATAAATAACATACCAAACAACGAATGCTAAAATAATGGCAATATATGACGTTATTGGTACGTTCGAGAAAAATATTTTCCCTAAAACCGGAATATCCGAAAGGCCTGGAATATCAATCTTTTCAATACGATACTGAATAAAGTCAGTCTGCCCTTTATCAAAAATCTTCTTAATTGCAAATACTGTTAAACCAAGAGATAAGAAGTTAATGGCTACACCACTTACAACTTGATCTGCTCGGAATGTAATAGAAGCTACCGCATGAAGTAATGCAAATAACCCACTACCAATTGCCGCAAATAGTAACGCAATCCACGGAGTCATCGTTCCCCAAGTATCACCCATTAATAAGTTTGTAACGACTCCAATAAATGCACCAAATAGCATTAGTCCTTCTAATCCGATGTTTACAACACCCGATCGTTCACTAAATACACCACCTAGTGCTGTGAAAATGATAGGTGCCGATGTATATAACGTACCCGTCACAAGAATGGCTAATATATCTAAAAAGCTCATTTATTTCCCCTCCTTGCTCATGCGTGTAAGCGCCCATCTTAACACATAACTACATGCAACAAAGAAGATGATACATGCAATAATTACATTAATAAGCTCTGACGGTACATCTGCCTCAAAGTTCATTTGAGGGGAAGCACTTTTCAAACCACCAAATAATAAAGCTGAAAGGATTATACCAAACGGATTATTCCCTCCAAGTAATGCTACGGCAATCCCATCAAATCCTACTCCTGTAAACGAAGACATCGCTGTCATACTCTGGAATGTCCCTAATCCTTCCATCGCTCCACCAATCCCCGCAAATGCACCAGCAATTGTCATGGAGAATACTACATTACGAGAAACTTTCATACCTGCATATTGAGAAGCATGCTGATTAAATCCTACTGACTTTAATTCGTAACCTAAAGTTGTTCGATCTAATAAGAACCACATTAAAATAGCGATTAAAATTGCTACAATAATTCCCCAGTGTAGACGTGAACCATCAGTAATAGAAGCAAGCCAGTCTGAAGATAGTGACGCACTCTCTTTAATATCATACGTTTTGTCATTACCCGCATGTAAGAAACGCTTAATGATGTCATACGTTACATACAAAGCGATATAGTTCATCATAATAGTTACAATAACTTCATTCACTTGAAACTTCCCTTTTAAATATCCCGGAATGAAGCCCCAAATTCCGCCCACCAATGCTGCAAATAAAATAGATAATGGAATATGAAGGAAAGCTGGTAGTGAGACTGCATAACCGAACCAAACCGCTGCAAGCCAACCAACTAACAATTGACCCTCTACCCCGATATTAAATAAACCTGTACGAAATGCAAACGCCACCGATAAGCCAGCAAGAATAAGCGGTATCATTGTACGAAGCGTTTCACCAATCGCACTTGCGCTGCCGAACATTCCTGTCCAAAGTGCACTATAACCAACAATTGGATCATAGCCACTAACTAGCATTACAATCGCTCCTACAAGTAAGCCGAAAATAACGGATAGTACTGGGACTAAAATATTTATCGTTCGTTCTGTTAAAAGCTTTTTAGCCATTTGTACCCACCTGCTCCTTCTTTGTTCCTCCAGCCATTAACAATCCAAGCTGTTGTTCATTCGTTTCTTTCGCATCAACTATTGCTACAATTTCCCCTTCATAAATAACAGCAATTCGATCGCTAACATTTAAGATTTCATCTAACTCTAATGATAAAAGTAATACACCTTTTCCTTTATCCCTTTGCTCTATTAATCTCTTATGAATAAATTCAATTGCTCCTACATCTAAACCACGTGTTGGCTGTGCCGCAATTAATAAATCTGGATTTCGGTCTACTTCACGTGCAATAATTGCTTTTTGTTGATTCCCCCCAGATAGAGCGCGTGCTAACGTTTGCTCACTAGGTGTACGCACATCAAACTGTTCAATAAGAGCCTTTGCTTTTTCTGTAATTTTGCTGAAATTTAAAATCCCTTTCTTTGAAAATGGATTTTTATAATACGTTTGCAGAACTATATTATCTCTAACAGAAAAATCAAGAACGAGTCCGTGTTTATGACGATCTTCTGGAATATGACCAATTCCTTCTTCTGTTATTCTTCTAACAGGCCAATTTGTTATTTCTTTTCCTTTAATTGCAATAGAACCTGACTCAACTTTTCGTAAACCAGTAATTGCTTCTATTAATTCACTTTGTCCGTTTCCATCAATCCCTGCAATCCCAACAATTTCCCCCGCACGAACAGTTAAGTCAAGGCCTTTTACAGCAGGTAGTTGACGTGCATCGTGAACAACAAGGTTTGCAATTGAAAGTACCTCTTCTTTTGGCTTCGCGTCTATTTTTTCTGTTTTAAAATTCACTTGACGTCCGACCATTAATTCTGCAAGTTTATTTTCATCCGTATTTGCAACGTCAACCGTTCCAATCCCTTTTCCTTTACGAATAATCGTACAACGATCGCAAACTTCCATAATTTCTTTCAACTTATGTGTAATAAGAACAATAGATTTTCCTTCTTGCACAAGCTTTTTCATAATTTGAATTAGCTCATGAATTTCTTGCGGTGTTAACACAGCTGTTGGTTCATCAAATATTAAAATTTCTGCACCGCGGTAAAGAGTTTTCAAAATCTCAACACGCTGCTGCATACCAACTGAAATATCCTGTATTTTCGCATATGGATCTACAGATAAACCGTATTGTTCAGACAGTTTTTGAATTTCTTTAGCAGCTTCCTCAACAGCAATTTTCCCTTTTTTCTTCGGTTCATTTCCGAGAATAATATTCTCTGTAACTGTAAAATTATGAACAAGCATAAAGTGTTGATGGACCATTCCAATACCAAGGTCATTTGCTATATTCGGATTTGTGATTTTTACAGGTTTACCTTTAATTTTAATTTCACCCTGCTCTGGTTGGTACAAACCAAATAGTACATTCATCAATGTGGATTTCCCTGCACCATTTTCTCCAAGTAAAGCATGTATCTCACCCTGCTTTACTTGCAGCGTAATATCATCATTCGCTACAATGCCTGGGAATACTTTCGTAATGTTATTCATCTCAATTACGTATTCCATTGTGTTCCTCCTTTTAACAGGGAACATTCCCTATTACACTATTAACTTATTAAGCAATTCGGAAGTTTTATACATACAAAGGTTAGTTCTATGAACTAACCTTTGCTATTTCTCTATTTATTTTTTTAGAGAAGCTTCATATTCTTTATACTCTTTATCTGTAGCTGGCACTTTAATTTCACCGGCTGTAATTTTCTTTTCAAGCTCTTCTACTTTTGTTAAAATTTCAGGGTTAACTTTTTTCACGTTATCAGTTGTTTTTGAAATACCAATACCGTCATCTTTTAAGCCAAACTCTTCAATTTTCCCGCCTTTTAAATTCCCATCTTTTGCTTCTTTAGCTACTTTTTCTACTGCTACATCAACACGTTTAATCATTGAAGTTAATGTTACATTTTCAGGCATACCTTCTTGATGTTGGTCACGGTCAACACCGATTACCCAAACATTTTCACCTTTTTTCTTACGGTTTTTCGCTTCTGTGAACACACCGTTACCTGTACCACCAGCAGCATGATAAATTACGTCTACGCCTTGACCATACATTGCTGAAGCAAGAACTGTACCTTTTTCAGGCTTATCGAATGCTTCTGCATATTCAGATACGATTTCAATGTTTGGATTTACTGCCTTTGCACCAGCTTTAAATCCATTTTCAAATTTACTAATTAAATCACTTTTCATTCCACCAACAAATCCTACTTTATTCGATTTTGTTGACATAGCTGCTACCGCACCTACAAGGAATGATCCTTCATGATCTTTAAACGTAATACTCGTTACGTTCGGTGCATCTACAACAGTATCTACGATTGCAAATTGTTGTTTTGAAGATTCTTTTGCTACTTCTTTAATTGCACCTTCTAATTTATAACCAATTCCGAATGTTAAATCATATTTATCTTTTGAGAATTTTTTTAAATTCGGAATATAATCAGCTTCTTTTTCAGACTGAAGGTAACGATAATTTGTCTTTTCTTTTAAACCATTATCTTTACCAAACTTTTGTAACCCTTCCCAAGAAGATTGGTTAAATGACTTATCATCAACGCCCCCAACATCCGTTACGAGACCAACCTTGAAGTCTTTATTGTCTTTCGTGTCTTTCTTGTCACTGCTCGCCTTATCCGAGTTACCACATGCACCTAAAACTGTACTTGCTGCTAAAGTTAATGATAATAAAAGGCCTGCTTTTTTCTTCATACTAGAAACCCCTCCAAAAATGATATATATTTATTTATTCTTACGCTGCTGTTCCTTACTTCTTGCTGTCACCTCCCTAAAAAGGAATTTACCTACATACGCTTTCTTAATACGTGGAAGCTAAATTTATCAGCTCTAAAGTAATTGATAGAATATAAGATTGGCTCATCATTTTGATCATAGTGCATTTGTTTTAATACAAGCAGTGCTGTTTCAGGCTCACATTCTAAAATTGGTGAGATTTTAGGGTGATAGCCAATTGGCTCAATGTGAGCAACCGCATATGTTATGCGCTTATGCGTGTTATTATGTATCACCGTTAATAATGATTCCTCATTGTAACCCGATAAGTCTGGCAATATTTCTTTTGCAAGTTTATCGATACAATACACAACAGGTTCCCCATCTGCTGTACGCACGCGTTCAATCATCACTGCATTAAAACCATCTTCACTATTAAACTTCTCTTTTTCCTCTTCTGTTAAAGTTGTAGTAGATGATGATAAAAAGATTGTTCCTGGTGTTTTCCCCACACTAGAAATCATATCTGTAATACTAGAAAGTTGTTCTATTCCAGAAGAAAATAATGGCTTTGCATTTACAAATGTCCCTACACCATGTCTACGAATGACAACATTTTCTTCTTCTAAAATACGCAACGCTTCCCTTAAAGTCGCTCTACTTACGCCAAGTTCTTTCGCTAAATCAAACTCTGATGGTAACTTTTGTCGTTCTTTATAAGCGCCATCTTTAATTTTTTCTTTGATGTGATCAATCACCCGTAGATATAGGTGACGACTATCAGATTTTACTGACATAAGACTCCCCCGCATTTCAATTATTCGACCTCTGATGTAAGACTTCTTTTCTCTTTTTTCAACTTACAACATAGTACAAATGACTAAACACCAAAATAAGTGTAATTGTCGAATAAATAATAATAATTTTTTAAAATAAAATTTTCACTCTTTATTGCATAAAAAAAACTTTGCACCATAAACATTCCTCATTTCGAGAAAAAGTTCGGCACAAAGATCCTTTACATCCTTTGTTACACACTTTTCCCCTCATAGTCTAGCAATTCATGGTTGCCAGGTAGAAACTTATGGACCTTATCTCCAAGATTATATGAGGCAGTGATTCTTTTCGAAGTAATCTTACCACTTGCTCTCATACGTGTCAACAAAATCTAACATTTTTCTGCATTAAATATCGAACATTTACATAAAACATACTCAAAGTATTCGTATTCTAAAGGGCACCCCTAAATGTAAGCCCTTTCTTTATCGCTGAGTATAGTATATAACAAAAACACTATATAAAAAAGCCTAATTGTAAAAACAATTAGGCTTTTTTTAAGAACTTTTTTCTTGTACATCATTAATGAGTACTTCTCTCGGTTTACTCCCTTCATACGGACCTACTACACCATTCATTTCCATTGCATCAATTAGGCGAGCAGCTCGCGTATAACCTACTCTAAACCTACGTTGTAACATAGAAACAGATGCTGTTTGCATTTCCACTACAAGTTGAACCGCTTCATCATATAATTCATCTTCTACTTCCTGCTTCGTATCAGGAACATCTTGCGGAATCATATCTTCTTGATATTGTGCTTTTTGCTGTCCAATAACATATTCTACAACTCTCTCAACTTCATCATCTGATAAAAATGCGCCTTGTACACGTACAGGTTTCGATGCACCAATTGGTATAAACAGCATGTCTCCACGACCTAGTAGCTTCTCTGCACCACCACCGTCAAGAATTGTACGAGAATCTGTTTGAGAAGATACAGCGAATGCAATACGTGATGGAATATTTGCTTTAATAACACCCGTAATAACGTCAACTGACGGACGTTGCGTTGCAATAATTAAATGAATACCAGCAGCACGAGCCATTTGCGCTAGACGCATAATCGCATCCTCTACATCAGACGAAGCAACCATCATTAAATCTGCTAACTCGTCCACAATTACTACAATATAAGGTAATTCGGGTTGTTTCGCTTCTGATTGACTATTATGCTCTTTTATATAATCGTTGTATCCTTCAATGTTACGTGTACCACTATGAGCAAACAATTCATAACGACGTTCCATTTCACTCACAACTTTTTTCAATGCTTGCGATGCTTTTTTCGGGTCAGTTACAACTGGCGTTAACAAATGAGGCACACCGTTATATACATTTAGCTCTACCATTTTCGGGTCAATCATCATTAATTTTACTTCATGTGGTTTTGCACGCATTAAAATACTAACAATAATACCGTTAATACATACACTTTTCCCGCTACCTGTCGCACCAGCTACGAGTAAATGAGGCATTTTATTTAGCCGGGCTAATACAGCTTCACCTGTAATATCTCGGCCAAGACCAATTAACAACTTCTCTTCCGGATGATTATTAGCCTTAGAGTCAAGAACTTCCCTCAGCGTTACCATCGAAACTTCTGAGTTTGGAACTTCGATCCCTACAGCTGATTTCCCGGGAATTGGCGCTTCAATACGAATGTCCTTTGCAGCTAAAGCAAGGGCTAAATCATCACTTAAACTGACAATTTTGCTTACCTTTACCCCCATATCAGGATACACTTCATATTTTGTAACTGCAGGACCTCTATGCACTTTTGTTACTTTCGCTTTCACTCCGAAACTTTGGAATGTACGTTCTAATTTACGAGCATTCTCATAAATTTCCGCATTTTCATTTGTAACTTGCTTATTCTTTGGAAATTTTAATATATCAAGTGAAGGAAGCTTGTAATCTTTATTTTCTACATTTGAAAATTGAATAGGAGGTGCTTGCGCTTCACTCTCTAACGATTCAACAATTTTTTCTCCACGCTTTTTCTTTGGTTCTTCAATTGGCGGAGTCTCTTCAATAAACGGTGAAGTGATCAACTCTTCTTGCTCTACTTCGATTCGTTTATCCTCTTCTTCATTTACAGGATAATTCTCAGTGAAATTCGAAATAATCGGAGGATCAATTGAGATTTCTTCCATCGGCTCAATAATTTCTTCTTGTTCTGCAGCACGTTTGCTTCTTGTGCTTCTTGTTGTTTTTTTCTTTTCTGTTTGTTCAGCCGTTCTTTTGGCTCTCCAATCTTTATAATCCCCTTGCATCACTTGAAACTGACTTCTAAGAATTCTACCAACTGGAGCTAACACTTCTCCAATATGCTTATTTGTTATACAAAGTATACCGAGAATAACTAGAATAATACCAATGATATAAGCTCCTACTTCGTCAAATAAGAAGTAACATGTTGCGAACATAAGCGCACCAAACATACCACCACCTAAATGAACGCTATCTGGCCCCTTTTTCATTTCAAGAAAGAAGTTATCTTTCGTACTCACAATAACAGAAGTATTTTGCACTGCTCCATCTTTTGTAAGAAGGTTAAATAATGTAATATGACTAAACATTAATATCGCCAATACAATTAAATAAAATCCAATTAATCGTTTATTTAAAAGGTTCGGCCATCCGCGTTTTATAACAAAGGAAACCGATAAAGCTATTACACCTAACACACCAATTATGTACCACTCACCAAAGAAGAAGCGAAAAAATAACACAAACGATTTCCCTACAACGCCTAGCTGTAAAATCGTAATGATTGAAAGTGCAAAAAGAGTTAAACCGACGATTTCATAATACAAAGTTGGCTTTATCGTACGTCTTGCCTTTGCCTTCGTCCCTCTTTGCTTTTGTTTTGCCATTTCTTCACCTCGTGTTCTACATATAAGTAAAGCTCCCTTCAAAACGCTCTATTTATATGTCTGTTTTCTCTATTTTTCTGGTCTTTATATCTTCTATTTTTACACTTCTTGTAAAATGCTAAATAAACAGAAGAAAGCAGCCTACTCATGGCTGCTCAACCGTCTTGTTTTTTATATTATACCATAGCTTCTAAACAAAATCCTTCTTTTTGCTAAAAGGTTATTTTCTGACCGGGCTCAAACTCTAAATAGTGAAGTGGGTCCGTACTTAGCACACGTACAATAGAATAACATCCATGTTCCTCTTCAGAAACCATTAATTCCACACCATTTATATTTACAACTTTTTGACTTTCACATTGTGAATAATCGACCGGATACACAAGTTGCTCTGGCATAATTGTATATAAAATCATTGTAGCATTGTCCCTTCTGTACTATCTTCCGCACGAACATCTATTAATTCGTTTAATTTTCGAATCGCATTTCCAATACCGCCGACATCATCTATAAGACCGTACTTTACTGCATCCCCACCAATTACATTCGTCCCAATATCTCGCGTTAAATTTCCTTTCGCAAACATAAGCTCTTTAAAACGATCTTCTGTTACTTTCGAGTGCTTCGTCACAAAACGAATGACTCTTTCTTGCATCTTATCCAAATACTCAAATGTTTGTGGCACACCTATGACAAGACCTGTTAAACGAATTGGATGAATTGTCATCGTCGCAGTTTCCGCAATAAACGAATAGTCAGTAGAAACAGCAATCGGTACACCGATGGAATGTCCCCCACCTAAAACTAGAGATACTGTTGGTTTTGAAAGTGAAGCTACCATTTCAGAAATTGCTAGCCCAGCTTCAACGTCACCTCCAACTGTATTTAATATTAAAAGCAAACCTTCAATTTTCGGATTTTGTTCAATCGCAACAATTTGCGGAATGATATGCTCATATTTTGTTGTTTTATTTTGCGGTGGTAATTGAACATGACCTTCCACTTGTCCGATAATCGTTAAACAATGAATACGTGATTCATTCATCTGTGGTACATTTGTCTGTCCAAGCTGTTGAATTTTTTCAACTATTGAAGCCTCTTTTCCAGCTTCTTTTGGCTCAGCTTCTTTTTCTTCATTTGTATATCGATCACGTTCTGTCATTTCGCATCCCCTTTCACTCGTATATAACTATTATTTCTTAAGTTATAAATTTCATTCGATAGGGTTAAAAAGAAAAAAGATCACCCATAAGGGTGATCTTTTTATACTTCCATAATAATCGGTAAAATCATAGGTTTTCTCTTTGTCTCTTCGTACAAGAACTGTCCTAATAATTCACGAATATTTTGTTTTAACATTGACCATTCAATTGAATATTCTTTAATTGACTGCTCAACAATCATACGTACAATCTCTGTAGATCGTTCAATTAACGCTTCTGATTCACGAACATATACGAAACCACGTGAAATGATTTCTGGGCCAGAGATAATTTTCTTTTCATCTTTACCAAGCGTTACAACAACTACTAGTATTCCATCTTGAGATAACATCTTTCTATCTCGAAGAACGATATTACCAACGTCACCTACACCTAATCCATCAATTAAAACATTACCAGCTTGTACTTTACCGACTAAGTTTGCTTCATCGTCACCAAAAGCAATTACATCGCCTTTTTCTACGATAAAGATATTTTCTCTTGTAATACCTACATCTTCAGCTAAATATGCATGTGCTTTTTGCATACGGAACTCACCATGTACGGGTACAAAGTACTTTGGTTTCATTAAATTTAACATTAATTTTAATTCTTCTTGGCTACCGTGACCTGACACGTGAACTTTTCGTTCGCCGTAATAAACAACTTCAGCTCCAGCTCTAAATAACAAATCAATAATTTTTGATACAGATATTTCATTACCCGGAATTGGCGAAGCAGCAATGATAACAGTATCACCTTTACGAATTGAAATTTGTTTATGCGCTTGTTTTGCCATTCTAGATAGAGCAGCCATCGGTTCACCTTGACTACCTGTCGTTAAAATAGCTACCTTTTTCTCTGGGAAGTTGTCTACTTCTTGTAATGAAATAACCATACCTTCTGGAACATCTAAATAACCAAGACGTCTTGCAATGTCTACTACTTTCACCATACTACGTCCTACTACTGCTACTTTTCGCCCTGTTTCAGCAGCTGCATCAAATACTTGTTGAATACGATGTACATTCGATGCAAATGAAGCAACGATAATGCGACCTTCTGCGCCGTAGAACACTTTAGAGATTTCTACACCAACTTCTTTTTCTGAACCTGTATAGCCTGGGCGCTCTGCGTTTGTACTATCAGATAATAAGCAAAGTACGCCTTCATTTCCGATTTGTGCCATTTTACCAAGGTCTGCTCCACTATTTCCAATTGGAGTTTGATCGAATTTAAAGTCTCCCGTATATACGACTGCACCTTTTGATGTATGGAAACAAACGCCAACAGAATCCGGAATACTATGTGTCGTTCCGAAGAATGACACCGTTGTAGTGTTAAATTCTACTGTTGAATTTGAATCGATTGTTTTTAGGTCTACACGGCCTAACATGCCCGCTTCACCAAGTTTTTCTTGTATAAGTCCTACTGTTAATTTCGTTGCATAGACTGGAATAGATAATTTACGAAGTACATACACAATTCCACCAATATGATCTTCATGACCGTGAGTAATAAATAAACCTTTTACTCGCTCTTGATTTTCCACTAAATATGTAATATCAGGAATAACGATATCAATTCCAAACATTTCATCTCCCGGGAACATTAACCCTGCATCTACGATAAAGATTTCAGAATCAATTTCAACACAGTACATGTTTTTCCCGATTTCACCTACTCCACCAAGAGCAAATACTTTAACAGACTCATTCTCTTTTCTCTTCATGTTGTTGCCTGGTTTAAAAATCTTGCAAACACTGATTTCACTAAAATTGCAGAGACACCAGGGGAAACTCTACAACCACCATATTTTCACCGTCCAAGACGAATGTCCTTACCGTTATGCGATATCATGTCCTTGTTTATTTTTTAAACCAGGTTTCACCTCTCTTTCATTATATAAATCAAATATCTTATTCGATATGATATGAAAATTTAATTAAATTATAATTTTTCCCAATTTTGCTAAGCATACCCGTACTAAGCTACTTAGCCATATTATACCTGATACAAGAAATAGAACACAAGTTAAATCGTGCGAAAGAAAGAGGAAAAGAACGGAATGACAACAAAAGTATCGAACGTATTTCCTTTATATTTACTCCGATTTTATACTCCATATTATTTTGAAGAACTAGCCATACATACGCTAAATTCATTTCATAATAGGGAGTTTCAAGATTTATTTTTCTAGAATCCAACAAAAACACTTACAAAATGGAGTTTTTTTATGAATTACGTCACATTTGAGGGGATTTCTCTAAAAACAGACACCGTAGTTTATTACGTTTATGCCATAATATCTATCATTTTTTGACTCAGTTAAAGGGGTACGATTATTTTCTTATACACATAATGAAGAAGCGATTAATATTCTTATAAGAACACATATAAGTAAGAAAAAGAGGAAAAGATTTGCATATAGTAAAAAATGACCTAGTTCTACACTAGGTCATTTTTTATTAACGAGGGATAGATTGCATTACAGATTGTAACGTTACTCTTTCTTCTTCTGTTAATGGAAGAAGTGGTAAACGTACAGAACCTACATCTAATCCAACCATTTGTAACGCTGTTTTTACTGGAGTTGGACTTGGCGCCATAAATAATGAATCAGTTACTCTTACAAGTAATTGATGTAATTTTTGTGCCTTCTTAAATTCTCCTGCTTGAAATGCTGTAATCATTTCTTGCATTTCGTTTCCGATAACATGAGAGGCTACCGAAACGATACCTTTCGCTCCAACTGCCATAGCTGGTAACGTTAAACCGTCATCACCGCTGTATACCGCAAAGTCGTCCGCTGTTTTTTCAATGATTTCTGTCATTGTTAACACATCGCCGCCGGCATCTTTAATAGCAACAATGTTTTCTATTTCTGATAAACGAACAACTGTATCAACGGAGATTTGTACAATAGATCGTCCTGGAACGTTATATAGCATAACCGGAAGCGGCGTGCTTTCAGCAATTGCTTTAAAATGCTGATACATTCCTTCTTGACTCGGTTTGTTATAATACGGTGCTACTAGCATTACTGCATCCACACCAACTTCTGTTGCCTTTTTAGTTAAGTCAATAGAAGCATGCGTATTATTGCTACCTGTTCCAGCGATTACGGGCACTCTTTTATCGACAACAGATACGACATGGCGATATAACGCTACTTTCTCTTCTGAAGTTAATGTAGGAGATTCTCCTGTCGTTCCTCCTACCACGATTGCTGTTGTACCGTTATCAATTAAATAATTTACCAATTTCGTTGTCTTTGCAAAATCGATATTCCCGTTTATATCAAACGGTGTTACCATCGCGGTTGCAATTGTCCCAAAATCTATCATGGTCTCACTCCTTATTGTTCCAGTTGCTTTTCTTTTGAAAGCTCAAACGCACTATGTAATGCATTTACAGCCTCCACTAAATCAGTTTCTTTTACAAGAACCCAAATTGTTGTATGACTATCTGCCGATTGCAGGATTTGAATACCTTTTTCCGCTAAAGCTGTAACGATTTTCGCAGTAACCCCTGGGTATCCTGCCATTCCAGCCCCAACGATAGATACTTTCGCACAATGTTCTGTCACAATTGGCTCATATCCAAGGTTCTGTAATAATTTAACTGCATGACTTGATACATTATCACTCACCGTATATGCTACGCCAGTAGGTGAAATATTAATTAAATCAACACTTATTCCTTCGTTCGCCATCTCTTTAAACACATGTTGTTGCAAATCATATGCCGTTTCTTTTGCAAGCACTTTAATTTGCGTTACGTTTGATACGTGGGCAATGCCTGTAACAGGACGTTCTTCTACATCACGACCTCTTGTAGCACCGTCATATGCTGAAATAAGCGTACCTTCACTATCAGAATACGTAGAACGTACACGAAGTGGCACTTTTGCATGCATCGCAATTTCAACTGCACGTGGATGAACGACTTTCGCACCTTGATAAGCCATGTTACAAATTTCGTTATACGTTACAGTTTGAAGATGACGTGCATCTTTTACAATACGAGGATCCGCAGTCATAACACCTTCTACATCAGTGAATATATCGATGTATTCAGCATGAAGTGCAACACCTAATGCTGAAGCTGAAGTATCACTACCTCCGCGTCCAAGTGTTGTCGTATCACCTTTTTTCGTTTGTCCCTGGAATCCTGTAACGACGATTACATCTACATTTTCTAACTCTTCATGTATACGATCGCAATTCATTTCAATAATCTTTGCATTCGTAAAGTCATCATTCGTTACAAAACCAGCTTGTGCACCATTTAATGCTGCTGCTTTTATACCGTTCTCATTCAACATATTAGAGAAAACAATTGCAGAGATTAACTCTCCACACGATAATAATAAATCTTGCTCACGCTTAGAAATAGTAGATTCCTCTTGATTTACAAGACTTAATAACGTATCCGTTGCATATGGTTCACCTTTACGGCCCATAGCAGATACGACAGTAACTACTTTATAACCAGCAGCTAATGATTTTTTTATATGATGAAGCGCATGCTTACGTCCATTGTCATCACGTACTGATGTGCCACCAAATTTTTGAACAATTATTTTCATATTTTGCACCTTCTCTTAGCCGTTTACACTAATTGTAATTTTACTAAGCGCTCTGCAATTTGAACAGAATTCCATGCAGCGCCTTTTAATAAGTTATCAGATACGACCCAAAGATGGAATCCTTTATCGTTATTTAAATCTTTACGGATTCTTCCAACGAATACTTCGTTTTTACCTACTGCAGTAGCTGGCATTGGATATAACTGCTCTTCTGGATTATCTTGTAGAACAATACCTTCCGCATTTGCAAGTAAGCTCTTTAATTCTGCTACTGTTACGCCTTCTTTTTCTACTTCGATGTAAACAGACTCAGAGTGTCCTGATACAACTGGTAAACGTACACATGTTGCCGCTACTTCTAATTCAGGCATATGCATAATTTTTTTCGTTTCGTTAATCATTTTCATTTCTTCAAACGTAAATCCATTATCTTGGAATTTATCAATCTGTGGAATCGCATTAAAAGCAATTGGGAAATGCTTCTTATCACCTGATACAGGAAGAACATTTGCCTTAACTTCTTCGCCATTTAAGATTGCTTGTGATTGTTCATGCAGTTCTTCAATAGCTGCCGCACCAGCACCTGATACAGCTTGATATGTGGAAACGATTACTCGTTTTAAACCATATTGCTGACGAACTGGCTCAAGAGCTACTACCATTTGAATTGTAGAACAGTTTGGATTTGCAATAATACCATTATGTTCTTTTAAGTCGTTTTCATTTACTTCAGGTACAACAAGTGGCACGTTTTCTGTCATACGGAATGCACTTGTATTATCAACAACAATCGCACCGCGTTTTGCTGCTTCTGGCGCTAATTGTTTCGATACAGATCCACCAGCACTAAATAGTGCAATATCTACTCCTTCAAAGCTTTCAGGAGTTGCCTCTTGAACTGTAAATTCTTCGCCTTTAAATACAAGTTTCTTACCTGCAGATCGTTTAGATGAAAGTAACGTTAATTTCCCGATTGGAAATTCTCGTTTCTCTAAAGTATTTAACATTTGTTCACCAACTGCGCCGGTTGCTCCAACTACAGCGACATGAAAAGTTTTTTGCTTTTCCATCACTATGCCCCTTTCTAGATACCAATCCTTCTATAACTTAGAATCAGAAGGAGTATACAATACCCCTTCTAATCTTAATAACGTTAATTTTATCATATTCTACAGTAAGAATGATGGTTTCATCAAAAATTGTCCGTTTTTTTTCGTTTTTTAATTCATATATCTGAATTTTTCTACGACCACCGGTTGCAATTGCTTCCCTTGCAGCGCTTCTAATACTGTATCTTCAAGCAACTCCATACGAGCTACCATTGAGTTCGGTTTTTTCTCTGGTGCATCTTGCCCGAATGGGACGAAGTAGATGTTTTTTGTGGCCATTAGGCGCATGAGATTTACCCCATTTAATCCTAAAGCATCATTCGTCGAAACTGCCAATACGACAGGCTTGCCATTTCTTAGCGTCGCTTTTGCTGCCATTAGTACTGGAGAGTCTGTCATTGCATTTGCAAATTTACTCATAGAATTTCCTGTTAAAGGAGCGATTACCATGCAGTCTAATGGAATTTTAGGTCCAAGTGGCTCTGCTCCAACAATTGAATTAATTGCTTTAAAACCTGTTATTTCTTCAATCTTCTTAATCCACTCTGCTCCTTCTCCAAATCTAGTATTTGTTGATTGAACAGTGTATGAAACAACAGGACGTACTTCTGCTCCTTCAGCAATTAATTTTTCTAAGTGCGGCATAACTTCCTCATACGTACAATGTGAACCTGTAAATCCGAAACCAATTCGTTTCCCCTTCAAACTCATTTCTTTTCCTCCTCCTTTGCGATTGCATCTGCTGCTAATAAATGAGAAAGAACATTTGCTAAGATTTGCCCAGCCGTTTTTGGGGCAACAATACCTGGTAATCCAGGTGCTAGCAATGCTTTGACTCCTCTTTTTTCTGCATATCTAAAGTCGGTACCGCCTGGTTTAGAAGCTAAATCAATCACTAACGTATGAGCTGGCATTTTTGCAATAACATTCGCTGTTACAACGAGGTGCGGAATCGTATTAATTACAATATCGATATTTCCTACTTCTTTCTCTATGTCTTGCATATGAAAAGGAGAAAACATCATTTCTGTAATACGTGCAATATGTTCAGATCGTCTTGCTCCAACTTTGACATGGGCTCCTAATGATTGAAATGCTCTCGCAACACTCATTCCTGTTCTACCAAATCCTAGAACCATTACATTGGACCCATGAATTGTATAGTCGGTATGTTGAATTACCATCATTAATGTACCTTCTACCGTTGGAATAGAATTGTATATTGCTACATCATCACGATCAAATAATTTAACAAGTTTTCGGTTCGTAGTAGATACGAGATTTTCCAAGTAAGGTGTACCAATACCTGAATATATAGTAAAGTGTTCTGGTGTATTTTCAATTTGTTCTTTCGTTATTGAAACTTTTTCATTTGAAAAAATAGTATCTACTTCTCCTTTGGCATTTGTACCGGCAACCGGCAAAATAATTGCGTCTACAGAAGTGAAATCTAAATTTTGTATACTTTCTTTTGCTGCCCCTGTGAAACCATGATCTAACTGATCAAAACCTATCAAAGAAAGTTTCGCATCCAATTCAACTAGCTTACGAATTACTTCTAGCTGTCTTGCATCTCCTCCTATGACAGCAATATGCATCTCAGTCAACATTCCCTAATTCACCTTCTTTTTCTGTCATTTATAAGAAAAGTGCCTACTTTTTCTTTTTCCTCCACATCATATGTAATGTACGAGTTTATGGTGATTGAAAATCCAAATGCACATATGATTTATCAGGTTTCTATGTAGATACAAAAAAAGATGACCAAAATGGCCATCCTTCACTCCGAATTTGAACGATCTATACTATCACAAAGGAGCACGTGTCCGACTTTCTTTATTTGACTCCATGCCACCCTTACTTCTTGTGGTTCCTTTTTAAAACCTCCCCACTTCCCTACAGGTATTATAAGTGTTTGTATTTGTCCGTCTTTCTCATTAATCTCTAAATCCATATAACCTAAGACTCCCATTTTTTCCGCTTTTTCTATATCTACAACCTCTTTACCACTTAATTCACTTAATCGCATACACACTCCACTCCCCTAATGAATTTTTCATTTGCATTGTCTATAATTAGTACCTATTCTATATGTATAAAAAAAATAACCTTCTCTCATTTAAAAAGAAAGAAGGTTATTTTCAGATACATCGTAAAAATTGATTATAGTTTTATTCCTTTTGGAAGTTTTCCGTCTGGACTAATAAGTGCCGCAGAGAACTCGTCAGTAAACATATTGCGAATTAATCCGTCCACATTTTCTTTTGTTACAGTGTTTACACTTTCAATAATCTCATCAAGTGAACGATGTTTACGAAGAAGCAATTCATTTTTACCGTTACGGCTCATACGGCTATTTGTACTTTCTAAACTTAACATTAAGTTTCCTTTTAATTGCTCTTTACTATTCATAAGCTCTTTTTCTGTAATACCTGTATTTTTCAATGTCTCTAATGTTTCTTGCATTGTTTCATACAATGTATCTAATTGTTGGCTACCTGTTCCACCGTAAAGTGTTAACATGCCTGTATCTTCATAAGAAGAGTGGTAAGAAAATACTGAGTAAGCTAATCCACGTTGCTCACGTACTTCTTGGAATAAACGGCTACTCATGCTACCGCCTAAAACATTATTTAATACAATTAAGTTATAAATATCTTCGTGTCCCATTTGTAAGCCTTTATATCCTAGACATAAATGAGCTTGTTCCGTTTCTTTTTTACGGGCTACCTTATTGAAATGGAAAATTGGGCTATGTACTTGTTCACGGTTTGTTGTTCCTTCATAACTACCGAAATATTGCTCCACTGTTTGTAAAAATGCTTCATCAATATTTCCTGCGATTGATACAACTACATTTTCAGGTGTGTAATGATCTTTTATATATTGACGTAACGTATCACCTGTAAACGTATTAAGCGTTTCTTCTGTTCCTAAAATAGGATATCCAAGTGGATGCGTTTCATATGTTGCTTTCGTTAACATATCATGCACAATATCATCTGGAGCATCTTCGTACATTTTAATTTCTTCACATACGACATTCTTCTCTTTTTTCAGTTCTTCCTCATCAAATGTTGAATTAAAGAACATGTCTGCTAAAACATCTAAAGCATATTTAGCATGTTCATCTAGTACTTTTGCATAGTAACAAGTGTATTCTTTTGAAGTAAAAGCATTCACTTGCCCACCAATGCTATCAAATGATTCTGCAATTTCGCGTGCACTACGTGTTTCTGTCCCTTTAAAGAACATATGCTCTAAAAAGTGAGAAATCCCGTTATTTTTTTCATTTTCATTTCTTGATCCCGCATGGATCCAAATACCAATCGCAACCGATCTTACAGTTGGTATATTCTCCATAACTATTCTTACACCATTTTTACAAGTATATTTTTTAATCAAAAACTTTCCTCCTACTGCCAGTTTCTCTAAATAAGTGCTATTATTTAATGATAACAAGTTTAAGGATGAATGTCATGCAAATGTATTTAATCCACACGTTTTTCATCCAGTAATTCTGTTATATTCCCCACTTTATATCCTTGTTCCTTCAATTTTTTAATCATTGTATCTAATGCTTCTGCCGTTGACGAAGTAGGATGCATTAATACGATAGCACCTGGGTGTATTTTTCTCATTACTCTCTGCAATAGTACATCTGGCTCAGGTCGCTTCCAATCGATTGTATCGACAGTCCACATAATCGTTCCCATTTGGAAATCATCAGCGATTTTCACGACTTCATCCCGAAAACTTCCACTCGGCGGGGCAAACCATCTTACTTTTTGATTCGTTACTACTTCTATCATTCGATTTGTTTTTTGTAACTGCTCTCGTATTTCATCAGACGATAGCGTTTTCATATTAGGGTGAGTATAAGAATGATTTCCGACTTCTTGATTTGCATCGACAATCATTTTTGCAAATCGTAAATTTTCTTTCACCCAACGTCCTTCTAAAAAGAAAGTGGCCTTCACATCATGCTTTTTCAATATCTCTAATATGCGAGGCAAATACTCATTTCCCCATGCCACATTTATTGTTAATCCTACCATCTTTTTATTTGGATGGCCTCTATAAATTGGAGCGGGTGATAAATCTTCTAAATGAACACTCGGTGAGACTTCTTTGAATTCAAGATATTTTTGATCAAATTCCTTTAGCTTCTTCATATTATTATACGATGCTTCAATATCCACTTGTCTTCCATTATATCCAGGTGTTGCCTTCCATATTTTATCAATCATCGCATTTTGAGGTGCAATCTCATACTTTTTTGCATGCTTTTGAATTTCTTCATGCAAGTTATCTTGTGCAAAAACAGAATAAGAGCCTAAACTGACATATAAAGAAAATATACATATGTATGCCAATATACGAACTTTCATATAAACCCTCCCAAATTAACTATATAAAAACATTTTCTTCTTATCTTTGTTAATTTGAGCGTTATAATGAAAACTATACCTATGCTGACATAAAAATATATATAAATCATATTTTTACATAACAAAAAAAGCCAGTTAAACTGGCTTTTACTTATTGCTGCTCTTGTTTGTTTTCTTCTTTAGCAGCTTCTTTTTCTTGCTCTTCTTTTAGCAATACTTTTCTAGATAGATTTACGCGACCTTGCTTGTCAATCTCGATAACTTTAACTGTAATTACATCACCGATTTTTACAACGTCTTCTACTTTACCTACACGCTCAAGTGCAAGTTCAGAAATATGAACTAATCCATCTTTACCGCTGAATAATTCAACGAAAGCACCGAATTTCTCAACACGTTTCACTTTTCCTTCGTAGATTTCACCTACTTGTACTTCGCGAACGATATCTTCGATAATTTTCTTAGCTTTGTCGTTCATTTCTTGGTTTATTGAAGAAATGAATACTGTGCCATCTTGCTCGATGTCAATTTTAACGCCAGTTTCTTCAATAATTTTATTGATTTGTTTACCGCTCGGTCCGATAACGTCACGGATTTTATCTGGATTAATTGTCATTGTAATAATCTTTGGAGCGTACGCTGATAATTCAGTGCGTGGCTCTGGAATAACAGATAACATATGATTTAGAATGTGCACACGACCAACTTTCGCTTGTTGTAATGCCTCTTCTAAAA
Source organism: Bacillus cereus group sp. MYBK227-1 (assembly GCF_051916325.1). NCBI lineage: Bacteria > Bacillati > Bacillota > Bacilli > Caryophanales > Bacillaceae > Bacillus > Bacillus cereus group sp. MYBK227-1. The sequence continues at coordinate 998,936 of NZ_JBQAGK010000003.1, read as the reverse complement.
TTTCACGAGATAGACCATCGATTTTAATGTCCATTTGTAGTGCAGTTACACCTTGTGCTGTACCTGCTACTTTAAAGTCCATATCACCTAAATGATCTTCCATACCTTGAATATCAGATAAAATTGTGTAATGCTCACCAGTTTTAACTAGACCCATTGCAATACCTGCAACTGGAGCTTTAAGTGGAACACCAGCATCCATCATTGCTAAAGTACTACCACAAATACTTGCTTGTGAAGTAGAACCATTTGATTCTAAAACTTCAGATACAAGACGTACTGTGTATGGGAAATCTTTTTCAGATGGAATTACAGGCTCAAGTGCGCGTTCTCCTAGTGCACCGTGACCGATTTCACGACGACCTGGTCCACGCATTGGTCTTGTTTCACCAACACTAAATGATGGGAAATTGTAATGGTGCATAAAGCGTTTTGATTCTTCTACACCAAGACCATCTAAAATTTGCACATCGCCTAATGCACCTAATGTACAAATACTTAATGCTTGTGTTTGTCCACGAGTGAACAAACCAGAACCGTGTGTACGAGATAAAATACCAACCTCTGATGCTAATGGACGGATTTCGTCACCTTTACGGCCATCTGGACGGATTTTTTCAACTGTAATAAGACGACGTACTTCTTCTTTTACAATTTTATATAAAATCTCATTTACTTGTCCTAATGTATCAGCGTCAGCTTCCTGCGCTTCGTAATGCTCAATAACACGCTTTTTCACTTCGTTAATTGCATCTTCACGTGCATGTTTCTCATGTACTTGAATTGCTGAATGCATATCTTCTTCAGCCATTTCACGTACAGCTTGGTTAAGATCAGCGTCAACTTCATAAAGTTTCACTTCTGATTTCTCTTTACCTACAGCTTGTACAATCTCTTCTTGGAATGCAATTAGACGTTTAATTTCGTCATGACCAAACATAATTGCTTCTAACATTGTTTCTTCAGGTACTTGATCTGCTCCTGCTTCAACCATGTTAATCGCATCTTTCGTACCAGCTACAACTAAGTGGATATCACTTTGTTCTTGCTGTTCTACTGTTGGGTTAATAACGAATTCGCCATTAATACGGCCAACTGTCGCACCAGCGATTGGACCTTCAAATGGAATATCTGAAATCGATAACGCTAATGAAGAACCAAGCATAGCTGCCATTTCAGAAGAACAATCTTGATCAACACTCATTACAATGCTGACAACTTGTACTTCGTTACGGAAGCCATCTGCGAATAGCGGACGAATTGGACGGTCGATTAAACGACTTGCCAAAATTGCTTTTTCACTTGGACGACCTTCACGCTTAATAAAACCGCCAGGAATTTTTCCGACTGCATATAAACGCTCTTCATAGTTTACTGTAAGTGGGAAGAAATCTACATTTTTTGCTTCTTTTGATGCAGTTGCTGTAGATAGAACCGCTGTATCGCCATATCTTACTAATACTGCTCCGTTCGCTTGTTTTGCAAGCTGACCAGTTTCAACTGTTAGCTGGCGACCAGCTAAATCTATCGAGAAGACTTGCTTTTCTTGACTCATTTAAGTACCCCTCTCAATTTAAAGTATTCAATTCTTCTATGTAAATGGATAGTATATCACAATATTCTACCTCTAGTATTGCCTAAAATTAAGTAAGCTATAAAGCGTAGAAGATATATTTTTACCTAACAAAAAAGCGGGAATATTCCCGCTTCTTTGACTATCGACGTAAGCCAAGCTTTGTGATTAATTCACGGTAACGTGTGATATCGCTATTACGAAGGTAAGTTAGTAAGTTACGACGTTTACCAACCATCTTTAATAGACCACGACGTGAATGATGATCTTTCTTGTGAGTACGTAAGTGCTCGTTTAGAGTGTTAATTTGCTCCGTTAGGACAGCAATTTGAACCTCTGGAGAACCAGTATCAGTCTCATGAGTTCTAAATTGTGCAATGATTTCATTTTTACGTTCTTGTGTTAAAGCCATCCTATTTCACCTCCTATTAATTAAACCCCCAATTACCTAGCAAGCGTCGGTGAGTCGCAATGCCAAGCAATGGTTGTCATAAAGTACATAACATAGAATACTACTTTTCATTTGAAAAAGCAAGTATATTCTTTTCGCTCATAAAATATTCTTGTGCTGTTTTCTTATCTTTTGCGATTTGTTCAACTAACTCATCAATACCGTTGAATTTCTTTTCTGCTCTTATACGCATATGCCACTCTACTGTAACATTTTGATCGTATATATCTTTGTTAAATTCAAATAAGTGCACTTCAATTGATAATTGACGCTCATCTTCTTTAAAAGTCGGTTTATATCCAATATTACATACACCATCGTACCATTCATCGTGAACTTTTAATCTCACTGCATAAACACCTACAGGTGGCAATAAATACTCATCACTTAAACCTACATTAGCTGTCGGGAAACCAATTTGACGCCCACGTTTGTCGCCGTGTATAACTGTTCCCGCTACAGTATAGGCTCTACCTAAAATAGATGGAATTTGCTCCATTTCGCCATTTCGAATTAACTTTCGTAATGCTGTAGAACTTACTTTCTCTTCTTGAAATTCAACTTTTTCAATCACAGTCTGTGTAAACTCCCCTCTTGCATGAAATGGTAAAGTCTCCATCTTTCCTTTTCCTAAACGTCCATATGAATAATCAAACCCTGCTACTACATGCTTTACATTTAAACCAATAATATAATCATCTACAAATTGTTGCGGTAATAACCCTGCAAATGATTCATCAAATTTAATCACATATAATATATCGATTCCTAAGCTTTCGACTATTTTTTCTTTATCACGCATTGGTGTAATATACTCCACATGCGCATCCTTTTTCCCTAAAACAACAGATGGATGAGGATGAAATGTCATAACTGCACTTTTATATCCTCGTTCGTCCGCTATTTTTTTCGCAGTTCGAATTACACATTGATGTCCTAAATGAATGCCATCAAAAAATCCTAATGCCATTACAGTAGGTGGTAATTCTAATTTATTTTGTTCATGTGGATGAGTTAAATGAATAAGTTTCACGCTTGAATTCACCTTTTTCTGTAATAATCCTTCCAATAATTCATTATAGCTTTAGTTCTTGATTATTCACAAGTACTTTCATCGGCTTTAACATGCCAGGATGTTTCGGATGATGTTCATAAATTGCTAAGCAACGATCATTTTTATCAAACACTGTAATAAATGGTGCTGTTATTTCTAATTCATTCTTTAAGAACATACCATTCTTTATTTTCTCTGCTTGCTTTTCATCTACAACCATTTTTGGAAACTTACTTAATGCTTCATCAATTGAAATGAAGATAGACTCTACTGTTCCATTTTGCACGTTTTCTTCAATTTCTTCAAATGATATGCAATCTTCTAATAAAAATTCACCAGATGCCGTTCTTACAAGGTGAGACATATGTGATGGGAAACCAAGTTTCTCCCCGATCATTACAGCTAACGTTCTTACATATGTTCCTTTACTACACGTTACACGGAAACGGAATGAAATATTTTCTCCTTCAAAAACTTCACGATCATCAAGTAATACGAATTCATGAATTGTAATTGTACGAACTGGACGTTCCACCTCTTGTCCTGCTCTTGCATATTCATATAATTTTTTCCCGTTTACTTTTACAGCCGAGAACATTGGTGGCATTTGTTCAATCGTGCCTGTTAATTCCGCAAGGACTTTCTCTACTTCCATACGAGTAATAGTACGATCTACATTTTTCGTTTCAACAACCTCACCAGAAGCGTCTTCAGTTGTCGTTGAAAACCCTAATGTTACTTCACCTTCATATGTTTTCGTTTCACTTGTTAAAAATTGTGCAATTTTCGTTGCTCTTCCAACGCAAATTGGTAATACTCCTGTTACATCTGGATCTAATGTTCCCGTATGACCAATTCTCTTTTCTCGCAATATCTTTCTTAATTTAAATACACAATCATGTGATGTCATGCCTTTTGGCTTATGTAATAATACTACACCTTCCATATATGTTCACCTCATCATAATTCTTTCGTATTAAATATCCAAAACTTATTTTGCATTGAAAAAATGGATAGACAAATGTCTATCCATTATTCTTCACGTTTACCGTCTTTATTAATTTCATGTAAAAGTGTATCAATTCGATGACCATATCCGATAGACTCATCAAACTCAAAGGTAATTTCCGGTGTTTTACGAAGACGAATACGTTGGCCAATTTCTGAACGAATAAAGCCTTTTGCCTTCGCTAAACCTTTTAAAGTATTTTCTTTCTGTTCTTCGTCACCTAAAACAGAAATATATACTTTAGCAATTTGTAAATCACCACTCACTTGTACATCTGTTACTGTAACAAATCCAATACGTGGGTCTTTGATTTTACGACTGATAATATCGCCTAATTCTTTTTTCATTTGCTCGCCCACACGGTTCGCACGTAATTTCATAACTCTTCACCTCATTCAATACCATTCCAAATGTGTTATTGTACGTTCAATTTCAGGAAATGAATCGATGTACTCAAGTACACGATTCATTTCTTTTTCACAGATAACACGATTTGAGGATACGGAAACAATTGCAATTTCTGTACGTTGCCATACATCTTGGTGCCCAACTTCAGAAACAGCTACATTATAGCGCTGTTTCACACGAGTTAACACACGTTGTAAAATTGCACGTTTCTCTTTTAAAGAATGCACATCGTAAATCATACACTCGAATGAGAGTGAAGCGATAATCATCGCTTCACTTCTTCCATAATGTACGCTTCAATGATGTCCCCTTCTTTAAGATCATTATATCTCTCAATTGTAATACCACACTCATAGTTTTGTGCAACTTCTTTTACGTCGTCTTTGAAACGTTTTAACGTATCAAGTTGTCCTTCGAAAATTACTACGCCGTCACGGATAATACGTACGCCACTATCACGCGTAATTTTACCGTCTGTTACATAACAACCTGCGATTGTTCCAACTTTTGTTACTTTAAACGTTTGACGAACTTCTGCTTGACCGATTACTTTTTCTTCGAATTCTGGATCAAGCATACCTTGCATCGCTGCTTCAATCTCTTCGATTACTTTATAAATAATACGGTGTAAACGAATATCAACGTTCTCTAATTCAGCTGTACGCTTCGCGTTCACATCTGGACGTACGTTAAATCCAATTACAATTGCATTAGATGCAGAAGCTAAAATGATATCAGATTCTGTAATCGCACCTACACCAGTGTGAATGATTTTAACTTTTACGCCTTCAACATCAATTTTACGAAGTGATGCTGCCATCGCTTCAACAGAACCTTGTACGTCTGCTTTTACGATTAAGTTAATTTCTTTTACATCGCCCTCTTGGATTTGTTGGAATAAATCTTCAAGGCTTAATTTAGATTTCTCACCACGTTGTGCAACTAACGCTTCTTGTGCACGTGATTCACCAATTTGACGAGCTTTCTTCTCATCAGCGAATGCCATGAAACGATCTCCAGCCTGTGGTACTTCGTTTAAACCAGTAATTTCAACAGGAGTTGATGGACCAGCAACTTTTACACGACGACCAATATCACTTACCATTGCACGAACACGTCCGAATGAAGTTCCAACAACGATTGGATCTCCAACTCGAAGCGTACCGTTTTGAACAAGTAATGTCGCGATAGTTCCTTTACCTTTATCAAGCTGCGCTTCGATTACTGTACCAGTTGCATAGCGGTTTGGATTTGCTTTGTATTCTTCTACTTCACTTACAAGAAGGATCATTTCTAGTAAGTTGTCAATGCCTTCGCCTTGAATTGCAGAAATTGGTACGAAAATAGTATCTCCGCCCCAAGCTTCTGGAACTAATTCATATTCTGTTAGTTCTTGCATTACGCGATCAGGGTTTGCAGCTGGTTTATCCATTTTATTCACAGCAACAATAATTGGTACTCCTGCTGCCTTCGCATGGTTAATTGCTTCAACCGTTTGTGGCATAACACCGTCATCCGCTGCAACAACAAGGATTGTAATATCCGTTACTTGTGCACCACGAGCACGCATCGTTGTAAATGCTGCGTGACCAGGTGTATCTAAGAATGTAATCTTCTTATCGTTTACTTCAACTTGATATGCACCGATATGCTGAGTAATTCCACCCGCTTCGCCTGCAGTTACTTTTGAGTTACGAATAGAATCCAGTAATGTTGTTTTACCGTGGTCAACGTGTCCCATGATTGTAACTACAGCTGGACGTTCTTTTAAGTTCTCTTCATCATCTTGCTCATCAATGAATGTTTCAAACTCAGTCTCGCTCACAATTACTTCTTCTTCTACTTCAATACCGTAGTCGTTAGCAATTAACTCAATTGTATCTTTATCCAAGTCTTGGTTAATTGTTGCCATAATTCCAAGCATGAAGAGCTTCTTAATAATTTCAGATGGCTCTTTGCTTAATTTTTTAGCAAGATCTCCTACTGTAAGGCTTCCAGAGAAAGTAATTTTATCTGGTGTTTCTACAATTTGAGTTTGTTGTCTACCAGCAAAGTTCTCTTGACGTTTGTCTTCGTTTCCTTTGCCTTTTTTCTTTTTCTTATTGCTGTTCTTTTTACTGCGAACAACTTTTTCTTCTACTTCAAACTCATCTGCAACAGAAGGTTTTTCAGTTTGATATTCATTATCTAATTTATTTACTACTTCATCGTCTAACATTGTCATATGATTCGAAACCTCGATATTCATTTCTTTTAGTTTTGTCATAAGATCTTTACTTGAGATATTATGTTTTTTTGCATATTCATGCACTCGAATTTTACTCATACCTTCACCCCCGGTAATTTGTATCGAGCATGCTACGCAGCTTTTTCGCAAAGCCTTCATCTAACACAGCTACAACGACTCGCTCATCTCTCCCAATCGCATGCCCTAATTGTTGTCGATTTTCGACCTTTCTCATTGGTACGTTGTAGTACGTAGTTTTATCTGTGATGCGTTTTGTAGTATTTACTGACGCATCTTCAGATAGCAATACAAGTTTTGCTTTGCCACTTCGTACTTCTTTTAAAACGAGTTCTTCACCCGAAATAATTTTCCGAGCCCGGTTTGCTAGTCCTAAAAACGATTTCCAATCGGACACTTATTTCGACTCCTTCTCAACAAGCTCAAGAAGCTCTTCATATAAAGAACCGTCGATTTTCGCTTTTAGATGATGTTCCAAAACATTTTTCTTTTGAGCTTGAAGAATGCTCTCCTTGTCCTTCGACAAGTAAGCACCTCGTCCTGATTTTTTCCCAGTTAAATCAATGGACACTTCTCCCTCTTTGGAACGAACAATGCGAACGAGCTCTCGTTTTGATTTCATTTCTTGCGTTGCAACACATTTTCGTAACGGAACTTTTCGATTGCTCATACTCATCACCTCTATTCGATTTCGTCTTCCACTGAATCGAATCCAAATGCGATTACGCTATCTTCTTCTGTTACAATACCAAGTTGTTTCGCATCAGACTCACTCTTAATGTCAATTTTCCAGCCTGTTAATTTAGCTGCAAGACGTGCATTTTGTCCACGCTTACCGATAGCTAATGATAGCTGGTGGTCTGGAACAACTACTGTTGTCGCTTTTTCTTCTTCATCTACAAGTACTTTAACAACTTGTGATGGGCTTAATGCATTTGCAACATATTCAACTGGATCATTTGACCAGCGAACGATGTCAATTTTTTCACCTTTTAATTCGTCTACAATGCGTTGTACACGTTGCCCTTTTGGTCCTACACAAGAACCAACTGGATCAACATCAGTGTTCTCTGCATATACAGAGATCTTAGAGCGATCGCCAGCTTCACGTGCTACAGAACGAATTTCTACAGTTCCATCATAGATTTCAGGAACTTCCATTTCGAATAAACGTTTTAAAAGACCAGGATGTGTACGTGATACGTAAATTTGTGGTCCTTTTGTCGTTTTTTCTACTTTCGTAATGAATACGCGAATACGATCATGTGGTTTGTATTGCTCATTAGGCATTTGCTCACTTACAGGTAATAAAGCTTCTACTTTTCCTAAGCTTACATAGATGAAACGAGCATCTTGACGTTGTACAATACCTACCATAATATCTTCTTCACGATCACTAAACTCAGAGTAAATAACACCGCGCTCTGCTTCACGCACTCGTTGTGTTACAACTTGTTTTGCAGTTTGTGCTGCAATACGACCAAAGTCTTTTGGTGTTACTTCAATTTCTAGTACGTCACCATCTTGGTAGTTTGGATTAATTTGTCTTGCTTCCTCTACAGAAATTTCAAGACGTGGATCAAACACATTGTCTACTACGTCTTTACGTGCTAAAACTTGAATTGTTCCCACTTCTGGGTTAAAGCTCACACGAACGTTTTGTGCTTGATTAAAATTGCGCTTATAAGCAGAGATTAAAGCTGCTTCAATCGCATCAATAATAATGTCTTTGCTAATGCCTTTTTCAGATTCTAATACGAGCAAAGCATCTAATAACTCAGTGCTCATGAAGATCCCCCTTCTAACTAAAACGTAACAGCAAGTCGCGCATTTGCGACTTTATCCATCGAAATTTGGATTTCTTTTTTACGTGTTTTAATTGTTAATAATAATGTTATTGTTGTACCATCGTAAGAAAGCAGTTTTCCTTCAAACATCTTTTCACCATCAATCGGCTCATATGTTTTAATTGCCACTTGTTTTCCTACCGCTTGCTGGAAGTCTTTTTCTTTCTTTAATGGGCGTTCCGCTCCAGGAGATGATACATCCAAAAAGTAAAGATGAGGAATTGGGTCCTCTTTATCTAAAGCTTCGCTTAAACGTTCACTTACCGCACCGCATTCTTCAATGTCGACTCCCTTTTCAGAATCGATGAATACGCGTAAGAACCAGTCTTGTCCTTCTTTCACATACTCTACATCTACAAGTTCAAGATTTAACTCTTCAACGATCGGCTGCGCAAATGCTTCTACAACTTCTGTGACTTTCTTATCCATAAACAGCCTCCTTCCTGCCGTCATGTACCATTTAAAAGAAGAAGACCCCGCCAATTTAAAAACGGTCTATCTTATTCTTTCTCGTTAGCTAACAAAAGCCCCTGCTGTTCAGCAGGGATTATCTGTCTTAGTATTACCAAATTTAAGAAGTAAAACTTGTAACAAAATATGTATATACGACAGAAATCTTTTACCTATCTACGTAGATAAAACATAGATAGTAACACGAAAGAGTGGGTTTCCCCACTCTTTTCTTTACACAATATACATGACATGGTTATCTCGGTTAATAGTATATCATAGGAAATGTTGATTTGCAAAGACTTTTCCTACCTACTAGAACAGTGATAACTGGTTTTGATCTGGTAAGTCTCCTAAACAACCTTGGCTATCTAAATACTCAATAATTGTTTTCGAAACCTTACTTCGCTGTTGCAAGTCTTCTTTTGATAAGAAGTCTCCATTTTTACGTGCTTCTACAATACTTAAAGCTGCGTTTGTGCCAAGACCAGGTACTGCATTAAATGGAGGGATTAATGTATCTCCATCAATAATAAATTCTGTTGCATGTGAGCGGTATAAATCCACCTTTTGGAATGAGTATCCACGCTCACACATTTCAAGTGTCATTTCTAGTACCGTTAATAAACTCTTCTCTTTCGGCGCAGCATCGAGTCCCTTTTGAGCAATTTCATCAATTCTTGCACGTATAGATGCTGAACCTTTCGCCATTGCCTCTACATCAAAATCATCTGCACGAACTGTAAAATATGCGGCATAGAATAACAGTGCAAAATGTACTTTAAAGTATGCGATACGTACAGCCATAAGTACGTAAGCAGCCGCATGGGCTTTAGGGAACATGTATTTAATCTTCTTACATGAATCAATATACCAACCTGGTACATTATTATTTTTCATGTCTTCTTCCCATTCTTCCGGTACACCTTTACCTTTACGAACCGACTCCATGATTTTGAAGGCTAATGATGGATCTAGACCTTGATAGATTAAATATACCATGATGTCATCACGACAACCGATAACTTCGCTCAGCGTACATGTACCGTTATAAATTAACTCGTTTGCATTACCAAGCCATACGTCGGTACCATGTGATAGTCCAGAAATTTGGACTAACTCTGAGAATGTCGTCGGTTTTGTCTCTTCTAACATCTGTCTTACGAATTTTGTACCAAACTCTGGTATACCAAGTGTACCTGTTTTACAGTTAATTTGTTCTTCCGTTACCCCTAACGATTCTGGACCAGAGAAAATTTTCATTACTTCTGGATCATCCGTTGGGATTGTTTTCGGATCAATACCACTTAAATCTTGTAACATACGAATAACGGTCGGATCATCGTGTCCTAGTATATCAAGTTTCAATAAATTATCATGAATCGAGTGGAAATCAAAATGCGTTGTTCTCCATTCAGCACCAATTGAATCAGCTGGATACTGTATTGGTGAGAAATCAAAGATATCCATGTAATCTGGCACAACGATAATACCGCCTGGATGCTGTCCTGTTGTACGTTTTACACCGGTACACCCTGCTACTAAGCGATCAATCTCTGCATTTCGAATCGTTAAGTTATGATCATTTGCATAACCTTTTACATATCCGTAAGCAGTTTTTTCCGCAACTGTACCAATCGTTCCTGCACGATATACATAGTCTTCACCGAACAGTACTTTCGTATAGTTATGGGCACGTGGTTGGTATTCCCCGGAGAAGTTCAAATCGATATCGGGTACCTTATCTCCTTTAAATCCAAGGAATGTTTCGAACGGAATGTCATGTCCATCTTTTACATATGGAATATTACAAGCAGGACATTCTTTATCTGGTAAGTCAAAACCAGAGCCTACAGAACCATCATTAAAGAATTCTGATTGCTTACACTTCGGACATACATAGTGTGGTGGTAATGGGTTTACTTCTGTAATTTCCATCATCGTTGCAACAAATGATGATCCTACCGATCCACGCGAACCTACTAGATATCCGTCTACTAACGATTTTTTCACAAGCTTATGTGAAATTAAATAAATTACGGCGAATCCATGCCCAATAATACTTTTTAATTCTTTTTCTAAACGTGCTTCTACAATTTCCGGTAGCTCTTCACCATAAATGCTACGCGCCATTTTATAACTCATATCACGCGTTTCATCATCAGCACCTTCAATTTTCGGTGTGTATAGATCGTCTTTTACTGGATGCACATCACCAATTAATGACGCAATCTTTTGTGTATTTGTTACAACAACTTCTTTCGCTTTATCTTCACCTAAGAATGAAAAACATTCTAACATTTCATCAGTTGTACGGAAATGTACTGGCGGTAATGAATGTCGATTTAACGGATTGGCTCCGCCCTGCGAACTGACTAAAATTTTACGATACATTGCATCCTCAGGGTCTAAATAATGCACGTTTCCTGTAGCAACAACTGGTTTATCTAACGTCTCACCTAGTTTTACTAAGTTAGAAATAATTGTTTTTAATTGACCTTCGTCTCGAACAAGTTCACGTTCTACTAAATGACGCAACACCTCTGGAGGCATTACTTCAATGTAATCATAGAACTGGGCAATTTCTTCTACCTCTTCAGGTGCCTTTTGCATCATTGCCTCGAAAACTTCACCTTTATCACAAGCCGTTCCTACTAAAATTCCTTCACGGTATTTTTTTAATAGTGACCTCGGCACACGTGGTACACGGTAAAAGTAATTAAGGTGAGAATATGAAACAAGTTTATATAAATTTTTCAATCCAACATCTGATGTGGCAAGTAACGTCATATGACTTGGACGGCCACGCTTATACGCATCCCCTTGTCCCATGCTATCATTTAATTGATCGTGATATTCAAATCCCTTTTCAATTACGTCTTTCAACATTTTCACAAGTAAATATCCCGTAGCTTCTGTATCATAAATCGCACGGTGATGTTGTGTTAATTCAATATCAAGTTTTTTACACATCGTATTTAATCGATGATTTTTCATTTCTGGGAATAAGAATCGTGCAAGTTCTAACGTATCAATAACGGGGTTATTCGTTTTTTCTAGTCCAGCCTTTTTAAAACCTACGTTAATAAAGCCCATATCAAAGCTCGCATTATGGGCAACAAGTGTATGGTCGCCCATCCATTCCTCAAACTTTTTAAACACTTCGTCCACTTCAGGTGCATCAGTTAACATATCATCTGTAATACCTGTTAATTCAATGATCGTCGCCGATAATGGTTGATGCGGATTTGCAAAAGATTCAAAGCGGTCAATAATTTCGCCACCCTTTACTTTTACAGCAGCCAACTCAATAACTGTATCGTATACAGCTGATAAACCTGTCGTCTCAACGTCGAAAACAACATACGTTTCCTCTGCAAGTAAACGATGCGCTTCGTTATATGCTATCGGTACACCATCATTAACTAAATTTGCTTCTACACCATATATAACTTTAACTCCAGCCTTCTTCCCCGCAGAATACGCCTCTGGGAAAGACTGAGCCACGGCATGGTCTGTAACCGCAATAGCCTCATGTCCCCATTTACCAGCTTGAGCAACAAGCTTAGAAACTGGAGTGACAGCGTCCATTTGACTCATCGGAGTATGGAGATGCAGCTCTACTCGTTTTTCGCCTTCTGGTGCTTTATCTTTACGAGACGGTCCTGTGATTTCATTAATATCATTTGCAATCATTACTAAATCTCGAACGAATGTATCGTTTTGAACAGAACCACGCGCTTTCACCCACATTCCTTTTTTCAAGGATTGCAGCATTGGAATATCTTCTTTGTCACGCGAGAACATTTTGATCATAATAGAATCCGTATAATCCGTTATTTTTAAAGTTAATAACGTACGTCCACTACGAAGCTCTTTTGTTTCTACATGGAACACATATCCTTGAACCGTTTTTCTTCTTTCTTCATCTTGAATTTCTCGCATCGGTGTAATCTCTTCATCTGGCTTAATAAGATACCCGAGTGTAATCGGTCCTTCATACACAACGCTGCTTTCTTCAGCTTGCTTCTTCGCCATTTCTTCCATAGCTTGTATAACACGCTCGCGGTCTTCTTGCTGCGTTTGTTCACGAAACTTTTGCATTTCTTCTGTATTTTGCTGTATATGTGTGTCTAACTGAAAACGCGGGAATCCAAAAACTTCGTATTGATCCCCTACTGGTTTCGCAACGTTTTTCTTTAAAGCAGTAGACTCCAACTCGTTATTCACATTTATTAGCAACTTCACTCCATTCACCTGTGGAAGCTGCTTCTTTAAGTATGCGAACATAGGTGAAAATGTAATTCGTTCCGTACAAAGCGGCCAATACGCCCTCACTTCTTCTTCTGTAAATTGTTTATTCTCTGTTTCTAATGCAAATGTTGTTCTTGCAATATGAGAAAATGATTGCTTAAGCTTTGTTTCTAGCAATTCATATAATTCTGTAGGCAAAATACGTGGCACTTGTAAATCAAAATGCCAACTTTTATTCGCTTTATCAATAACGAGCCTTTCAATACCACCGCCTTGTAAATATTGATTTATAAGGTCGTCTGGTATTTGCAACTGCTGGAGCAAAATTTGAAATCGCTCTTGTTGTTCATTTGTTAAAGACATAAGCACTCTCCTTCCATTTGCTATTATAAATTGAAACGTACCACAAAGAAAGATTTCTCACCTCTTCTTTTACAAAATACGTTTACAAAGAAAGAGAAGGTACCCCATTACGAGGTACCTCTTCTTATTTTAAAATATTTGCAATATATGTTTGAAGTTCTTCTACTTTTACTTCTTCAGACTCACCTGTAGCACGTACTTTCACTTCTACAATACCTTCGTCTGCTTTTTTACCAACTGTAACACGAACTGGAAGACCAAATAAATCTGCATCTGCAAATTTAACACCTGCACGTTCTGCACGATCGTCTAATAACACTTCATAGCCTTGTTCTTGTAATGAGTTGTAGATATTTTCACCCATTTCACGTTGTGCATCCGATTTCATATTTACTGGAATTACATGCACATGGAACGGTGCTACAGCTTTTGGCCAAACTAAGCCGTTCTCATCGTTAAACTGCTCTGCAATTGCTGCCACTGTACGAGATACCCCGATACCGTAACAACCCATAATAAGTGGTTGTGTTTTTCCGTTTTCATCCAGGAATGTTGCGTTCATTGCTTCACTATAACGAGTTCCTAATTTGAATACATGACCAACTTCAATTCCGCGTGCAAAAAGAATTGTTCCGTTTCCATCTGGAGATTGGTCTCCTTCTTGGATGAAGCGTAAATCTGTATATTGACTTACTTTAAAGTCACGTTCTGGATTTACATTTACATAATGGAATCCTTCTTCATTCGCTCCTGAACATCCGTTAACAATTGATGCTACAGCATGATCAGCAATAATTTCGATATCACCTGTTACATTAATCGGTCCTAATGAACCAACTTCACAATTTAATAATGCTTTTACTTCTTCATGAGAAGCAAGCTCAACAACTGAAGCGCCGTATACATTTTTCACTTTCACATCGTTTACTTCGTGATCACCACGAACAAGTACCACTACTAATTTCTCATCTACTTTAAACACCATAGACTTAATGCACTTGTCAGCTGCAATGTTTAAGAATGCGGATACTTCTTCAATTGCTTTTTGGTCTGGTGTTGCTACTTTTTCAAGTGCTTTTTCTGCTTCGTCACTCTTCGTATACGTAGCTACAACAGGAGCCATTTCGATGTTTGCTGCATAATCAGATGTGTCAGAGTATGCAATTGTATCTTCACCAACATCAGATAATACCATAAATTCATGTGTATCTTTTCCGCCCATTGCTCCAGAATCAGCAATAACTGCACGGAAATTCAAGCCACAGCGAGCAAAAATGTTAGAGTATGCTTTATATAAACGATCGTATACTTCATCTAAGCTCTCTTGTGTAGCATGGAAAGAGTATGCATCTTTCATTAGAAACTCTCTTCCACGTAATAAGCCGAAACGAGGTCTTTGCTCATCACGGAATTTTGTTTGAATTTGGTATAATGTTAACGGTAATTTTTTATATGATTTCACTTCATCACGCACAAGATCCGTAATTACTTCCTCATGTGTCGCTCCTAATGCGAATTCACGAGCATTACGATCTTTCATACGCATTAATTCAGATCCGTAAGAATACCAACGACCTGATTCTTGCCATAATTCCGCAGCTTGCATAGCTGGCATTAATAATTCTACAGCTCCTGCGCGCTCCATTTCTTCTCGAACGATACGTTCTACTTTGTGTAATACTTTTAATCCAAATGGTAGAAAGCTATAAATACCAGAAGCATTTTGACGCATAAAACCTGCACGAAGTAATAGCTGATGACTCTTAATTTCAGCATCAGCTGGAACTTCACGTAATGTAGGACTGAATACCATACTTTGTTTCATTTATTTGCACCTCTTCATTTTACTCTTACACGCAGTAAAACCCCTCACCTCGAGTTAGGTGAGGGATTTTATTCTACGAGCTCTATTTCATTATAAGTTTCACTTTATTTTACAAGAAAAACTTACGAATGTCATTCCAAGTTACAACTAACATAAGTAACATTAATAATGCAAAACCAATAAAGTGAACCATTCCTTCTTTTTGGCGATCAATTGGTTTCCCTCGTAACGCTTCAATTAAGAAGAAGAATAAACGGCCACCATCTAAAGCAGGAACTGGTAATAAATTAAATAAACCAAGATTAATGCTTAGAACTGCAGCTAAACTTAGTACACGCGTAAACCCATAATCTACAACTTGATCTGTTAGATTATAAATTCCTACTGGACCTGATAACTCATTAATAGAAAATTGACCAGTTACTAATTTAACAAGAGATTCAAAAATTAGTTTCGTCCATTGGTACGTTTGTTCAAATCCTGATTTAATAGAACCCATTACTGTTTTCTCTACAGGAGAATACACACCGATTCTACCAACTTCGTCTTTTCCTTCTTTATCGAGTGTTGGCGTTACTTTCACATTAAACTGTTCATTATCACGCTTTACTTGTAACGTAATTTCTTTATTTGGGTTTTCACGTACAATAGTAACAACATCTTTCCATGTACTTGTGTTTTTCCCATCAATAGCTTGAATTGTATCATTCTCTTTCAATCCAGCTTGCTGTGCTGCACTGTTATCCATCACTTTTCCGACCATTGGTTTGTCAATAGGAACCCCTTGTACAAATCCAAGAATCACAAAAATAACAAATGCTAAAATGAAGTTCATTGCAGGACCCGCAAAGATTGTTAAAGCGCGTTGCCCTAGTTTTTTCGAGCCAAATTGTCTATTATACGGAGCAATTTGAATTTCTTCCCCCGCAGTAATAATACGAGCCTTTTCATTCACTCGGAATGTTTGAAGCTCTTCCTCGTACTCTTCATAGCCCGAAATTGTTAAATTATGCTCCAAATCAGCTTGTTCGACTTCAATAACACGAACATTTGGATACTTTTCATATCCATCAAAAACTAATTTCACAACTTCATCTTTTTCATTTAATACAAGGCCAACCTTTTTCCCAGGCTTTAACTCAACTGTGTCCGCATCCTCGCCGGCCATTCTTACATAGCCACCAAGGGGCAGTAATCGAATCGTATACACCGTTTCATTCTTTTCAAATGAGAATATTTTCGGACCAAAACCAATCGCAAACTCGCGGCATAAAATACCTGCTCTTTTTGCGAAATATAGATGCCCTAGCTCATGGAAAAATACGAGTGCACCGAAAATTAATATAAAGGCAATCGCTGTATTCAATTCCATAACCACCTTTGCTAAATTTGTTCCATCACAAACCGTCTTGTGGCCGCATCAATTTCCAAAATTTCCTCTAAGCTCGGTCGTGCAATGACATTGTGATGGTTCATTGCTTTTTCAATGAGGTCTTCCAATGTTAAGAAACCAATTCTCTTTTGTAAAAAGGCTTCAACAGCTACTTCATTCGCTGCATTCATTACAGCTGGCATACTTCCACCTGCTTTTCCAGCTTCATACGCAAAACGTAAACAACGGAATCGTTCTTGGTCCATTTTCTCAAAATGCAACGTCCCTATTTCCCATAAGTTTAACTGTTTTGTGTCTGAAAGAGGCAATCTATCAGGATATGTAAGTGCGTATTGAATTGGTACTCGCATATCAGGTGAACCAAGCTGCGCCATTACACTACGATCTTCAAATTCAACCATAGAATGGATAATACTTTCTTTATGTAAAACAACATCGATTTGCTCATAAGGGATACCAAAAAGCCAATGTGCTTCAATTACTTCTAGTCCCTTATTCATCATTGTAGCAGAATCAATTGTAATTTTCGAACCCATTGACCAGTTTGGATGTCGAAGCGCATCTTCTACGGTCACATGATGCAATTCATCCCTCGTTTTATCACGGAAACTTCCACCAGAAGCCGTTATAATAAGACGAGAAATTCTTTTTTCATTTTCACCATTCAAGCACTGAAAAATAGCCGAATGTTCACTATCTACTGGAAGTAACGAAACATTATGTTTTCGTGCTGCTTCCATTACAAGATGTCCTGCAGTTACTAACGTTTCTTTATTTGCAATTCCAATTGTTTTTTTCGCCTCAATTGCACGAAGTGTTGGTAACAACCCTACGCTACCTACAACAGCATTTACTACAATCTCCGCATCTGGATGTAATGCTACTTCTAAAAGTCCTTCACTACCATATACAATTTTTGTATTACCAGAAACAGATTGTAATTTTAAAACATCTTCCTCTCTTTGCACAGAGACGATTTGCGGAGAAAATTCTTGAATTACCTTTACTGCGTAGTCAATATTTTTCCCTACAGAAAAAGCAACGAGACGGAATTGGTCTGGGTGCGAGCGTAATACATCTAAAGTTTGTGTACCAATTGATCCGCTTGCACCTAATAAACTAATGTTTTTCATGACTCCAACCCCTCGTTCATTTATTAATTGTATTGTAATAAAAAGTAGAGAATTGGTAAAACGAATAACCAACTATCTGTTCGGTCTAATATACCACCATGCCCAGGTAAAATTGTACCTGAATCCTTTACGCCATAATGACGTTTAAAAGCAGATTGTACTAAATCACCAATTTGTCCAAAAATAGAAATGATAATTGTCAGCACAATTAAAATTACTACATTCGATTCGACTGGGAAGAACACGTTGTAAACAAGTGCCACAATAATTCCACAAACGATACCGCCTAATGAACCTTCAATCGTTTTATTCGGACTAATTTCTGGCCACAATTTTCTCTTGCCCAATGCTTTTCCTACGAAATATGCGCCTGAATCAGTAGCCCATATAACAAATAATGCGCAAAATACATATTTAATTCCTAATATTCTCGTTTCATTTAAATATAAGAATCCCATTGCCACATATGTCGTTGCCATCAGTAAAAATGAAGCATTATCAAAAGTAAATGTATTCTTAGAAAGGACTGTATATGATAAAAGTAATAAAACAATCACAAATGTGATTTCCAATTTACCTAATCCAATCCATGTAAACAGTTCTGATGCACTACTTGGAATTAAAAGAATCCACAATAATACTGCAGCTAAAACTGTCGGTACTGAAATAAGCGTAAGCTTATTCATACGAATTAATTCATATAAACCTATAGAAGCAAGTGCATACACTAAAACCGTAAAAGGCACGCCACCGTATATTACGATGGGAATGAATAGCGCGGCAGCAACCACTCCAGTAATAATTCTCTGTTTCACTATCAAACCCTCTCTTTCTACACGCCTCCGAATCTGCGCCCTCTATGTTGAAAGTCAGTAATCGCATTTAGCAAATGTTCTTCTTTGAAGTCTGGCCAATACACGTCTGTAAACCAAAACTCCGAATATGCAATTTGCCATAACATGAAATTACTAATACGTAGCTCTCCGCTTGTTCGGATTAACAACTCTGGATCAGGTAAAGAACTCGTCATTAAGTAGGAGGAAAGCATTTCTTCACTTACCTCTTCAGAACGAATTTTTCCTTCCTCATTATCTTTCATCATATGTTGCACAGCAGAAACGATTTCATCTCGACTTCCATAGTTTAACGCGAAATTAAGAATTAATCCCGTATTCTCTTTCGTATCTTCCATGGCTTTCTCCATCGCTCTGCGTGTATGCGTAGGAAGACGATCTTTTTGCCCTATTACTCGGACTTGTACGTTTTCTTCAATCAATTCTGGTAAAAATGTACCTAGAAATTCTTCTGGAAGCTTCATTAAATAATCAACTTCCTTTTTCGGTCTTTTCCAGTTCTCAGTTGAAAAAGCATAGAGAGTTAACACTTTCACATTAAGTTTACTTGCAAATTTTGTAATTTTCTTTACAACTTGCATACCTTCATGATGTCCCGCAATACGAGGCATTGCTCTCCTCTTTGCCCATCTTCCATTCCCATCCATAATGATGGCAATATGTTCTGGGATATATCCTTTTTTCACTTCTTCAACGAGATGATCAAACGATGTGTCCTTTTTACCTTTAAAAAAAGGAAAGTTTTTAAACATCATTCATACCCTCCAGCAAGCAGACGTATGCCTAAAAGTGTAAAAAGACCCCCTTAAGAAGAGGGTCATATTTGCGAAGTTATCGCTATTACACTTCCATGATTTCTTTTTCTTTGTTTTTTGCGATTTCGTCAACTTTTGCAATATATTTATCTGTTTCTTTTTGGATATCTTCAGTATATCCTCTTAAATCATCTTCTGTAATCTCGCCAGCTTTTTCAAGCTTCTTAAGATCATCATTTCCGTCACGACGTACGTTACGAACAGCAACTTTTGCTTCTTCAGCATATTTTTTCACAACTTTTACAAGATCACGACGACGCTCTTCTGTTAGTGCAGGGAATGCAATACGAATTACAGTTCCATCATTAGAAGGGTTTAAGCCTAAATCTGCTTTTAAAATTGCTTTTTCAATATCACCGATAGAAGTTTTATCATAAGGTTGAATTACTAGTAAACGCGCTTCTGGAACTGTAATGTTCGCTAATTGCACAACTGGTGTTGGTGCACCATAGTAATCAACTTGTACCTTATCTAATACAGACGCGTTTGCACGACCAGCACGAACTGTTGCTAATTCACGAGAATAAGCAGCAACTGCTTTTTCCATTTTTTCATTTGAAGACTTCAATACTTGTTGTCCCATATTTATTTCCCCCTTACCACTGTTCCGATATTTTCGCCTAAAACGGCACGTTTAATATTACCTTTTTCCATAACTGAGAATACAATTAGTGGAATATCATTATCCATACATAGAGAAGAAGCTGTAGAATCCATTACACCTAAACCTTCTTTTAATACATCTAAGTAAGTAAGCGTTTCGTATTTTGTAGCTGTTGGATCAATAGATGGATCCGCATTATATACACCATCTACATTGTTTTTCGCCATTAAAATTACATCTGCTTCAATTTCTGCCGCACGTAATGCTGCTGTTGTATCTGTAGAGAAGTATGGGTTACCTGTACCTGCTGCAAAGATAACAACACGCTTTTTCTCTAAGTGACGAACTGCTTTACGACGAATGTAAGGTTCTGCAACTTGACGCATCTCAATTGAAGTTTGTACACGAGTTTGAATTCCGATATTCTCCAAGCTATCTTGAAGAGCTAATGAATTCATAACTGTCGCTAACATGCCCATGTAATCTGCCCCTGCACGATCCATGCCCATTTCACTTCCAATTTTTCCACGCCAAATGTTACCGCCACCAACAACAACAGCAACCTCTACATCAAGTTCTGCAATTTCTTTTACTTGTTCCGCAACTGACTTAATAACAGTTGGGTTAATTCCAAATCCTTGCTCTCCAGCTAAAGCTTCTCCACTTAGCTTTAAAACGACACGATTATATTTCGGTTTACTCATAATGAACCTCCAATTGCTTACATCTTTATTTTAAAAAAGGGAACACAATGTGTTCCCTAATCTGTATTAGTTACTACCTTTTACTTGGTTCATTACTTCTTCAGCAAAGTTGTCTTCGCGTTTTTCGATACCTTCACCAACAGCGTAGCGAACGAATCCTTTTAATGTTCCGCCTTTAGACTCAACGAACTGACGAACTTTCATATCAGGGTTTTTAACGAATGCTTGGTCAAGTAAGCAAATCTCTTCGAAGAATTTGCCTAGACGGCCTTCCACCATTTTCGCAACGATTTTCTCAGGCTTGCCTTCGTTTAATGCTTGTTGTGTTAATACTTGACGCTCATGCTCAACTTCTTCAGCTGTTACAGCATCGCGGTCGATGTATTTAGGGTTAACTGCAGCGATGTGCATTGCAACATCTTTAGCAGCAGCTTCATCAGTAGAACCTTCAAGAACTGTTAATACACCAATGCGTCCACCCATGTGTAGGTAAGCGCCGAATGCATCTGCATCAGTTTTTGATACGATTTCGAAACGACGAAGTGTAAGTTTTTCACCAATTTTAGCGATTGCTTCGTTGATGTGCTCTTCAACTTTTTTACCGTTTTCCATTGTTTGAGCCATAGCTTCTTCAACGTTAGCTGGTTTGTTAGTTAATAAGTGAGCAGCTAATTCTTTAATTAGTGTTTGGAAACCTTCGTTTTTCGCAACGAAATCAGTTTCAGAGTTTAATTCTAAGATTAAAGCGTCGTTACCGTTTGTTTCGATGAAAGTTAAACCTTCAGCAGCAATGCGGTCTGCTTTTTTAGCAGCTTTCGCAATACCTTTTTCACGTAAGAAGTCAATTGCCTTCTCCATGTCGCCATTAGTTTCTGTTAAAGCTTTTTTGCAGTCCATCATACCTGCGCCAGTTTTTTCACGTAATTCTTTTACCATTTGAGCAGTGATTGCCATACTTTTCATCCTCCTAAAATATGTATTTATACCTTTTATAAAGGTGTTTATACCTTAAAAAAGGTGATAAAAGGCCGAACCCCTTATCACCTTTCCAACTTTGTTACGCAGTAACAGTTTCTTCACCTTGTTTTGCTTCAAGGATCGCGTCTGCCATTTTAGATGTAAGAAGTTTTACAGCACGAATTGCATCATCGTTTGCTGGGATAACGTGATCGATTTCGTCTGGATCACAGTTTGTATCAACGATACCGATGATTGGAATGTGTAATTTGCGTGCTTCAGCAACTGCAATACGCTCTTTACGAGGGTCTACTACGAATAATGCACTTGGAAGACCTTTCATATCTTTAATACCGCCTAAGAATTTCTCAAGACGCTCTAACTCTTTTTTAAGTTGAACAACTTCTTTCTTAGGAAGTACTTCGAAAGTACCATCTTCTTGCATTCTTTCGATGTCTTTAAGACGCTTGATACGCTTTTGGATTGTTTGGAAGTTTGTTAAAGTTCCACCTAACCAACGTTGGTTAACGAAGTACATACCAGCACGAGTTGCTTCTTCTTTAATAGCTTCTTGTGCTTGTTTTTTAGTACCTACGAATAAGATGTCTCCGCCTTCAGCAGCGATGTCGCGCATCGTTCTGTAAGCTTCCTCAACTTTTTTCACAGTTTTTTGTAAGTCGATGATGTAGATACCGTTACGCTCTGTGAAAATGTAACGCTTCATTTTTGGGTTCCAACGACGAGTTTGATGTCCGAAATGAACACCAGCTTCAAGCAATTGCTTCATAGAAATTACTGACATAATATAGTTCCTCCTAAATGGTTTTTGATATCCTCCGTTTACTTCATCTCTAAGCGAAACTACAAACGTAGCACCAACACTTAAATCAGTAAACGTGTGTACTTTGTACTGACACCACTGCTTACTATATCATACTGAAATATTACAATCAAGTCGAAAATGCGAACAATGTAAAACTTTCTTTGTTCATACTCGAATTCTAGTATTACCAACCTTCTTTTCTTTTAAGCAAAAAAGTAAATACAATTAATAGTTTTCCCAGAAAACACGCTTATGACACTTTTCACAACCATCTTCTATCCATTGCACAAAAAAACTCTCCTCAATTGAGGAGAGTTTTTTATAAATTAGTTTGTTTTTAATTTAGCAAGTTCTTGTAGAAACTTGTCGTTTAGCACTTTAATGTATGTTCCTTTCATACCTAAAGAGCGAGACTCAATAACACCAGCACTTTCTAATTTACGTAGTGCATTTACGATTACAGAGCGAGTAATTCCTACGCGATCAGCAATTTTACTTGCAACAAGTAAACCTTCTGTTCCATTTAATTCTTCGAAGATATGCTCAATTGCTTCTAACTCACTGTAAGATAATGAGCTGATTGCCATTTGAACAACAGCTTTACTACGCGCTTCCTCTTCGATTTCTTCTGCTTTTTCACGTAAGATTTCCATACCTACAACAGTTGAGCTGTACTCAGCAAGGATTAAATCATCATCTAAGAACTCTTGACCAAGACGAGCTAATACTAATGTACCTAGACGCTCACCGCCGCCAACGATTGGTACGATTGTAGTTAAACCTTGACCGAATAATTCTCTGTTTTCTACTGGGAATGCTGTGTAAGCACTGTTCACATCTAAGTTTGAAGATGTTTCTGTAATGTTGAATAAGCTTTGTGTATATTCTTCTGGGAATTGACGTTCTGCAAGCATTTGCTTCATGCGTTCGTTTTCGATTTGTTGGTGAATTGCATAACCTAGTAATTTACCACGACGGCTAACTACGAATACGTTTGCTTCGATTACTTCACACATTGTGTCAGACATTTCTCTAAAGTTTACAGGCTTCCCTGCTGCGCTCTGTAATAACGCATTTAATTTTCTCGTTTTTGCTAATAATTCCATTTCAAAAGTTCCTCCTACATGTTACTCACATATTTTTTCATCACTTGGAAACTAGGGCGAGTCACCTGATGACACTATTACAAAATAAACTGGCTCACATCTTTATTTTTAGCAATTGTTGCTAATTTCTCCTCAACGTATTGAGGTGTTATCGTTATTTTCTCTAACGTAATTTCAGATGCTTCAAACGATAAATCTTCAAGGAGCTTCTCCATAATCGTATGAAGTCTTCTTGCTCCAATATTATCTGTATCCTGATTAACTTGATAAGCAATCTCAGCAATCTTACGAATAGCTTCGTCTGAAAATTCAATTTCTATACCTTCAGTCGCTAATAATGCCATATATTGTTTAATTAACGCATTGTCAGGCTCGATTAATATTTTAACAAAATCGTCTGTCGATAATTTTGTTAATTCTACTCGAATCGGAAATCTCCCTTGCAATTCCGGAATTAAATCCGACGGTTTAGACATATGGAACGCTCCAGCTGCAACGAATAAAATATAATCCGTTTTTACTGATCCGTATTTTGTCGCAACATTCGACCCTTCTACAATTGGCAGAATGTCACGTTGCACACCTTCACGTGATACATCTACGCTATTCGACTGCTTACCAGCAATTTTGTCAATTTCATCGATAAAAATAATCCCGAGCTGTTCAGCACGATAAACAGCCTCTTGTGTAACTTCATCCATATCAATTAAGCGCTGTGCCTCTTCATTTGTCAAGAGTTTTCTTGCTTCTTTTACAGAAAGTTTACGTTTTTTCGTTTTTTTCGGCATAAAACTTCCTAGCGCATCTTGGAAATTCATTCCCATTTGTTCCATGCCAGTTCCTTGTAACATATCAAACATGGAAGACTGTTGTTCAGTCACTTCAATCGATACAATTTCTTCTTCAAGAAGCCCTGCAGCAAGCTTTCTCTCCACATCTTGACGTTTCTTTTCGATTTCAACATCTTCTTGTGTATCAGACGTTTGATTCGAATTTTGAGCGCCTCCAAAAAGCATCTCTAATGGATTTTTGAATCCAGATTGCTTCTCCGGACTCGGCACTAAAATTTCAACAAGACGTTGATTCGCTTGCTCTTCTGCTTTATCTTGAACTTTCACTACCATTTCTTCTTTTACGATACGAACCGATGTTTCCACCAAGTCACGTACCATCGACTCTACATCTCTACCCACATATCCAACTTCTGTGAATTTTGTAGCCTCAACCTTAATAAAAGGTGCTCCAACGAGTTTCGCCATTCGTCGTGCTACCTCTGTTTTCCCAACACCTGTCGGTCCAATCATTAAAATATTTTTAGGCGCAATTTCGTCACGTAAATTTTCAGCTAATTTACTGCGGCGATATCGATTTCTCAACGCTACAGCAACCGCTTTCTTTGCGTCTTTTTGACCGATGATGTATTGATCTAATTTTTCCACAATTTGGCGCGGAGTAAAATGTAAATGCATATAAAATGCCTCCCTTACGATTCTACAATTCTTCAACAATTATGTTGTGATTCGTATAAACACAAATATCGCCAGCAATCTCTAAACTCGCTTTCGCAATTTGCTTCGCTGTTAAGTGTTCACTTGCATATTGCTTTAAAGCACGACCTGCAGAAAGTGCATAATTCCCACCAGATCCAATTGCTAAAATACCATCATCCGGTTCAATCACTTCTCCTGTACCTGAAACAAGGAGCATAGTTGTTTTATCCATGACAATGAGCATCGCTTCTAGCTGACGTAACATTTTATCGCCACGCCATTGTTTTGCCATTTCAACAGCAGCACGCTGCAAGTTGCCATTATACTCTTCTAATTTCCCTTCAAACATTTCAAAAAGAGTAAATGCGTCAGCAACTGATCCTGCGAAACCAGCTAAAACTTTACCTTGGAAAAGTTTACGAACTTTACGAGCTGTATGTTTCATTACAACAGCATTTCCCATTGTCACTTGGCCATCTCCAGCCATTGCACATTCTCCATTATGATGAACTGCAAATATCGTTGTAGCGTGGAAATTTCCCATAGAAAAAACTCCTTTATTTGTTTTTATAGCTTTTAAAGCAATTTATGCCCGCGGGTGATGCTTCATGTAAACAGAACGCAATCTTTCTTTAGAGACATGCGTATAAATTTGTGTCGTCGACAAATTTTCATGGCCTAATAGCTCCTGTACAGTACGTAAATCCGCCCCTTCATCTAGCATATGTGTAGCAAATGTATGCCTTAACATATGGGGACTTATCCGCATTGTCAGCGAAGCCTTTTTAATGAGTTCATTTAAAACATAACGAACCCCACGACTTGTTAGCGGTGTACCTTTCGCATTTAAAAATACCATATGAGAATCTTCGTCAGTCTTATTAACTAACTGTTTTCTCCCATTCTCTATATAAGTAATTAAAGAATCTTGCGCATAGCTTCCGAACGGAATATACCTTTGTTTTTTTCCTTTTCCCATTACTAAAATTGTTCCCACCGCAAAGTCAATATCGGTAAGTTGTAAATTGACACATTCACTCACACGGATCCCAGTCGCATACATCAACTCTAATAAAGCTTGATTCCTTTGACCTAATGGCGTTTCCGTGTCAGAAACTTCAAATAATTCCTCTAACTCTTCAGCATATAAAAACTTTGGGATTGACAATTCTTTTTTGGGGAGTGACGCAAGTGCAAACGGATTAT
Organism: Bacillus cereus group sp. MYBK227-1; assembly: GCF_051916325.1. Classification (NCBI taxonomy): domain Bacteria; kingdom Bacillati; phylum Bacillota; class Bacilli; order Caryophanales; family Bacillaceae; genus Bacillus; species Bacillus cereus group sp. MYBK227-1. The sequence goes on along the minus strand of NZ_JBQAGK010000003.1, from coordinate 972,372 downwards.
CCTTTCGATAACCTTCACGCATCAAAAAACGATATAAACTTCGTAAGCTTGATACTTTTCTTGCGACAGATTTACGGGCTAACTTTTCATCGTGCAACGTCGTTAAGTACAAACGAACATCCGCGTATGTAACGTCTAAAAAAGAGGATATGCCTTCTCGTTCCATAAATTGCACAAAATGTTCTAAATCATTTTGATAACTTGCAATTGTATATTTTGAATAATTTCTTTCAATTTGTAAATATCCAACGAATAATTGTAACAATTTCTTCACATTCACACAACTCACCTCAATAAAGGCTACTAAATCGTATCACAACTTAGTAGCCTTTGCAAGAAATTTAACTAAATATTTACAAAATTTCGAATCGTTTCTAAAGCGCGTGCTGCGTACGCTTCATTTCGTTCTACTTTCTTTTTAATCTTCTTCTCTAACGGTGCAAATAGACCGAAGTTCGCATTCATCGGCTGGAAGTTTTTAGCGTTCGTTGCCGTAATGTAATTTGCCATGCTACCCATCGCAGTTACTGGCGGTAATACAACTGGCTCTTCACCTTGCACAAGACGCGCAGCATTAATTCCTGCTAATAATCCTGATGCTGCTGATTCAACATATCCCTCTACTCCAGTCATTTGACCAGCGAAGAATAAATCATCACGTTGTTTATATTGATATGTTGGACGAAGCAAATTAGGTGAATTAATAAACGTATTACGATGCATTACACCATAACGTACAATCTCTGCATTTTCCAATCCCGGAATTAACTGTAGCACTTCTTTTTGCGGTCCCCACTTTAAATGAGTTTGGAAACCTACGATATTGTATAAAGTTCCCGCTGCATCATCTTGACGTAACTGAACAACAGCATATGGCGTTTTCCCTGTTTTGGGATCTTCCAATCCAACAGGTTTCATAGGTCCAAATACTAACGTCTGTCTCCCTCTACTTGCCATAACTTCTACTGGCATACAACCTTCAAAGAAAATTTCTTTTTCAAACTCTTTTAAAGGCACTGTCTCAGCAGCAATTAGAGCCTCATAAAAACGATCAAACTCTTCTTCTGTCATTGGGCAATTTAAATATGCAGCTTCACCTTTGTCATAACGCGACTTTAAATACACTTTATTCATGTCAATGCTGTCTTTTTCTACGATTGGGGCTGCAGCATCATAGAAGTAGAAATAATCTTCTCCTGTTAATTCTTTCAATTTTGCAGAAAGATCAGGAGATGTTAATGGACCTGTAGCAATAATTGTCGGTCCCTCTGGAATATCTGTAATTTCTTCATTCATTACAGTTACATTTGGATGGTTCTTTACGTATTCTGTTACTTTAGCTGCGAACTCATGACGATCTACAGCTAAAGCACCTCCAGCTGGTACAGAGCACTCATCCGCCGCACGAATAATTACAGAATCCATTAAGCGCATTTCCTCTTTAATAACTCCAACTGCATTTGTTAAAGTGTTTGCACGAAGTGAGTTACTACATACTAATTCAGCGAATTTATCTGTGTGATGAGCTGGCGTTTGTCTTACCGGTCTCATTTCATATAATCTAACTTGGACACCACGTTTTGCAATTTGGTAAGCTGCTTCACTTCCTGCAAGACCTGCGCCAATGACGTTTACTACTTGTGTTGTCATTTATATCACCTTTCCTTTTCTTCCCGAAAAAAATGTGAGCAGTTACGCTCACATTTGTTGTTCTTCTTCATAATCGCACGAAATACATTGTACTTGCACGCCTTTTTTCAACTTTTTCTCTACAAGCATGCCTTCGCACTTCGGACACTTACGACCAATTGGCTTATCCCAAGATACAAAGTCGCATTCCGGATACGTACCGCACCCATAGAAAAGACGTTTCTTTTTATTACTACGGCGTTCAATAATTTGACCCTTATCACACTTTGGACAAGTAACACCGATTTCTTTCACAATCGGCTTTGTATTACGACAATCTGGAAAATTCGAGCAAGCCATAAATTTCCCGTATTTACCCATTTTAAAGACCATTGGGTGATTACATAATTCACAATCTTCCCCAGCTGGTTCATCTTTAATTTCCACTTCACGCATTTCTTTTTCCGCTTTTTCTAAACGCGGTTCAAAACCTACGTAGAAATCATCAACAATTTTTACCCAATTCGCATTTCCTTCTTCTACTTCATCAAGGCTTTGCTCCATATTGGCAGTAAATTCAATGTTAATAATTTCTGGGAAAAACTCTAAAATAAGTTCAATTACTATTTCACCAAGTTCAGTCGGAACGAAGCGTTTATTATCCAAACCTACATACCCACGCTTTTGAATTGTTTCAAGTGTAGGTACATATGTTGACGGTCTTCCAATTCCAAGTTCTTCAAGTGTTCTTACTAGGCGAGCCTCTGTATAGCGCGGAGGAGGTTGTGTAAAATGTTGCTTTGGTTCTAAATCCTTTGAAAATACAGTTTCCCCTACTTCTAAAGGTGGCAACATCTTATCCTTTTCTTCAGCACCATCATCTTTTGACTCTACATACACTTTCATAAATCCTGGGAACTTTACAACCGATCCACTTGCACGGAACTGAACATTGTTATTAATGAGTCTCGCTGTCACAGTATCCATTATAGCAGACGCCATTTGACTTGCAACAAATCGCTCCCAAATCAATTTATATAATCGAAGTTGATCACGACCTAAGAAACTTTTTAGTTCCTCTGGCTTTCTCATTACCGAAGTAGGACGAATTGCCTCATGCGCATCTTGTGCATTTGACTTTTTCGTTTCTTTCTTCTTTTCTGTTCCTATGTATTCCGTACCATACGCTTCAGTGATGTAAGTACGAGCCTCTGTTTGAGCTGTTTCTGAGATACGTGTTGAATCAGTTCTCATATACGTAATAAGACCTACAGTTCCTTGTTTTCCAAGATCTATCCCTTCATACAATTGCTGTGCAAGCATCATTGTTTTCTTTGCTCGCATGTTTAACTTACGTGCTGCTTCTTGTTGCAAGGAAGATGTTGTAAAGGGTAATGCAGGATTACGTTTTCGCTCTTTGCGCGTTACATTTTCAACTGAAAACGCATTATCTTTCATCTGTTCAATTATTTCATTCACTTGCGTTTCATTTGTTAATTGAACTTTTTCACCCTCTACACCGTAAAAGCTTGCTTCAAATGTGTCTTTTCCTTTTACAAATTCTGTTTTAATTGTCCAGAATTCTTCAGGTTCAAAGTTTTGAATTTCCCTTTCACGCTCGATGATTAAACGAACTGCTACAGATTGTACACGCCCTGCACTTAATCCTTTTTTTACTTTCTTCCATAATAAAGGACTAATATTGTAACCAACAAGACGATCAAGTATACGTCTTGCTTGTTGTGCATCCACTAAATCCATATTAATTGCACGAGGATGTTTAAATGATTCTTTGATTGCATCTTTCGTAATCTCATTAAACACAACCCGACAATCTGATTCAACGTCCACATTTAACGTATTCGCTAAATGCCAAGCAATCGCTTCCCCTTCACGGTCTGGATCGGCCGCGAGATAGACTTTCTTTGCTTTTTTCGCCGCTGATTTTAAATCTTTTAAGACGGGACCTTTACCACGAATGGTAATATACTTCGGAGTGAAGTTGTTCTTTACTTCTATCCCCATTTGACTTTTTGGCAAATCGCGAACATGTCCCATAGACGCGACAACTTTGTATTTTTTCCCTAAATATTTCTCAATGGTCTTCGCCTTAGAAGGCGACTCCACGATTACGAGGTAATCTGACATGCTAGTGCCTCCTTAAGAGGTGGATTCAAGTCTTCATTAATCTTATTGATTTCTCTTGTTTTTGTCAATCAAGAATGAATATACCATACAGTGCCAATCTACCATTTGTCAATAATTGTTTAATAAAAACATAAAAATATAAGGTTAATTTAAAATCTCTTCCAAGATATCTTCTGCATTTCTTACTAGTTTTGCTCCTTGCTGAATAAGATGATTCGTTCCCGATGCCCCCTCTACAAATATAGGTCCAGGAAGCGCAAACACCTCTCTATTTTGCTCTAACGCAAGGTCTGCAGTAATAAGTGTTCCACTTCTCGATTTCGCTTCTACAACTAAAACACCTTTACTTATACCACTAATAATCCGGTTCCTTTTTGGAAAATACCATTTTTTCGGTGCATAGTGCGGCGGATACTCTGTCAATAACAATATATATTCCTTCCACATTTCATATAAATGTCTATTTTCTTTCGGATACATAAAAGACAATCCATGCCCTAATATCGCAATAGTCGGGCAATGATGCCTTACTGTAATCTCATGAGACATTGTATCTATCCCTTTTGCAAACCCACTGACAATAAGCCACTCTCTTTCTAATAAAGGGTGTAAAATAAACTTCAAACTCTCATGACCATATAATGATGGTTCTCTCGTTCCAACAACTGCTAATTTATTTACTTTATTCAGGAAATCTTTCTCTCCTTTTCCATATAAAACGAAGGGAGGGTCTTGTATTTCACGTAATAATTGCGGATAATCTTCATCCCATATCGTTATATAAAAAATACGATTTCTCTCTAAATAAGATATATATTGCGGAAGATTTGAATTTTGAAGAAATTTTACTAGTTCTGAAGATTTTTTCGAGGATATTCCAGTGTAGTGTTCCATTTGTTTTTCGTTAAAATTATATATGTTCTTTAATTCTGGATCGACATATAGTAGCCTCTCCATCGCTTTCCAATAATCTGCTAGCAAGTAATGAACATGTAATAATCTCTCTCTTTTCATCTTGATTCTCCTTACCCATAATTTTTATTATGTAAACAGAAAAAAGTGTAAAAAGACACCCTCAAGTAAGAAGGTGTCTTTCAACAGATTAATAGTTTTTACAAGTCTCAAATAAACCTTTTTCTTTTAAAACAGAGATTAGCGTTTCTCCCATAACTGCTGGAGTTTCAGCTACTTTAATGCCACAAGCTTCCATTGTTTTAATCTTTTCAGCAGCAGTTCCTTTACCGCCAGAAATGATTGCACCAGCATGGCCCATACGTTTGCCAGCAGGCGCTGTTTGACCACCAATGAAGCCTACGACAGGTTTTGTCATATTAGCTTTTACCCATTCAGCTGCCTCTTCTTCTGCTGTACCGCCGATTTCACCAATCATAATTACAGCATGTGTTTCTTCATCTTCATTAAATGCTTTTAACGCATCAATAAAGTCTGTACCGTTAACAGGGTCTCCGCCGATACCTACAGCAGTAGATTGGCCAATACCTTCTTGTGTTAACTGATGTACAGCTTCATAAGTTAATGTACCAGAGCGAGATACGATACCAACATGACCTTTTTTATGAATATATCCTGGCATAATACCAATCTTACATTCATCTGGTGTGATTACACCTGGGCAGTTTGGTCCAAGTAAACGTGTATGTTTACCCGCCATATATCTCTTTACGTTTACCATATCTAATACAGGAATCCCTTCAGTAATACATACTACTAAATCAATTTCTGCATCAACAGCTTCCATAATTGCATCTGCCGCAAAAGCGGGTGGAACGTATACAACTGAAGCGTTTGCGCCTGTTGCTTTCACTGCATCTTCTACTGTATCAAATACTGGTACACCTTCAATATCAGTGCCGCCCTTACCTGGTGTTACACCACCGACAATTTTCGTACCGTATTCAATCATTTGTTTTGTATGGAATAAACCTTGAGAACCTGTAATACCTTGAACAATAACTTTTGTATCTTTATTAACTAATACGCTCATTTTTCTCCCCCGCTTTCTATTAGCCCACTAGTGAAACAATTTTTTGTGCACCGTCTGCCATAGATTCTGCTGCAACAATATTTAAGCCAGACTCATTTAAAATTTTCTTACCTAGTTCTACGTTTGTGCCTTCAAGACGTACAACTAAAGGTAACTCAAGACCTACTTGTTTCGTTGCTTCAATAACACCTTCTGCAATAACATCACACTTCATAATGCCACCAAAAATGTTAACGAAGATACCTTTTACATTTTTGTCAGAAAGGATAATTTTGAATGCTTCTGTAACTTTTTCTGCAGTTGCACCGCCACCAACATCTAAGAAGTTAGCTGGGTCACCGTGGTAATGTTTAATGATATCCATTGTAGCCATCGCTAAACCTGCACCATTAACCATACAACCGATATTTCCATCTAAAGGAATGTAGTTTAAGTCGTATTTTGAAGCTTCAATTTCTTTTGAATCCTCTTCATCAAGATCACGAAGCTCTAAAATGTCTTTATGGCGATATAACGCATTAGAATCAAAGTTTAATTTTGCATCTAATGCCATAACTTTACCTTCGCCTGTTGTAACAAGTGGGTTAATCTCAGCGATAGAGCAATCTTTTTCGATAAACGCACGATATAAGCCCATCATAAACTTCACAGCTTGTCCTACAAGCTCTTTTGGAATATTGATGTTAAATGCAATTCGGCGCGCTTGGAAACCTTGCAAGCCTACTGCTGGATCAATATATTCTTTAAAGATTTTTTCAGGTGTTTTTTCTGCTACTTCTTCAATTTCTGTTCCGCCTTCTTCAGACGCCATTAAAACAACTTGAGAAGTTGCACGATCTAAAACTAGACCTACATAATATTCTTTTTTAATATCGCAACCTTCTTCGATAAGTAAGCGTTTTACTTCCTTACCTTCAGGACCTGTTTGATGTGTCACAAGTGTAGTTCCTAAAATGCTTTCTGCATATGTACGAACTTCATCTAAATTTTTCGCAACTTTTACTCCGCCAGCTTTGCCGCGTCCACCAGCGTGAATTTGTGCTTTCACTACACATACATCTGTTCCTAATTCTTTCGCTGCTTCTACAGCTTCTTCTACTGTAAATGCAACCTTCCCGTTCGGAACGCTAACCCCATAGCTTCTAAGGACTGCCTTACCTTGGTACTCATGGATATTCATGGTCCCATCCTCCCCTGTTTTCCTGTTTTACTCGAAAAGTTTTTTAATGTTTAAAAAACATTACATTGCCATTGTATAAGATGATTGGCACGCTGTCTACAATAAAGTGTCAGAAAACTGAAATCGCTTTATTCTTTTTCGAAAATAGTAATGTTTATATGCCAAAATAAAAAAATAAGCTGTATATTTACAGCTTATTTTTGAATCATATCTTTAATTGGTGCGAATGACTTGCGGTGTTCATCTAGTACTCCATGCACTTCAATTGCCTCTAAATGTTGCTTTGTGCCATATCCCATATGTTGCTCAAATCCATATTCAGGATACTTCTCTCCCAGTTCTTTCATCATACGATCTCTCGTTACTTTTGCTATAATGGATGCTGCTGAAATCGAAACACTTTTCGCATCACCTTTAATAATTGATGTTTGCGGAATTGGTGTAGGAAGCTTCATCGCATCAATTAATAAATGTTGAGGTGTACAAGATAAATTTGCAACTGCATCTAACATCGCTTGTTTCGTTGCTTGGTAAATATTAATGTCATCAATAACTTGCGGTGATACAATTCCTACTCCAATTGCAATTGCTTGTACTTTTATTTCATCATAAAAACGCTCACGTTTCGCTTCACTCAACTTTTTCGAGTCATTTAACCCTGGAATATAAAAATCCTCAGGAAGAACGACAGCTGCCGTCACAACAGGCCCAGCCAATGGCCCGCGCCCTACTTCATCAATACCCGCGATATATGTGACCCCTTTTTCACGCAAAGCATTTTCATACTTGGACATTTCAAAAAACTTCTCTTTTTCTTTCTGTTCTAACTCTTTTTGTTTATACCACTTCAAAACGAGCTTTTGAACACCTTTTCGATCATCTTTCATTAACAGTTGAAAGCGATCATCTTCTTCATTCATAATTTCTTTCAATACATTTTCCGCTTCTTTTATCGTCATAGTTTGCATTTATACAAGCTCCTTTTTAAACATATCCAAAAAGAAAAGACGCACAAACGCACGTCTTATACTTCTTCTATTTTTTCCACATCTTCCACTTGCTCTCCAAACTCTTCCGGTGTTTCAAACGTCATTTTTCCAAGTTTGCCACCACGAAGCTCACGAAGCACAAGCTCAGATGTCTTATCATAATCAATCATTCCGCCGCCCATTAAGCAGCCTCTATTTTTTCCAATTGCATCGAATAATTCCACAATATCTTCTGGAATCTCATTTAAATTATAGCGTTCTTTCAAGCGTTCTGGATAATGTTTCTCCATAAAACGTAATGCGTAAACAGCTACATCTTGTAAATTTAAAATTGAATCTTTAATTGCACCCGTTGTCGCTAAACGAAGACCCACTAATTGATCTTCAAATTTAGGCCACAGAATACCTGGTGTATCTAACAATTCCATTTCCTTCCCAACTTTAATCCATTGTTGAGCTGTTGTCACACCTGGACGATCTCCTGTTTTAGCAATATTTTTCTTTGCCAATTTATTAATCAATGTAGATTTACCAACATTTGGTATACCTACAATTAATGCACGAATCGCTCTCGGTCTAATACCTTTTGCAACCATTTTATCAAATTTTTCTTTAACAAGCACTTTACAAGCTGCTGCAATTTCCTTCATACCTTGTCCAGCTTGCGCGTTAATCGAAATTGCCATATGGCCTTTTTCTTTAAAATATGCGATCCATTGTTTTGTTAAACGATCATCCGCCATATCCGCTTTATTTAAAACAACAAGCCTTGGCTTATGTGTAATGATTTCATCAATCATTGGGTTTCGAGATGATAATGGTAATCGAGCATCTACAAGTTCAATTACAACATCAATTAATTTTAATTTCTCCGTTACTTGGCGTCTAGCCTTCGCCATATGCCCTGGAAACCATTGAATTACCATGTTGCCACCTTCTTTTTCATTTATTTCACAATACGTGCGTCTTCTAACGGCCAATATAACATATTAGCTTTACCAATTACTTGATCCATTGAAATCGTACCGATTGAACGGCTATCTTTACTAAAACGACGATTATCACCTAAAACAAATAATTGATCTTTTGGAACGGTTTTCTTGCCTGTCATTTCTTCAAGATTAAAATCATATGTAAGCGGTCCGTCAGCAATTTGCTTTTTCTGCTTGTCTAAATACGGCTCCTCATAAGCCTTTCCGTTAACATACAGTTTATCATTACGATACTCTATTTCATCGCCTGGCAGGCCTATAATGCGCTTAATGTAATCTTTATCTTCTGTTGCTCGAAATACGATAATATCAAAGCGTTTTGGATCTCCAATGTGATAACCAATTTTATTCACAATCATTCGATCACGATCATGTAAAGTAGGTGCCATCGATACCCCGTCTACGAGAATTGGCGCAAAGAAAAACTGTCTAATAACACCAGCTAATACAACAGCAATCAAAATTGCCTTAATCCATTCCCAAAGTGAACTCTTCTCTTTTTTCATGCATTTCCCCTCCACGGTTATGTAAACTGCTCGTATTATACCAAAATTTCATATAGATTGGAAAAAGGGAGCTTGTGCATTTACAAGCTCCCATACATGTCTTATCGAATTTCTTTAATACGTGCTTTTTTACCGCGAAGGTTACGTAAGTAGTATAACTTAGCACGACGTACTTTACCACGGCGAAGTACTTCGATTTTCGCGATTCTTGGCGTGTGAACTGGGAATGTACGCTCAACACCTACACCGTAAGAAATCTTACGAACTGTGAATGTTTCACTGATTCCGCCACCACGACGTTTAATTACAACACCTTCGAAAAGCTGAATTCTTTCACGAGTTCCCTCAACAACTTTTACGTGTACACGTAAAGTGTCACCAGGACGGAATGAAGGAAGGTCAGTTTTTAATTGGCCTTTTGTAATTTCTGCGATTAATTGTTGCATATTAAATTCTCTCCTTTAAACAGATGCTCTTATAAAGTCTTAATAAATTACAGCGGAACATCGTTAATACGGCTACTGATTTCAGTAGCACAAATGTTATAATAGCATATTACTAGGCCTGTTGCAATAGCAAATATATGAAGTTATTACTGCTCTCGCTTTATTTCCTCAAGCCATTTTTTCTCTTGTTTAGATAACTCTCTCTCATCTAACAAATCAGGTCTACGCGTATACGTTCGACGCAAAGATTCCTTATGTCGCCATTCATCAATGTTTTTATGATTCCCTGACATTAATACATCCGGTACCTTCATACCACGAAAATCAGCCGGACGTGTATAATGAGGATGCTCTAATAAACCTGTACTAAACGAATCCTCTACTTGTGAAGCATGATTTCCTAGCACACCTGGCAAGAGACGTACAACACTATCAGTAATAACCATAGAGGCTAATTCTCCGCCCGTTAATACATAGTCACCAATAGAAATCTCATCCGTTACGAGATGCTCACGAATTCGTTCGTCATACCCTTCATAATGCCCACATACGAAGATCAAATGTTCTTCCCCTGCAAGCTCTTCCGCTTTCTTCTGCGTAAATCTTTCGCCCTGCGGACACATTAAGACAACTCTAGGCTTACGCTCTGTCTCTTTCGTCAAATCTTCTACAGCATCAAAAATAGGCTGAGGAGTAAGCACCATACCAGCTCCTCCGCCGTAAGGATAATCGTCTACACTATTATGCTTACTTGTTGTATAATCACGAAAGTTAACAACACGAAGGCTTACCGCTTCTTTTTCTTGTGCCTTCTTTAATATAGAAGATCCAAATACACCGGTAAACATGTCTGGGAACAACGTTAAAATATCAATTTTCATTATAGCAGCCCTTCCATTACATGAATGGTTACTAATTTATTTTCAATATTAACTTGAAGTACAACATCATCGATATAAGGAATTAAGAGATCTTGACCCTTCGGGCGTTTAATTACCCAAACATCATTTGCACCAGGAGATAGAATCTCTTTGATTGTCCCTAGCGCTTCTCCTTCTTCCGTTACAACACTGCAACCAATAATTTCATGATAGTAGTATTCACCTTCAGCAAGTTCACCTAACTGCTCTTCTGGTACTTTTATTAAAGAACCTTTAAACTTCTCTACTTCATCTACATTGTTATATCCTTCAAATGTTAATAAATCGAATGTCTTATGTTGGCGATGAGAAGTTACCTTCACCGGAAGGTAGTCTGTGCCTTTCTCATTCGATATGTATAACGTGTTTCCTACTTTATATCGCTCTTCTGGAAAATCAGTACGAGAAATAACACGGATTTCTCCTCTTACGCCATGAGTATTTACAATTTTCCCTACGTTAAACCATTTTGTCATAAATAGTATGTCACCCCTGGTTTCTATATAAATTAAGCATCTCCATTTCACAGATGGAACATGCACTCTCTATTTAAATGTTAAAAAAGGGAGAGGAATAACTCCTCGCCCTTTTTTACGTTTATTGAATTTCCAGTGTTACTTTTTCATCATTATGATGTCCCACTGAATACAAGAGCATTCGAATCGCTTTCGCAACTCTCCCTTGCTTTCCAATGACTTTTCCAACATCCTCAGGATGTACAGTTAATCGATACTTTATCTCTCCGTTGCAAAGTTCCTGTGTAACTTTTACATCTTCAGGATAATCGACAAGAGGCTTGACAATCGTCTCGACTAACTTCTTCATAGTCATTGCCTCAATTACTTACCTTGTTTAGATAAGTGGAATTTCTCCATGATACCTTGGTTAGAGAATAAGTTACGAACTGTATCAGATGGTTTAGCACCATTTCCTAACCATTTTAATGCTGCTTCTTCGTTGATCTTAACTTCAGCTGGTTGAGCAACTGGATTGTAAGTTCCGATTTCCTCAATGAAACGTCCGTCACGAGGAGAACGAGAATCTGCAACAACTACACGATAGAAAGGAGTTTTTTTAGCTCCCATACGTTTTAAACGAATTTTAACTGCCATTTATAAAGCACCTCCGAATTTATTTCACACAGATAATTATATTAGCAAAAAGACTATTGCTTTGTAAAGTATTTTTTCTTAACAGAGCCATCTTTTTTTCCTTACATGAATGGAAACTTCAATCCACCTAGTCCTTTTTTCTTACCTTTTTGCATTCCCGTCATCGTCTTCATCATTTTTTTCATGTCATCGAATTGTTTAATTAGACGATTGATTTCTTGTACAGTTGTACCGCTACCTTTGGCAATGCGCTTTTTGCGACTAGCATTGATTATTTCCGGTTGTTCTCGTTCTAATTTAGTCATAGAACGAATAATTGCCTCAATATGCCCAATTTGTTTTTCATCAACTTGTGCATTTTTCAGCCCTTTAATTTTATTTGCACCAGGAAGCATTCCTAACAATTCATCAAGCGGCCCAAGTTGACGCACTTGTCCAAGTTGTTCTAGGAAATCGTCAAGCGTAAACGAAAGCGTACGCATTTTTTGCTCAAGTTCTTTCGCTTTCTCTTCATCAACTGTAGCTTGCGCTTTTTCAATCAATGTTAAGACATCGCCCATCCCTAAAATACGGGATGCCATACGCTCTGGATGGAACGCTTCAATTGCATCTAGTTTTTCACCCATACCAGCAAATTTAATCGGCGTGTTTGTTACAGCCTTAATAGATAATGCAGCACCACCGCGCGTATCACCATCTAATTTCGTTAATACAACACCTGTTAAACCTAACTGTTCATGGAAACTTTGCGCAACATTTACCGCGTCTTGTCCCGTCATCGCATCGACAACAAGGAAAATTTCATCCGGTTTCGCAACTTCTTTAACTTTCGCTAATTCATCCATTAGTTCTTCATCAATATGCAGGCGACCCGCTGTATCGATTAAAACATAATCGTGATGATCTTCTTTTGCTTTTGCAATCGCTTGTTTCGCAATTTCAACAGGACTTACTTGATCTCCTAAAGAGAATACAGGCATGTCCAATTGCTTCCCTAATGTTTCAAGCTGTTTAATCGCTGCTGGACGGTAAATATCCGCTGCAACAAGCATCGGTTTACGGTTATGCTTTTTACGAAGCAAATTCGCAAGCTTACCTGTCGTCGTTGTTTTACCCGCACCTTGCAGACCAACCATCATAATAACAGTCGGTGGCTTATTAGCAACAGCAATTTTGCTTTGCTCTCCGCCCATAAGTTCTGTAAGTTCTTCCTGTACAACTTTAATTACTTGTTGTCCAGGTGTCAAACTTTTCATTACATCTTGTCCGACAGCACGTTCAGACACACGCTTCACAAAATCTTTTACTACTTTAAAGTTAACATCTGCTTCTAAAAGAGCTAGACGAACTTCTCTCATCATTTCTTTCACATCGGCTTCAGAAACTTTTCCTTTGCCGCGGATTTTTTGCATTGTCTGTTGAAGTCGGTCGGCTAATCCTTCAAATGCCATATTGCCGCCCTCCTAATCTAATTTTTCGATAGCTTCAACAACTTGTTTCATTTCTTCATTTACATGCTCTTCTTCGCTGATTAGCTGTTTTAGCTTTGCAACAAGTCGCTGTCGCTCTTGAAACTTTTGAAGTAATACTAATTTTTCTTCATATTCTTCAAGCATCGCTTCAGTCCGTTTAATGTTATCATACACGGCTTGGCGACTTACATCAAATTCTTCCGCAATTTCACCAAGAGATAAATCATCTAGATAATAAAGCGACATATAACTTCTTTGTTTTTGCGTTAACAACGATTGATAAAAATCAAATAAATAGTTCATTCTCGTTGTTTTTTCGAGCATGTTGGATCATCCTTTGTTAAGTGATTTCCCTTTACATGAATTAGTTTACATGTAGTCCAAAAGAGTGTCAAGTTTTTTTCTTAACATCATATATTTTTTATAGAAAAAGAAGCGGAAATACCGCTCCTTTCACTTATACTTCTTCTGTTTCTACTAAGTTCGCAAATAAACCATACACATATTGTTCTGGATCAAACTGTTGCAAGTCATCCATTTGCTCTCCTAATCCAACAAACTTCACTGGTACATCCATTTCGTTACGAATCGCTAATACAATACCACCTTTAGCAGTTCCATCTAACTTCGTTAAAACAATACCAGTTACATTCGTTGCTTCACGGAATGTTTTCGCTTGGCTTAAACCGTTTTGTCCTGTTGTTGCATCAATAACAAGTAATACTTCATGAGGAGCACCTGGTACTTCACGCTCAATTACACGCTTCACCTTCTCTAATTCTTTCATTAAATTTACTTTATTTTGCAAGCGTCCTGCTGTGTCACATAGTAATACATCTACCTTACGTGCTTTCGCAGCTTGTACAGCGTCATACATAACCGCCGCTGGATCAGATCCAGATCCTTGTTTAATCACTTCTACACCAACGCGATCGCCCCATACTTCTAATTGTTCAATCGCTCCAGCACGGAATGTGTCTCCTGCCGCTAATAGGACTGACTTACCTTCTGATTTAAACTTATGCGCCAGTTTACCAATTGTCGTCGTTTTTCCTACACCATTAACACCAACAAATAAAACAACCGTTAATTGGTCCTCTTGCATATTAATTTCGTTACTAAAATCGCTGTCGCCTTTGTAAATTCCTACTAGTTTTTCTGAAATAACAGCTTGTACTTCTTTTGGATCTTGAATGTTACGACGTTGTACTTCTTCTTTCAATTGGTCAATTAATTCCATTACCGTCGCAACGCCAACGTCTGCACCGATTAAGATCTCTTCTAACTCTTCGAAAAAATCTTCGTCCACTTTACGGTAACGATAAACTAAATCATTCACTTTATCCGCAAATGAATTTCTCGTTTTTTCTAATCCTTGTTTAAATTTCTCTGTAACTGTATCCGTTTGTTTTGAAATTTTTTCTTTTAGTTTTTTAAAAAAACTCATACTTTCCCATCCTTCCTATTCACTTGCAATAAGTTCTTCTCCGGCGTCTAAACGAACCGAAACAAGTTTAGATACCCCTGATTCTTGCATTGTTACACCGTACAACACATCAGACTCTTCCATTGTACCTTTTCTATGTGTAATTACAATAAACTGCGTCTCATTACTGAATTTCTTTAAATACTGTGCAAAACGAGCTACATTCGCCTCATCAAGGGCTGCCTCTACCTCATCTAGTACACAGAATGGTACTGGGCGTACTTTTAAAATACCAAATAAAAGCGCAATTGCTGTTAAAGCACGCTCTCCACCTGAAAGTAAACCTAAGTTCTGCAGTTTCTTCCCTGGCGGTTGTGCTACAATATCAATACCCGTATTTAGTAAATCCTCTGGATTAGTCATTACTAAATCCGCTCTACCGCCTCCAAATAATTCAGAGAATACCGATTGAAACTCCATTCTAATGCCTTCAAACGTAGTAGAAAAGCGTTTTTTCATTTCTTCATCCATTTCGGTAATAAGCTGGTGCAATGTCGCTTTCGCTTCTTCTAGGTCGTCTCTCTGCTCTAGTAAGAATGTATGACGCTCCGCTACACGTTCATATTCATCAATTGCCCCTAGGTTCACTGTACCTAACTCTTCTATAGATAATTTGATTAATTTTACTTTCTTACGCGCATCTTCTGCAGGCATTGTCATTGTATATTTTAGTTTTGCCGCTTCAAATGAAATCGTATATGTTTCACGTAAATGTTGTAATCTATTTTCCAACTCTACATCAAGTCGATTTATTCTCACTTCTTGATCTTTCAACATTTCAAGAATATATTTATGTTTACCTGTCGTTTCTTTCAAATTGCGCTCTAAATGTTCTACCCTCTCTTGCAACGATACACGTTGTTCACGACGAGAGCGAATTAATTCTGAAGTTTGATTACGATCATATGCTTTCTTCTCAATCATATTCGTAATTTGCTCTTCACCACTTGAATTAGATGTCATTTCTTGTTTTAAGAACGCTAAATCCTCTTTCGTTTTTACAAGTGTCGCATCCGTTTCTTCTTTTTCCTTCGTCAATCGTTCAACTTTTTCTTTTTGATTAAATAAGCGTTGTTGCTTTTCAGCTACCAGCACTTTTAACTCCGTCATTTCTTTTTGAACTTTTTCTTTCGAAGAATGTTGCTCACTTTTTTGTTTTGTTAAAGCTACAATTTTACTATCTAACTTAGTGATATCAGCTTGAAGATTCGTTAAAATCCCTTCTAACTCCTCTTTACGCCCTTGCATTTTTACTCGATCTTGTAAAAACCCTTCAATCTCTAAATCATAAATAGACAATCGATCATTAATACGATGTTCTTCTAATTCTAGACGATTAATCTCTTCTCTTAATTTCTGCTCATCTACACGATCTACTTCTACAGTTTGCCTTAGTTCGCGTATTTTCACTTCTTTTTCTTGAATCTCTTGTTTTACTGCTTTAACAAAGTTTTCTAACTTCATTGTTTTTTCTTCCATATCAGTTAACTTGCGAGTCCACTCTTCCAGTTCACGTTGGCGTCCTAATAAAGAAGATTTCGCTTGCTTTACCGCCCCACCAGTCATAGAACCGCCAGGATTCACTACATCACCTTCGATTGTTACAATGCGATAACGGTATTGCAGTTGTTTCGCCAACTCATTTGCTCCGCGTAAATCTTTCGCAACAATAACCGTACCTAATAAATTTGAAACTACATTTTCATATTTATTGTTGTACTGCACAAGTTCTGCCGCCACACCTACAAACGATGGGTGTTGATTTGCAATGCGTAATTGCTCAAATGATAAAGACCTGCTTTTAATAACAGCTTGCGGTAAAAACGTTGCACGTCCATGTTTATTTTGCTTTAAAAATGCTATCGCATTACGAGCATGCTCCTCTGTTTGTACAACAATATGCTGCATCGCTGCACCTAGAGCAATTTCCATTGCAACTTCGTATTCTTTCGGTACCGTTAACAGTTCCGCAACAGCACCCTCGATACCTTGCAACCTATTTTCTCTAGCTTTCAATACTTCACGTACACCTTGATAGAATCCAGAATAATCTTCTTGCATCTCTTCAAGCATTTCTTTTCGAGAACGTGCCTGTTGCACAAATTGATATGCTTGATACAGTTTTGTTTCATTTTCACTATACTGCGTCTTACATTTCCCAAGCGCCGCCTCTGTCTTCTGTATATTTGAGAGTATGCCAGCTACTTTTTCTTTCGCTTGTTCGTAACTTTCTACAAGTTTCGTCTTTTTCGCTGTAATTTCCATACGCATTTCTACATATTTCGCATTCTCTTCATCTAGACGCTCGTTTTTAGACGTTTGCTGTTTAGATTGTTCTTCAATCATAGATAATTCATTACGATGACTAGCTTGTTGATTTAAAAGCTCAATATAGTCACCTTTTAAATTCTCAATCTGTTCCTCTAAATTGTCAGCAAAAGTAGCAAGCAGTTGCTCATTATCATGCAATTTTTGCTCCAACTCTTTTACTTCATTCACAAATTGCATTAAAGCTTCTGTACTTGACTCAATCTCACCATCGTAACTTTTAGCTTTCTCTGTTAATTCAACAATTAACTGCTCAAGTTGCGCACAATGCGTCGTAGCATTTTGCTTTCTCTCTTTTAACAACTCGCGCTGCCCTTCAAGTTTTTCTAGCTCTTTACTAGAAAGAAGAAGTACTTCTTGCAACGAGTCTACAGACTCATCTACCGCTTGTAATTGTCCTCGTAATTCCTCAAGCTCTTCTTCACTTTTTTGTAAATTCGTTGACATTTTAGCTTCTTCGTTTTTATTATGCCCAAACTGATTTCGAAGCGCTTCCCATTTCTCGTGCAATTCTTCAATTTCATGGACAATAAGCGCAGCTTCTACTTTCTCTAATTCTTCTTTATTCTCAAGATAATCTTTCGCAATAGAAGCTTGTCTTTCTAAAGGTTCTACTTGACTACTTAATTCATGAATTATATCTTGTACACGATTTAAGTTTTCTTGTGTTTCTGCTAATTTCCCTTCAGCTTTCTTTTTGCGAAGTTTGTATTTTAGTACGCCTGCCGCTTCTTCAAATACACCTCGACGCTCTTCTGACTTACTACTTAAAATCTCTTCCACTTTCCCCTGGCTAATAATTGAAAAAGCTTCTCTTCCCATACCAGAGTCCATAAATAAATCGATAATATCTTTCAATCTACATGATTGTTTATTAATATAAAAATCACTATCACCTGAACGAGATACACGACGTGTTACACACACCTCATTGTATTCAATTGGTAAACGTTGATCTTCATTATTTAAAGTTATTGTTACTTCAGCAACATTAACCGCTCTCCTCGTATCACTGCCTGCAAAAATAATATCCTCCATCTTTGCACCACGTAATGATTTTGCAGATTGTTCACCAAGTACCCAGCGAATTGCATCAGTAATATTACTTTTCCCGCTTCCATTAGGTCCTACTACAGAAGTTACACCTGGGACAAAATCAACAGATACACGCTCAGCAAAAGACTTAAACCCTGCTATTTCTAATCTTTTTAAAAACACGAAAGGCCTTCCTCCTATTCTCCGTCGTTATAAATGTTCTCTATACAAAAACAAGTATTATACGGATTTACCTTCTTTTTCATTATAAACAAAAAGAAAGTTTCATTCTATGCACAAGGAATCCCCCTCATTCAAAGGGGGATTCCTTATAGTTGTTCTTTTAATTTTTTCAATGCTTCTGCAGCAGCTTGTTGCTCTGCTTCTTTTTTCGACTTACCACTACCAAGACCTAAAGCTACGTTATTTAACGTAACACGTGACACAAATTCTCGATTGTGAGCTGGTCCTTTTTCTTGCAAAATTTGATACTCAACATTGCCACTGCCATCACGCTGAATCAATTCTTGCAACTGACTCTTATAATCCATCACATGAGAAAAAGCACCCTCATTAATTTTCGGATATACAATTTCTTTTAAGAATTCCCAAACTGTTTCTAGCCCTTGATCAAGATAAAGGGCACCAATAAACGCTTCAAAGACATCCGCTAATAAAGCTGGTCGTTCACGTCCACCTGTCATTTCTTCACCTTTTCCTAATAAAACAAGGCTACCAAATGACAATTCGTTCGCAAAACGAACAAGAGATGGCTCACATACAATAGCTGCACGTAGTTTTGTTAACTCTCCTTCGCTCATTGTCGGATATTTTTGAAACAGATACTGCGATACAGTCAGTTCCAATACTGCATCTCCAAGAAATTCAAGACGCTCATTATCTTCATGCGGTTTTTTTCGATGCTCATTCACATACGATGAATGCGTAAATGCTTGAATCAATAATTTTTCATCTGTAAACGTAATACCTATCTTTTCTTGAAACACTTTAAATGCTTCACGATATTTTGTTTCGTATTTTTTTTCTCTATATTTTCGGTACGGCATAGGTCCCTCCAGATATAAGCCAGAAAGCCCCGCTAAAAAACGGGACTTCACTTAAGCATTATAGATGACTCTCTATGTAAGTCACAGCATCGCCAACAGTAGCAATCTTTTCAGCATCTTCATCAGAAATTTCCATTTCGAATTCATCTTCTAATTGCATTACAAGTTCTACTACATCTAGGGAGTCTGCTCCTAAATCTTCCTTGAAGCTTGCAGCTGGTACTACCTCAGTCTCTTCTACTCCTAAACGATCAACGATGATTTTTGTTACGCGCTCTAAAACATCTGCCATTCCATTCACCTCCCCTCAAATATTATATTAAATATTGACCAAAAAAACTAGGTGAAATCGATTCTTTTATTACATTACCATACCGCCATCAACATTTAACGTTTGACCTGTAACATATTTGCTTTGATCAGAAGCAAAAAACGTTACAGCATTCGCGATATCTTTCGCTTCACCAAATTGAGCAGCTGGAATAACTTTTAACATTTCGGCTTTAATATTCTCATCTAGTACATCCGTCATATCAGTCGCAATAAAGCCCGGCGCAATTGCATTCACTGTAATATTTCGACTTGCTAACTCTTTTGCAGATGTTTTTGTTAATCCAATAACACCCGCTTTAGCAGCAACATAGTTAGCTTGTCCTGGGTTTCCTATAACACCAACAACCGAAGCGATGTTTATAATTCTACCGTGACGTTGACGCATCATATAACGAGATACTGCTTTTGTACATAAGAATACACCTTTTAAGTTTGTATTAATAACTGTATCCCATTCTTCTTCTTTCATACGCATTAATAAATTATCTTTAGTTACACCAGCATTATTTACAAGAATATCAACTTGTCCAAATGTATCTACTGTTTGTTTCACCATATTTGTAACATCATCAGCATTTGCAACATCTGCTCTTACCGCAATTGCATCAGAACCTAATTTTTTAATTTCATCTACTACTTCATTTGCTTTTTGTTCATTACCAGCATAATTTACTACTACATTTGCCCCTTGTTTCGCTAAATCAATCGCAATCGCGCGACCAATTCCACGTGAAGCGCCAGTTACTAATGCTACCTTCCCTTTTAACATCAGTTTTCTCCTCTCAAATTTGAAATGGTATCTTTTAATGTCTCTTCATCGTATATCGCATATGCTTTTACTGATGAATCAATTGACTTCATAAGTCCAGCAAGTACTTTTCCAGGTCCAATTTCAATAAATGTATCTACTCCCTGGTTCACCATATATTCAATAGACGGGTACCATAATACAGGCGAATAAAGCTGTTCGATTAACTTTTCTTGAATGTCTGCACCACGTGTAATAACTTCCGCCGTAACATTTGCAATAACAGGAATATTCGTGTCATGAATTGTAATTTCATTTAAAACACTTTGGAACTTCTCAGCTGCCGGCTTCATAAGTGAAGAATGGAATGGCCCACTTACTTTTAGTGGAATCGCTCTCTTTGCACCATTTTCTTTCGCTCTTTGAGAAGCAACCTCTACGCCTTGCTTCGTTCCAGAAATCACAATTTGCTTCGTACTATTCATATTAGCGATTTGCACTGCATATCCTTCACTTGTTACTTCTTCTGTAACTTGTTTCAGCATATGTGGGTCAGCACCTAATATAGCTGCCATTGCGCCTTCCCCGCCCGGAACAGCTTCTTCCATATATTCGCCACGTTTCCTTACAGCATATACAGCATCTTCAAAAGTTAATGCACCAGCTGCTACAAGAGCACTATATTCACCTAAACTATGACCAGCGACAAAGTCAGGTGTAATGTCATACTCTTTCAAAGCTGTCAAAATAGCAAAACTCGTTGTTAATAATGCAGGCTGCGCATTTGTTGTTAATGTAAGCTTTTCCTGCGGTCCTTCAAAAATCACTTCTGAAAGTGAATCTTCCAACACCTCATCTGCTTTTGCAAACACTTTTGCAACCTCTTTATTATTCTCTGCTAATTGTTTACCCATTCCAACTGCCTGTGAACCTTGGCCCGGAAAAAGAAATGCTATTTTTCCCATTTCAAATCCTCCTCTTATTGGAGTGACTCTTTCTCCATTACGCTTGAAATCGTAGGAATTACTTCTTTCGCTACCATTTCTCTCGTTTGACGAATCGCACTAAATATCGACTGATCATTAGAAGAACCGTGAGCCTTAATGACAGGTGCTTTCAATCCAAATAATGCAGCTCCTCCATACTCCGAATAATCCATTTTATCTTTTAATACCATAAGTTTTGGCTTTAATACCGCCGCTGCTAATTTGCTCGTAAATGAACTCATTAACTGTTCTTTCAACATAGAGAATAGCGCAAGTGCTGTTCCCTCTAATGATTTCAACGCTACATTCCCTGTAAAACCATCACATACAACAACATCTGCTACACCTTGCAATAAATCTCTTGATTCAACGTTCCCCACGAAATTAATTGGCGCATCTTTAAGCATTGCAAATACTTGCTTTGAAAGCTCGTTTCCTTTTCCATCCTCTGTTCCAACGTTTAATAGTCCAACGCGAGGATTTTCAATTCCTCTTACCTTCTCAGCATAAACAGATCCCATTACTGCATATTGATATAAATGAATTGGTTTTGCATCAACATTTGCTCCAACATCTAACATAACAAAACCTTTTCCATCTACAGTTGGCATTGTAGGCGATAAAGCTGGTCTCTCAATTCCTTCCATACGACCGACTACAAATAATCCAGCTGCCATTAAAGCTCCTGTACTACCTGCGGATATACAAGCGTCTGCTTCTCCATCCTTTACTTGTTGTGCCGCAAGCACCATTGAAGCTTGTTTTTTTCGACGAACCGCTCTTACTGGTTCCTCCGTTGATTCTATTTTTTCGTCTGTATGAAGAATAGTAATTCGTTCATCACTCGTTAAGTATTGACGAATTTCCTCTTCTTTCCCTACTAACGTAATATGTAAATCAGAATATTCCTTAATAGCTTTCATTGCCCCTAATACTACAGCCTTTGGAGCGTGATCTCCGCCCATTGCATCTATTGCGATTTTCATAAGTTGTTACCTTCCTCACTATAATTACTAGATCGATACATTTCAAAAGTGCCTGTAAAAACAAGTTCTTCTCCAACGAAGCTACGCACTTTGACAACCGTCCGTCCTTTATCATTCTCTACATCTTCAACGCGCGCTTTTGCAACAACACGCTCTCCTAATTTTACAGGGCGAATGTATCGAATGGTAGACTTTGCAGTTAAAGCTAATTCTTCATCAATAACCGCAACAGCTAGTGAGTTTGCTTGCGCAAACAGATGATGCCCACGAGCGATTTGATTTCTTTTAAATACATGTTCTATCTTTACTTCAAAGATAGAGATTGCATGTCTATCTAATTCAATATCAATAATTTCTCCAACAACCTCTTCTAACGGTAAAGATTTCACATCTTCTTCATGTTGCTTTGTAGCTACATGTTTAATTCTCTCTCTTAATTCAGGAATAGACAATTCCATACGATCAAGTCGTACCGTTTGTATACTCACTTGAAATTTTTCCGCTAAATCTTCATCCGTAATAAAAGGATTTGATTCGATTGTTTGTTGTAATAACTCTTGTCTTTCTTTTTTACTTCTTCTTTTTTTCATACCGCACCATCCATTTTTATGACTAGGTACTAACAGTAGTATATAATCATTAAAAGTAGAATGCAACAAAAACTTTTGTTGACTCCCTTTAATCGAGCTTCTCTCCTTGGAACACACCTGTCCCATCAAGATACATACGCAAGGCAGCATACTGATCATTGTGCCAAAACGCTTCTGAATCTACTAGTATCGCCGCATCTTGCCTTGCCGTTTCTAACGCTCGATAATCATGTACCATGTCAGCAACCTTAAATTCTGGTAAGCCACTTTGCTTACTCCCAAAGAAATCTCCAGGACCTCGTAATTCTAAATCTTTTTCTGACAATACAAATCCATCATTTGTTTCAGTCATTATGCGCATTCTTTCTTTCCCTGTTTCTGATTTAGGGTCTGCTATTAATAAACAATATGATTGTTCACTACCACGGCCGACACGCCCTCTAAGCTGATGAAGCTGCGATAAACCGAAACGTTCTGCATCATAAATAACCATTACAGTCGCATTCGGTACGTTCACACCTACTTCAACAACTGTTGTCGATACAAGAATTTGTACTTTATTTTCACTAAACTGTCCCATTATCTCTTCTTTTTCCTGAGACGATAATCTCCCATGCATCAATCCAACTTGGCATTTCCCTTGGTAATGATGCGTCAGCATACTATGTAAGTCGATAGCATTTTGCACATCAAGTTTCTCAGATTCTTCAATTAGAGGACAAATAACGTATGCCTGTCTTCCTTTTTTTATCTCCTTTTCAACGAAACCGAGAACGCGATCTAACATATCATGTTTTGCCCAGTATGTTTCAATCACCTTTCTACCTGCTGGCATCTCATCGATTATCGAAACATCCATCTCTCCAAATGCAGTAATTGCAAGCGTACGCGGAATTGGTGTCGCTGTCATAAATAATACATCTGGACTTTCACCTTTCTCCCGTAAAACTCGGCGCTGCGCTACACCAAATCGATGCTGTTCATCTGTAATAACGAGACCCAACCTATGAAATATAACTTCATCTTGAATTAAGGCATGCGTTCCAACAAGAATATCTATTTCTCCTTGTTCTAACTTCGCTAAAATTTCTCGACGTCTCGCCCCTTTAACAGAACTTGTTAACAGTTCCACCTTCATACCAAAATGCGAAAACGTTTCAGCAAGCGACTGATAATGTTGCTCAGCTAAAATTTCTGTAGGAACCATTAAAGCACCTTGATAATGAGCTAATTTCGATGCATAAAGACCAATCGCAGCAACAACTGTTTTCCCAGAACCAACGTCACCTTGCAATAGTCGGTTCATCCGATAAGGAGATGTCATATCTTTCAAAATTTCATCTACAACTCGGCGCTGCGCACCCGTTAATGGAAACGGCAGTGCATCGATAAATTCTTGTAATTCTGCTGACGGAATCTCTTTCTTCGTCCCTTTTGAATTTTCCCTCTCCATTTTCCGGAGCGTTTGCATTTTCAGCTGAAATAAGAAAAATTCTTCATATACAAAACGGCGACGCGCTTGCTTCAAATCTTCCTGTCCTACCGGAAAATGCAATGCCCTGAGCGCTTCATATCTTGGTAATAATTTATATCGCCCTAACAAACCATCCGGTAACACTTCGACTATAGAATCTCCATATTCCTTTAACGCTTGAGCAATAAAACGACGCATCTGTTTTACTGTAAGTTTCCCCTTTACTGAATAAACAGGTTCCACTTCTTGTTGACGTACAACCGGTCCAAAATGAAGTTCTGATACAGCAATTGTTTGACGATGTTGATCCCATTTACCAGTAATCGTTATCGTTTCATCTAACTTTAATTTTTGCTTATAGTAAGGCCTATTAAAACATACCGCCGTAATTAAGTAACGACCGACGAGAACACGAACTGTTAAACGCGATTTCTTCTTACCATAATATTGCAGCAAAGGAGCACTATGAACCTTCCCTTCGACCGTTACACGTTCATCATGCTTTACTTCAGCAAGATCTTTCATCGCATAATCTTCATAACGGTACGGAAAATGTTCTAATAGATGAGAAACTGTATAAATACCCATCTCATGTAGTAACTCAGATGTTTCTCCTCCGATCCCCTTTACATCCGTAACAGGAACTTGTACAACATCATTCAAGATTCTCACACCCCGTCACATTATTTTCTTTATTGCATTTTATTTGAGTACCAATTAGCATCTGTAATCGCTCTCTTTCACCTTATATATTCTATCATAGGCATTCTAAGAGAAACTACTCAAATCCCTTATATAAAACAAGTAAAAAAGAGCCTCACTATTAGCAGCAAGGCTCTTTTCTCTCTTCAATATGCTAGCCTTTTGAATAAAAACTAGTAATAAACTTCATATTACTACTTCTTATCCATTAGCAAGTAAGTAATCCATTTATTTTCAAAACGAATCTTATCTTATTCTACAGAGAAGATGAAAGAATACACTGGTTGGTTTCCAGCATGTACTTCTACTTCTGCATCTTCAAATTTCTCTTCTACAAATTCAACTAACTCCGCTACTTCTTCATCAGTTGCATCTTCCCCTTGTAGAATCGTTACGATTTCAGAATCTTCATCAATAAGCGCTTCTAGTAATTGCTTCGCAGCTCCTACTTTTTCAGCATTTGTAGATACAATTTTCCCATCTGCAATACACATGAAATCATCTTTTTGAATTGCTACACCATCAATTTCCGTATCACGTACAGCATACGTAATTTGACCTGTTTTCACATGAGATAAAGCTTCTTGCATGTTTTCTTCATTCTCTTCTAACGTTCCAACTGGGTTAAATGCTAACATTGCTGCCATACCTTGAGGAACTGTTTTCGAACGAACAACAATAACTTCTTGATCTACAACTGATGCCGCTTGTTCTGCTGCCATTACAATATTTCCGTTATTCGGTAAAATAATGATTTTTTCAGCATTTGCTTCTTCAATTGCCTTCACGATATCCTCCGTACTTGGATTCATCGTTTGACCACCTTCGATAACTTTCGTTGCGCCGATGCTCTCAAATAAAGTTTTAATACCAGATCCCATAGCTACAGTTACGATACCATATGGTTGTTTTTCTTTCGATTGAGCTGGTTGCTCAGGAACCATAGTAGGTTCATCTAACAAAGCAGTATGCTGTTCACGCATATTTTCTACTTTAATCTTAATTAAACTACCGTATTTTTGCCCGTAGTTCATAGCGTCTCCAGGATGTTCTGCATGGATATGAACTTTTACAATTTCATCATCAGACACAACTAGTAGAGAATCACCATATACACTAATATCTTCACGGAATTTTTGTTCAGAGAAATTATGCTCTTTCACCTTTTCAGCCTCTAATTTCACCATGAACTCCGTACAATATCCATACTTAATATCTTCTGTACTCAATTGGCTTTGTACACTACGGTGATGTTCTGCGCGTACCATTTCATTCATAGATGGTTGCGTCGGTGCATCAGAAGAAATCGTTTCTCCTTTTAAGTCAGCTAAAAACCCTTCGTATACCACTACAAGACCTTTACCACCGCTATCTACAACGCCAACTTGTTTTAATACAGGTAATAAATCTGGCGTACGATTTAACGATGCGTTTGCTTCTTTCACAACGTCTTCCATAAACAAAACAAAGTCGCGCTGTTTTTTCGCAACTGTTACTGCATATTTACCCGTTTCTCTTGCAACCGTTAAAATCGTTCCTTCAATCGGTTTCATAACCGCTTTATAAGCCGCCTCTACTCCAGCTTCTAGTGCTGCAGCAAAATCAACTGTTGTTAATTCTTCTTTTTGTTCAATGGATTTAGAGAAACCACGGAACAACTGAGATAAAATAACTCCAGAGTTACCACGAGCTCCCATTAATAATCCTTTGGCTAAACTTACGCCGACTTTACCAGCATGCTGTGAAGGATTTGCTTTCACTTCACGCGCACCTGAAGTCATAGATAAGTTCATGTTTGTACCGGTATCGCCATCTGGAACTGGAAATACGTTTAATGCATCAACAAGCTGAACATTATTTGTTAAATTATTCGCTCCTTGCATGATCATTTGTGATAAACGTTTTCCATCAATTTTTTGAATTGACACAGATTTTCCTCCTTAATGCACATTACAAGTTTATTACTTTAACTCCTTGTACGTAGATGTTTACAGAATCTACTGCTAGTCCTACAGTTTGATCTAATGTATATTTCACTTTCGTCTGCACATTATGTGCCACTTCTGAAATTTTCGTACCATAGCTCACAATAATATACATATCAATATGTACTTCATCTTCATCTTTACGAACAATAACACCTCTAGTGAAGTTTTCTTTTCGTAAAATGTCTGTTAATCCATCTTTTAACTGATTTTTTGATGCCATACCTACGATACCGTAGCAATCTACCGCGGCACCTCCAGCAATTGTTGCAATTACATCTGTACTAATATCAATTTGACCGTACTTCGTTTTAATTTCAATTGACATCTCGTTTCCCCCTTCATAAATGGTGAAAGTGAGCTAGACTACTTTAGTTACTATCATATAATCTTTTTAAAGAAAATTCCATCGTTCTTTCTTTTCACTCTCATATTTTATGTTTTAAATTACACTTTTTTATGATGAGCAAAATAGTCCATTGTTATTATACAACATGTACCACTATAATATGTCAAGCAATTTTTATGGATTTCAACTTTTCTTCATTGACATATAGTGTCAAGTAAATTTTCTTGATTTCTTTTTTCTACGGTGTTGCATTCTCTTTTTAGTTGTGTTAAATTATAGTAGTGTTTTTAGCATCGCATAAAAGACTAACATTGAAAAATTACGTATGGTAAGGTATCAAGGGAGGGAAATATAAATGGCTCGTGTTTGTGCTATTACTGGAAGAAAAGCTCGTTCTGGTAACTCTCGTTCTCACGCAATGAACGCTACAAAACGTAAGTGGGGCGCTAACCTTCAAAAAGTTCGCGTACGCATCGACGGAAAAGTTCAACGTGTTTACGTTTCTGCTAGAGCATTAAAATCTGGCAAAATCGAACGTGTTTAATAATAAAAAAAAGAGCCGATAGGCTCTTTTTTTACTATAACAATGGAAAAAGCACCGGTGATAGGTGCTTTTTTTAATCTTTTTTGAAGGTATTTAACATTGCACGAACAATTCCACCAAGAAATTTAGGTAACTTAATTGTATAAAATCTCATGGTTTCCCTCCTAATCCCCATTACTCCACTTGGTCACTATATGATGTAAGGAGCAAAATTGTTTCTTCAATCAGTGCTTCTTATCAACATTAATATGCCAGAAGTAAATGAAAAAGTACCTTTTTCCTCAACGAGTTCGTTACTAATACAAAGTGTTGATCCCCACTCTATTGTTTTATTAGTAAGCGGGTACTTAAAACCAAACAATGTAATCCCTTCCACTATTTCAGTAACTGGTACAAAAGATACATAAGGAAAATTTTTATTTTCTTCAATTATATGTGTACCCACTTTTTTAACTGTTATTTCATTTTTATTGTCCACAATACACATTTCTATCTCTACTTCTAACCCTTTTAAAAGCATCTGTATATTTGCCAAACCGTGATCAAGCCTTCCACCGGTAGCACCAAAAATACGAATTAGTGCCGGCTTCTGTCCTAATGCCCAGTTAATTGCAATTTCTAAATCCGTTTGATCTTTTTCTCGTGGAACAATATGTAATTCGTTCGTTTGCTGTCCCATCCATACTAATTCTTCTTCGGTAACTGAATCGTAATCTCCAAACGCAACAGCCGGTGTAATCCCTTTCTTTAATAGACGGTATACTCCCCTATCAACCGCTGCCCACACTACTTCCTCATCCTCATATCGAGCAAAATCTGCACAATATTCCGAAGGTCCTCCTGCCAAAATATGAATAATCATTTTTTCTTCCCCTTCCATTGTAAAAAGGCAATCTGCCATTCGGTAGATTGCCTTTTTACATATTTTTACGCTATCCTATGAATACCTTACTAGGATAAAGTTCATCACTACCCACGAATTACGCGAATTGCTTCACCGCGGTCTTTTTGATTGTATACTGCTGATCCAGCTACAAGTACATTTGCTCCTGCTTCCACACAAAGTCTTGCTGTTTCAGCATTTACACCACCATCAACTTCAATTTCTACTTCTAGATTGCGCTCTTTCACCATGTCTGCAACTTGTTTAATTTTCGGTAATACAGAATGGATAAACTTCTGTCCACCAAATCCAGGGTTTACTGTCATAAGTAATACCATATCTATATCTTCTAATACATGCTCAATTACTGAAACTGGCGTATGTGGATTTAATACAACGCCCGCTTTAATACCATGAGATTTAATTAACTGAATTGTACGATGTAGATGTGGACACGCCTCTACGTGAACAGTAATAATATCCGCTCCCGCTTGTGCGAAAGTCGGGATATAGTTATCAGGATTTTCAATCATTAAATGTACATCTAATGGTAATGATGTAATTGGACGGATAGCTTCTACAATTAACGGTCCAATCGTAATATTTGGTACGAAATGTCCATCCATTACGTCAACGTGAATGTAATCCGCTCCGCCCTTTTCTACATCTTTAATCTCTTCCCCTAATTTTGAAAAATCTGCTGATAAAATCGATGGTGCAATTTTAATCATAACTAATACCTCGGCTTTCTCTCTCTAATTTCTTCTACGAATTGTTTATAGTTCTTATAGCGATATTCTGTAATCTTCCCTTCTTCAACCGCAGCTTTCACCGCACATTTCGGTTCAGAAAGATGTGTACACCCTCTAAATTTACAGTATTGGCTCGCTTCTTTCAACTCTGGAAAACAATATGTAAGATCTTCTACTTCTATATCAATGAAATCTAGTGAACTAAAACCCGGTGTATCTGCTACTAGTCCACTCCCAATTGCAATTAATTCTACGTGTCTTGTCGTATGCTTCCCGCGTCCTAAATGGGAGGAAATATCATTTGTTTTCAGCTCTAATTCTGGACGTAGCACATTAAGCATTGAAGATTTCCCCACACCAGATTGACCCGCAACGACAGAAACACAATTTTCTAAGTATGGTTTTAATATATCAATACTTTCTGACGTATTAATAGAAGTAAATAAAACATCATAACCCATCTCACGATAATCATTCGCATAAGCTTCAACAGTTGCTTTCATCTTTTCATCTACTAAATCCATCTTGCTAATACAAATAATTGGCTTAATGTTATGATATTCAATCAGCACTAAAAATCGATCTAACAGTCCAGGATTAAAATCTGGTTCTACTGCAGAGAACACAAGGATCGCTTGATCGACATTAGCAATAGGAGGTCTAACAAGTTCATTTTTTCGATCAAACACTTCAAGCACATAACCTTCAGTTGGATTATCTGCCTGAAAAACAACTTGGTCTCCTACAAGTGGTGTAATTTTATTTTTTCTAAATACACCTCGTCCACGACATTGCGTAACCCCTTCTTCATGCTGCACGTAATAAAACCCACTTAAAGCTTTTATAATTTTTCCTTCTGGCATAGAATTCTCCTTTTTTGTATAAGGTGATGCTGAATTTAAAAATGAATGGATTTAAATTTTCTAAATAACGATTTCAAAACCTACCATATATACTTTTGCTAATATTCATTAAATTTCCCATTAAATGCAAAAAAATATTTACAGCTGCATCACTTTACTAGCTTTTTGAATCATATATTTTTGCCTGCTATACCGTCCACTTTGTAGACAGCATAACAGGCAATAATAATAAGTAGACTTTCACTATTATTGAGTTGGATATGGTACTTCTTTATCAATAATCGTTACTCCATCTCGTACAATTTTATAGTGTCCCTTTGAACCTTCTTGAATTACAAATTCTAAAGAAATAGTCGCTGATTCAGTAATTGTTCTCGTTTCAACCGGTCTATCCATTTTTTGCTGCATGTCTTCTTTATAAATTTCTATTGTTTGCGGCTTTTTTTCACCTGTTACAGCAGGCTCATATGGGATAGAGATATTGTCCAATTTTACCGTTTTAGTCACTTTAGGCTTTTGACCATCAGAGATAATAATAGTTACTTTATCTCCCTCTTTTAATGGTGTACCTGGTTTTGGAAATTGCGAAATTACAAGTCCTTTTTCGACTGTATCTGAATACTCTCGTTTTATATCTGACGTTAGTTTTCTCTCATTCAAATAACCAGTTACACTATTTTCAGTCCACCCCGAAAAGTCACCTGGTCTAATTTGATAAGGACCTTTACTTACCCAGATTTTCAGTTCTTGCTCCGCTTCTATAACCATTTGATCAGGCGTCGGAATTTGCTCTACAATTTCACCTTTCGGCTTATCATTTTCAATATAATTTACTGTAACTTGTTTATATTTTTCTTCTAACTCAGCTTTTACACTCTCAAAGTTTTGCCCTGTGAAATTCGCCATCTTACTTTTCTTTTTCCCACCTGATTGATAGATAGTAATTTTAGCGTTTTCTTTTACGACTCTTCCTGCTACAGGGTCCGTTTTTATTACATCCCCAACTTCAACATCATCTGTATATACAATATTAGGCTCCGTCACCTCAAAGCCCTTTTCTACTAATGTATTTACAGCTGTCGTGTATTTCATACCAGCCACATCAGGAACTTTCACATCTTTCGGAATAAATAATCCTGGAATAACCGTAAGCGCTAATGTTATTCCTATTGCTAAAAATAAAAATGTTGAAATTAAAACTTTAAGCCACTTGTTACTCCGTTTTTTCTTCTTATCTAACTCAGCTGCTTCTGCTCTTATCGGTTCTTCCACCTTACTCCCTTTTAAAACAATCGTTTCATCACTTACATTTTCAAATAATTGTTCTTGTTGAATAATCGGAATCGCTTTCGTCGCTTCCATATCTTCTGGTATGTAAAACGGTTGCTCATTTATCCTCTCTGGATATAGCGCAGTTTCAATATCTCGCTTCATCGCATTGGCAGATTGATATCGATGGAACGGATCTTTTGCAGTTGCTTTTAATATAATATTTTCAACACTTTGCGGAATATTTTCATTCCATCTTTTTGGTGATGGGATTTCACTTTGTAAATGTTTTAAAGCTATAGCAACAGCAGATTCGCCAGAAAACGGTTGTCTTCCTGTTAACAATTCAAACATAACTATCCCAAGAGAATAGATATCTGATTGTTTATTTGCTATTCCGCCACGTGCCTGTTCTGGTGATAAATAATGGACTGAACCGAGCACTGAATTTGTATGTGTAATTGTTGTTGCACTTGTAGCTGTCGCAATTCCAAAATCTGTTACTTTTATTATTCCATCAGCTCGAATTAAAATATTGTGCGGCTTTATATCACGATGCACAATTTCAAAATGATGGGCGTGTGCCATAGCGGATGTTAACTGCTCCATAATATCAAGAGCTTCTCCTATAGGTAACATCCCTCGCTCAATTATGTATTGCTTCAATGTTTGCCCTGGTACATATTCCATGACAAGATAGTATATACCATCTTCTTCTCCGACATCATACATATTCACAATATTTGGATGCGACAACGTTGTAACAGACTGCGCTTCTCGATGGAAACGTTTAATAAACTCTTCGTTATTTGAGTAGTCGAGTCTTAATATTTTTACCGCTACATCTCGGCCAAGTATATCATCATGAGCTAAATATACATTGGCCATTCCGCCACCACCAATCATTTTCAGCAGCTTATAACGGTCATTTAAGCGTTTTCCAATCAGCACGTTGCACTTCACCTACTTTCGTTTGTCGAACCCGCATAATCAATAAGAACAAGTGTGATATTATCTTCTCCACCGCGATCATTTGCCAATTGAATGAGATACTGCCCTTTACCTTCAAGCTGTTCATTTAACTGTAAAATTTGTCGCATATCATCAATAGAAACTTTGTTTGATAACCCATCAGAGCAAAGAAGTAATTGATCATCTTCCTCAATCACCAACGTTTTAACATCTAACCCAACTTTTTCTTCTGTTCCTAATGCTCTTAATAACACATTCTTTTTCGGATGATACTCTGCGTCTTCCTTTGAAATTTCACCATGTTTCACCAGCTCATTTACAAGTGAATGATCTTCCGTTACTAGCGTCATTTCTCCTTCTGATACCATATAGCAACGACTATCTCCTATATGCCCTATTGTCACAAAGTTTGGTGTACAAACAGCTATTATAAGCGTTGTTCCCATACCATTACATTCTGCATTTTGCTGAGCATATTCATATATACGCTCATTAATAATCCCAACACTAGTATGTAACCATTGTTCTACTTTTTTCGGCTCATTCATATTATGTGTTTGCTTCCAATAATCATGGAATAATTGAATGGCCATCGAGCTAGCTACATCACCAGCTCGATGACCTCCCATTCCATCTGCTACTACCGCTAATACATTTCCATCTAAATTGTGAAAAACTCCTGCACTATCTTCATTATGTTGACGAACTTTTCCTTTATCCGATAGAAATACGGCTTTCATCTCGTCACCTCGTCTCTTCTTTGCGCTCCTTCGCACGCAACTGACCGCAGGCTGCATCAATATCATGACCTTGTTCACGGCGAATCGTTACATTCACTCCACGATCTTTTAACGTTTTCTCGAACAAGAAAATTTGTTCACGTGGCGTACGTACATAATCACGTTCAGGTACGTAGTTTACCGGAATCAAGTTCACATGACATTTTACACCTTTTAAGAGCGCAGCAAGCTCTTCAGCATGCTCTACTTGGTCATTTTCTCCTCCAAATAATCCATATTCAAAAGTAATACGACGCCCCGTTCTATTTACATAGTATTTAATAGCTTCCATTAAATCTGGTAATTTATAAGCACGGTTAATCGGCATTAATTTTGAACGTAATTCTGAGTTTGGAGCATGCAACGAAATCGCAAAATTAATTTGTAGATCTTCTTCAGCAAACTTATAAATTTTCGGGATAATTCCACTCGTCGAAACAGTCATATGTCTCGCACCAATATGAAGTCCTTTTTCATGGTTAATGATGCGTAAGAATCCCATTAAATTATCATAGTTATCAAATGGTTCTCCAATCCCCATAACAACAAGAGAACTTACACGTTCTTCTGTTTCATCAAGCGCACGCTGAACTTCTACTACTTGCGCTACGATTTCTCCAGCTTCTAGGTTTCGCTTTAATCCACCAAGTGTCGAAGCACAGAACGTACACCCAATACGACAACCAACTTGCGTTGTTACACAAATGGAATTTCCATATTCGTGTCGCATTAATACCGTTTCAATAGAATATCCGTCATATAATTGGAATAAGAATTTAATTGTTCCATCCGAAGACGTTTGTTTTACTAACGTTTTTAAAGTAGTAATATCAAAGGAATTCGACAATTTATCACGCAATCCTTTAGAAAGGTTTGACATATCCTCATAATTTTTTACACGTTTTTTATATAACCAATCAAAAATTTGTCCAGCACGGAACTTCGGTTCTCCTTGTTCCTTTAACCAATCTTGCATTTCATGAAGTTGTAAAGAGTAAATTGATGGTTTCTTCGTTTCTAAATTTTTCTTTTGTTTTCTTACAGTCGTTTCCATGATGCTACACCTTCTTCCTTAAACAAGCAATATAAAAGCCATCCGTCGCAAAATAATGCGGTAAAATTTGCACTTGACCTTCATCAATATACGGAGTTAATTTTTCTGGCATACGCTCTTTAAGCGTAGTATCCCATTCAAATTCAGGATGTTCTTGTAAAAATTTCTCTATTACTTGTTCATTTTCTATTTTCTCAATTGTGCACGTACTATAAACAAGACGACCGCCTTGTTTTAATAATGGTGCTATTTTTTCTAGTATTGCAATTTGAATCGTCGATAATCTTTCACTATCGCCTTTATCTTTTCCTAACTTAATATCAGGTTTACGTCTAATTACACCAAATCCAGAACACGGTGCATCTACCAATATTTTATCAAACGTTTCATTTGCAAAGTGCTCTTGCACTTTTCTAGCATCTAGCGCTTTAGTTTCGACATTTTCTAGACCAAGTCGCTCTGCTTGCTGTTTAATTAAACGTACTTTGTGTGCATGTAAATCAAGGGACATGACCTTACCAGTTCCCTTTAATCGTTCCGCGATATGCGTTGTTTTTCCGCCTGGAGCAGCACAACTATCAAGAACTGCATCTCCCGTATTCGGTTCTAAAGCGCGTGCTACAAGCATAGAACTTTCATCTTGAATAGAAAGAAATCCTTTTTTAAACGCTTCTGTATGCGCTACATTTCCTCTTTCAATCTGAATAGCATCATCTGATAAGTCACCACGTTTTGCTTCTATACCTTCACTTGCTAACAACTCAATCGCTTCTTCTACAGTTACCTTATCAACATTCACACGCGCTGTTGGTACAGGGGGTAACATGTTTACTTCGCACATTTTTTCTGCAGTTTCTAAACCGTATTCTGAAGTCCACTCTTGGACAAGCCAAACTGGATGACTTGTTGTAATTGCAAGACGTTCTACTGGATCCTTGATTTCATCTACAGAAGGTACACCTTCTCTCTGAATCGAACGTAATACACCGTTCACCATACCAGCAATTCCTTTATGCCCGCGACGCTTTGCAATCTCAACCGCTTCATGAATAGCCGCTCTTTCTGGCACTCGGTCTAAATAAATCATTTGATATAAAGATAAGCGAAGCAATACTCTTACCCACGCCTCAACCTTCTTTTTTAAAAAAGGCTGTAAATAATAATCTAATGTGTCACGACGTTGAATCGTTCCATATACAATTTCAGTTAATAAACCAATATCTTTTCTATCAATTGCACTTTTTTCAATTAGATTATTTAAAAGTAAGTTGCTATATGCACCACTTTTTTCCACTTGAATTAAACCATCAAGAGCTAATTCACGAACATTTTGTCTCATGCATTTTCTCCTAACTTCGTTCCAATTTCAGGTTTTGTTCCACGTAAAAATTGTGAACAACTCATACGCTTTTTACCAGAAGGTTGCAATTCAGTAATTTTAACACCTGTTTCATTACTCGTTGCTACAACAAAACCATCTTCTTCGATTGCAACAATCGTACCTGCTTCAGCCGGTTCAGTTATAGGCACTTTTTCCCCCCACCATACTTTAACAACTTGTCCTGCTAAAGTTGTATAAGCAACTGGCCATGGATTCAATCCGCGAATGTGATTGTATACTTCTTCACCTGTTTTTGTCCAATCAATTTTCTCTTGCTCACGTTTTATATTGTACGCAAACGTTACTTCTTCTTCGTTTTGTTTAATCGGTTCTAACTTACCTTGAATTAATAAAGGCACTGTTTTAGATAGAAGGTGTGCTCCTGCTTCACTTAATTTATCAAATAATGAGCCTGTCGTTTCACGCTCTTCAATTTCAACTTCCACTTGCGTTAAGATATCACCAGCATCCAATTTTTCTACCATATACATAATTGTAATACCTGTTTTTTCTTTACCTTCCATAATTGCATAATGAATTGGTGCACCACCACGAAGTTCAGGAAGTAAAGAAGCGTGAACATTAATACACCCATACTTTGGTGCTTCTAAAATTTCATTTGGTACAATCTGCCCAAATGCAGCTGTTACAATTAAATCTGGCTCTAATGCCAATACTTTTTCATATTCATCTTTTTCACGAATTTTTAACGGCTGTAACACAGGGATACCATGTTTTTCCGCTTCAACTTTAACAGGTGTAGGTGTTAATACTTTTTTTCTACCTACTGGACGATCAGGTTGCGTCACAACACCTACTACCTCATAGCCATCTTCAATAAGACGACGAAGCACCGGCACTGAAAAGTCCGGTGTTCCCATAAACACTACTTTTATCATTTAAAAACCGCTCCTTTTAACACCTATTCTAGTTCGTTTTCTTCATAATATCTTGTCACTTTCGATGTAAATAAAACACCGTGTAAATGATCAATTTCATGTTGAATTGCACGCGCTAAAAATCCTTCCGCTTCTAATAAGAATACTTTCCCACGGCGATTTTGCGCTCTTACTTTAATATAATCGGCACGTTCTACTTCACCATAAAGTCCCGGGAAGCTTAAACAGCCTTCGGGACCTACTTGTTCACCACGTTTTTCTAATATTGATGGATTGATTAACTCGATTTTTCCAGTATCATCATCGACATCAACAACCGCTACTTGCAAGCTTACACCTACTTGAGGCGCAGCTAAACCGACTCCGTCCGCAATTAACATTGTTTCATGCATATCTTTCAACAATTTCACTAACTTTTTATCAAAGTTAATTACTCTTTCGCATGGTGTTTCTAACACTTCATTTGGATGCTTTATTATTTCTAAAACTGCCATATTTCCCTCCGCTACATTAACATTGTTGGATTAAAATCAATTGAGATTTGTAGCTCTTTTTGCATTTCTGCTTGATAATGTTCATTTACCATTTTGAGCACGTTCTTTAAGTTTGGTTCCCGTTTGTATTTTATCATGCATTGATAACGATATCTATCTTTTATCCTTGGAATCGCTGAAGCAACTGGTCCTAGCACCATTGTTTGCTGTGAGCAATGCGTTCGTAAATACGAGGCAATTTTTTCCGTCACTTGTACCGCTTTTAATAATTCTGGATGAGATACAGTTACGAGTACAACATAGTAATATGGGGGATATTGTCTTGTTCGTCTCATTTGCATTTCTTGGTCAAAAAACACATCATATTGTTGGTTCTTCGCTAACTCTATACTGTAATGTTCTGGCGTATACGTTTGAATCACAACTTCCCCTGGCAATTCATGTCTACCCGCTCGTCCACTTACTTGCGTCAATAACTGATATGTCTTTTCACTCGCCCGAAAATCAGGTAAGTGAAGCATCGTATCTGCAGTTAAAACCCCAACGAGCGTTACTTTCGGAAAATCTAATCCTTTAGCAATCATTTGTGTTCCAAGTAATATATCTGCTTTTTCTTCCCCAAACGCCTTTAATAATTTTTCATGCATTCCTTTTCGACTTGTCGTATCTACATCCATTCGAATGACTCGCGCCTCTGGAAATAGTTTTGTAATTTCTTCTTCTACCTTTTGTGTACCTGTACCAAAGAAACGAATGTATGTACTTTGACAAGCTGGACACTCAGTTGGCATATTCTCTTCGTAACTACAATAATGACATTTTAAACGATGATTCATTTTATGATATGTCAATGAAATATCACAATGCGGACATTGGACAACATACCCACAATCACGGCACATAACAAATGTAGAATGACCTCTTCTATTTAAAAAGAGTACCATTTGTTCTTTCTTTTCTAATCGATCTGCTATTTTTTCATGCAGCGCCTTAGAAAACATTGATCGATTCCCGTCACGAAGTTCTTCTCGCATGTCAACAATCTCTACCGTTGGTAAAGCTTGTTCATTCATACGTTTTTCCATTGTTAATAGTTCATAAACACCTTTTTTCGCCCTTGCAAACGATTCAAGTGTTGGTGTCGCACTACCAAGAACGATAGGACATTTATGATATTGTCCTCTCCAGACAGCTACATCTCTTGCATGATACCTCGGATTATCTTCTTGTTTGTAACTTGATTCATGCTCTTCATCAATAATAATAATCCCTAAATTCTCAAAAGGCGCAAAA
Source organism: Bacillus cereus group sp. MYBK227-1 (assembly GCF_051916325.1). Classification (NCBI taxonomy): domain Bacteria; kingdom Bacillati; phylum Bacillota; class Bacilli; order Caryophanales; family Bacillaceae; genus Bacillus; species Bacillus cereus group sp. MYBK227-1. The sequence continues at coordinate 933,721 of NZ_JBQAGK010000003.1, read as the reverse complement.
ACAGCTGAACGCGCACCAACTACAACTTTCACTTCTTTTCTTAAAATCTTACGCCACTCGTCATACTTTTCTCCAACAGACAACGCACTATGAAGAACTGCAACTTGCGAGCCAAACCTACCTTTAAAACGATCCACCATTTGGGGCGTTAGTGCAATTTCAGGAACAAGAACGATAGCTTCTTTTCCTTTCTTGAGCACTGCTGCTATAGATTGTAAATATACTTCTGTCTTTCCACTTCCTGTAACACCATATAGCAAAAATGGATTATAAGTTTCATTTGTAATTGATGATAAAATCGGTGTAATAACTTGTTTTTGTTCCTCCGTAAGTGGAAATGGTTTTGTTTGTTCAAAATCATCATCGTCATACGGATTTCGGTATACTTCCACATACTTTTCTGAAATGAATCCCTTTTTAACAAGTGCTTTTATTGGAGCATCTGTTATTTGTAACTCTTCTGTAATTACTTTCAACGGTGTACTTTTATAATTTTCCACAAAATAATAAAGTACATCTTGTTGTTTTTTACTTTTCAGTTCAAATGCCGCTAATTCCAATTTATCTTCTGGCAACTCCGGCTGAACCACTCTTTGCTTCTTCTTTTGTACTTTATCTTTCACTTGATAAACGACTTCAACCGTACCATTTTTAATTTCTTGTTGAATAGTTCGGTATAAATGTGGCTGTTGCTCGATTACTTCAAAATCAATTGCTTCTTTATCCTGAAATAAATATAGTATTTCAGGTGCTATTTCTTCCTGTTTACAAAGTTGTAGACGTTTTTTATACGTTGCTTTTATCGCAGTTGGAAGCATCACTTGAAAAGCTGAAATCATGTAGCATAACGTTTCACTTGTAAGCCAATATCCAAGCTTTAATAATTCATCATTTAAAACCGGTGTTACATCTAATATTTCATGGATTGTCTTTAACTTCTTACTTTCTACATCCACCGAATCTTTAATCCCAATAATAAAACCTTGCAATTTTCTTGGCCCAAACGGAACTACTACACGCATTCCTGTCTGTACAATATCTTCCCATTTTTTAGGAATAATGTAATCAAATGGTCGATCTGTCTGACGGGCAGGTACATCAACAATTACACTTGCAAATTTCATAAACGATCATCTTCTAACATCATTTCAATTTGCTTCAATATTTCACGAGCTACCTCTTTTTTCATTAAAAGTGGCAACTCAATAACTTTTCCATCTTTTCTATACATTGTTACAATATTCGTATCCGTGCCAAATCCAGCTCCTTGCGCTTTTACATCATTCGCGACAATCATATCTGCATTTTTCTCACGTAGTTTTTTCGTTGCATATTCCTCTACATTTGTCGTTTCAGCAGCAAAACCGATAAGTAACTGTTTATCCTTTTTCTGACCTAACGTTTTTAAAATATCCACCGTTCTTTCAAGTTCAATGACAGCATCACCATTTTGCTTTTTCATTTTATTCTCATGCACATATTTCGGACGATAATCTGCAACTGCTGCTGTTTTAATGACAACGTCTACGTTTTGATAATGTTGAAGAACTGCTTCTAACATATCTTGTGCAGATTCCACTTGCACTGTCGTTACATGTAACGGTGGATTTAATGCTGTCGGTCCTGAAACGAGTATAACATCAGCGCCTAAATTCGCTGCCACTTCCGCAATCGCATACCCCATTTTCCCAGAAGAAAAATTCGTCATAAAACGAACTGGATCAACCTTTTCACGTGTTGGGCCAGCAGTTATTAATATTCTTTTTCCCTGCAATGGTTTGTGTTCTGAGAAAGCTTCCTCTAACCGTGCAATAATTGCTTCAGGTTCTTCTAGTCGTCCCTTCGCTACATATCCACATGCTAAAAAGCCTTCCCCAGGCTCAATAAATGTATATCCTAGCGTTTTCAATGTCATCATATTTTTTTGAACTATTTTATTTTCATACATATGCACATTCATAGCAGGCGCAATCCATACCGGAGCTGTAGTAGCTAACAAAGTAGTTGTAATCATATCATCTGCAATACCACCAGCTAACTTTCCAATACAATTGGCAGTAGCAGGTGCGACAAGTACAACATCCGCCCAATCTGCTAAATCAATATGAGCAATAACAGCTGAGTCTTTCTCATCGAATGTATCCGTATATACATCATGGCGAGAAAGCGCTTGGAATGTAAGAGGCGTAACAAACTTCATTGCCGACTCACTCATCATTACTTTGACAATCGCGCCAGATTGTGTCAATTTACTCGTTAACGCAGCTGCTTTAAAAACCGCAATGCCTCCTGTTACACATAGAAGTATCTTTTTCCCTTTTAGCATATGACTCGTCCTCTTTCTTTTTCAAACTTATAATACTGAAATAGAATTCTCAGCTCGTCAGTACCGATATTTCATTCCTTTCGTAAAAAAATAACAACCTACTTGTAAATAGGTTGTTACCGTTACATAGAAAATTATAAAGTCTATGTTTTATTTTGTCGAAGGCAAAGGCTTATTCAGCTACTTTATCTTCACTTGGTACGTAGCTTAATGCTTCTGCATCGATTTCTTCTAATGCTTTACCTACACATTTATGAGAAACAGGTTTTTCTACAACACAGTTATTAGCAAGTTGCATTTCACGTGCGCGTTTTGCAGCCACTGTTACTAAAGTGTACTTAGAATCGATTTTTTGTAGTAATGAGTCAATTGATGGATTTAACATAATTATAGACCCTCCGTCATTTCTTTATAATATTTTGCTACCCTTTCGCGGCGGCAATGTTCGCCAACCACAATTGCTTTAATTCTATCACAAGCTAATTCAACTTGATCGTTTTCTACTACATAGTCGTAAGCGTCCATCATCTCGATTTCTTCTTTCGCTACAGTTAAACGATTTTCAATAACATCTTCAGTCTCTGTACCACGTCCGACAATACGGCTCTTTAGTTCAGATAAACTTGGAGGTGCTAAGAAAATAAATACACCTTCTGGGAAAGCTTTCTTAACTTGAATTGCTCCTTGCACTTCAATTTCTAAGAATACATCTTTTCCTTCTTGTAATGTTTTTTCAACATAGTCAATCGGTGTTCCGTAATAATTACCTACGAACTCAGCCCACTCAAGTAATTTTTCATTACGAATCATTTCCTCGAATTCTTCTCTTTCTTTAAAGAAATAATCCACACCATCTACTTCACCTTCACGCGGCTTACGTGTCGTTACTGAAATAGAGTACTGAAAACGTGTATCCTCATGGCTAAACAGCTCTTTACGAACCGTCCCTTTTCCAACCCCAGAAGGCCCTGAAAGAACGATGAGCAATCCTCTTCTACTTCTCATAAATATGTAAAACCTACCCTTCCTCACTTAAATCTTCTTTATTATTCAAACGATGTGCAATCGTCTCTGGTTGAATTGGACTTAATACAACATGCCCATCATCCATAACAATAACCGCCCTTGTTTTTCTCCCATACGTAGCATCAAGCAAAGCATTATGTTCCCGTGCTTCTTGTACTGTTCGTTTAATAGGAGCTGACTCCGGACTTACAATAGCAATAATTCGATGAGCAGATACAATATTTCCGTATCCAATATTTAAAAACCGCATGGCCATAGTTTGCGCCTCCTAGTAAGTCTATCCGATTTCTCCACCACGTATAACTTTATATATTTTTTGAAAGCTACTCAATATTTTGTACTTGTTCACGAATTTTTTCAAGGTTATTTTTCATTTCTACAACATATTTTGAAATTGTTAAGTCATTTGCCTTAGAACCAATCGTATTAATTTCTCTATGCATCTCTTGCACGATGAAATCCATTTTCCTTCCAACAGGCTCTTCAATCTGCAATGTTTCACGAAATTGCTCTAAATGACTTTGCAAACGAACTAACTCTTCATGAATATCACAACGCTCTGCAAAGATTGCGACTTCTGTTAGCAATCTTTGTTCATCTAGATCTTGATTATGTAATTCTTTTAAGCGATTTTCTAATCGTTCACGATATTTTTGTGTAACAATTGGTGCATGTGGAATAATCGCATTTACACAATTGCTAATCTCTTGTAAACGATACGCTATATCTTTATGTAATCGTTCTCCTTCGCCATCTCTCATCGTTTTCAACATATGAGCAGCTTGACGAACAGCCTCATATAAACTGTTCTCAAAATGTTCATTTACATTTTCTATTTCTTCAATTGCTGTTACTTCTGGCATTGCCATTAATTGTTCGAGTGTAATAGAATCTTGTAATTGAAATTTCCCTTTTATATCTTCCATCATCGATTGGTACTGCTCAAGAAGTGACCAATTCACACTTAATTTTCTTTCAACAAGTCCTTCACCTGCTATACTAATAGACACTTCGATGCGCCCACGTCGAACTTGCTGTGCAATTATTTTACGAATTTTGTCCTCAAATACCATCATTTGCTTAGGAAGTCGAATACTCATCTCTAAAAAACGGTGGTTCACCGATTTCATTTCTACTGTAATTTGAAAAGTATCACTTTCTACTTTCGATCTTCCAAACCCTGTCATACTAGAAATCATTTTTATCACATCCAAGCCATAAAATAACTCAATGAAAAAGGTAATAGAGACAAGGCTCTACTACCTTCTGTAAATTATATCACATTTTCATAACATTGACTATTTCAAGTTTAATCCCTTCTTATATAACATCGGCTTTTTCTTCTTAGCCTTTTTCCCTGTTAATAAAGAACCTACTAGTAAGAAAGTCGGAATTGATGACAAACCTCCAATTAATAACCAATCTCTTGCTTGTATCGGCATTGTGCTAAAGATCGGTTGTAACGGTGGATAATATATAACCACTAGCATAAGTAGTAACGAAATAATAACCGCCCCTACTAAATACACGTTCCCAAATGGATTACGGTGAAAGACAGAATGCTCACTACGACAATCAAATACATGAATAAGCTGTGCAAGTACCAACGTCGCGAACGCTACAGTTTGTGCATATTTCAGTTCATTTGGATGTTGGTTATACGCAATAATAAACGCCACTAACGTCACTGCTCCAATTAAAAACCCTCGACTTATTATTTTCCACGCAAGCCCTCTAGCGAATACCCCTTCTTTCGGGTGACGCGGTGTTCTCTTCATCACATCTCCTTCAGCCTTATCCAAACCTAATGCCATCGCTGGTAAACCATCAGTAACTAAGTTCACCCATAAAATTTGAATAGGAACCATCGGCAGTGGTAATGCAAGTAACATCGCAAATAACATAACTAAAATTTCTCCAACATTTGACGCCAATAAGTAGCGAATGAACTTACGTATGTTCTCGTATATATTTCTTCCTTCTTTAATCGCTGACTTAATTGTAGCAAAATTATCATCTAGTAAAACAAGTGAAGAGGCTTCTTTTGCAACATCTGTCCCTGTAATCCCCATCGCTATCCCAATATCCGCTGTTTTTATAGCTGGAGCATCGTTCACTCCATCACCTGTCATCGCTACTATATGTCCTTGATTTTGCAATGCTTTAACAATTTTCAATTTATGCTCAGGTGATACACGAGCGAATACATACGTATCTTCTACAACATTTTCTAATTCCTCCACATCCATATTCGCGAGTTCTACTCCTTCAACAACGCGTCCATCTGGTGGTAAAACTCCTAATTGTTCAGCAATCGCCATTGCTGTCACTTTATGATCACCTGTAATCATTACTGTTCGAATACCAGCTTCTTTACACTCTTTTACCGCCTGCGCGACTTCTGGCCTTGGCGGGTCAATCATACCTTGTATCCCAACCAACATAAAATCTTTTTCAACGTCTCTTTCATGTTCAATAGAATCCGTGACTTTTAAAGGTTTAAACGCAACTGCAATTGTTCGAAGCGCTTGACTACCTAAGCTATGAATAGCCGCCTGTACTTCTTTTCTATATAGCTCACTTAACGGCTGCTGCTTATCCCCCCATAAGATTGTTTGACTCAGTTGCAAAAGAACATCCGGTGCTCCTTTCGTAACAATAAACTTTTTCCCCTCTCGATCTCGTACAATAACACTCATCATTTTTCGAGTTGAATCAAAGGGAAATTCACGAATAATTTCAAATTTCCCTTTCAATGCCTCACGTGTTATCCCAGCTTTCATTGCCGCAGCTACAAGCGCTCCCTCTGTTGGATCCCCATCTAATACGTACGCCTTTTTCTTTTGAATAATATTTGCATTGTTACATAGTGAACCAAATGTAAGTAGCTGATAAAGTGATTTTGTCTTAGCTGGATTCACTTCTTTTTCACCTTTCATAAAAGAGCCATTAGGTTCATATCCTTGCCCTGTCACTTTCCACAATTCTCCGCCTGACCACATATGTGTTACCATCATTTTGTTTTGTGTCATTGTTCCCGTTTTATCAGAGCATATAACAGAAGCGCAGCCTAACGTTTCTACGGCCGGTAACTTCCTTACAATTGCTCTCTTTTTTATCATACGCTGTACACCAAGTGATAAAGCTACTGTAACAATTGCTGGCAATCCTTCTGGAATAGCCGCAACAGCTAGCGATACGCCAGCTAAAAACATATGATATACTTCATTCCCTTGATACACACCAGCCAATACAACTAGCGCTGTCAAAATAAGAGCTACAATAATTAATATTTTTCCGAGCTGTTCTAACCTTCTTTGCAGTGGCGTTTCCATTTGCTCTGCATTTTGCAACATATTTGCAATTTGCCCCATCGCTGTATTCATACCAGTTGCTACAACGACTCCTGTACCAGATCCTCGCGTAATCATTGTCCCCATAAAAGCCATATTTTTTTGATCCCCAATTGCAACATCTTGCCCTTGCAGTGCTTCTACCTTCTTTTGTACAGGTACGGACTCCCCTGTCAAAGCAGACTCTTCAATATATAAACTTGATGCCTCAACAAGACGCACATCAGCCCCAATACGATCACCACTGGAAAACTTAATAATATCACCTAAAACAAGTGCTTTAGATGGTGCTTTTACCCACTTTCCATTCCGCATTACAGTAACTTGCGGGGCAGCTAGTTCCTTTAAAGCTTCCAATGATTTTTCAGCTTTTCTTTCTTGAAAAAAGCCGAGAATACCATTGATAATAACAATGGCAACAATAGCAATAGAATCAATGTATTCACCTAAAAACGCAGAAACAATTGTTGCTCCAAACAAAACGAGTACCATGAAATCTTTAAACTGTGCTAAAAATACCATTAGTGCAGAAGGCCTTTTTGCTTCTTCTAATTCATTAGTACCAAATTTCTTTACTCGCCCTTCTGCTTCTTTCTCTGTAAGTCCAACCTTTACATTCGTATTCGTTCTTTCTTCCACTTCATGTGCTCGCATTCCATACCAGTTCATCCTGCTATCGACCTCCTGATTCCAGACATACTCTATTGAAAGCTTATTCAGCCTCGTCCAAAAAAATGCTATAATTAACATTTAGTTAGAAAGGAGTGTTCATTTATGGCATTCGATGGATTATTTACAAGAGCGATTACACATGAAATTGAAAATTCTCTTTACACAGGAAGAATTTCCAAAATATATCAACCTTCAAAATACGAGATTTTATTACATATTCGAGCGAATGGAAAGAACCAAAAACTAATTCTTTCATCTCATCCTACATATGCGCGTATGCACTTAACGAATCAAAACTACGATTCGCCAGCAATACCGCCGATGTTCTGTATGCTTCTTCGCAAACATTTAGAAGGTGGATTTATTGAAAAAATTGAACAAATCGACTTAGAACGCATTATTCAAATTACAGTTCGCAGTCGTAATGAAATCGGAGACGAATCATTAAAAACATTAGTAATTGAAATAATGGGACGACATAGTAACATTATCTTATTAGATACGAAAACAAACGTGATTTTAGATAGCTTAAAACACGTTTCATTAGCCGTAAACCGTCACCGAACTGTATATGCTGGTGCTGAGTACGTCGCGCCACCAGCCCAACATAAAATCAATCCTCTGCAAATTGAAACCGCAGATGATTTTATTAGACCGCTAGACTTTCTATCTGGAAATATGGATAAACAACTCGTCGGTGCTTTCATGGGAATATCCCCATTATTTGCAAAAGAAGTAGTAAAGAAAGCCGGTATGGTAAACGAGAAAGCATTATCAGAAGCATTTTTCTCTATACAAACACCATTACTATCTCATGCATATACACCTACAATGATTACTGCAAATGGAAAAGAATTCTTTTATCTTTTCCCTCTTACACACTTGCAAGGAGAAGAAAAAACATTCTCATCAGTGAGCGAATTGTTAGATCGTTTCTTCTTTGGCAAAGCAGAACGTGATCGTGTAAAACAACAAGCTCATGATTTAGAACGCTTTATGCAAAACGAAAAAAATAAAAACGAGAAAAAACTCATTAAACTCGAAAAAACACTGCAAGATGCTGGAAAAGCAGATAAATATCAACTATTTGGAGAGCTACTTACAGCCAATATGTACGCTTTAAAAAAGGGCGATAAAGATATTGAGGTCGTTAATTATTACGATGAGGATGGTGGAACTGTAAAAATCACATTAGATCCTTTAAAAACACCATCTGAAAATGCACAACGCTATTTCCAAAAGTATCAAAAAGCAAAAAATTCGGTTGCTGTTGTAGAAGAACAAATCGAAAAAACAAATGAAGAAATTCTTTATTTTGATAGCTTACTTCAACAAATGGAAGCTGCTTCTTCAAAAGACATTGAAGAAATTCGTGAGGAATTAGCTGAAGAAGGTTATGTGCGCAATCGCAAAACGAAAAACGCAAAGAAAAAGCCTACTAAACCAGTATTAGATAAATATGTAGCAAGTGATGGCACAGAGATTTTCGTTGGTAAAAACAATAAACAAAATGATTATTTAACAACGAAGTTTGCCCGCCGTGATGAAATTTGGTTACATACGAAAGATATACCTGGCTCTCACGTTGTCATTCGTTCTTTAGAGCCTGCTGAAGAAACTTTACTAGAAGCCGCCAAAATTGCTGCCTATTACAGTAAAGCGAAAGAGTCTAGCTCTGTACCTGTTGATTTCACCAAAATACGCCATGTCAAAAAACCGAGTGGTGCAAAACTTGGTTTTGTTACGTACGACAATCAGCAAACCGTATATGTAACACCAGATGCTGATATTGTAATGAAATTAAAAGCATAAATAAAAAAATGCGTTGCTTGTATGCAGCGCATTTTTTATATGTTTTCAATTTCGTTGCTATATCCATTCAATATTGTCAAAAAAATTGACAGTATCATTTCACATTTGTATAAAATTTTTTACAGCATGTAAATAAAGTACAAGTGTAACTCCAATCATTTTTCCCCATCCCCCTGCTATTCATTGAAGCAATCTAGATTTTATGAACAAACCGTCTCCCACAAATTACGGGCTATTTTTTTATCTCCCCTAAAATATATGTTGTCCCTACTATCCTTTCTTCAAATATACATTTTGGCACGCTATTTGCTTTATTCAATACTATGAATAGGAGGAATTAACATGACTTTAAAAATTAATAAAATCCAAAATCAACTACAAAACTATGAAATTGAGGGGTTACTTATTACAAAAAAAGAAAACCGCCAATATGCAACAGGCTTTACAGGTAGTGCTGGCGTCGTCTTACTCTCTGCCGATCAAGCTGTTTTCATCACTGATTTCCGCTATGTAGATCAAGCGAAATCACAAATAAAAGATGCTGAAATTATTATGCATAAAGGAAATTTAGAAAAAGAAATTGCACATCAAGTATCGAAATTAAACATTCAAAAACTTGGAATTGAAGAAAACAACATGACATTGCAACAATATAAAAACTTGCAAAAATACGTACAGGCGGAAATGATTCAAGTGTGCGAAATTATCGAAAATATTCGTATCATTAAAGACACGCCTGAAATAGAAACAATGAAAATTGCAGCTAATATCGCGGACGAAGCATTTCATCACATTCTTACGTTTCTAAAACCAGGAATAAGTGAAAATGCTGTACGAGATGAATTAGAATTTTTCATGCGAAAAAAAGGTGCTACATCTTCATCATTTCAAATTATTGTAGCTTCTGGTGTTCGTTCTTCTCTTCCACATGGAGTTGCATCAAATAAAATAATTGAACGAGGCGACATCGTTACATTAGACTTTGGTGCACTTTACGACGGATATTGTTCCGATATAACACGTACCGTAGCAATAGGGGAACCATCGGAAGAATTCAAAAAAATATACAATGTTGTACGAGAAGCGTTAAAACGTGGGACTGAAGCGATTAAGCCTGGAGAAACTGCGAAAAATATCGATGATGTAACAAGAAACTACATTACAGATTGTGGATATGGTCAATATTTTGGTCATTCTACTGGTCATGGTCTTGGCTTAGAAATACATGAACCTCTTCGCTTATCCCAAGAAAGTAAAGCTACATTAAAAGAAGGTATGGTTGTTACAGTTGAACCGGGCATTTACATACCGAACTGGGGCGGTTGTAGAATTGAAGATGATATCGTCATTACAAAAGACGGATATGAAGTTATTACAAAATCAAATAGAGAACTAATTGTAATCCCTTGTTAAAATCATGGCCTTTTTAAAAGGAGTTTTTTTCTACACATAGAATTCCTTCTCTGGAGTGTTCATTTAAAGAGGGGGAATTTAAATTGAATTTTGTAATTGATAAAATAGATGGTTTACAAGTTGAGTTTTCAAAACTTGTTTCCATGATGAATTACGCTCGTTATACAACAATGCAAGCAGTGGAAAGTTTAACAATTGAAGAACTTGATTATTTATATGATAAAGAAGCCAATTCAATTGGCATGCTGTTATATCACATGGCTGCTATTGAATTTTACTACCAAATCCATACCTTTGAGGATCGTGAACCGACGGAAGCTGAATTAGAACATTGGTTGCCAGCTATTGAGTTAGGGAATCTTGGACGAGAAAAAATAAAAGGAAACTCTTTAGAATTTTACATTAATACATTACAAGAAGTACGCTCTAAAACAATTGAAACATTTCAATCTTTACCTGATGAATGGCTATTTAAAACGACAGACTTTTGGTATGACAAACCAGCTAACAACTACTTTAAATGGTTTCACGTATTTGAAGATGAAATCAATCATCGCGGACAAATTCGCTTAATTAGGAAGATGCAAAAAGCTCATGCAGTAAAATAAGAAAGTGCCACCAGATAAGGTGGCACTTTCTTTTATTCATTTTTTAGGATTAACTGTATTGTAACATCCATTTATCGTTCTCATCATTACAGTACATGAAATTTTACTTTTTTCTTTTTCCTATACTCACATACTTTCACTGCTTTCATACAATAAACTACACGAATGCCTAAAGGATGTGAATGTTATGGGAGTTGAATTAACGCTATTACACGCTCTCTACATTATTTGTTTACTCACTATTATTACCTTTTTTATTCTCCGGAAAGATACGACTATCATTTGTATCGTTTTTATCTTTTTATTAGCATTAACTGCAACAAGTTCTATCCCTCTTGCCATTAGCGGGATTTTTCAAAGTTTCATTTACGCCATTACTGAGCTATTACCAACTATATTAATCATCTCCATTATCGTATCAATGAGCAATTTACTCGTTCATACTGGCATAAATGATACGATGATTTCACCATTTACAAAAATGATTCGTACACCTACACTCGCCTACTGGATTATCGGCCTTTTAATGATGACCATTTCTTTCTTCTTTTGGCCTTCTCCAGCTGTCGCCTTAATGGGAGCTATTTTATTACCGGTTGCTGTACGTGTCGGCCTTCCTCCAATTGGGGTTGCAATTGCTATGAACTTATTTGGACACGGCATCGCCTTATCTGGAGACTTCGTTATTCAAGGTGCACCGAAATTAACTGCAGACGCGGCTGGTCTCCCTGTTTCCAGCGTCGTATCTGCAAGTGTTCCACTCGTTATCGTTATGGGCGTTGTGACAACTTCCGTCGCTTTTTTCTTCTTACGAAAAGAGTTTCATACAGGCTTAGCTATACAAGAATCTATTCTATCAACTGAGTCTTCTAAAACGCTCACTTCATTATCTCCTCGCACAAAGAAATGGCTCGCTATTTGTATCCCTATCGTATATATCATTGATATCCTTTGCATGATTCAATTTAAACTACAAGGAAGCGACGCAACTGCACTTATCGGCGGAACAACTGTTATTATGATTATCATCATTTCTCTCATCGCCTACAAAGGTAATGGACTGAATAAAACAACCGATTATTTCATAGAAGGGCTCCAATTTGGCTTTAAAATTTTCGGACCAGTTATTCCTATCGCTGCACTCTTTTATTTAGGAGATAGTGGCTTTGTGAAAATTATCGGAGACTATTTACCGAAAGGTTCACACGGAATCATTAACGACTTAGGCATCGCTTTATCTCAAACTGTTCCTTTAAATCAATATGTATCGGCAGGGACATTAACCATCGTGGGTGTCATTACCGGCTTAGATGGATCAGGTTTTTCAGGTATATCACTTGCTGGTTCCATTGTCAATCTTTTTGGAACAGCACTTGGCCATGGAACAGCTACATTAACAGCACTCGGGCAAATTGCAGCTATATGGACCGGGGGCGGGACGTTAATTCCTTGGGCACTTATTCCTGCTGCTGCGATTTGTAAAGTCGATCCATTTGAACTTGCACGCCGAAACTTTTTACCGGTTGTTATCGGTTTAATTGTCACCACGATCGTTGCGATGTTTATCCTATAACGTAAGCAAGTGTTCTCTTGCTTACGTTTTTTGCTTGTAAAATTCATCATGAATTATCAGTTTTCAAGAGGGATTCGTTATTACTCAGCGAAATTATATTAGGAGAGTAATTATTTCAAAACGTTTACGAGAAACAGATTACTGCAATTAGAAAAGGGGACATACCTATGAATGAATTGATTTTCGTCTTATTAATTTGTCCATTATTTATCTTTATCGTATCTGTTATTGGAACACGCAAAACGAAAACGTATTACGTAATGCCGATTGTAACGTTTGCTAGTTTTTTAATAATAGGTGTTATCGCCTTTACTCCAAAATTTTTCTTTTGGGTCGGCATGTATAGCATTTTCTCATTTATTGTTTCTTATGTGACTCTATTGTTTGTAAAAAGATATAAGCTTGCAGAAAGCACTAAGTAGTTAAGGAGATTGTAATATGATTTTCTTTGATATTGATGGAACTTTACTTGAATTTTTAACAATAATATAAAAAAACGACCGCGTTCCCCCGCAGTCGTTTTTTTCGTGTTACGCTGTGATCCAAGCTTCGTTTGCTGGATTTTTACGCCACTCTTGTAATTTTTTCGTTTCAGCTTGTCCAATCATACCTTTTTCTGCTGCAACTTCAGTTAATGCACTGTAATCACTTAAAGAATATGATGCTACGTTAGCTGCTTCTAGTTTTTCTTTTCCTGCTTCTAACTCATATGTGAAGATTGATACGATTCCTAATACTTCACATCCAGCTTCGCGAAGTGCTTCTACACATGTAATTGCACTACCGCCAGTTGAAATTAAGTCTTCTACTACTACGACTTTTTGACCTTTTTCAGCTTTTCCTTCGATTTGGTTCCCTTTACCGTGACCTTTTGCTTTACTACGTACGTAGCACATTGGTAAATCCATACGATCGCTTACCCATGCAGCGTGCGCAATACCAGCAGTTGCTGTTCCTGCAATAATTTCTACAGTTGGGAAGTGCTCTTTAATTAACTCTTCTAATCCAGCTGCAATCGCTTGACGTACTTTTGGATAAGATAAAGTTAAACGGTTATCACAATAAATTGGTGATTTCATACCTGAAGACCAAGTGAATGGATCATTCGGTTGTAAAAATACTGCTCCAATTTCTAATAAATGCGATGCGATTTCTTTTTTCATACTGTTACACCTTCCCACTGTTGTTTTACTGTTTTATACGCTTCAAGCGGATTTTCTGCTTTTGTAATACTACGTCCAACTACGATGTAGCTTGAGCCAAGTTCCCTCGCACGTTTCGGTGTTGCTACGCGCACTTGGTCATTTACATCATCGCTTGCAAGACGAATCCCCGGTGTTACTGTTACAAATTCATTTCCGCATACTTCACGTAATTTTGGAACTTCAAGTGTTGAACAAACAACGCCATCAAGTCCACTTTCTTTCGTTAATTTTGCATAATGAGCAACCGCTTCTTCTAACGTTTTCTCAATGCCGATCTCTTTTTTCATCATAGCTTCCGAAGTGCTTGTTAGTTGTGTAACTGCAATACAAATCGGTCTCTCTTTTCCTTCTTGCTTACCTTCCTCTAATCCCTCAATCGCAGCTTTCATCATGCTGCTTCCCCCAGCAGCATGAACATTTACCATATCAACATCTAGACTAGCTAGGCTACGCATAGCGCTTTTTACTGTATTCGGAATATCATGAAGTTTTAAATCTAAGAAGATCTTATGTCCCTTTTCTTTTAAGTACGTAATAATCGCAGGGCCTTCTTTGTAAAATAACTCCATACCTACTTTGACAAATAACTCTTCCCCTTCAAAGTGGTGTAAGAATTGTTCTACTTCTTGTTTCCCTGGAAAATCTAGTGCAACGATTAACGACTGTGACATGTTTGCTTCCAGCTCCTTCCTTGACATTCCGAAATGTGATCAAATCCTAATTCATCTAATAATGCTGGTAACTCTTCAATAATTGTCGGACATACGAACGGATCGATAAAGTTCGCTGTACCTACTGCAACTGCGCTTGCGCCAGCATAGAAGAATTCAATTACATCTTCAGCTGTTTCAATACCACCCATTCCGATAATTGGAATGTTAACCGCTTGGCTTACTTCATGTACCATGCGAATTGCTACTGGCTTAATCGCAGGACCTGATAATCCGCCTGTACGGTTTGCTAAAATTGGTTTAGCTGTTTTTAAATCTAGACGCATACCAAGCAATGTATTAATCATCGTTAAACCATCTGCACCTGCATTTTCAATCGCTTTTGCAATTTCTACTATGTTTGCCACGTTCGGTGACAATTTCACGTATACAGGTACTTCAGAAACCTCTTTTACTCGCTTCGTTAAATCAGCAGCAATTTCAGGATTTGTACCAAAGGCGATACCACCTGTTTTTACGTTCGGACAAGAAATGTTTAATTCTAGTGCATGGACATTAGGCGCTTTAGAAATTTCCTTCGCAACCGCTACGTAATCCTCAGCTTGTGAGCCTGCAACGTTTGCAATAATTGGAAGGTCAAATTGTTCTAACCATGGTAATTCCGAATTCATTACTTTGTCTAATCCCGGGTTTTGAAGTCCGATTGCATTTAGCATGCCCCCTGGTGTTTCAGCAACACGAGGCGTTGGATTTCCATAACGTGGTTGTTCTGTCGTCGCTTTAATCATGATTGATCCTAGTACACTTAAATCGTAAAACTGTGCATATTCACGACCAAACCCAAAGCATCCAGATGCCGGTATAATTGGATTTTTTAATGATAATCCTGGTAATTCAACTTGCAATCTGTTCATAGTACAACCTCCCCGATTGGAAATACTGGTCCGTCGCTACACACCTTCTTGTAAGAATGTCCACTTGGATCTTCTTGTAAGTGGCATACACATGCGAAACAAGCTCCAATACCACAGCCCATACGTTCTTCTAATGAAATATAGGCTTTTTTCTCTTTGTAACGTCCTTCTAGTGCACGAAGCATCGCTAGCGGACCACATGAATAAAGAATATCAAAGTCAATTCCGTAATTATCAATTACATCTGTGACAAATCCTTTTGTACCGTGTGTACCGTCTACTGTCGCAACGTACGTATCACCAAGTTCTGCAAATTTTTCTTCATAGAAAACTACATCTTTCGTTTGAAAGCCTAAGATGTGAATAACACGTACACCTTTTGCAACGAGGCGCTGTGATAATTCATAAAGTGGTGGTACACCAATTCCCCCACCTACTAGTAAAGCTGTTTGACCAGCTTCTGCTTCTTCTACAGGAAAACCGTGTCCTAATGGTCCTAGTACATCTACCATTTCACCTTGTTTTCTAGTTGCTAATGTTTTTGTCCCTTGTCCTTCGGCACGATATAGCATTGTAAATTCGTTCTTCTCTTGATCTACATTACAAATACTAATTGGGCGGCGCAGAAGGGGCGCAATGCCCTCTGCTACCTTAATGTGTACAAACTGCCCTGGTTCGTTCATTTGCTGTACTAACGTTCCTTGAAGCACTAATTCGTAAATGTTTTTTGCGATTTCTTTTTGGTTAACGACGATCATATTTTGCTTTTGCATCATGCATGTACCACCTCGTGACGCTTTGTTTGCGTAATTTCTTTCATTGAATGAGCTGAGAATGTCATAGATTCTAATACTCGTAAGATTGCTCTTGTTGTATCAAGTGATGTTAAGCAAGCCACACCATTTTCTACTGATTCACGGCGAATGCGGAAACCATCACGCGCTGGTTGTTTACCTTTTGTTAATGTGTTAATTACAAACTGTGCTTTTCCTTGACGGATAATATCTAGTAAGTTGTAGTCTTCAGAATCAATTTTGTTTACAACTTGTACTGGGATATTTTGCTCTTCTAATGATTGTGCTGTTCCAGCTGTTGCTAATAAGTTATAGCCGATTTCGTGGAAACGTTTTGCAATTTCCATCGCCTCTTCTTTATCTTTATCCGCTACAGTAATGATTACTGAGCCGTGCGTTGGGATGTTAATTCCAGAAGCAACTAATCCTTTATATAATGCTTTTTCAAGCGTTAAGTCTTTACCCATTACTTCCCCTGTTGATTTCATTTCAGGTCCTAATGTTGTATCAACTGAGCGTAGTTTCGCGAATGAGAATACCGGAGCTTTTACATATACTTCTTTCTCTTCTGGGTGATAGCCAGTTCCGTATCCTTGCTCTACTAGGTCTTGCCCTAAAATAACTTTCGTTGCAACATTCGCCATCGGTACGCCTGTAATTTTACTTAAAAACGGTACTGTACGGCTTGCACGTGGATTTACTTCAATTACGTACACTTGATCTTTGAATACTACAAACTGGATATTTAGTAATCCAACAATGTTTAATCCTTTTCCAAGTGCAATTGTATGTTCAATGATTTGTTCTTTTAGTTTTTCAGATAAACTTTGTGGTGGATATACTCCAATTGAGTCACCAGAGTGAACTCCAGCGCGTTCAATATGTTCCATAATACCTGGAATGAATACATTCTCACCATCGGAAATTGCATCTACTTCAATTTCTTTACCAACCATGTAACGGTCGATTAATACTGGGTGATCTGCATGAACTTTAACTGCATTTTTCATGTAGTGCAGTAGTTCTTCTTGACGATATACGATTTCCATCGCACGTCCACCTAGTACGTAAGATGGTCTTACTAATACTGGGTAACCAATTTCTTCTGCGATTGCTACCGCTTGTTCTACAGTCGTTGCTGTTTTACCAACTGGTTGCGGGATGCCAAGTTTTGTTAAAGCAGCTTCGAATTTATCACGATCTTCTGCACGGTCTAAGTCTTCAAGTGATGTTCCTAAAATTTTCACACCGTGTTCTTCTAGTTTCGCTGCTAAGTTAATTGCCGTTTGTCCACCGAACTGAACGATAACACCTTCTGGTTTTTCTAAATCGATAATATGCATTACATCTTCAATCGTTAATGGTTCAAAGTATAATTTGTCAGAAATACTGAAGTCTGTTGAAACTGTTTCTGGGTTGTTGTTAATGATAATTGCTTCATATCCAGCTTCTTTAATTGCCCATACTGAGTGAACTGTTGCGTAATCAAACTCAACACCTTGACCAATACGGATCGGACCAGATCCTAGAACTACTACACTCTTACGATCTGTTACAATCGATTCATTTTCGTCCGCATATGTGCTGTAGTAATATGGCGTTGCAGATTCAAACTCTGCCGCACAAGTATCTACCATTTTGAATACTGGCATCATATTATTTTCTTTACGCATATCGTAAATTTCGCGCTCCGTTTTGTTCCAAGCTGCTGCAATGTAGTGATCGCTGAAGCCCATTTCTTTTGCAGTTTGTAGTACTTCCATATTTCCTACATTCGCTTTTACTTCACGTTCCATATTTACGATGTTTTCAACTTTTTGTAAGAAGAAGAAGTCCATTTCACACCATTCATTGATTTCTTCTTTCGTTACACCTTGGCGAATTGCTTCTGCTACAATAAACAGTCGTTCATCATCCGCTTTAATGATACGTTTTTTCATCGTTTCTTTATCAAGTTCTTTTAAGTGGTCTAATTCTAAGTGATAAATGCCAAGCTCTAAAGAACGAACTGCTTTTAGTAATGATTCTTCTAAGTTACGTCCGATTGACATAACTTCACCAGTTGCTTTCATTTGTGTTCCAAGCGTTCTGTTCGCTGATTCAAACTTATCAAACGGCCAACGTGGAATTTTTGAAACAACATAGTCTAACGCTGGCTCGAAGCAAGCGTAAGTTTTTTGTGTTACTGGGTTTACGATTTCATCTAACGTTAAGCCGACTGCAATTTTTGCTGCTAATTTCGCAATTGGATATCCAGTTGCTTTAGATGCTAGTGCAGATGAACGACTTACACGTGGATTTACTTCGATTACATAGTATTGGAAGCTATATGGATCTAGTGCAAGCTGAACGTTACATCCACCTTCAATTCCTAGTGCACGAATAATTCGTAATGACGTGTTACGTAACATTTGGTATTCACGGTCGCTTAGCGTTTGGCTCGGTGCTACAACGATTGAATCACCTGTATGAACACCAACTGGATCGATATTTTCCATGTTACACACTACAATCGCGTTATCATTTGAATCACGCATTACTTCGTATTCAATTTCTTTACAGCCAGCAATACT
Organism: Bacillus cereus group sp. MYBK227-1; assembly: GCF_051916325.1. NCBI lineage: Bacteria > Bacillati > Bacillota > Bacilli > Caryophanales > Bacillaceae > Bacillus > Bacillus cereus group sp. MYBK227-1. The sequence continues at coordinate 914,781 of NZ_JBQAGK010000003.1, read as the reverse complement.
TTTCTCTAATAAACATTGTGTTACTGGGCTATGTTTTAAACCACTTGTTACGATTTCAATTAGCTCTTCTTCGTTATGACAAATTCCGCCGCCCGTTCCTCCTAATGTGAACGCTGGTCGAACGATTACTGGGTAACCAATTTCGTTTACAAATCCATATGCTTCATCAAGGTTATGAATAATTTCACTTGGTGGTGTTGGTTCATTTAAATCTTGCATTAATGTACGGAATAAATCACGATCTTCCGCTTGCTCGATTGCTGATAATTTTGTTCCTAAAATTTCAACTCCGCACTCGTCAAGTACGCCTGATTTTGCAAGTTCAACAGCCATGTTTAAACCTGTTTGACCACCTAATGTTGGTAGGATTGCATCAGGACGTTCTTTACGAATAATACGGCTTACGAATTCTAATGTTAATGGCTCGATGTATACTTTATCTGCTGTTGCAGTATCCGTCATAATTGTTGCTGGGTTAGAGTTAACAAGGATTACTTTGTAACCTTCCTCTTTAAGAGATTGACAAGCTTGTGTACCAGAGTAGTCAAACTCCGCTGCTTGCCCAATTACAATTGGTCCTGATCCGATTACTAAAATTGTGTTAATGTCTAGGCGTTTTGGCATAACTCTTCCCCTTCTTTCTTGAAGTTTTCAATCATTGTTAAGAAATCTTCGAATAAATCATTTGCATCTTCTGGTCCCGCTGAAGCTTCTGGATGGTATTGTACTGTAAATGCCGGGAACTTCTTATGACGAAGACCTTCTACCGTTCCATCGTTTAAAGCAACATGTGTAATTTCAAGATCTGTATTTTCAACTGATTCTTCTTCTACTGCGTATCCGTGGTTTTGAGATGTAATTGCTACTTTTCCAGTTGCAAGATTTTTTACTGGATGGTTTAAACCACGGTGACCAAATTTCAACTTACTTGTATTTGCACCTGATGCTAGAGCGAACAATTGATGTCCTAGGCAAATTCCGAATAAAGGAACTTTACCGATAATGTCTTTTAACATTTCAATTGCTTCTGGTACATCTTTCGGATCTCCAGGTCCATTACTTAACATAATTCCATCTGGGCTAAGGCGTAAAATTTCTTCCGCTGTTGTGTTGTAAGGAACTACAATTACATCACAGTCACGCTTATTTAATTCTCGTAAAATACCATGTTTCATACCGAAGTCTACTAGTACAACTCGGTGACCACGACCTGGGCTTGGGTATGGATCTTTCGTTGATACGCGTTTTACATGATCTGTAAATACTGTCGCTTTTAATTGGCTTACAATGTACTCTACATCTGCATCCATGTTACAAAGGCGTCCACGTAATGTACCGTATTGACGAATTTTTCTCGTTAATTTTCTCGTATCAATCCCTGCTAATCCTGGGATATTTCTTTCTTTCAAGTAATCATTTAACGAAATTTCATTACGGAAGTTTGATGGGTGATCACAAATTTCGTTTACGATTAAACCATTTACAGATGGGTGAATGGATTCAAAATCGTCACGGTTAATGCCGTAGTTTCCGATTAATGGGTACGTGAATGTTACGATTTGACCGCAATATGATGGATCAGATAATGTTTCTTGATATCCAGTCATTCCTGTTGTAAATACAACCTCACCTGACTTTTCGATTTCGCCTCCGAAACCTGTTCCAATTAATACTGTTCCATCTTCTAAGATAAGTTGTCTTTTCATACTAATGCACTCTCCTTTTGCCATGCGATCTTACCACCAACGATTGTCATTACCGGCCATCCTTGGCATTTCCAACCTGCGAATGGTGTATTTTTTCCTTTTGATAAGAATGTTGTTGGGTCAATCTCTTCTTCTTGTTCTAAATCAATGATTGTAATATCAGCTTCTCTACCTTCTTTTAGGCGACCTGCTTCTAAGCCGAATGTATCAGCTGGCTTTTCTGTTAAGAATTGAATTAACTGTTCTAGCGTAATAACTCCCTTTTTCACAAGGTTTGTGTATAGAAGCGGGAATGCTGTTTCAAAACCAGTAATTCCAAACGGTGCTCTTTCAATTCCTTGTGCTTTCTCTTCCGCTGTATGCGGTGCATGGTCAGTTGCGATCATATCGATCGTTCCATCTAATAAACCTTCAATTAATGCTGCATGGTCTTCTTTTCCACGAAGCGGTGGGTTCATTTTAAAGTTAGGATCAGCTGATGGGATATCATCTTCACATAACACTAGGTGATGCGGTGTTACTTCTGCTGTTACTTTAATTCCAGCGCGTTTCGCATCACGGATTACACGTACAGAACCTTTCGTACTTACATGACATACGTGATAGTGGCAATCTGCTGCTTCAGCAAGCAGTATATCCCTTGCAATATGTACAGATTCACATACTGATGGGATACCGTTTAATCCGTGTTTCTCAGAAAACTTCCCTTCATGTACACAACCTTTATTAATAAGCGTATTCTCTTCACAGTGCGCAACTACTGCCATATCTAATTTTGCTGCACGTTTCATAGCCGCTAACATCATGCTCGCATCTTGTACGCCTACGCCGTCATCTGTGAAAGCAAATGCTCCAAGTTCTTTTAATGTTTCGAAATCTGTCATTTCAGAACCAGCTTGACGTACTGTAATTGCTCCGTATGGTAGTACGTTAACATGAGCTTTTTCTTCAATACGTTTTTGCAAGTCTTCCATATGTTCTCTGCAATCTGGTACCGGGCGTGTATTTGGCATTGCGCAAATTGTAGTGAATCCACCTTTTGCCGCTGCTAGTGTACCTGTTTCAATTGTTTCTTTATGTTCACCACCTGGTTCACGAAGATGTACGTGTACATCTACTAATCCAGGTGCGATTAACTTTCCGTTCACATCGATTACTTCAGCATTATCTGCCGTAATATTTTCTGCTACCTTAGCGATTTTACCGTCTTGTACGAGAAGATCCGTTGCTACGATTTTTCCTTCTTCATTCATATAACGACCATTTTTAAACAAATAATTCATGTTTCATTCCTCCTAATACATTTGGTAAGGCGCGTTTTAGTACAGCCATTCTTACGTAAACTCCATTTTCCATTTGTTTAAATATACGTGAACGCTCACACTCAACAAGTTCACTTGCAATTTCAACATCACGGTTTACAGGAGCTGGATGCATAATAATGCTTCCTTCTTTCATACGCTTTTCTCTTTCTACTGTTAATCCGTGTTTCTCATGATATTCTTTCATAATGTCTGTTTCATAATGATCATGACGCTCATGTTGTACACGGAGTAACATCATTACATCAACTTCTGGAACAAGTTCATCTAATGGTTTGTATGTTCCAAATGTGTTGTCTTCATCTTTCCACTCTTCTGGACTTGCAAAGTAAATTGTTGCACCAAGCTTCGTTAATGCTTCTGCATTAGAACGTGCTACTCGGCTATGACGAACATCTCCTACTATTGCAATCTTCAAACCTTCAAATCTTCCAAACTCTTGTTTAATTGTAAGAAGGTCCAGTAGGCACTGTGTTGGGTGGTTTCCGCATCCATCTCCAGCATTTAAGATTGGAATATTCACCTGATCTTTTAGTTCATCGAAGTAGCGATCTTGCTCGTGGCGGATGACCACTGCTTTTGTTCCGATTGATTCTAGTGTTCTTATCGTATCGTATAGAGTTTCTCCTTTTTGTACGCTAGATGCATCAGCTGAAAAGTTTAAAACATCAAGTCCTAATCTCTTCTCAGCAACTTCAAAGCTAAATCTCGTTCTCGTACTATTCTCAAAGAACAAGTTCGCAACAAAAGTTTGCTCTGTCGTTTTGCTCTCTTTTCCATTCGCAAAATCTTCTGCATCTTTTAGGATTTCTGAAATTTCTACTTCCGATAATTCACTCATCGTTAACAAATGGCTCATCGTCATCCCTCATCTTTCTGATTTTTATGTTACCACTTTCGAATTTTTATAACAACCTTTGCATAAAAATACCCTAATCGTGTGAGACTAGGGTGCAAGAAAGAAGCCACCCTTTCCGGTCTCACAGGACTGAATTAAAAGGTTATTATTATGAAGCAATCTGCTTAGATTGTTTTATTTGTTTCGTTTCCGGTAGTAGTAGATTTAACAGTACACCTACAATTGCTGCTAGTGCCATTCCTTCTACTTGGAATGATTCTCCTACGTGAAGTACCGCTCCACCAATACCGATTACTAATATTACTGATGCAATCATTAAGTTTCGTTTGTCACTTAAATCTGTTTTATCATCTACCATCATGCGTAATCCGCTTGATGCGATTACACCGAATAGTAAGATTGATACACCACCCATAACTGGTGTTGGGATCGAATGAATCAGTGCAGAAATCTTACCGATAAATCCGAACATGATTGCGAATACTGCTGAACCGATGAATAAGTATACACTGTATGCTCTCGTAATTGCTAGCACACCGATGTTTTCACCATACGTTGTATTCGGTGGCCCACCGATTAGTGACGCGATTAATGTTGCTACTCCGTCACCGAAGATTGAACGGTGTAAACCTGGTTTTTCAATTAAATCTCTTTTAATAACATTTCCAAGAACAATTTGATGTCCGATATGTTCTGATATTGTTACTAGTGCAACTGGTACCATCAAGAGTACAATCTTCCATGAAAACTCTGGTGTGTATGTTACAAATGGTACTGTGAAATCTGGTACAACAAACCATTTTGCCTCAGCTACCGGCTTTAAGTCTACTAGCCCTTGGAAGTAAGCGAAGATATATCCGCCGATAATGCCAAGTAACACTGGTATGATACTGAAAAATCCTCTTCCAAATATCGAGCATATAATTGTAATTGCTAATGTTACTAACGCTACTGAAAAGTGTGTAAAGCTATATTTGCCATCCGCACCGTTCATCGCCATGTTAACTGCTGTATGTGCTAAAGCTAGACCGATTACCATTACTACTGGACCAACTACGATTGGTGGTAGTAATTTCATAATCCACTCTGATCCTGATTTCTTAATTCCGAGTGAGATTAAGATGTACACAAGTCCTGCTAGCAAACCACCAAGCATTGCCGCTCCCGGTCCACCTGCCGTTTTCGCTGTTATAATCGGTGCGATAAAGGCGAATGATGATCCTAGATAAGCAGGTACTTGACCTTTCGTTATAAGAAGGAATGCTAACGTTCCTAATCCACTTGATATTAATGCTACTGATGGATTCAATCCTGTTAAAAACGGAACAAGCACTGTTGATCCAAACATCGCGAACAAATGTTGTATACTTAAAAATAACCATTTTCCCGGTTTCGGTACTTCATTAACGTCTAACACTGGCTTTTGTTCCATTGTTACATCCTCCTTCAGTTTAAATCTTTGCAATAAAAAAACTCCTTGTGCCTGTGCACAAAGAGTCCTACACTTTCGTATGCCAAATTTGACATATGAAAGCCAAGACCCTTTGGCAGCCTCACAGGACTACATTTAAAAGGGCTTTACTTATCGTATATGCTTACTCGATCTTGTTGATCTGTCTCTTGCAAATCAACTTCGATACGCTCTTCACTTGATGTTGGAATATTCTTCCCTACATAATCAGCGCGAATTGGTAATTCGCGATGACCTCTATCAACAAGAACCGCCAATTGGATTTGAGATGGTCTACCTAAATCCATAAGAGCATCCATTGCTGCTCGAACTGTTCTTCCTGTATATAATACGTCATCCACAAGGATAACTTTTTTCTTCGTAATATCTACAGGGATATCAGAACCTTTTACAAGTGGTTCTTTATTTTTCGATTGTAGTGTTAAATCATCACGATATAACGTAATGTCTAACTCTCCAACTTTCATTTCTTTTCCTTCAATTTGACCAATTCGTTCTGCCAAACGTTGTGCAATAAAAATTCCACGAGTTTTAATTCCGACAAGAACACAATTATCGACACCTTTATTTCGTTCCACGATTTCATGACTAATTCGTGTTAAAGCGCGGCGAATCATTTGGTCATCTAAAACGACAGCTTTCTCTTGCATGCTCTACACCTCCAAGCTTTTTTCTTGCGTGAGAGTAATGGTATAAAAAAAGTCCTCTCAGCGTGTGCGAGAGGACTTTTGAAAAAAGGGTACAACATACCCTAAGTATTTCAAACCGTTACCTTCTCAACCTCACGGGGCTGTGTTAAAGGATCATTATTTAACTGTTGTCAGTATCTCAGTTTTCTTATGATTTGTCAATACTATTTTCGTAAAATATTTAATGCGTCTTCAAACACTTCTGGAATCGGTGCCTCAAACTGAATATATTCACCCGTACGAGGATGATCAAAGCCTAAAATACCCGCATGAAGTGCTTGTCCATTCATATCTAACGTTTTCTTCGGACCATACTTCGGATCTCCTGCAAGTGGATAGCCAATATATTTCATATGAACACGAATTTGGTGCGTACGTCCCGTTTCTAAGCGACATTCTACAAGTGTAAAGTCTTTAAAGCGTTCTAACACTTGGAAGTGCGTAACAGCGTTCTTACCGTTTTCATCAACTGTCATACTTTGACGCTCTTTCTTATCACGAGCAATCGGAGCATCAATCGTTCCCTTATCATGCGGAATCACACCGTGTACAATCGCTTTGTAACGTCTCGTTACTGTTTTTGCTACAAGCTGATTTACAAGCGATTCATGTGCCATATCATTTTTAGCAACCATTAATAGTCCAGATGTATCTTTATCAATACGATGCACGATACCTGGACGCATTACACCGTTAATGCCTGATAAGTCTGTACAATGATGCATAAGGCCATTTACAAGTGTACCACTTGTATGCCCTGGTGCTGGATGTACAACCATACCACGTGGCTTATTTACAACAAGCACATCTGCATCTTCATAATAAATTTCTAAATTTAAATCCTCTGGTTGAATATCTAACTCTTCTGGTTCAGGAATTGTTACTGTAATTTCATCTTCTTCTTTTACTTTATAATTCCCTTTTACCGCTTTCCCGTTTACTGTCACAACGTCATCTTTAATCCATTGCTGCACTTGCGTACGTGACCATTCGTTATTTATCCCTGCAACGAATTTATCAATTCGCTCGTTTTTTTGCTCTGCTGCAACTGTTACTTGTACTACTTCACTCATTCAATTACTCCTTCGCTTTCTTGCCTTCTAATAATGTTTGAATAATAATTAATACAACACCAATACATAATGCTGAATCAGCTATATTGAATACTGGATAGTTGTACGAGAAAATATACACGTGAATGAAATCCACTACTTCTTGTCTAAATACACGATCAATAAAGTTACCAATTGCCCCGCCCAAAATTAGGCCTAACGAAATACCTAGAAGCCTGTCTGTTTTCGCATACTTTTTCAAATAAAATACAATAAACACTACAAAAACAACTGTAATAATGTAGAAGAACCACATTTTATTTTCTAAAATACCCCAAGCAGCGCCTCTATTTCGATGTGATGTTATGTATAATACATTGTCGATAATCGGAATACTCGTACCCAATTCCATGTTCTTTACAATTAACCACTTCGATATTTGATCGATAGCAATGACGAATAACGCTATTACATAATATATCATTTTCATTTCCCCCACAAAGACAGTGTACCTCAAAATTTTAGCATAGCTGCTACCTTTTCACAATGAACCTTTATAGAAGAATAAAATAAATTAAAAAAAGGTAATATAATATCGTTGTGCGTATTCATACATTTACCTTTTCATAAAAGAATTCATGAATCGTACGGGCAGTCGGCATTGTCTTCATTTGCTTTGTCGAAATTAATCTCCCCGTCTCTTCACAAATACCATACATGTCTATTTCCATTTTAAATAATGCGCGTTCTACATCCTTTAAATCCTCTTTTATATCATGTAATAGCAATTTTTTCTTTATCTCTTCCTTAATTCCATATCCAAGCTCTTGGCTGAACTCGACATCATATTTGTGCATTACTTCTTTAGCTAGTCTCTCTTGCAACTCTTTTCTCATCAATTGCAATTCTTCTTTTATTTCCATGTAAATTTCATTCACGTGTACATTCCTCCTAGCTGTAATGTACAGTTAGTGTGTCCGAAATTTATTTGCTTACCTCACACACATTTTTCCTTCACAGGAAAGAGTCTGAAAGTGATTTTGATATGCCATAAACAAAAAAACTGACTGCATCAATAGCAGTCAGCTTTTTTTATTATTTTACATAGTTTTCTTTAACAACTGTTGCACAACGCTCACATAATGTTTCATGTTCAGCATCTTTACCAATTGTTTCTGAAACTACCCAACAACGTTCACATGTTTCACCAGTTGCTTGAGCAACAACAACCGCTGTATGTTCATACTTCGGTGCATCTGCTGGCGCTTCATCCATCATACCACCAAGTTTATACTCAGAAACGATGAATAATTGCTTTAAGTCTTCGCTAATAGACTCTAACATAGCTTTCATTTCTGCAGTTGGATATAGCGTAATGCTTGCATTTAATGACTTACCGATTACTTTTTCATTACGAGCTACTTCTAGTGCTTTTAACACGTCATCACGTAATGTCATAAATGCATCCCATTTTGTTTTTAACGCTTCCGCGTCATCTAATTGTACAGCTTCTGGCATATCAGTTAATTGTACACTTTCTTCTGTTACGCCTGGAATGTATGGCCATACTTCATCAGCTGTATGCGGTAAGATTGGTGTTACAAGTTTCGTTAACGCAACAAGAACATCATATAATACAGTTTGAATCGCACGACGATCTTCGTGGTTTGCACCTTCAATATATAAAATGTCTTTTGCAAAGTCTAAATAGAATGAACTTAAATCAATTGTACAGAAGTTATGAATTGCATGATACACAGCAGCGAAGTCGTATGTCTCATATGCTTCTTTAACTTTTGTAATTAAGTCATTTAATTTCACTAACATGTAACGATCTACTTCACGAAGTTCAGCTACAGCTACTGCATTTTCACTTGGCTTAAAGTCGTCTAAGTTTCCTAATAAGAAACGGAATGTGTTACGGATTTTACGATACACTTCTGCTACTTGTTTTAAAATATCATCTGAAATACGTACGTCAGATTGATAGTCAACAGAAGATACCCATAAGCGTAAAATGTCTCCGCCTAATTGATCCATAATTTTCTTCGGTACGACAATGTTTCCAATCGACTTACTCATCTTACGTCCTTCACCATCTAGTACGAAACCGTGACTTAGTACGCCTTTATATGGAGCTTTACCTGTTACAGCAACTGCTGTTGATAATGAAGAGTTAAACCAACCACGATACTGGTCAGATCCTTCTAAATATAAATCAGCTGGACGCTGTAAATCTTCGCGCTCTTCTAATACCGCTTGGTGAGAAGAACCTGAATCGAACCATACATCCATGATGTCTGTTTCTTTACGGAATTCGCCATTTGGGCTACCTGGATGTGTAAATCCTTCTGGTAATAGATCTTTCGCTTCACGCTCGAACCATACGTTAGAACCGTGTTCACGGAATAAATCTGCTACATGGTTAATTGTTTCATCCGTAATAATTGGATCACCATTCTCAGCATAGAATACCGGAATTGGCACACCCCATGCACGCTGACGAGAAATACACCAGTCACCACGGTCACGAACCATATTATGAAGACGAGTTTCTCCCCATGCTGGTACCCATTTTGTTTCTGCTACAGCTTCTATTAATTCTTTACGGAATGCTTCAATAGATGCAAACCACTGTGCTGTCGCACGGAAAATAATTGGTTTTTTCGTTCTCCAATCATGTGGGTATGAATGTGTAATGAATGTTAGTTTCAGTAACGCGCCTACTTCTTCTAATTTTTCTGTAATTGGTTTATTAGCTTTATCATAGAATAAGCCTTCAAATCCAGGTGCCTCATTTGTTAATACACCTTTATCATCGACTGGGCAAAGTACTTCTAATCCATACTTTTTACCAACAACGAAGTCATCTTCCCCGTGTCCTGGTGCTGTATGAACACAACCTGTACCTGCATCTGTTGTTACGTGGTCTCCTAGCATAACTAATGAATCACGATCGTAGAATGGATGTTTTGCAACTGTGTACTCAAGTTCGCTACCTTTTACTGTTTTCACAACTTCAGCATTTTCCCACTCTAACGTTTTTGCAACTGTCTCAAACAGCTCAGAAGCAATGATATATTTCTCATCGTTTACTTTTACAATGCTATATTCAAGCTCTGGGTGAACAGAAATACCTAAGTTTGCAGGTAATGTCCAAGGTGTCGTTGTCCAAATGATGTACTTTTCATCACCTTCTAATACGTTCTTTCCATCTTTTACAGGGAATGCTACGTAAATAGATGCTGATTTTTTATCTTGATATTCAATTTCAGCTTCCGCTAAAGCAGATTCACTCGTTGGAGACCAGTAAACTGGTTTTTGACCTTTATAGATATAACCTTTTTTCGCCATGTCACCAAACACTTTGATTTGTTGTGCTTCATAAGCTGGCTCTAAAGTAATATATGGATTATCCCAATCTGCACGTACACCTAGACGCTTAAATTGTTCACGTTGACGTTCTACTTGTTCATATGCATACTCTGCACATAACTTACGGAACTCAGCAACTGTCATTTCTTTACGTTTTACACCTTTATTTGTTAAAGCTTGTTCAATTGGTAAACCGTGCGTATCCCATCCTGGAACATATGGCGCACTAAAACCAGTCATTGATTTATAACGAACAATAAAGTCTTTTAATACTTTATTTAATGCATGTCCCATATGAATGTCACCATTCGCATATGGAGGTCCATCATGCAATACAAATAAAGGACGTCCTTTTGTATGTTCTTGTACTTTTTCGTAAATATTCATTTCAGCCCATTTTTCTTGCATTGCAGGCTCACGTTTTGGTAAATTCCCACGCATTGGGAACTCTGTTTTTGGCATCAGTAATGTATTTTTGTACTCCATGCTCAATTCCTCCTTACATGTATAAAAGAAACACTTAAAAAACGGAATAAAAAAGAGACCTTCTCATCCCAAAAAGGGACGAGAAAGTCTCCCGCGGTACCACCCTAGTAGATCATATACATATGTATAGAATCCTCTTTATATTCTTAACGCGAATACACGCCTACGCTTACTCTATTTGTTCAGCGCGGAACTCCAGGGTGATATTCCCACTATCTCCTTATCCTGAGCTTACACCATCCTCAGTTCGCTATATAAGGTTTGAAAAGGTACTTATCCCTATCTTCGTTTTTCTTAATAAATATGTTGTTTAAAATTATATGTAATAATGAGAAAAACGTCAAGCTTACACTGTTTCTTCTTTTTTCAACAGTTCATCTACTTCGTCTTCTAATTCAATTAGTTTATCCCAATCATCGTTGTTTAACATCTCAAGCTGTGTTTCTAATAACATACGGAAACGAGTTCGGAATACTTTCGCTTGTTTCTTTAGCTCTTCAATATCAAAAGCAACTTTTCTTGATTTTACTAATGCTTCGTTAATAATACGATCAGCATTCTTTTCAGCTTCACGCACAATTAATTTCGCTTCTTTTTGCGCATTACGTTTTACTTCTTCCGCTGCTTCTTGTGCAACGACGATAGATTTGTTTAACGTATCTTCAATATTAGAGAAATGATCTAACTTCCCTTCTAACTGCGCAACTTTTTCTTCCAAAGCTTTTTTCTCACGAATGACCAATTCATAATCTTTGATAATTTGATCAAGAAACTCATTTACTTGATCTTCATCATAGCCACGGAATCCGCGACCAAATTCTTTGTTATGAATATCTAATGGTGTTAACGGCACAACGCCACCTCCAAGTAGTTATCTAAATTTCCTCTTTCAATTATATCTTTTCTTCGACAAAATAGGAGGATTTCCTTCTAAAAAACCAATCATTTTAGTATACCATACAAAATTCTCCATTTGTCGCGTTTTGTTCTACCTTCTACAGAAAATAATTTACTTCGGCCATACCCTCTAACAGAAAAAACATCTCCTGGATAGCATTCATAAGAAGTTTGCTCCACTGTTTTCCAATTGACTTTTACTAAACCATTTTTTATGAAAGGTTGTACTTTCTGTCTAGATAAATGTAACATTTCAGCTAACATAACATCTAAACGAAGTGAAGAAACCGTTCCAGATTTCTCTCCCCACGTTTCATCTATCTGTAGAATTTGTTCTCCTTGCACTGACGCTAAAGAGACTTTTACTTTCCCTATTGATTGTAAGTTCATCTCAATATACGATACAATTTCTTTCGCAACTACAATTTGGGCACGATTTTCTTGCAGCAAAATATCACCACATTTTTCTCTTGTTAAACCAAGAGACATAAATGTACCTAATATTTGCCTATGTTCTAGCGTATAAAACTTGGAAGGATAGTCAATTTCTAATACTTCTACTTGAAATTCTTCTTCATTTAATTCTAGATAGTCTGGATAAATAAGTGCTCTTTTACGCTCTGCATTAGGCGTTGCACCACCAAATTGTACAGCAACATCACCTTGTCCTATTACCATAGAAACAATTTGTTGTTGCCTAGGATCAAGAAAATCCGTTAACTTCACTTGATGGTACTCCGCCGCTCGCTTCCACTCTAGCACTTTATCCACAAAGACCTCCTCATCAGGCCTAAAATGTTCGTAGATGCTCATGTATTTACCTTCTTACTATAAGAAATAGCTTAATAAACTGAACAAACCAGTTTTAGCAAGTTTCAACGCAAAGATCGCAACGATTGGAGAAATATCAATCATTCCAAGCGGCGGAATAAAGCGGCGGAATGGTTCTAAATACGGTTCACAAATACGTGCCAGGAACTCTCCAAAAGATGATTCCTTTGCACCAGGAAACCATGATAGGAGAATGTAAATAATAAGTGCCCACGAGTAAATCTCGATAGCATAACTTAACACTATAAAAACTGTTGTCATGGCGTATTACCACCTCTTTATATTTGTTTCTTCTTCTTCACCGAATAACTCTGAAATCGCACCAACAATATCTACATTTTCAGGTGTACACATAAATGTTTTCGGCCCTATTTTTTGAATGTCCCCGCCTATAGCGTATACAGTACCACTTAAAAAGTCAACGATACGTACCGCTTGATCAGTAGACATTCTCTGCAAATTAATTACAACAGCTCGTCTACCTTTTAAGTGGTCCGCAATCCCTTGTGCTTCCGAATATGTGCGTGGTTCTAATAAAACAACTTTTGAAGATTGTTTTGCTGTTTCAATACTCACAACATTTTGCTTCGGTTGCGCTTTCGGAAACGTAACGTCTTGTTGTTCTGGTGGATCTTGCTGCTTTTTCATGTCTGTTTGCTCCTTTTCATAACCATATTGAGCTGCTTCTTTTTCTTCCGGTGTATCAAAAAAGAAGTATTTTACTTTTGACCAACTCATAATAAGATTCTCCTTCCTTTTACGCTTTTCCTACTAAAATCGTTCCCAAACGAATATATGTAGCCCCTTCTTCAATTGCAATTGTGTAATCGTTGGACATTCCCATTGATAATTCTTTACATGGCGCATGTAATAACTCTAGCTCCTGCACCTCTGTTTGCAGCATACGTAATTCCTTAAAACAGCGTCTGATTTCTTCCTCTTCTTCTGTAAATGGAGCCATCGTCATTAGTCCAACCACTTCAATTTTATCGAATTCTTGCAAACTTTGAATAAAAGAAACAACCTCTTCTATTGCCAATCCTTGCTTCGATTCTTCAGATGAGGTTTTCACTTGAATAAAGCATTTCACTTTCTTATCAGCACGTTTCTGAATTTCTTTCGCCAGCGAAAGACGATCTAACGAATGTAAATAATCAATTTCATTAATGATTTCTTTTACTTTTCTCGTTTGTAATGAGCCAATAAAGTGCCAATTAACTTTTGAACCGAAATGCTCGTATTTCTGTAAGAAACCTTCATTTCTATTTTCACCTAAATCGATAATTCCAGCTTCAATTACTTCGTTTGTTTTTTCAATCCCTACAGTTTTTGTAACTGCAACAAGTTTAATATCTTGCAACGAACGTCCAGCTCGAGCGCAAGATTCTTTAATAGCTTCATTTACAATTACTAAATTTTCTTGTACTGTCACTTGCTTCCTTCCCCCTTAAAACCTATGAAACTCAACATTCTTCCTGTCTTACCTTGATCACGACGATGAGAGAAAAATAGTTGCTCTTCACAGCTTGTACAAAGAGATGACATTACAATATGCTCTTCTTTTATGCCTGCTTGTACACATAATATACGATTAATTTCTTTTAAATTAATTGCGTACTGCCCGTCAGAAATTTTTTGATGAGGAACAGCACCGCTAACTACTTCCTGTGCTGCTGTTAATACACGATCATCCACAACATAACAACAAGATCCGATCGACGGCCCAATTGCAACATGAATTTCATCACTTGAAATACCTTCTGCATTCCACTTTTGAATCATTTCCTTTGCAATCTCTTGTACAGTGCCTTTCCATCCAGCATGCGCAAGTCCTATCATACCATGTGATGGTGCATAAAAATAGAGCGGAACACAATCCGCGTAACAAGACGTTAACAGAACATCTTCATTACTCGTATAAATGCCATCTGTTTTTGAAATGCCGTCCTCATATGAATAGACACCACTTCCCTTTTCCTGTTGCCCTACTTTTTCAACATGATGAGCATGAACTTGTTCAGAGCAAATCCAGTTTTCTAATGGTTTTTGTAACTTATTTGCTAAAATGCGTCTGTTTTCATGAACGTTCTCCACGATATCATTCACATGTAATCCTAAATTCATCGCATGAAAGGAGCCCGTACTTATCCCACCATCTTTTGTCGTAAATCCAGCAGTAATGTTTCCAAGTTCTTTCCACGCTTGTAAATACAGTATACCGTCCACATATTTAAATGGTTCTCTCATAATAAAGCGGCTCCTTTTAATTAAAATAACAGAAAAAAGCATGGTACTTCCTGTCTATTTTACCATACTTTTATTTTTTCATAATCCTAACAGAAAAAAAAGAGGAATTTGTAATATTCTTTATGAAATTGTCGGTGTTTGTATTGATTCTGTTACAGAATTAACAGGATTTACTCTTACAAGTATGACATCTTCCCCAATTTTCACAATTTCCTTCCAAGGAATTACAATCTCAACATCTTTTCCAAAAATACCTAGCATACGTGTCTGTTTGGAAATAATAACAGAACAAATTTTCCCTGTGTTCATATCAATTTCAATATCTCCAATATTCCCAATCCTTTTTCCATCTGAAATATTTATAACATCCTTCATCTGTAACTCTGAAATTCGTATCACCATTTTTATCCTCTCCCTTATATGACAAATTGGAAACTGTTTCTCATATTTACAGGAAGCCACCTATACGAAACACCATGCTAGTTTCATTATATGAACACTAATCCCCTACTATGAGCACAAACCATATTACATATAAAAAGGTCTCACCATAATTGGTGAGACCTTATCCTTGAATCGTTTTATTCATTTGTTTAATGGCTGACTTCTCTAAACGTGATACTTGCGCTTGGGAAATCCCAATTTCTTCTGCAACTTCCATCTGTGTCTTTCCTTGGAAGAAACGTTTTCTAATAATCATTTTCTCTCTATCATTTAAACGCTTCATTCCTTCTTTCAATGCTAATTCTTCAACCCACTGCTCGTCCTTTTGTTTTTCATCACTTAACTGATCCATAACAAAGATAGGATCTCCCCCATCATTATAAATCGGTTCAAATAATGAAACTGGATCTTGAATCGCATCTAAAGCAAATACTATCTCTTCATGAGTTACTTCTAGCACTTTTGCAATATCCATTGCTGTTGGTTCTTTTGAATTTTCTGCAATCAATTTTTCTCTTACTTGCAAAGCTTTATACGCAATATCTCGCAATGAGCGCGATACGCGAATCGGATTATTATCACGCAAATATCTGCGTATTTCCCCAATAATCATCGGCACAGCATACGTTGAAAATTTTACATTTTGGCCTAAATCAAAATTATCAATTGATTTCATAAGTCCGATGCAACCAACTTGAAATAAATCGTCAACATATTCTCCTCTGTTATTAAATCTTTGGATGACGCTCAGTACAAGACGTAAGTTTCCATTCACTAATTTTTCTCTTGCGCTTATCTCTCCACTTTGCATTTCACGAAATAATTTACGCATCTCTTCATTTTTTAATACTGGAAGTTTAGCTGTATCAACACCGCAAATTTCTACTTTGTTTCTCGTCAAAGTGTTCCCTCCTATCGGGAGTTGCTGTACAGTGTAAAGTATTTCCTTTGAAGGGGATTTTATGCATGTGGTTTTTTCACGATTTATTATTTAAATTATCTTTCCTAATACAACTAAATAGAATAAGACCAGCCTACATAACGGCTGGTCTTATTCTTTACACCATTTTATTAAATTCTTTTCGTAATCTTTTTATAATTCTTTTTTCTAAACGCGAAATGTATGACTGTGAAATCCCAAGCATATCAGCCACATCTTTTTGCGTCTTTTCCTCTCCTCCAGCAAGCCCAAACCGAAGTTCCATAATTTGTTTTTCACGATCATTTAATTGGTGTAATGCTTTCATTAAAAGGTGACGATCTACAGTAGCTTCTAAATCTTTTGTAATAATATCATCATCTGTACCTAACACGTCAGACAATAACAGTTCATTCCCATCCCAATCAATGTTTAGTGGTTCATCAAAAGAAACTTCCGAACGATTTTTGTTATTTCGACGTAAATGCATTAAAATTTCATTTTCTATACAACGCGATGCATATGTTGCTAATTTTATTTTCTTTTCTGGATTAAATGTATTTACCGCTTTAATAAGGCCGATTGTTCCTATACTAATCAAATCTTCAATATTTATCCCTGTATTTTCAAACTTTCTTGCTATATATACAACGAGCCTTAAGTTACGTTCAATAAGTAATGACCTTGCTGCCTGATCTCCTTTTGGCAATTTATTCAAAAGAACTTCCTCTTCTTCTTTTGTTAACGGTGGTGGCAACGCTTCACTTCCACCAATATAATAAATTTCATCGGTCTTAATTCCTAATTTCAGCAATACTTTATACCAAAGGTATACTAAATAAAATTTTAATTTCATCATATTATCCCGCCTCTCATTTATTAAGCGATCACCATTTTTTGCGAAATCAACATTTTTGGATGCACAATACATTGATACTCCCCATTAGTAGACAGCTGTTGTGTATTTAATCCAATTAATGCTTTGTTTACAACAATAGAACTACCTTCATGGTCAACTTGCACACTGTCAGGCTTAATTGCCCACAAAAATTGACTCTCTACTCCTACTGCACGGAAAGGAATTAAGCGTAATTTGGTCGCCCAACCAGAATCATTTTCTGGTATTTGAGGAATTTCTGTTTTGGAATAAATTTGTTCTGTTAACCAAGATGGTAAGCAATGTTCTAATGATGAAACATGCATAATCATAACAGGTGTTTTTGTTAATGGGTCATAAAGTTGGTTCCCACTGTCAATAAGACCTGCGAGTTCTAGTTCTTCTTCGGCTAATTGAATTTTTACTTTCACAATTTGATCATAGTGTATTTTCGTGACCTCTACGCTTTCAATACGCTTTTTAGAAAAATAATAAATTACTGGAAAACCAAAAATAACAAATAACCAACTAATTGGATCACCGTAAGAAATTGACTGAGATTGAACCAATCCATTTACCATTTCATTCGTTTGCAAAAAGAAATGAGTTCCAATTAATCCTCCGCCAACCATAAAGGTTACAAAGTAAAAAGTAAAAACAGTTTGTGCATAATTTCTAAATGTCGTAAACCCAAATGCTGTATACACAATAAGTAACGAGTACAGTAGTTTCATAATTGGATGTGTCATCATAGAAGCAAAAGGAGTAAAGGCAAAAATAACAATAGTTGAACCTATAAATGCCCCTAACACAAGCCTCCATCTTTTGATTTTCTTTTTTAACACGGTAGCTGTTAATAAAAGCAAAAGAAAATCAATGCAGGCGTTTAACAACCAAACAACGTCGGCGTAAACAACCAAACAATTCACCTCTTTTTTCAAGTTGAGACTAGTATAATGCATATCCAATAGGAAAGTGTGTCAATTTGCGGAGGTGTTTTTTTGTTATTTTGTGATTTCTAGACATAATCTGTCGGTAAAAAATAAAAGTACAAATTCATAGAATGATATACTCTTATTTTCACAAACAAAATATATTGAAATATACGAAATAAAAAAAGACCTGCTTAGCAGGTCTTTTCCATAAAAAATAAAAAGGAGCATGAAAGCTCCTTTTTTTATCGTCTACGACGGTTACGTAAAAATGCTGGAATATCGATATCATCTGAATCTGAATGACGCTCATGTACAACTGGCTCTTCACGCTTCATTTCACGTTTTACTTCACGCTGTTTTGAAGGTTGAGCTACTGGGTGTTGCTGTTGTTGCGTGTGGTTCGCATTCGGACGAATAATTGGTTTTGGTGGTTGAGTTGCAATGCTATCATCAAAACCAGTTGCAATTACAGTTACAACGATATCATCTTTTAATCCTTCGTTAATAACAGAACCGAAGATCATATTTACTTCTGGATCTGAAGCTGAAGCTACGATGTCTGCCGCTTCTTGTACTTCATATAAGCTTAAGTTAGCGCCACCCGTAATGTTCATGATAACACCTTGAGCTCCATCAATAGATGTTTCTAGTAATGGGCTAGAAATCGCTTTTTTCGCAGCTTCTGCAGCACGATTTTCCCCATTACCAGAACCAATACCCATTAAAGCAGAACCTCTATTAGACATAATTGTCTTTACGTCTGCAAAGTCTAAGTTAATTAAACCTGGCGTTGCAATTAAATCCGAAATACCTTGAACACCTTGACGTAATACGTTATCAGCTTCACGGAATGCTTCTAACATTGGCGTATTTTTATCAACAATCTCTAATAAGCGATCGTTTGGAATTACAATAAGAGTATCTACATTTTCTTTAAATGCTGCAATACCAGATGCTGCTTGCGTCGCACGCTTACGTCCTTCAAAAGTAAATGGACGTGTTACAACACCTACTGTTAAAGCACCTAATTCTTTTGCAACTTGAGCAACAACTGGAGCTGCACCAGTTCCAGTTCCACCGCCCATACCGGCAGTTACGAAGACCATATCCGCACCACGAAGTGCTTCTTGGATCTGTTCTTTACTTTCTTCTGCAGCTTTTTTCCCTACTTCAGGGTTTGCGCCTGCACCAAGTCCACGCGTTAATTTTCCACCAATTTGCATTTTTGTTTCAGCTTTTGATAGATTTAATGCTTGTGCATCAGTGTTCACAGCGATAAAGTCTACACCTTGTACACCGTGTTCAATCATACGGTTTACAGCATTGTTTCCGCCACCGCCGACACCGATAACTTTTATATTCGCTAATTGATCTTGAGTAGTATCAAACTCTAACATGTCGAAATCCCCCTAGAACCTCATTTTTCGTGTCCAATTTTAATCCCATAAATAACGGAATACACGTTTTACTTTTGACATCATGCGGTCATCATTTTGATTATTATTGTTTTGATTACGAGTTTTTTGTTTCGTGGGTTGCTGTTGTACCGGCGTTGGTGCTGGTGCTGGTACTGGTTCAAAATGCTCTTGCTTTTCCTGCACATTTTTCCCACGTAATTTAGCTTTTTGATAAGAATGTTTAATTAATCCAACTCCACTTGTATATTGGGGCTCACGCACACCAATATAATCAGGAGTTGCTACACGAACATTTTCATGTAAAATATCATATGCAAGATCAAGAACACCTGGCATAGAAGCAATTCCGCCAGTTAGTACATAACCAGAAGCCACTTGCTTTACTCCTAACTTACGCACTTCATCTTGAACAAACATTAAAATTTCCTCTACACGAGCCTCTATTATATCCGATAATTCCAACTGAGAATATTGTTCTGTTTGATCACTTCCCATAATAGGAACCGTAAACATCTCTTCTTCAGATGCTGTATCATAAAAAGCATGTCCATATTTCAACTTAATTTGATCTGCATTTTCTGTTGAAGTTTTCAACCCAATCGCAATATCTTTCGTTATATGGTCTCCACCTAATGGTAATACGCTTGTCGCTTGTAACTCTCCATCTTTAAAAATAGATAAAGTTGTAGATCCTCCCCCCATATCAACAAGGGCTACTCCTCTATTTTTTTCATCTGAAGATATTGCAACTGTTGCAGCCGCTAAAGGTTGAAGACAAATATCAACAATTTCAAGACCTGCTTTTTCTACACAACGAAGTAGGTTATGTAGTAAAGTTCTCGAGCCTGTAATAAGTGTACCTTCCATTTCTAATCTTACACCGATCATCCCGCGTGGATCGTTAATCTCGTCAAGACCGTCTACGATGAACTGTCGAGGTACCACATCAATAAACTCACGTTCTGGAGCAATTGACACAACTTGTGCTGCATCTAGAACGCGTAAGACATCTTCATTCCCGATTTCACGATCTTCATTTGAAACAGCGACTACTCCGTGACAAGGAAGTAGCTGTACCTGGTTTGCATTGACACCTACTACAACTTGCTCAATGTGGATTCCCACCATGCGCTCAGCTTGTTCAATTGCTTTTTTAATTGATCGAACAGTCTCGTCTATATCAACTATCGATCCCTTCTTTAAACCATTTGATTTTACATTTCCAACACCAATAATGTTTAAGCTGTCATTAACCATTTCACCAATGATGACTTTAACATTGGATGTACCGATGTCAAGACTAACATATATTTCATTGCTGTTCATTCTTTGGCACCTCCTTCTTTATTTATACCATACAACTCAATATATGGAACAACAATCGCAACTTTACTATTTATAAGAAAAATATTCAACGTCTTTATACGTTTCCCTTTTTTAACCCTATATTTTTCTTATTTTTATTTAGCATTCAATTAAGAATATCGCAGTAAACCATGAATAACTGCTTATCTTGAAATAATTCTATTTCGAGTGTAAAGTTTACCGCCAAGTATAAGTCTACACTAAGATGTACTCATAGAAAAGTGAAACTTGTACCAATACTAGTATGAATCTAAGAATTTTTACATATTTTTCATCAAATGAACCATTCTTCTAAATTCGTATACACATAATAGAACATTCGTTTCGTTTTTTCTGCTATAAGTAACGAAAACTACCATTCTATTCTTTTTTTTCTTCCGCACCTAATTCTTTCGTATATGCACCTACTTCTAAGTCAATTAATACCTTCTTACCTGGCTCAATTGTTTTTAAAATAAGCGGATAGGCTTCCATACGTTTTGCGAAATTTTGAATTGTAGTGCTCACTTCATAACCTTCATTCATATATAAAGTAAGATGATCTTCATTCGCATTCGTTGGTGAATAGCGAATCTCCGAAATAGATTTTAAAATAGCTGGTGTTAATTTTTCTAGTTCAGCGATTAACTCCTTCATTTTCTCTTCTTTAAAAGGTTCGAAAATCGGTGCTGCAACAGGAAGTTTTCCATTAGGTAGTACATCAAGCGTTTTTCCATTCTCTAATAACGGTTGTAATTTTCCCTCTTTATTTATATAACCAATCGTTAAATATTCTTCGATATGAATATCAATATTGTTTGGAAAACGTTTTTTTACATTTACTGCTTTAATTTCTTTTCGCTTCGTTAAGTTTTCTTCAGCTTTATGTGCTGTCACTCGGAAATAACTTGTATCATATGTCACGCCTGAATCCTTCATTACTTGTTCATCCGTCATATAGTGATTTCCAAACACACTAATCTTTTTTATATTACTAAGCGGAGACCGAAAATAAATTAAAAAGAGCACTAATAAAAATAAAATTGATATGTATAAAATCAATCGATGATTAACATTTTTTTTGTTTTTTTTCTTTTGATTTTTCAATTTTGGTACACGATCTTGTAGTTTAATCACTTTACTATTATTCATGTACGATCCCCCTATGTAACATAAAGAACGGCATGTTCCTCATGCCGTTCTTATCTTCTTATTATAACATAAATGATAATGAGCGGAACGAATAACCGTTATCTTCCAATGATTTCTACTTCTGTGTGCATATCTACATCAAATTTATCCTTAATTGTATGTTTTATTAATTCAATTAAAGACAATACATCTTGCGCTGAAGCTCCCCCAGTATTAACAATAAAATTGCCATGCATTTCAGAAATTTGAGCTCCACCAATCCTATAGCCACGAAGCCCTGCTTTTTCTACTAAATCTCCTGCAAAATGTGGGATTGGATTCCGAAATACACTTCCTGCACACGGGTGATTCCATGGTTGCGTTTCACGGCGGTAATCTTTATTATTTTGCATGCTACGTACAATTTCTTCACGTTTCCCCGCCTGTAATTGAAACACCGCCTCTAAAACAATACCAGGACGTTTCGTTTGCAATACAGATGCCCGATAAGAAAACTCCAATTCTTTATTCGTTAACCAGTCAATTGCACCGTCTTCAAACAGAATGAGAGCCTTCGATAATACACTCGATATATCCGATTTATGTGCACCTGCATTCATATATACTGCACCACCGACACTTCCTGGAATACCGCTTGCAAACTCCAATCCAGCTAACCCTTGACGACTAAGTAAAGTTGACAATTTAATAAGAGGATATCCACTACCAACTCTTACCTTATGTTTTTCGACCTCTAAGTGATCTAATCCTTCTCCTAAACGAATAACAACACCTTCTATGCCTTGATCAGATACAAGAAGGTTTGAACCGCGACCAATTACAGTCCACTTCGTTTTGTATTGCTTTACTAACTGTAATGTTTTTTCAATACCGGCTACATGCTTTGGCACAATTAAAATATCCGCTGGGCCACCTATTTTCATAGTTGTATAACGTGCTAACGGCTCGTTAGCCAAAACACGACCAACGTCTGCTTCTATAAGCTCATTTACTAATTGTTCCATAGACAATCTCCCCCATATTAAGTCTCCTTATGACAATAATATGCAGGGCGTTCACCTAACGTTATCCCTCTATTTACGGGCAGTACAGCTCCTAAATCAAAATTAGGTGATAACAAAGAAATTAGGCGGAATGAGGATACCAGTAAACATCCGATTAGTGAAAGGTAATAATCAAAGAGAGAGAATCACTCCCCACTGATTAAAGCCTCACTTTATTTTTTTACAAGTTTATTCATTACTTCATACAGCTTATTTGCTGCATCTGGAATACCTAGTTGCTTAGCAGCTAGCTTCATATTTTGTAATGTTTGTGCATCTAATAAAATCTCATCAATATCACGAATAAGCGTTTCAGCTGTTAAATCTTTTTCAAGTAACATTTTTGCCGCTCCTTTATCAACAACTGAACGTGCATTCTTTTCCTGATGATTATTTGTTACATACGGACTCGGTATTAACACACTTGGTTTTCCTAACGCTGTTAATTCTGCAAGTGTTGTTGCCCCAGCCCTTGAAACAACAAGGTCTACACCAGTTAGTACCTCTGGCATATTATGAATGAACGGCTTAATAATAACATTGCTTGGGTTCCCTTTTTGCTTCACGGCTTCCATCACTTTGTCATAATGTACTTCACCTGTTACATATAGTATTTCGTAGCTTTTGTTCCCAAACTGTTCAATTGCTTCAACGAAGGCATCGTTAATCGGTCTAGCCCCACGACTTCCACCAAATATAAGTACAGACTTTTTAGGAAGAGAAAGCCCAACTGAACGTTTCCCCTTCATTCCATTTTGTTCCATTACCTCTGATGCTCGTGGATTACCTGTCATTACCACTTTTGACTCCGGAAAATGCTCTATAGCTGCTTCAAAACAAACAGCAACTTTATCAACATAACGGCTTAAAAACTTGTTCGTTACACCTGGTACACTATTTTGTTCATGTACAATAGTTGGAATACCTAATTTGGCTGCAGCGTATACAACTGGTCCACATACATATCCACCCGTTCCAATTACGATATCCGGATTAAAACGACGAATATATCGTTTACTATCCTGTACACCTTTTAGAAAACGCATTACTGTTTTCACATTATCTAATGATATTTTTCGTTTAAATCCACTTATAACAATAGATTGAAATGGTATACCTGCTTTTGGAACGATTGTACTCTCTAGTCCATTTTCCGTACCAATATATAAAAATCTTGCTTCTGGATTTAACTTTTTTATTTCTCTAATTAAAGCAAGAGCTGGATAAATATGACCACCAGTACCCCCACCACTCACTAATACACGCACTACTAACTCCTCCGCTTCTCTTTTCTTATTTCCATTATATTTATTTCTATATACATATTGCATTTTTACACACATACGAAAAACCCTGTCTTATAAACAGGGTTTAGTAGCGAGAATGGCGACTTATATTTAATAATACACCTACTGCCATTAACATTAATGTCAAACTTGATCCACCATAACTTAAAAACGGCAAGGTAATACCCGTAACAGGCATTAGTCCTGTTACAACACCAACATTAATCATTACTTGAATCGCAATCATCGCCACAATACCTACTGCTAAAAACGTACCATATAAATCTGGCGCTCCTAATGCGATACGAATCCCGCGCCATAATAATAGACTAAATAATAATAACACAAATGAACCACCAATAAAACCTAATTCCTCGGATAAGATCGCAAATATAAAGTCAGTTTGTGGTTCAGGTAAATAAAGAAATTTTTGTCTACTTTGTCCAAGTCCAAGCCCAAATAATCCACCAGGTCCAATTGCAAGTAATGATTGGATAATTTGAAATCCACTCCCGAGCGGATCTGACCACGGATCTAAATATGATGTAATGCGTTTCATTCGATACGGTGCTGATGCAATTAACCCTACAAATCCTGCTACACCAATCAAACCAAACATTGCAAAGTGAAAAACTCTCGCTCCCGAAATGAATATCATAATGATACATGTCCCAACCATTACCGTTCCTGTCCCAAGGTCTGGCTGTAACATAATCATCCCAAAAGCAAGAAACACAAAACTAAGAGCCGGTAATAAACCACGTTTAAAAGATGTAATCAATTTTTGCCGTTCTGCTAAAAACTTTGCCAAGAAAATAATCATCGCAAACTTCATAAATTCTGACGGCTGAATCGAAAATGCCCCGATTCCAATCCAACTTCGTGCTCCTCCTCGAACAAGACCTACTCCAGGAATAAGAACGAGAATAAGAAGAATGAAGCAAACTAGCAAAATCACTTTTGAATACGTACGCCACACCCAATAATCAATTTTCATAATAAAAAACATAGCTACTACACCAAGACCCGCAAACAGTAATTGTCTTTTTGCAAAAAAGAATGAGTCCCCCATTTTATAAGAGGCCCAAACTGCACTCGCACTATAAACCATAATCATTCCGATTGTCAACAATGAAAGTGTTACGATGATGAGAATAAAATCAGGCGTTTTCTTCATTACCCACAAACACCACCTCTTTAGGCAGAACCTTTTGCCCTATGTAACAAAACATCAGTAGGTGTTAGCCTACTGATGTTTTGATTTACTTTATATAAGTTTATGCACAGCTTGTATAAAAATGTCTCCTCTTTCTTCAAATGTTTTAAATTGATCCCAGCTTGCACACGCTGGAGAAAGAAGAACGACATCACCATCTTTAGAATGAGCATAAGCTTTCACCACTGCTTCATCTAAAGTATCGACACTTTCAATTATATCTAATCCCGCTTTTTCTGCCGCTCTTACTAGTTTAGGAGCTGTTTGTCCAAATGTTACAATCGCTTTTACATTTTTGAAATACGGAATTAAATCATCGAATTCATTTCCGCGATCAAGCCCACCTGCTAGTAACACAATCGGTTGTGTAAACGCAGATAGTGCTTTCTCAGTCGCTAACATATTCGTTGCTTTTGAATCATTATAAAACTTACGGTTGTTAATCGTTGTTACATATTCTAAACGATGTTTTACACCCGTAAAACGTTTTAACACGACCGTAATTGCTTCATTAGAAGTACCTAATAATTTCGCAATACTCATCGCAGCTAAAATATTTTCTAGATTATGTTGACCAGGTAAAACGATATCGCTTACTTCAATAACTTTTTCACCTTTGAAATAAAGAGCGTTATCTTTTATACACGCACCATCTTCAATTTCTTTCGTTGTCGAAAACAGGATTTTTTGACCTTTAGAATACGCAGACAAAGCCATCACATCTGCATCATCCGCATTTATTACACTATAATCATTTTCTGTTTGGTTTTTAAAAATATTTGCTTTTGCTAAACCATATTCTTTCTTCGTCCCATGATAGTCTAAGTGGGCCTCAAATAAATTTAAAAACGCAGCAATTTTAGGTTGGAACAATTCTACTCCCATCAATTGAAACGATGAAAGTTCTGTAACTACAACTTCATTTTCTTTTGCATCCTGTGCTACTTCACACGCTACAGTTCCAATGTTCCCTGCAATTACAGGATGCTTTTGTCCTTCTTTTAGCATTTCAAATGTCAGCATTGTCGTCGTCGTTTTACCGTTAGACCCCGTAATCCCAACAAATGGTGCTTCTGAAATACGATATGCTAATTCAACTTCCGTAACAATCGGAATTTGCTTTTCTATCGCAGCAACTAATATTGGATTAGAATACGGGATTCCTGGATTTTTTACTACAAGAGAAATATTTCTCTCTAATAATTCTAAAGGATGACCACCGCATACAACGTCCATTCCTTTTGCTTGTAATTCTGCAGCAAGTACATTCTCTGCTAAAGGCTTTCCGTCATTTACAATAACATTTGCCCCTAACTTTTGTAACAATGTAGCTGCTGCATAACCACTTTTTGCAATGCCCAATACAAGAATATTCTTATTTTGAAATTCAGTTACAGTTTTCAATTACATCCACACCCCGATATAAATTCCTAACACAGCTAATAAAAATCCTGCAGACCAAAACGTCACAACAACACGCCACTCTGACCAACCACATAATTCATAGTGATGGTGTAATGGACTCATTTTAAAGACACGTTTTCCTGTTGTTTTAAATGAAATGACCTGAATGATAACCGATAAAGTTTCCATTACGAATACTCCGCCAATAATTACAAGTAGCAATTCTTGTTTTAATAAAATCGCTACAGCTGCAATGGCTCCACCTAAAGCTAATGAACCTGTATCTCCCATAAACACTTTTGCTGGATTCGCATTGAATACTAAAAATCCAAGTACAGCTCCTACAACTGCCATACAGAATATCGCTACTCCAAATTGCTCTTGTGCCACAGCAATAATACTAAATGCTCCAAATGCAATAGCAGCTGTTCCTGATAATAAACCATCTAAACCGTCAGTTAAGTTAACTGCATTTGATCCACCAATAAGCATAAATAGTACAAGTACGAAATACGCCCAACCTAATTCAAACTTAACATCCGTTCCCGGAATCATGATGTATGTGTGGAACGCTTGCCCTTTTCCAATTAAAAAGAATGCAATAGCAATAACAAGCTGACCTACTAATTTTTGCTTTGATGTTAAACCAAGATTTCTCTTCTTAACTACCTTTATGTAGTCATCTAAAAATCCAATCAATCCGTAACCAAACGTCACTAATAGTAATAACGAAACCTCTGCACCTAAATAATTAAACTTAATCGCCATAATAAGTGAAGTTACCATCATAGATACGTATATGACGATACCACCCATTGTCGGTGTCCCTGATTTTTTTTGATGTGACTTTGGTCCCTCATCACGAATACTCTGTCCGAACTTTAATTTTCTTAAAAATGGAATAAACAATGGCGAAAGGGCAACAGAAATTAAGAATGCTACCCCAGCCGTTACTAATAAACCTTGCTCAAGCACATGTAGTCCTCCTCTCACGTTGTTACTCTTCGTTGTTTAAACGCCCTATAATTGCTTCTTTAGCAACTTCACGATCATCGAAATGATGAACTTCTTTACCAATAATTTGATACGTTTCATGCCCCTTACCAGCAATAATAATGATATCATCTGCTTTCGCTTTAGCGATTGCATGGTGTATTGCTTCTTTTCTATCAATGATCATTTCATAATTTTTCCCGCTTGCACCATGTACCATATCATCTAAAATAGCCGCTGGATCTTCACTTCTTGGATTATCTGATGTATAAATTGCATGAGTTGCATATTTTGTTGCAACACTTGCCATTATCGGTCTCTTCGTTCGGTCCCTATCGCCACCACAACCAACGATACAATACACATCACCTTTTGCAAATTGTTTTGCAGTTTTTAATACATTTTCTAAACTATCTGGCGTATGTGCGTAATCAACAATAACTGTATAATTTTGCCCTCCATCAACAACTTCAAAACGTCCTGGAACCCCAGCTAAATCCTTTATAACAGCAATGATTGTTTCTAATTTCACACCCGAAACAAGTCCTGCTGCTGTTGCTGCAAGTACGTTATATACATTAAATTTACCTATTAATTTCATCGTAACATTTACACTTTCATATGGTGTGACAAGCGTAAATGTAGTCCCGCCACTCGTCATAACGATATTTTTTGCCATAATATCACTTGTTGTATCAATACCATATGTTACAACTGTTGCTGCAGTACTTCTCATATACTCTTCTGTTACATTATCATCGCTATTCAGCACAGCGTACTTTTCACGATTATGATTATAACTATTGCCAAGCTGTGCAAATAGTAACCCTTTTGCATGTTTATATTCTTCCATCGTTTTATGATAGTCTAAATGATCTTGTGTTAAATTCGTAAACACCGCTACATCGTAATCACATCCGTGTACACGACCAAGATCTAACGCATGTGACGAAACTTCCATTATCGTGCTGTCCACACCTTGTTCAACCATTTTTGAAAACGTCTGTTGAAGTGTTAGTGCATCTGGTGTTGTATTTTTCACCTCAAATGTTTCATCACCGATTTTCATATTAATCGTTCCAATTAGCCCTGTTTTATGACCATGCGCTCGCATAATCTCATCCATAATATGCGATGTTGTTGTCTTTCCATTTGTACCTGTAATTCCGATTAAATGTAACTTGTGTGTCGGTTGACCATAAAAATAATCAGCTAAAACCGCTAACGAACGAAAAGTATTTTTCACAAGTACAACTGGAACGTCAACATCAATTGGTCTTTCCGCAACAATAGCAGCCGCTCCTTGTGCCGCTGCTTGCTTAGCAAAATCATGGCTATCAACCGTATATCCTTTCATACATACAAATAAGCTTCCCTCTTTCACTTTACGTGAATCAGCTTCTATAGATGTGATTTCTGGATTTTCTTTTGGAACAACTGGAAAATCATGCAAACATGATACAAGTGTATGCAACTTCATTTCACTAAACCCTCTCTACATTGTTTATTTATCTTTTTTCAGTAAGCAACACATTACCTCCTATATAAGGAGGTAAGTGCTACTGACCTATTTATGAATGAGACACTTACTGTCTCAAATTAAGTAACTGTTCTATAAAGAACTCACTTCCACCAATTGTACCATAAAACGTACTATGTTACCTTTAATTCCCGAAGTAAATTCTAATTTTTGAGCCTTCTTTTACTTTAGCTCCCGCTTCTGGTGATTGTTTAATTACTTTCTCTCCATCTCCACTTATATCAAGCTTCAAATCGACGAGTTGTGTTTGTAAGTCTTTCTTTTTCATTCCAATTAAATTCGGAACTTCCACAGTTGGTGTATCGCCCCATTTATATTCTTTCTCAACTTGTTCTTTTCTCGGTTTCACTCCCATAACAGGAAGCGCATCTCGAAGGATATTCCCGACAATCGGAGCTGCTACCACTCCACCAAACTGTGTAACCCCTTTTGGATTATCAACAGCAACATACACAACAATCTCTGGATCATCCGCTGGAGCAAATCCGATAAAAGATACTATATAATTATTCTCTAAATATTTACCATCTTTCACCTTTTGAGCAGTACCCGTTTTTCCACCTACACGATATCCATCAATATAAGCACCTTTACCAGAACCTTTCGCTACAACATTCTCTAATGCATAACGAACTTTTTCTGAAGTTTCCTTGGAAATAACTTTTCTTTTCTCAACAGGTGTCTTTTTACTAACAACTTGATTATTTTTCGGATCAATAAACTCCTTAGCTATATACGGCTGATACAATGTTCCACCATTTACAGCCGCCGCTACAGCTGCTACTTGTTGAATCGGTGTAACAGAAACCCCTTGGCCGAATGAAGTTGTTGCTTGCTCTACTGGACCAACTTTATCTAAATTAAATAAAATCCCACTGCCTTCACCTTGCAAGTCAATTCCAGTCTTCTGCCCAAAACCAAAATTACGAATGTATTTAAATAATCGGTCTTTACCAAGGCGATCACCAAGTTCAATAAATCCCGGGTTACATGAGTTTTGAACGACTTCTAAAAACGTTTGACTGCCATGACCTCCTGCTTTCCAGCATTTCAATCTAGCTCCACCTACTTCAGCTGCTCCATCATCATAAAACGTATCCTTCTCTAAGTCTACTAAATTTTCATTCAATGCTGCAGCTAATGTAATGATCTTAAATGTTGAACCAGGCTCATACGTACTCCATACAGGTAGATTTCTGTTATACACTTCTGGAGAGACACTTTGAAAATCCGCTGGGTCAAAACTCGGTCGACTAGACATACCTAAAATTTCACCATTTTTAGGATTCATTGCAATCGCAATCATACCGTCAGGATTATAAGTTGACTCCGCAATATTCATTTCTCTTTCCATAATCCTTGTAATACGCGCATCGATTGTTAATCCTAAATTTAAACCAGCTTCTGGCTTTTTGAAATCATCACCAACATTAGGCATCCTTTGTCCTTTCGCATCTGCAAAAAAACGCACATGACCTTTGTCCCCATTTAGCTCTTTATCATAATATTTTTCTAGTCCCATAAGACCTTGGTTATCGCTACCTGCAAAACCTAATACATGTGATAAAAAGTTTCCAAATGGATAGTACCGGATAGAATCCTCTGCGATATACACGCCCTTCAAACTTAATCCTCGTACTTCTTTCGCTTTGTCATGTGATATTTTCCTTCCGCCTTTATCTAACCTTACAATCGATTCTTTTTTTGTAATCCTTTTATAAATCTCATCTTTTTCCACACCTAATACTGCAGCTAACTTCTCTGCAGTCTCTGCTGGTTTTTCAATTTGCCTCGGTACAACAAAGACAGTTGGAGCACTTTTATTCGTGGCAAGTTCCACACCATTTCGGTCTAAAATTTTCCCACGTTCGGGTTCAAAAGTAATATTACGACTCCATGAATCTTTCGCACGATCCGTTAACATATTCCCAAGAAAAAATTGCACATATCCAAGACGAATATCGATAATAGTGAAAATAAGTATACCTGATATAAGTATAAAAATAAGTCGTTTTCTAACTGTTACATTTGATACACGCATATCGGAACAAGCCTCCCTTACGCCTAGCTTGTTCCAATATATGCTTGTACTTATTTAATTAGAACTTATTCTCTTTTACCATTACGGCTTTTCTGCTTCTTGCTGTGGTTCGAGTGGCGGTACGAGTGTGACACCTAATTCTGTACCAGGTTGTAATAATGTTCCTTCCGCCACACTTTGTTCTGTTACGTATCCTGTACCAGAAGGTTTCAAGTTAAGCTGTAATGTCTTCGCTAAATTCATAACATCACGCAGTGCCCATCCTTGTATATTTGGCATTGTAGGCTTATCTCCTACCAAGAAGACTCGGTCGCCTTTTAATGTTTGTTCAGTCGCTTTTGGTACTTGTTGCTGTACTTTGCCTTCACCTAGTACGATTGGACGAAGTTTTGCTTTATCAATCGCTTTCCCCGCTTCAGCCATCGTTTTACCAGTTACATCTGGAACAGTAGTTTGTTGTTCTTTCAGATGTTTTTTCGGATCTTTCACTTCATTTGGCTTAATCTTTAAATACTCTAAACTATTTTTTGTTACATATTTAAAAATATCAGCTAAAGGTTGTGCGCCGTTCTCATCATCTTTTAATTTCGGCTGTTTAACAGCTACATACACGACAAGTTGTGGATCGTCCATTGGTGCCATACCTAAGAATGAGAATATATAATTCTGTCTTCCTGTCATATAGCCGCCTTTTCCATCCGGAATTTGCGCTGTACCTGTTTTACCACCAACTGAATATCCATCAATTTTATAAGCTGTCCCTGTACCTTTCGGAGATGTAACAACACGTTCTAATAACTGTCTTACTTGCGCTGCTGTTTCCTTTGTAACAGGTTTTCCTACTTCTTCTGGCTTATGTTCTAATTTTACTTTGTCTGTTATCGGATCTACAATTTTATCAATTGCATAAGGTTTCATCATTTTCCCATCATTTGCAATGGCCGTTGCAGCTTGTACAAGCTGAATTGGTGTTACAGTGGAACCTTGTCCAAAAGCTGTTGTCACTTGTTGTATTTGCTGATCAAATAAAATTGTATTCGATCCTTCACCTGATAAATCAATGTTCGTTTTTTCATCTAATCCAAAACTATGAATATATTTTCGGAAACGTTCTGGACCAAGTTTTTGATCTCCTAAAATTGCAAACGCTACGTTTGAAGAACGCTCTACCCCTTCATCAAACGTGATAGAGCCCCAACCAGCACCGCCATTATGATCTTTTATTTTCCTATTTCCGACTTGATATGTCCCGGATTGATAATAATCTTGTCCTTTGTACACACCTTCATTAATAGCTGCCGCTAACGTAAAAATTTTCATTGTTGATCCAGGTTCAAATGCATTGGCAATCGCGTCATTGAAGAAATATTTAATTTGGCGATCATTAGGGTCATAACTAGGTTTAGTAGACATCGCTAATATTTTCCCAGTTTTCGGATCTGCAACAATCCCTATTAAACTTTCTGGCTCATATTGCTTACTTGCTGCTTTCATCGCGTCTTCTAAATAACTTTGGACACGTTGATCAATTGTTAAATAAGCATTATCTCCATTTTTAGGTGCCTTTACATTAACTTTTCCCCCATCAAGGGACACACCTTTACGATCACCTGTATATGCTACTTCTCCGTTCGAAGCACTTAAGTATTTATCCAAGCTTTTCTCTATGCCAAATTGACCTACCGAGGTTCCATTCTCATTTGGTTTTGCATGACCTATAACGTAAGATGCAAAATCACCGTTTGGATACACCCTTGCATTTTCTGTAATAAAAGATATTCCCGGCAACTTCAACGCTTCTATTTGTTCCTTCTTTTCTTTCGTCAAATCCTTGCCTAACGTTCCAAATTCGACTTGACTTCTACCTTCCTTGTTTAAAGAAGCTAAAATATCCTCTTCGCCTTTTCCAAGTACTCCTGCAATTTTCTTTGCAGTATCTTCTTTATTCTCAACTGAGTTAGCACCTTTTAGTGCAGCTACCATTTTGTAAGAGTTTGCGTCTTGCGCTAACACATGACCGTTTTGATCATAAATGGTTCCTCGGTTCGCTTCAAGAACTCCTTTTTTACTATGCTTTTGTTTAGCAAGTGCATCTAAATCCTGATTATGAACGGTTCCTGTTGATTGTATGTAAAAAAATCGGGCTAATAACAGCAAAAAGAGCAGGAGGAAAAATATCATAAAATAACCTGCTCCCTTATTGGTATGAAATTTAGTCATATTCTTCTTCATCGTTCCTTCACACCTATTGCCTTATTTGAGGCCTTTCACATTATTCGCATTAATTTCTAGCCCATGTTTTTTTGCAACTTCAGCGATTCGTTCATAGCGACTTAACTTCTCTACTTCAGCTTGTAATTCTTGATTTTCTTTTTGCTGCTGTACAATTTTTTCTTCTATCGTCGCTGCTTCTACATTAACTTGATAAAGGCCTGCTTTATTTCCAATAAACGCGACACAGGCATACAATAAAAAGCCAATAAACGCTACATACAACAGTTTTTCGATTCTTGTAATTTTCGCTTTAACCTTCGGCTTAGCCATCTGCTGTGGGGGCGTTTGAATTTGCACCTCTT
Organism: Bacillus cereus group sp. MYBK227-1; assembly: GCF_051916325.1. NCBI lineage: Bacteria > Bacillati > Bacillota > Bacilli > Caryophanales > Bacillaceae > Bacillus > Bacillus cereus group sp. MYBK227-1. The sequence continues at coordinate 880,658 of NZ_JBQAGK010000003.1, read as the reverse complement.
CTTGCGCTTGTTGTTTGTACTTTACAGCTAAATTAGTCATACCTCTCTCTCCCTTTTATCGTTTTTCAGCGATTCTCAACTTCGCAGAACGCGCACGATTATTTTCTTCTAACTCTATATCAGAAGGTAAAATCGGTTTTCTTGTAATAAGCTTTAATTTCGGCTTAAATTCATCAGGAATAATCGGTAATCCTGGCGGCAATTGTGGCGTTGTACTATTTCGCTTAAACGTTGTTTTACAAATACGATCTTCTAATGAATGGAATGTTATAACACTAACCCTTCCACCTGGCTTAACCATCTCAATAGCAGATTCCAATGCTTCTTCAAATACTTTTAATTCATCGTTTACAGCTATACGAATTGCCTGAAACACTCGCTTAGCAGGATGCCCACCCGTTCTACGAGCAGGAGCCGGAATACCTTCTTTAATTAGCTCTACTAATTCTCCTGTCGTTTCAATAGCTTTATTCTCACGATAAGCTTCAATTTTTCTTGCAATTTGTTTTGAAAATTTCTCTTCACCGTATTGGAAGAAAATCCTTACAAGTTGTTCATATGACCAGCTATTTACAACATCGTACGCTGTTAATGGGGCATCTTGATCCATCCGCATATCTAGCGGTGCATCATGATGATAACTAAAGCCTCGTTCTGGTGTATCTAATTGTGGGGATGAAACACCTAAATCAAATAAAATACCGTCTACTTCTGTTATACCTATTTCCTGCAGTTTTTCAGCTAAATAACGGAAGTTACTCTTTACTGTTATAAACTGTTCACCGTATGAAGAGAACTTTTCTTTCGCGTTTTGAATCGCTATCTCATCTTGATCAAACGCTATTAATTTTCCACCTTCAGTTAATTGGGATAATAAATAAGAACTATGTCCTCCTCCCCCCAGTGTACAATCTACATATGTACCATCTGGCTTTATATCTAAGCCGTCTACTGTTTCCTTTAAAAGCACTGTTACGTGTTTAAACATTGTTGCACCTACTCTTTTTCCAATTAATTATGTTGAATGTATCCCTTCCTCTAAACACATAATTCACGCTTAGAGAATGAAATAATACGAAAGAACGACTCATTTAACTTACCAACAAAGGCAACATACTATACAAATCGCTATTTTCTTTTATTATATACTAAATTTTATCATCTTTTGCGGGAATTTAAATAAAAAACTGTCGAAAAAGCGAATAATACGTTTACATTTTGTGCTATTTTGTCATATATTTAAGTATCCAACACAATTGCCATATTTAACACTTTTTGATTGATAATTCAGAAAAAAATCACTTCACAGTAAATTCAACGGAATAAAAATAAAATCCTGCTCCAAAGAGCAAGATTTTATAGTTTTATAACATGATGTTTTCCGTCCCAAGAAAAAGGGTTTTCCATTACACGATCAACGAAATCCAAACCAAACTGATTTAAATAATAACATACATTCCACACACGTTCTTGCGGTGCACCTAATGGACGAAGTGCGAATTGTATACGGCGGAATTTATTTAGCTGAACCTCATACTTTTTCTCAACATTTCTTTTCAACATTCTTTCCAGCAGTTCAATTTGTTCATTAATTTTCAATTCGTTTTTCCCTGCAAACGCACCTAACCCTGGCTCTATTTTCTTTACAAATTGCTGTAAAGATGTATGAATATCGGCAATTTCTTTTTTCGCCTTTTCAAAATGATCATCAATCGGTTCCTCTATTTGATTAGACAACCAGTTTTCACGCAATTTATCGACATCATTTAAAAACGGATCACTTTCTCTCAATTGCAAATCAAATAAATCCGTCGCTATATCTCTCTCCACATAAGTAATTGTAAGACGAGGAACGACAGGTGGCATTTGAAAACCGACCGTATGGAATACTTGTTGTAATTCACTCCAATAAGCTAATTCTCCTGGACCTCCAATAAATGCGAGCGTAGGAAATACATACTCTTGCATAAGAGGACGTGTTACAACATTATTACTAAAACGTGCCGGATTTCTCTCCATCTCTTCAATCAACTCTTCGTATGAAAAGGAATGCGCCCCATCCTTTCCAACAAACTTACCTTGTTGATCTTCAAGCAATACTCGTTCATTATCTATTTCCATGAATATATGCACTGCATGAGACTTCGTTTCAATAATCGGTTTGTATCCTAGTTCTTTAATTACTTCTTGCTGATTACGAAGCCCCTCTTGTACCTCTTTATACTTACTTATAATTCGCTTGAAAAATGGAATTTCTAACTTTCTTAATTCAGGATGATGTGAATCAACAAGGATTAAACCAGAATTAGCAAAGATTTTCGTAATAAGATGAGCAAAGAAATCTACATACGTATTCGATTTTTTCAAAGCATCATCAACAAATTTTAATACATCCTTTGTAAAATTTGTTTCTGGGTATGTTTTAAAAATCTCTTCAATCCAATTTCTACAATCTTCAACAGAAAGTTCAGACTCAGAAGCACTCGCCTTTTTCGGATTACGGTCATAAAAAATAGTTTTTTTCATCTTTTTATTTTTCGCTACAAAAGTATGGTTAATCTCATCCATATCATGGTCTTCACCCGCAATCCAGAAGACAGGGACAACTTTAACTCCTAAACTTTCTTCCTTTTCCTTTGCAAGCTGTAAAATTGAAATAACTTTATGAATTGTATAAAGCGGTCCAGTTAATAACCCTGCTTGTTGTCCAGCTATAACAACATATGTATTTTCATCTCCAAGCGCTTTTACATTTTGAAGTGTAGATTCTCCCGCTTGTAATTTTGTATTATATTCTAATAAATGCGCTACTAAATCTTGGCGGAAAAACTCCCTTTCACGCAAATCATGTAAACGTTGTTTAAAAGCACCTTCTGTTAACATATAATCAAAACATGACTGTATCTCTTTTTTACCGTTCATATAGTCCGCTACAACACCTTGTTGCGGAACAGAGATTTCTTTTATCTCCATATAATTCTTCCTTTCGTATCCAGTTCTCTCACCAATCCACATTGTAGTCAATGTTTCACGTAAAAGCAAAGAATAACACTTATACTCTTGTTTCTAACCCTTTTATTGCATCGAACAAAAATTGAAGTGTCGGAACTGGTAGTTGCTGTTTCTTAGCTTCTTCTAATACATATCCAACAATCGCATTAATTTCCGTCTGTCTATTCGCTCTTACATCCGCTAACATAGAGGATGTATTACGAGACGTTCCTTCACACACATTTCGTACCATTTGCCATACCATTTCTTTTTCTCCTCTAATAAGAAATGCGACCTCCTGAAACACTTGCTCCATCATTTGATAAAAAAAACGATTCGTGATTAATTCACCATTCTTAACTCCCAATAGTGCTGTCAATGGATTGATACATACATTTACTACTAATTTTTTGTGCATAATCTCTTCCCAATCCGTTTCTATTTGAACTGGAAAATAAGTAACAGGAAAATAACGGAATATTTTCTTGAAATGTATAGATTGACCACAAACCACTCCAAATTTTGTTACCCCTATCCCAGTATGATGAACGATATGCCCTCCCTCTTTTTTCGCACCATGTTCTACAATACCAACAGCTATATTTTCACTCCCTATTTTCAGCATCTTTTGAAGATGCGACATTCCGTTTTGCAAAAAGATTAATGATGATGCCCCTTCCACAAACGGTAGTACGTCATCTATATGATATTGCTTCACAGAAATAAATATATAATCTAAATTTTGTGCTACCATACTTTCTATCGGTAAAACAGATGGATATACTGTTTCACATCTTCCATCTCTAATACAAGTTACACCTGTTTCATTCAACTCTTCAGCCTGCTTAGCCGTTCTTGTAAACAACGTAACATCTTGGTTACTTTTTTGTAAATAAAATGTATACAATAGACCAATAGCACCTGGTCCGACAATTCCAATTTTCATTTTCACACAAGGGATTCACATTAAGCGCCCTTGCCTCCCCTCCTTTTTATATCTTTTTAAAGTACATGAGCACGCCCTATAATTTCGTTGTCCTCTGTCAAACAAATACACTCTCTTTTTTCGCTATGTATAATACTGCCTATTAATACACTTATACCCTTAGTTTAGCAAATCCTCAAAAAAATAATAAAAGAAATATACTATCTTCTTCATAAAAATAAAAAAATGAGTTATAATATTATTGTAAATATTTTTACTTTTCTGCATTCAACAAGATAACAAAAGGATGTGATGTAATGGGATTCCCAAAAGTTGAGCGCTTGCTCATCAATTATAAAACGTTAGATGAATTCAAAAAATTTAAAGGGTGCGGAGCCCAAGAACTATCTATGCTGGAAGAATTGCAAGCAAACATTATTGAAAACGACAGTGAATCTCCATTTTATGGCATTTATTATGGTGGATCACTAATCGCACGTATGAGTCTATATATGAAAAGAAACGGCGGAGAACCATTCGAAATTACAGGTCCTTACCTAGAACTTTATAAACTTGAAGTATTACCAACTTTTCAAAAACAAGGATTCGGGCAAATGCTTGTAAATCATGCGAAACAAATGCAATTTCCCATTAAAACAATAGCACGTATTCATTCAGCTGGTTTTTGGGATAAATTAAATTTCAACCCCGTATCAGTAACTGATGGTGATTTTTATATTTGGCATCCAGAAACAAATTTGAATGCGGTTACAAACGAAGAATCGGCTTAAAAAATAAAAAAACAGCTGTATAACAGCTGTTTTTTATTTCTTAAGCTTCTCTAACTTCTCATTCGAGCGAGCATTGTTTCTTTCCGCTACCATTACACTTCTTTTTTGATCGATATAATCAAGTAATGTTCTATACTCTTCTTCATATACTGATAATCGCTCCAGAAGGCGCTCTCTTTCTGTTTGTAATGATTCAACTTGTTGTTGCAACACCGTTAAAGAGTTTTCATCTTTATAATTTTGCAAGAAATCAATAACATCATTCAACGTAATTGACGTAGGTTCTAACACCTTTGTCTCTTTCACTTCATAATGTTCTACTTTACGAAGTTGCTTTGCTTCCTCAATACGTTCTTTATATTGCTTTCTTACGTAAGAATTCCATCTAAACCCACATGCTGCTGGTGTACGAGATAAATTTTTTCCCACTTCCTTAAAGGCAGAAAGTTGTGTTCCACCTTCTCGAATATGCCGGAGTACTACTTCTGCCAGAAGCAAATCTTCATCATCAGTCCAAGCATCTTGTCTTGTTGTCGCCATCTCTCTAGTCCTCCCTATGCATTTTTTATTAAGCATATGCAGTTACTAGAAAAGATAGAATACAACAACTAAAGATTAAGACAAAAAAAATAAACGCAGAAGATATCTTCTGCGTTTATTTTCCCGCAATTACTTGCTGATTACTTCTTTACCTTTGTAAGTACCGCATGCTTTACATACACGGTGAGCTAATTTCGCTTCACCACAGCTTGGGCACTCTACCATACCAGGTACTGATAATTTGAAATGCGTACGACGCTTTCTTTTTACTGTTTTAGAAGTTCTTCTAAAAGGTACAGCCATTCTTCCCACCTCCTTAAAAGAAATAGTTATTTTCATATGAAGGCCTGAACCAGTCTTCCGATTATTTGTCAAAAAACTTTGCAAGTCCTGCCAATCTTGGATCAACAGTCTTTTCTTTGTCTTCTTCCGAAATCACTTGCCAGTCTTGACCTTGCGTCGGTGCTCCACCAGAAACATCATCACTGAAAATTTGCATTGGAATCTCCAAAAGTATATTTTCCTTGATTACGGGCAGTAAGTCAAGTACTTCTCCTTCTAAAGAATGAATTTCAGCTTCAGTTTCAAATTCTTCTTGTGAAGTTTGGAACACCTCAGTTGTTTTAATGTCAAATGGTAATGTCACATCTACTAAAGAGCGAGAACATGGTAAAACCATGCTTCCAGTTATATGTAGATGAAACGTAAACTTACCGGAGCCAAAATCAACTCTTCCCGTTACATGAACAGGATTAATTTCACGAATATCTTTCTCGACCTCTTTTAGCTCACTTACATCTACCATCTCATCCAATGTCAATCCTTTATTTCTCAATTTATTCAATTGATGGATGGACCATTTCATATCATATCACCTCAAGGCAACAAACAAAATTATAGCTAGCCATTTTATATTTGTCAATGTTTTTTCTTTACACTATAATGAAGTCATCATAGTAAATAATATATAGAGTATCACGTTTTTCAAAAAGATGCTACATCGAAAGGAGAGATTACCATAAAAGCTGGTGGTATTGTTGTTGAATATAACCCTTTTCATAACGGTCATCTTTATCATGTGCAACAGACAAAAAAGTTAACACAATCCGATATAATAATTGCCGTTATGAGTGGTCCTTTTTTACAGCGTGGTGAGCCCGCACTCATTTCCAAATGGTATCGCACTAAAATGGCCTTAGCAAACGGCGTAGACCTTGTTGTAGAGCTTCCATACGTCTTTGCAACACAAAAGGCTGAAACCTTCGCAAATGGTGCTATTTCCATTTTAAATGCCCTACGTGTTTCCGAAATTTGTTTCGGTAGTGAGGATGGACAAATCGAAAATTTTTATAATACCATCTCCATACAAAAAAACGAAGAAGAGACTTTTAACTGCCTTGTAAAACAATTCATGGACGCTGGTAATAGTTATGCAAAAGCAACATCGGATGCTTTCTCACACATTTTAACATCTGAAAAAAACATAGATATGTCACAACCAAATAATATTTTAGGCTTCCAATATATGAAAGCAATTCTGTCACAAAATAGCTCTATACAAGCTCAAACTATAAAAAGATTTGCCTCTCATTATCATGATGAAACATTTAATGACCAACATATTGCAAGCGCGACAAGCATCCGAAAACAACTCTTTAGCGAAGAAGGATCATTTACAACAATTGAACCTTTTCTCCCACAGGCAACCACTTCGCTTTTAGCAAATTACAAACAAAACTACGGGATATTACATAATTGGGAACAATACTTTTCATTTTTTAAATATAGACTCATGACGATGTCTCCAGGGGACTTACGACATATATATGAAATAGAAGAAGGTTTAGAGCATCGTATTTTATCAAAAATACAAAACAGTTCCTCCTTCTATTCATTCATGGAAGCATTAAAAACAAAACGTTATACATGGACTAGATTACAAAGAGCTTGTACACACATTTTAACAAACACAACAAAAGAGGATATACGTAGCGCAAATATAGAACAACACGCACCATATATTCGCCTGCTAGGCATGTCACAAAAAGGACAAACTTACCTTTCAAAAAATAAGAAAAAAATCGAACTTCCAATCCTTACTCATACAAAAACATTCGACCATGCCGCTTTAGATATAGAGAAAAAAGCAAACTCTGTATATTTCTCCATCATGCACGAACCGTTACGCACACAACTATTAAAACAGGATATAACACACCATCCTATTCGCTATGATGAAACAACTACAAAATTCCTATAAAAAACCTCTCTATTTCAGAGAGGTTTTTTCCTTATCCATCTTTTCTAAATATGTTAACGCATCATCCAGCGTATCCACTGGTACAATTTTCATTTTTGTTTTAATATCCTTTGCAGTCTCAAGTGCATCTTTATAGTTCGATTTCTCCGCACCTTTTTCATTTGGCGCAAAGAACACTTCAGCCCCAGCATCGCTAGCAGCCACCACTTTTTGATTTATACCACCAATCGGGCCCACTTCTCCTTTTTCATTAATTGTACCTGTTCCAGCTATTTCATGTCCTTTCGTTAAGTCTTCTTCCACAAGTTGATTATATATTTCTAATGTGAACATTAAACCTGCGGATGGTCCACCAATTTCATTAGAATTAATTTTCACTTTCGGATCGACCACTAGTTCTCTTTCCGTAACGATAGAAACACCTATACCGACACGTCCATTCCCATTAGGAATCGTCTTTACATTTAAATTCTCTTTCAATTGTTTTCCATTTCTCATGTACTCAATACTTACAGCATCATTTTCTTTTTTCCCTGTCATATATTCAATAAATTGCTCCGTCTTTTCAAATGTTTTTCCGTCAACAGCTATAATAACATCACCAAGCTTAAGCTTTCCTTCTGACGGCATTCCTTTTGCCACACCAGCAACTAATACACCTTTATTTTCAAAAGATACTGAGCGATTTGCACGTTTATATGCATTATAAATCGCTGCATTTTGTGAATCTTTCATCGCATAATTTTGGCGAAATTGATATTCTTCATCACTCTCACCTTTTTGCAATATTTCTTCCGCTTTCGAAATATGTGTATATTTATTAAACTGTGCCGCTATTAAATTCACCACATTTGCTGGTCCCATTGAAACCGTAACAAGCATAAAATCACCAGATTCTTTCGTTCCACCCTCAACTTGAACATAAGGCTCTAATTTGGCAGCCATTCCTGGTTTTGTTATATAATACGGTAAACGTACGTAAACAAGTAACATCGCCAATATAACCCCTATTAAGATTGCATATATAAACCGAAAACGCTTAAACATTATGTTTCTCCTTCCACTGCTCAATTAATAAATAAATATTTGAAATATGTTTTTCTGCTTCTACTTCTCCAACTCGAATAATGTCTTCAATGTTTGTAAAAGCACGTGAACTAAATTGCTCTACAGCTGGTCGCATCATTAAATCCGATGCAATTTGCCGATTCATTACAAGCTCATGCTGCATAATTTCAATACTTTGCATGATTACGTCATAAATGGACGTAACATCGCCATTTACCTTAATTGGAGATACATCAACAGCGATAACAATATCGGCCCCTAACTCTTTCACAACCGATACTGGGATGCGATCAATGACTCCACCATCCACTAATAATCTTCCATCTATTTTTTCTGGTACAAACACTCCAGGAACAGATATGCTAGCCCTCACCGCATCTGCAACTGGCCCACTTGTAAAAACCACTTTTTCCCCCTTCAATATGTCAGTAGCCACAACAGCCGTCGGGATATCTAACTCTTCTAAATTTTTATTATATGTAAACATTTTAATCATATCTTTGACACGTTTTCCAGCAATAAATCCCATTTTCGGTACCGTGAAATCTAAATAATACTTCCGCTTAAAAACAGATGCTAATTTATACAATCTTTCAACGTTACTACTTGCCGCATAAAACGTACCTATTAGCGCCCCCATACTACTTCCTGCAATCATGTGAATAGGGATACCCGCTTCCCTTAAAACCTTTATTACACCAATATGAGCAAACCCTTTCGCTCCTCCAGACCCAAGTGCTAAACCAATCTTTGGTTCTTTCATTTTTCTCACCCTTTAATTTTTTTCATTCCTTTTTCATACTTATGGTCTAAATTCACTACGTATCCACGTATACTGAAATGAACGTTTTTTGGGACAAAGGGGGATTTACTTACATGTATGAAAAATGGAAAACCGCTTTCCTTACCATATCAACGCTATTTTTAACCTTTTCTCTTGTACTCCACCCCCAAGCCGCTTTGCAAGCTTCTATTCGCGGGTTAAATATATGGTGGGAAGTTGTATTCCCTTCACTACTACCGTTTTTCATCATTGCGGAACTTCTAATTAGTATCGGTGTTGTAAAATTTATTGGCGTTATATTAGAACCACTCATGCGCCCACTTTTTCGCGTTCCAGGGATAGGCGGATTTGTTTGGGCGATGGGAATGGCTTCTGGTTTCCCTGCAGGCGCCAAATTAAGCGCTAGACTACGAAAAAGCAATCTTTTAACTCAGATTGAAGCAGAGCGCCTCGTTTCTTTCACAAATTCTTCTAATCCACTTTTTATTTTCGGTGCTGTGTCTATCGGTTTTTTTAATAATCCGAAATTAGGAATTATATTAGCCGCTGCCCATTATTTCAGTAACTTTGCTGTCGGATTAATTATGCGTTTTTACGGCGATAATACCGCTTACAAAATTAATACACACACTACAAAAAAACGTCGCTTTCAAAACCCTTTTTTAATCCTTCACGAGACACGCTTACAAGAAAAAAGACCAATTGGTAAATTACTTGGGGATGCCATTGTTTCTTCTATTCAAACATTACTTATGATTGGCGGATTTATTATTTTATTCTCTGTGTTAAATAAAATGATTACTGTATTTCACATTACAGCAGCTCTTTCTTTTATTATGCAACATATTTTATCATTCTTCCAACTAAGTACAGATTTTAGTATACCTATATTATCAGGTATTTTCGAAATGACACTCGGAAGCCAAATGATTAGTCAAATAAATGAAACACCGCTCTTACAACAAGCTATGGTAACAAGCTTCATTTTAGCATTTAGTGGTCTTTCTATTCAGGCACAAGTTGCTAGCATATTAGCTGAAACAGATATCCGATTTAAACCCTATTTTTTCGCACGAATTATTCAAAGTATTCTTGCCCCTATTTTTACATTTGTATTTTGGACACCATTTTATGAGAAAGTGAGTTCTTTCTCGCCTATGCCAAAAGATATTCCTGTATTTTTATCCGAACATCCTTCTATACTACATGAAATTTGGACATCTTTTATACATTATGGACCAATTTTCACATTATTTTGTCTATACTTATATGTTATTTTATTATTTTTGCGCACATATAAAGAAAAACCCCGTTCACTTTAACGGGGTTTGAAACTTTTCTTTTAAAGCACGTTCTACAATAGGAGGTACAAGATCTACTACACTTCCTCCATACCTCGCAACTTCTTTTACAATACTCGAGCTTAAAAATGAATATTGATTGTTTGTCATAATAAAAAATGTTTCAATATTTTCATCTAATTTTCGATTCATAGAAGTAATTTGCATCTCATATTCAAAATCAGAAACTGCTCGTAAACCACGTAATATTGCATTTGCATTACGCATTTTTGCATACTCTACTAATAGCCCACTATGTGAATCTACTTTTACATTCAGGATATCCTTTGTCGCTTCTCGAATTAATTCTAATCGCTCTTCAACTGAAAAGAATGGTTTTTTTGATGAATTGTTTAAAACGACTACGTACACCTCATCAAATACTTTTGCTCCCCTTTTAATAATATCCAGATGCCCAAGGGTAATTGGATCAAAACTTCCTGAAGAAATAGCTATACTTGTCATTCTGTCCCCTCACCTTCATACTTATAAATCGATATTGCAGTAATCCCATAATTCTCAGCTCGTACTTTTACAAGCCTTCCTATTGAATTAGGTAAAACTACATCATTACCATGCTCTGCCATAATTAATCCATCACTATGTAGCAATCCATGTTGATCCATTATACTAATTAAAGATACAATTTTTTGCTCTTTATATGGAGGATCTATCAATATAAGATCGAATGACATTTCACGTTTTATTAGCGCCTTTACTGCACGTTCAGCATCATTTCGATATACTTCAGCTTGTTCCTGTACTCTACAACTTTCTAAATTTTGATGAATTACTTTTATCGCTTTACTATCCCGATCAACAAAAATTGCTTTATCAATCCCTCTGCTCAAAGCCTCAATTCCAAGACCACCACTACCACCAAATAAATCAAGGGCGATACCACCATCAAAATAAGGACCTATCATATTAAAAATAGATTCTTTTACTTTATCTGTCGTTGGACGTGTTGTATTACCAGGAACCGCTTTAAGCGGGTGTCCTTTACATTTTCCTGAAACTACTCTCATCTGTTGTCACTACCTTTATTTCAATCTATCGAGCGATTATAGAAAGCCATTCCCACTTCGGTAACCGTTAACAAACCACATTCACCTAACTATAGGAAAACTCGGCCTCAAATAACCTCTCGTTATTTTTATGTATTCATCTCATCATTCACTAATATGAACCCAATATGTATATTAGTTCCACTTTATCTTTTTTATCCTATCACAAAATAAAAAAAAGAAAAATAAAAAGCCCAACATAAAATTTAATTTCATTATGTATATCTTCATTTAGATTGGACATAAATAATTATAACAACATCACCTTCGATGTTGTTGCCAACCGCGGAGAAGACTTACGTTTCCCCATAAGTTCTTCCTCCGGTTTCTCCTCTCCCTTTGCCTTCTTACTAGTACATGCTAGTATAAGAAGGGCCCTGCTATGCAGGGTTTTTTTTCTTTGTGTGCTTTTCATTTAAAAAGTGAAATGGTACAGTAAAAGAAAGAGGAGGAAAAGATATGATTCAACGCTTTATAGAACTTGGAGAAGGCTACTCTGATTTATATGAATTACTTGAAATTGCCAAAACAAATCAAGAACGTATAGCACATATGTTACAATTTGAAACGATAAAAAACGATAAAAAAGTATGTTCGCTTGTTGTAATATTAAAACCAACTACTACTGGTGATTTCCAACCATTATACATATGTCGTGAAGGCATTCCTGTATTTGAAAATAAAAAAAGTAAACGTGTCATTTTATTTGAAGAAACGGCAGAACAACTCGGAAAAAAAGTGGCTACCTTTACTGTAAAACCATCTACAACTTTCCCAGAAAAAGAACTATTTTTTAATCATTTAATTGGTATTTTACGAATGAACAATTTCATTCCTCCGATGAAATAACACGTTATTTCAAGTGAAAAATCCCCGGCTAAATTTAGCCGGGGATTTTTTCTATTAGCTATAATCGTATTCTTTTGCTCGATCAGGACGGGAATTTTCAAATTCCGTTTTTAAATACGGGCGATACGACTGTTCTATCTTTTTCACAAAAGGAAGTTTGTTCAACTTATGCATCATATGCTCAATTTGTTCCATATCACAATATACTACAGCATATTTTAATCGTTTTGATATGTAATGTATGTTACCATATTTCCTTAAAATCTTGGCATGTTTCAATGAATGTAAATAAACAATCATACTTTGTCGTTGCCCGAACATAATCTTCTCCATCTTCTCCTTTTAAAAACATATATTTTATATTCTATGAAAACCAATCAGAAATTTATAACATTACAGGACAAACTCTGTATACGTTTTCTTCCAACTTCTAAAAAACGGGGTACATCACCCCGTTTTTTTACAACCACAACCTCCGCCAGTACCACAACCTCCACCACAGCCACCAGCATCAAAGAATGGATTTCCTGTTGGCACTTTAATGGAAGAAGACACTTCCGAACCGATTGCTACACTAACTTCGTCTAATAACTTCTGCAAAGCAGTTTCTGCTCTTTTAAAAGCTGCAACCTTATCATGTAAGTCCACAGAACGCTTTAATTCTCTCATTTTCATTGACACGGTAGTATAGTCAGGATGGTATTTTCCAAAACGCTGTACTTCCTCATACCGTTCTTTCATCGCTGTAAATTGCTGAATGAGCGTCTGAAGTTCCATATCTTCATGTAATTCTCTATAATACTTACGATAATCTTCTGCTATATCTGAACAGATAATCGCTTTTGCAAGCTGCTCTGCCTTATCTAATATTAATACGCTTTCTAGCGTCGCTACAATCATGAGAGACACCTCCGAGTATCCATCATACCACATTTAGATTAGAACTACTAATTGAAGTGACTTACTCAAAAGAAAGATATAATGAAACTATTTTTACACTATATCCGTACACACTTATACATTAATATGTTCCGCTATATTATATTTAAGAACATCCCACTTTCCACTATTTTGTTTCACATAACTAATACACGCATTTTTTAATGGTGTCTTAAATGTAATTTCATCTGGTTCAATGGCATGTAAAATCGCTTTTATCGCGTGTGAGTGAGCAACAATAATAATACGTTTGCCAAAATGAGTTGTCGCAACATCTTCTAAAGCAGCAAAGCAACGAGCTACAATCTCTTCATCTCGCTCCATACCTTCTACTTTACCTTCAGCAATCAACTCTCTAACAGCCGCAACCGGCTTCCCTGAAGCTTCTCCAAAATTCCGTTCAACAAATCGCTCATCTAATAAAATCGATTGTAATCCAACTGTCTTTGCAATTTCATTAGCCGTTTCTTGCGCTCTAATTAACGGGCTACTTATAATGATATCCCACGTTTCTTCTTGTAAAGCAGCTGCACTCTGACTCGCTTGCTTCTTACCAACTTCATTAAGCGGAATATCTTCTCGCCCCTGAATAATTTCTTGAAAATTCCAATCAGTTTGTCCATGTCGTACTAAACAAATTTCCGTCATGCTGCAACTCCTTTTTAAATAATCAACCTCTATTGTAACAAAAGTTCTGCATGACGGACATATTTTTCACTTCCAATTAGGTTGCATTTTGTTGCTTCATATACTGAAACATATCAATCATGATCGAAGCAACGGCCAATTGATTTTGAAACTTTTCCACTTTATCTGGTATTGTTTTTTTGAAATGTTGCATCGCCGCTAACTCAAAAGCCTCTTTTTCTTCAGGATTTCGTGTTAATTTTCTATACCAGTACGGTTGCTCTCTAATATAGCGAGATAAATCCTCATCAGCCTTTATAAACTCCATAATTTCTGCTCTCATCATCTTTCCCCCTAATCCTTTTGAAAGAAAAATGGGTTATTTTCTGAAGTACTTTGCTCTTGCTGCGTACGGTTACCTTGAAATTGCTGAATAACTTGTTGCACGCTCCCGATTGCACTCGTCACATTGGCTAAATGGTTCTGCATTTGTTCCACGTCCAACTTTTTAAAAAAAGAAAGCATTTGCCCCATCACATCAGCAGTTTTTTCCTCTTCAGTTCGATTATCTTTTTCTTTTTTATTTTCTTTTACCGAAGAAAACGCAGGCGCTCCATCCGGTCTATAAGTTGCCCATATTGGATCTTCTTCACCAAGTAAGTACCATTCTTCATAAAATTGTTGCCATGTTTTATGACCACTTCTAACCTCATGAACCATTTTAGGGTGATGGTTTACAAATTCTTTAAACTGTTGAACCGATGGATGTAACGGTCCTTTTGTTGTTGGCATAATCCTCACCTCTCCATGTATATCTACTATATAGTAAGAAAAAAAAGGCGCATGGTTCGCCTATTTTTAGACGATTCATGCACCTTTTTTTCTGCTATTTGCATACGGTCAGATTCCCACCTACAATTCAGTGAATACGAAGTAACTAATTTGGTGATGTTAACACCCCACCGCTTACAATTTCACTTTATTTTCGAATAAAGTTTTGTGTATAAAATTTATCGTATACACCAACACCTAATCCTGTAAATTGTTCATTTAATAAATTCTTTCTATGCCCCTCACTATTTAACCAACCTTGCACTGCCGCAATTCCATCACTATGTTGCGCCGCTATGTTCTCACCAGCAAGTTGAAATCCTACTTTCCCGCGCTGCAAACGATCTCCTAGTGTACCTAATGTAGGTGAGTCATGAGAAAAATAATTATTGTCTTTCATATCTTTACTGTGACCAACAGCAACATCTGCTGTTTCCTGATCCCATGTTAATAATGGTAATTTATGACGACTTCGAATGATATTTGTTAAATCAAAAATTTGTTGCATATTCCCATTTTCTACTTGTTTTATTTTTTCTGGAGTCAATGGTTGTTCTGCTATTAATTCACCTGAATAAACGAGCTGATACGGTCTTTGGCGTAATAAAGTTTCATCATCCATATAACGAACACCAATAAGCTCATGTGTAAATTGATCAAAATACAATTGCGCCCATCCATCTTCTACAGGTATTAACGGTTGTTCCATGACTTCGGTATCAGATAGCTCAAATTGATAACTATTTTTCCCTCTTTTTAATGAAATTTCATGCGAAAGCGGACTTTTTTTATATACTTCTTCATATTTTTCATTTATATAATAAGGTGGAACCTTAACTTGTTCACCAGCTGCGTATGCCGTTACAACTTTACGTTCAGAAACTCCAAATTGAACATACTGAGTTAAATCCTGGTTGTATACCCACCATTCATATCCGTATGCAGATGGCTCTATTCGAGAGGGTTCTCCCCACTTCGCTAATAAGTTTTCAGAGTCTTCACCAATCATATTTAAAACAGTGTCTGAGGAGTCTTCCTTAATTTGCTTTTTCTTTTTCACAATTTTATTTTCTTGCTTTGATTGAGATGGGGTTAATATATATTGTGAAACGAGTAATTTCCCGTATAAATCAACAGCTAAAATTAAAAATGTAATCATTACGATACGCAATAATTTCTTCAAACGATATACCTCCTGAACAAAACATAAAATTGAGATATACACAAATCCTTTTCTTTCTTTTTGTGTGTACCGTACTCTTTTCACTATATCATATTTTTGTGAAAAAAGTCTGGATTATCCCTTTTCTCTCAATATGAATTGCACTTTCTTATTATTCATACTATTATAAAAATAATGGTGTAACATTAAAAAAGGAGGTATTATATGCAATTTACAAATACGCAATTTAATGGAGCCGTCGTTGAATTAACTCTTTTAACTGAAATCATGGAAAACAACCACTTCGTACTTGCCGGACAGTGGGATTATGAGCGAGTTACATACGATTATAAATTTGAAATATTAAAGGATGTTTATTATTTACGAGTGCAAGGAGTTGCTGTTGAAGGTGACATTGGCAGTAGACACGCTGAAGTAAAACTACTTCCCCCCTTATTAGGAAAACATTATTATCCTCACGGCGTTGAATATGGTGATGATGAGACTTTCCCAACGAATGTACTTCAAAAAAGCGAACAACTCCTACAAAATGTCGAAAAAGAGTTAAAAGAATTTCAAATTATTGATTAACAAAAACAAGCGCATCAATATGATGCGCTTGTTTTATTTCCCTTCCCTAAGAATGAATCGTTTTTTTTACTGGATATCCATAAATAGATCCATCTTTTACTTTAATCTCATCTTCCCAAGGAACCTTATATTTACCTTCAGCTAAATCTTTTACAAACGTATATGGATTTTCTTTCACCCCACCAGGAGTTGCTACATATCCTCTTGAACCTAGATTATATATATTATTTTCCAATCCCCATCCTAATCTAGCCTGATCTGCTAGTTCTGGATATACTTCAGCAGTAACAATCTCCCAAGGATTTCGATGTCCCTGTACTAAAGTAGTCCCATCAAAATTACATACTTGTCCTTCACCAAAGTAATAAAATACGCCATCATAACCCGCTAAGTTTACCGACAATGTATACATTAAATTCTGCCATGCATTTGAACGATTGGTTAGCATCCATTGTTCACTAACTTGTGTACTATATCCAGAAATACGAATTAAGACATTTGCACCTTTATAGGCCGCTTCACGAGCTACTTCAGGGAACATGCCATCATGACAAATACAAACAGCTAATTTACTTCCTCCAGGTCCATCACAAACAGGTAAGCCTAAATCTCCAGCTTTCCAAGGCTCGACTGGCACCCAAGGATTTAGCTTACGATACTTCAAAATCATTTCACCTTGTGGATCAATAATAACTGCTGTATTATATGGCTCTCCACCATCAGGATTTTTCTCCATTATTGAAAAAACACCATATACTTTAGATTCTTTACATGCCTCAGCAAATAAGTCTGTTTCTGGCCCAGGCACTGTGCATAAAAATTCTTCTGTAGTCCATTTTTTTGTATTGAGCCCTTGTGTACTATATTCAGGAAATACTATCAATTCTAAACCAGGGTAACCTGATTTGGTCGAATGAATTGTTTTTATGATTTGTTGAATTTGTTTATCAATGTCTGCACGCGATTCTACTACTGGTACTGGATATTGAATTAGTGCTGTCAAAAAACCACTAATCGGCTTTACCATACTTCCACTACTACCCATTTAAACTCCCCCTTAAAATAGTTCGTGTTTATTAAAGATAACAATATATATTTGTAACTCTCTAAAAAACTTGCACTACATATGGAATTATTACGCATGAAAGCTAGTAGTAAATTTTATCTCCACTTTTAGTACACGCCTACACTAACTTAACATAAAAAATTAGAAAATTCAATCTTTTTAAGGTAGCTAAAACTAAGTAAAAAAAGCGCATGGAATCCCATACACTTTTTTTACTTAGTCTGTAAATACGGCGGCAATTGTTGCAACTGCTCCTTATCCTTTTCACGTTCTCTACGTGCCCATCTAAAGAATACATAGCCTATAATTGTACCGTACACTATTTCCTGGACAATTTTCATTATGATACCACCAGTTTGCTGGTCTTGTACGACTGGCATCCAGTGCAAAAATTCTGGTCCCGTTATATTTAAATCTGATAAAGTGCCCGCTGGTACACATAGTTCCATCGCTTTCATCCAAGCAGCCGGATCCGTATACGTTGCAAATAACGGGGCTGTCGCAAAAATGATTAACGCACAAGCAGGCGTTAATAATATGCCATTAGCAAACATATAACCAAGTTTCTTTATATCACTTAATGTTTGATATTCTGGTAATGGATTTAACATCGGCCACCACATCATGATTGCTGTAAAAAACAATATAGCGAGACAAATAGGATGAGCTATTTGACTTTGTTTTACCGTATCAAAAACAACTGGTAAATGATAAAAAGAAAACAGGCCGTTAAATACAAATAACGCAATAAGCGGTTTAGCAAATGCCTTTAATATAATTTGAACAAACTTAAAAGAAGTAATGTAACGATATAACCAAATTGGTATACCAAGCAACAGTAACGGTGGAACTGCAATATACATGACTGCCATTTCAAACATATGAGCACTAAATATAATATGGCCAATTAAATCAATAGGCCCTCCCTTTACAAAATACAAAAGAACAATACCAGTCGTAAAATAAAAAATTTGCTTCTTACTTACCTTCGTCGCATTTTCAAATCGCATTCTATATGGCCCAATAATTAAGAAGTACCCAATAAGAATCGAAAGCATAAATAATAAAAAGATTGGACTCCATAAAGCCTGAAAACCAAATATCCACAAGTTACTCATTTTCACACCTACCTTCGTAAGGTTATCTCATAATATGAAGAGGGAGCTGTGACAACACAAGCTCCCTTATTTTTCACTTTTCAAATCCACACGATTGTCATAAAAGCTAAAATTGTAATTAACCCTATTAGCAGACCAGAGTAAAGAAAGAAACTTGCTGCTTCATGTCCTTTATGACTCATATGCATAAAATAATACAATTGAAAAATTACTTGTACCACTGCTAATAGTAAAATAAACGGTACAGAGAAAATCGGACTAAAAGTTTTTGGATACGCCACCGCTACAAATGCAACTAATGTTAAAAAAATCATTAATGCAAACGTAATAACTTGATGCCTCATTTCCTCCGCACTTTTTCTCTTCCGATAAACAAGATCAACTTTAGGATTATTCGTTTGCTTTATCGCCATTGTTTATCCCACCATTCCCATTAAATATACTACAGTGAAAATAAACACCCAAACTACGTCAATAAAGTGCCAATAAATCGATGCAACATAAAACTTCGGTGCATTGTATAAATTTAGACCTCTCTTCGCATTTCTAAAGATTAATGTTAGAATCCAACATAACCCAAACAATACGTGGAGTCCATGTGTACCAACAAGAGCATAAAACGCAGAGCCAAACGCACTACTTCTCATAGTATGCTTAAATTCATGTGTATAATGATAAAACTCATATATCTCAAACCCTAAAAACCCTAAACCTAGCAATACTGTTACTAGTAACCAAAGCTGCATTTTCTTAAAGTTAAAGTTTTTCATGTGATACATCGCATATACACTCGTTAAGCTACTCGTTAATAAAAGCATCGTCATAATGAAAACGAGTGGCATTTGGAACATCTCTTGAGATGTTGGTCCACCATTTGTAGAATTCTTTAACGCTAAATATGTTCCGAATAAGGAAGCGAACAACACTGTTTCGCCTCCAAGAAATAACCAAAAACCGACAAACTTATTTTTCCCTTCAAGGGTTGCTTTTTCAGGCTCTGCTGGAAATGTTTCATTCGTTAATTTTTCATCTACATGCATTATGCCTTGCCCCCCTTATCCTCTAAATCTTCTTTATGAATATGATACCCATGATCATCAATTACTGAACGTAGGAACATTGCGCCAAATGTAATGATTAAACCAATAATTGCTACTAATAACCAGAACTTATCTTTTCCGCCCTGCATATACATCGCACCAAATGCCGCTATAAACAATCCGAAAGAAATGACAAATGGTGAAAACGAAGGATTTGGCATATGAATATCACCAACTGGTTCCGCTGCTGTCATCTCTTTATTACCTTCACGTTTTTCAATCCAAAACGGATCTAATCCGCGAACAAATGGTAATTGTTTAAAGTTATATTCTGGTGTCGGTGCTGGCATTGTCCATTCTAATGTACGTGCATCCCACGGATCACGACCAGCTTTTTCTTTTGATACTGTCGTTTTAATTACATTGAATAGAAGAACAATCGTTCCAAGAGCCATAAACACCGCTCCGATGGAACTAATCATATTCCCCATTTCCAACCCTTGCCCTTCAAGATATGTGTAATAACGGCGTGGCATACCAATCAAGCCAAGGAAATGCTGAATAAAGAACGTTAAATGGAAGCCGATAAAGAATAGCCAGAACGTTATCTTTCCTAATGTTTCATTTAATACTTTATTAAACATCAGTGGCCAATAATAATGAGCTCCTGCAAGTAAACCAAATACAACACCGCCAACGATTACATAATGAAAATGCGCTACTACGAAATAGTTATCATGAAATTGATAATCAGCTGGTGCAGATGCTAGCATAACCCCTGTAACTCCACCCATTACGAATGATGGAATGAAAGCTACTGCCCACATCATTGGTGTCGTAAAACGAATACTTCCGCCCCACATTGTAAAGAGCCAGTTGAATATTTTGATACCAGTTGGAACCGCAATCGCCATTGTTGCGACCGAGAAAATAGCATTAGCAACTGGACCAAGTCCAACAGTAAACATATGGTGCGCCCATACCATAAATCCTAAAAATCCAATTAATACAGTCGCAAACACCATCGATGAATAACCAAACAATCGTTTTTTCGAAAATGTCGCGAAGATTTCTGAGAATATTCCGAAAGCTGGGAGTATAAGAATGTATACTTCTGGATGACCGAAAATCCAGAATAAATGCTCCCATATAATTGTATTCCCGCCCAATGCCGGATTAAAGAAACTTGTTCCAAATAAACGATCTAACATTAAAAGTCCTAATCCTACAGTTAACGGCGGAAAAGCGAATAATATAAGCGAAGATGTTACAAATGTCGTCCATGTAAACATCGGCATACGCATGTACGTCATTCCTGGCGCCCGCATATTAATAATGGTTACAAGGAAGTTAATACCTCCAATTAATGTACCAATACCTGAGATTTGCAAGCCGAGTACATAGAAATCAACACCATGACCTTTAGAGGCTAAAGCTAAAGATGCATAAGATGTCCATCCTGCATCAGGTGCTCCACCTAAAAACCAACTTAAATTTAAAAATACTCCACCAAAGAAAAATAACCAAAATCCGAGTGAATTCAAAAACGGGAACGCTACATCACGTGCACCAATTTGAAGTGGTACAGCGGCGTTCATAAATGCAAACACGAGTGGCATAGCTGCGAGGAAAATCATTGTTGTACCGTGCATCGTTAATACTTGATTATAAGCATCCCCAACAAGAAAAGCGTTGTTAGGAATCGCTAATTGAAGGCGAATAAATAGAGCTTCTATTCCGCCTATTACAAAAAACAATCCACCTGCAATTAAATAGAGAATGGCAATCTTTTTATGGTCTACTGTCGTTAAATAATCCCATATGACAGCACCCATCCCCTGTTTTTTTGCTACAGAACTCACGTTTTCAACCTCCCCTTCGCGAATAATCCCTCTTTACTTTTCAACTTTTAACGTTTGTAAGTATGCATTTAATGCATCAATTTGATCATCCGTTAAGTTGCCATATTTGCCAGTCATTTTGTTTCCTGGCTTCATATTTTCAGGATCTTTCAGCCATTTTTTTAAGTTTTCTTCATTGTTTTCGGCAATACCGGCAACCATATCGCGATCCGCAAAGTTTGCTAAGTTTGGTGCGATACGAGCGGAAGGTGGTCTACTATCATTAGATCCAACTGCATGACAACCAATACAGCTTTTATTAAATATTTCTTGGCCCTCTTGCGCCTTTGTTGAAGCTACTTCTTTCTTCCCATCAATCTTCTTCATATCAGCAAGCCATTTTTTGTACTCGCTTTCATCTAAAGCTTTCACTTTAAATTGCATTAAAGAATGTGATGGGCCGCAAAATTCTGTACAAAAACCATTATAAGTGCCCGATTTATCTGCCTTTAACCACATTTTGTTCACATTGTCTGTATTTGTATCCATTTTCCCTGCTAAAGATGGAACCCAAAATGAGTGTTTAATATCGGCACCCTTCAAATTTAAATACACTTTCTTACCTGTGGGGATGACCAAATCTTGCGAAGTTACTATCTTTTCTGATTTATAAGAAAATTCCCACCAATAAAGATTCGCTGTTACATCAACAACGATAGTATCTTTATCAATATTCTTTTTCTCCATCGCACTTACATCAGCAAGTTTGAATGTATATGTAACTGTTGGAACAGCTAAGATTAGTAAAAGAATAATCGGAATAACTGTCCATATAATTTCTAGCTTGTGATTCCCTTCAACTTGCTCTGGAATATAATCTTCCTCACCCTTCTTTTGTCGGAAACGCACAATTACATATAAGAAAATAATAGTAACTACTAGTACTACTCCTACCATGATTGCACTCGCCAGTAGAAGTAAATCATATTGCATTTTTGCTACTTCTCCTTGCGGAATTAAAGTAGATTGAAAGGCTTTACCGCATCCCCCTAACAGTAAAGCCAGCAGTGAAACGAACGAAAGCAGTCGCCACTGTTTCTTCATACAAACAACCCCCACTTTCCTTGTGAATTAGATTGTACTTTATAGTTAAGTAAAGTAAATCTCAACGTAAAGAAATCCAATTATGTCGTTGTCTTAGAAGAATGTAACTACAATCATTGATACAAATAAGATTGTTAAATAATTTAGGGAATAAACAAACATTTGCACGGACCATTTGATGTCATCTTTCTTACGGAAGCCATAAAATCCTAAAACGATCCATCCGATGTTAAGCAGTGTTGCAATTACCATAAATGTTATCCCTAGTCCACTCATATAAAATGGTAGTGGTAATAAACATACTGTCCAAATCATAATTTGGCGTTTCGTAATTTCAAATCCATGAACTACAGGAAGCATTGGAATTCCTGCATTTCGATATTCATCAACACGTTTCATTGCTAATGCAAGGAAATGTGGGATTTGCCAAATAAACATAATTAAAAATAACATCCAAGCAATTGGATGGCCTAAAGATGGATCGATTGCTGCCCATCCAATTAAAGGAGGAACTGCACCAGATATACTACCTACAACAGTATTTAGTGTATACTTTCTCTTTGTCCATAAACTATATAGAACAACATATGTGAAAGCACCAATAAATCCCATTAAGACTGCCATTGGTGTTGTTAATAATAAAAATACAAAACCAAGAAGTAATATGACTAGTCCAAATGTAAGTGCAAATCCTGGTTTATACTTTCCAGTAACCGTTGGACGGGTCTTTGTTCTTTCCATTAATGGATCGATGTCTCGATCAATGTAGTTGTTTAAACAACATACCCCTGCCATAACTAATCCAGAACCAACGATTGTAAAGAATAACTTATCCAGATTGTCCATTACACTTAATCCATTAAAGTGTAATGCCAACCAAAATCCTGTAAATACAGTAAGTGTATTTGAGTTTACAATCCCCATTTTAACGAGTGCTTTTAAATCTTGTAACCGAGTTGTTTCCGGTACACTTGTAACAGCGGACTCATCATGCAGCTCACTTGTTGCATGGTTCATCACTCTAACCCCCTCTTAAAACTTTCATCTTTCTTTTTGCGCATATTTCAAATGAAATAATTCGCTTCTATATAGCAATATTATTACAGTAGAAACATTGTTAACCCATTCTACTACTAATCTACGCCCATACTCCAATATATTAAATCATATTTCCCGAACATTTTGTGAAGAAAACATGAACTTTTTGTGTCGAATATAAAAAACTTCATTCTGACTTGTCCTTATCATAACATGATGTTACCTTCTATAATAAACTATTTTGTCTTATTTAACACGTATTCTCCCCATTTCTTTTCAAAATAGCCTATTTTTCACCTAAAATTTTCCTTATGAACCCTGTTTTTACACCTATTTTCTCCCCCTTTCCTTCCCCCTCCATTTCTTTGCTATTTTATTATTTTTTATATATCATAGGAACTAGCGCGTTTTATTCTATACATAATGGAATGAAAATATTTCGCAATAACTTCATAGCAGAAAGATGGTGAAAGAGATTGCAACGCTTTATTAAATGGTTAGCAGTCATTACAAGCCTTGATTTATTAATAGTTTTATTAGGAGGCGCTTTAGTTACAAAAACAGGTTCTGGTCAAGGTTGTGGTAAATCATGGCCACTTTGTAACGGTGAATTTGTTCCATCTAATTTATCAATGGAAACTATTATTGAACTTAGCCACCGATTAACATCCGGATCAGCTGGAATTCTTGTCACTCTCCTTTGTATTTTGTCCTGGAAATATTATAAACATGTGCGTGAAACAAAAACGTTAGCAATTTTATCCTTCGTATTTTTAGTTGCACAAGCATTAATGGGAGCAGCAGCAGTTGTTTGGGGCCAAATGCCAGCTGTACTTGCTATCCACTTCGGTATTTCCTTAATTTCATTTGCTTCTGTCATTTTATTAACGTGTCTTATCTTTGAAATTGACCAAAAATTTGATGCACGTTCACTTATTATGGACAAAAAAATGAAATTTCATATTTATGGTGTAACAATTTACAGTTATATCGTCGTCTACACAGGTGCTTTAGTACGTCACGAACGAGCTAGCTTAGCCTGTCCAGACTTTCCTTTATGTAGCAAAAACAGACCTATGCCAACTCAACTACATGAATGGGTTCAAATGGGCCATAGAGTTGCAGCGATGTTAATTTTCGCTTGGATACTATACGCGATGATTCTCGCTATTCGCCATTACAAACAGCAACCTGTCGTATATTGGGGATGGATCATTTCATTTATCCTTGTTACACTTCAAGCTGTAGTAGGAGTTTTAGTTGTATTTACAAACGCTAGTTTAGCAATGGCATTGTTACATTCTCTATTCATTTCTTGCTTGTTTGCCGTACTATGCTATTTAGTTATGTTAGGAACAAGAAGTAAAGTGAATGCAAAAGAAGCCGAATTAACTTCTAAACAAACAAAATAATTTAAAACTAAAATCCCTTGCCAATTCGGCAAGGGATTTTTTGCAATAAAAAAAGAGCTGTATTTTACACAGCTCTTTTTTTATTTTAGTGATCTAATTCAATAAGTAAATCACCCGTTTGAATCGCATCACCATCGTTAACATATACTTTCTTCACTTTACCATTGAACGGCGCTTGAACTGTCGTTTCCATTTTCATCGCTTCTGTAATTGCCATAGAATCGCCTTTTTTCACTTCATCGCCTTCTTTTACAACTACTTTAATTACCGTTCCTGGCATCGTTGCACTAATATGATTTGGATTCTCACGGTTTCCTTTCACACGTTGTGCAACTGTTGCTTTTACACTCTCGTCTTTCACGATAATTTCACGTGGTTGACCGTTAAATTCCAAGTAAAGGACACGATTTCCATCCGGCTGAGGTTCTCCAATTGATACTAGTTTAACCATCAATGTTTTACCCTGTTCAATTTCTACATCAATTTCTTCACCTAGTCTCATACCATAGAAGAACGTCGGTGTATCAAGTACAGATACATTTCCATAAAGCTCAGCAACTTTTTCATAATCCATAAATACTTTTGGATATAAAGCATATGCAACTACATCAAAAATCGTTACTTCGCGTCCAAGTTTATGGAATAATTCTTCTTTTAACGCTTCGAAATCTACTGGCTCTAGTAATTCACCTGGTCTTACTGTTAATGGCTCTTTCCCTTTTAAAATAATCTTTTGTAATTCTTTCGGGAAACCACCGTACGGTTGACCTAAATCACCAGAGAACATTTCAACAACAGATCCTGGGAAGTCCATAGCATGTCCACGCTCTAAAACATCTTGTTCTGTCAGATGGTTTTGAACCATAAATAATGCCATATCACCAACAACTTTTGATGATGGCGTTACTTTTACAATATCTCCAAACATGTCATTCACACGGCGGTACATTACTTTCACTTCATCGAAGCGATCTCCTAAACCAACCGCCTTCGCTTGTTGCTGAAGATTACTATACTGCCCACCCGGCATTTCATGCATATATACCTCTGTATGAGGCGCATTCATACCACTTTCAAACGGTGCATAGTATTTGCGTACATCTTCCCAATAATGAGATAGTTTTTCTAAAGAATCTATATTAACATCTGGTTGTCTTTCGTTTCCACCTAATGCATAGTATAGCGTGTTCGCACTTGGTTGTGACGTTTGACCAGCCATAGAACTCACTGCTACATCGACGATATCAACACCCGCTTCAATTGCCTTCGTATACGTTAATATACCATTTCCACTCGTATCGTGCGTATGCAGGTGAATCGGAATCGACACTGTCTCTTTTAATGCAGAAACTAAATCATATGCTGCATTTGGTTTTAATAAGCCCGCCATATCTTTAATACCTAAAATGTGAGCTCCTGATGCTTCTAACTCTTTTGCTAAATTTTTATAGTAATTTAAATCATATTTACTACGCAGTGGATCATGGATATCCCCTGTGTAGCACATTGTTGCTTCTGCAATTTTACCAGTGTCTCGTACAGCGTCAATTGCAACTCTCATGCCTTCCACCCAGTTTAAGCTATCAAAAATACGGAATACATCAATGCCTGCTTGAGCAGAACATTCCACAAATTTTTGAATTAAATTATCTGGATAGTTTTTGTATCCAACTGCGTTTGAAGAACGAAGTAACATTTGGAATAAAACGTTCGGCATTTTTTCACGAAGATCTAGTAATCGTTCCCATGGATCTTCTTTTAAGAAACGATACGCAACATCAAACGTTGCACCGCCCCACATTTCCGCTGAGAATAGGTTCGGTAACATTCTCGCTGTTGGCTCCGCAATTTGATGTAAATCTTTTGTACGAATACGAGTTGCAAGTAATGACTGGTGTGCATCACGGAATGTTGTATCCGTTAAAAGTACACGTTTTTGATCCTGTACCCATTTTACTAATCCGTCTGCTCCACGCTCGTCCAAAATTTGTTTCGTTCCATTTTGGATTGGCTCTGAATGTTTTAAACATGGAATACGAGCATCTGGGAATATTGGTTTTTCTTTTTTACCTACTCCTGGGAAACCATTTACTGTTACTGTACCAATGTAATTTAACATTTTCGTTCCACGGTCTTTACGTTTCGGGAACAAGAACAATTCAGGTGACGCATCGATAAATGAAGTATCATATTCTCCTGATAAGAAGTTTTTATGTTTTACTACATTCTCTAGGAATGGAATATTTGTTTTAATACCACGAATACGGAATTCTTTTAAGTTACGTTCCATTTTTGCAGCAGCTTGCTCAAAAGTAAGTGCCCAAGTTGTAACTTTTACAAGTAAAGAATCGTAGTACGGTGTAATAACTGCACCTTGGAAGCTATTTCCTGTATCAAGACGTACACCAAAACCACCGCCTGATCGATACGCCATAATTTTTCCTGTATCCGGCATAAAATTATTTAGCGGATCTTCAGTTGTTACACGAGATTGAATTGCAAATCCATGTACAACTACTTCCTCTTGCTTCGGAACACCTACCATTTTGCTATGTAATGAATGTCCATCAGCTATTAAAATTTGTGATTGAACAATATCTACTCCCGTAATCATTTCTGTAATCGTATGTTCTACTTGAACACGTGGATTTACTTCAATAAAGTAAAACTCATCATCTTTTACAAGGAATTCTACTGTTCCTGCATTTAAATAATTTACATTTTTCGTTAACTTCACAGCAGCATCACAAATACGCTGACGCAGATCATCTGAAAGTGATACACTCGGTGCAATTTCTACAACTTTTTGATGACGACGTTGTACAGAACAGTCACGCTCGTATAAATGAACAACATTGCCTTCTTCATCTGCTAAAATTTGTACTTCTATATGTTTAGGTTTTTCAACGAATTTTTCGACGTAAACTTCATCATTACCAAAGGCTGCTTTCGCTTCTGATTTCGCTCGATTATATGATTCTCCTAATTCCTCACTAGTACGCACAATACGCATACCACGACCGCCACCCCCAAGGGATGCTTTAATAATAATCGGGTAATCATACTTTTCAGCAAATTTTTCGACTTCTTCTAATGAATTTACTGGACCATCACTACCAGGTATAACTGGAATTTGTGCTAGCTGCGCTTGTGTTCTTGCTTTCACTTTATCTCCAAACATATCTAAATGCTTACTTTTCGGACCGATAAAGATAATTCCTTCTTCTTCACAACGTTTAGCGAATTGAATATTTTCTGACAAGAAACCATATCCAGGGTGGATTGCATCTACATGATTACTTTTTGCAATCTCAATAATGCCTTCAATATCTAGATAAGCATCAATTGGTTTTTTTCCTTCCCCAACTAAATAGGACTCATCGGCTTTATAGCGATGATAAGAACCACTATCCTCTTTAGAATAGATTGCAACTGTTTTTAATCCAAGTTCCGAACAAGCTCGAAACACACGAATTGCAATCTCTCCACGGTTAGCTACCAATACTTTTTGAATACGTTGCAGCTTTGTCATGATTTTCCCCCTCTACTTTCCTACCACTCTAGAGATAAAATATATACACACCTTAAAAAGCGTGAAGTTCTTCACTTTCCACATTATATTATACTTAGAAAGCTTCACTTTATTTTTATCCATCATACCTTATTTTTTAACAAATGATAAGTTTTCTGTGCAATTTGTTTCACAAAAATAGTATAGCATACCTCTTCCTTTTCTAACAACTTAATTGTATATCACATTAAACTAAATGTGATATATTTTTTAACCGAAAAATACATTAATACATCACATTTAAAACTACTTAAAAATAAAAACACATCATGCTCTAAAGCACAATGTGTTTTTATTTTACAACTACAAGATGTGGTCCATTTTGTTCTTTTTCTTTCATTAATCCATTCTGTTGTTTCTCTTGTCGTTTCACGTGACTAGCAATATTGAGTAGTATCCCCATCGCAAGTAGATTAGCTAATAAAGAACTACCACCGTAACTGACAAACGGTAATGGTACTCCGGTAAGTGGTATTACTCCAGACATACCACCAACATTAATAAACGTTTGAACTCCAAACAAGCTTGCAATTCCGATAGCTATTAAACTTCCAAATGGATCTGTACACTTTTGTGCGACTCTAAATGATCGAATAATTATAAGCAATAAACAAATCAAAATGATTGCTACGCCTATAAAACCAAGTTCTTCCGATATAATTGCCATAATAAAATCCGTTTGTGGTTCTGGTAAATAACCATACTTTTGCACACTATTTCCTAATCCCCTACCATTAAGCCCTCCAGAAGCAATTCCAATAAATGAATTCACCAATTGGAATCCATCCTTTTGAGGATCATTAAACGGATCAAGGAAAACAGAAAAACGTGCCTTTTGATATGGATTTAATGCATAATTGCCAAGAAGATATAGTGCCGGAATCCATACTATAGAAGTTAAAGCAATTCGTTTAATCCATAAGTTAACCTGTACTCCCGAACAAAGGAACATAATTCCTACTGTTCCTGCAATTAACAAATCAGTACCTAAATCATTTTGCTTTAATATTAAAAACATGATTATACCAACACCAATGAGTACTGG
This sequence comes from Bacillus cereus group sp. MYBK227-1, assembly GCF_051916325.1. Lineage (NCBI taxonomy): Bacteria > Bacillati > Bacillota > Bacilli > Caryophanales > Bacillaceae > Bacillus > Bacillus cereus group sp. MYBK227-1. Next base: position 850,658 of record NZ_JBQAGK010000003.1, on the reverse strand, counting down.
ACCTGACCCTTTGAAAACAGGTGTATTCGTTTCTTGTCTTTTCGCAAAAAAATGAGCTAATATGAGGATAACCGTTATCTTTACAAATTCCGCAGGCTGTATTCCAAATATCCATCCGTTTGCACCGTTTACTGACTTAGTGAAAAAGGCAGCTGCAGCTAATAAAGCAACACTAGCACCGTAACTCCCCAACAAAAAAATTCGTTTTCTCCAAACTTTATATGGGATAGTAGCAATAATTATTAATACTATTGTCCCAACAACTAAAGTAATTAATTGTCTTTTAAAAAAGAAATTTGCTGGTTTATCAAATCGCGAAATCGCAACAATGGAACTAGAACTATATACCATTATTACTCCCAGCACACATAAGATAACAAGAGGAAGTAACAATGAATAATCCATTGATTTCCATACTTTTTTCATTTCATTTCCTCTTTCTGTTTCAATTTAATTATTGTTGTATTCCATATGTACATTGATTCTTCCTGCTTTATTATACAAATAAAAAGCTCAAACTAATTTAGTTTGAGCCCCCTTATTTGAACCCGTTATTGTTGTTTGTTTGTAAATGCTTCATGAAGTGCAGATAACTCACGTTCGAGCTCACCTAACATTGCTTTCCCTTGTTCTTCTGCAATAAGACCAAGGCGAACTGCAAAATCGACCTCGCGGGATAGTCCAAACATTTGTGTGTCTAACACTTCTTCATATAATGGACATTGCGGCATTGTAAGATGGTCCATTTGCACCTTAATAAGTCTTAAAATCTTCTCTGCATCCGCTTGTAGAAGGGCTAGTGCCTTTTCCTGATGATTTGCTACTGTCTCAGACGCCAAATTGATTCCCTCCGTTTCCGTCCTACTCTCCTCTATCCTATCTATTAATATTAGCGATAGTTTTAATAAATTGCAATAGAAACATTTTTTGTGACAACAGTGTCTAATACTATTATACTGAAAAGTGGGAGTATAACACAAATGGGGGAACAACAATGAGCGAAATTTTATTTATTAACGGAAAAGTACGTTTTCCAATCACTATTGATCCAACTGTTTGGATCTTTGATGATCGAAAAGTAGATTTGACAACTTACTTTGATGAAACTAGAGAAAACACGTCTGAACTAGAAACTTATTTAAAAAACACTTCAGAACATTGGGATCGCGAAATCCGTGATGGTGCCGCTTTTCCTCCAATACAACAAAGTGTGAAGAAATATAAAAAAGAACAGCTGATTACTGGAACATTTGGTATACCATTTCATCCATTCCTTGCTAACGCTGAAATTTTAGAGGACGCTACGCAAGTTGAAATTGAAACGGTAGATCATACAATGACACTTCCATTAGAAACTGTCAAAAATGCTATACTAGGCTTTTCAAAAGAAGGAAAACCATTAAAAGAAGACGGGCCTGTTCATCTCTATTTCAACGATGGATCTAATCAACAAAATCCAATCCGTAACATCCGTAAATTTACAATTATTTAAAGAAAAGGAGTGAGCTTAAGCTCACTCCTTTTTACAATAAATCTGCTGCTAGTTGAGCTAAATTAGATCGCTCCCCTTTAACAAACTTCACATGACCACTAATACGCTGTTCTTTAAACTTCTCTACAACATACGTTAAGCCATTATTATATTCATCTAAATATGGGTGATCAATTTGCTGAGGATCTCCCATCAATACAATCTTACTCTTTTCCCCTACCCTAGTTAATATCGTCTTCACTTCATGCTTTGTTAAATTTTGTGCTTCGTCAATGATAATGAACTGATCTGGAATACTTCTCCCGCGTATATAAGTAAGGGCTTCTACTTCAATCGAACCCATTCCAGCTAAAATAGCATCTAACTCTCCTGGCTTTTTCGTATTAAATAAATACTCTAGGTTATCAAAAATTGGCTGCATCCATGGTCTTAATTTTTCTTCTTTTTCTCCTGGTAAATAACCGATATCTTTTCCGACTGGAACAATTGGTCTTGCCACAAGTAATTTTTTATATAACCCTAAGTCTTCTGTTTGCATAAGTCCCGAAGCTAACGCAAGTAACGTTTTTCCTGTGCCGGCTTTCCCCGTTAACGTTACAAGCGGAATATCTTCACGAAGCAACAATTCTAATCCCATAATTTGCTGCACGTTTCGTGGTCGTATCCCCCACACTTGTTCATTGTGAAAAATAAGTTTCTTTACCTTCTTCCCTAAGTGATCCACAATGCCAAGCGCAGAACTAGAGCCCCCTAATGCATCTTTCATTACTACAAATTGATTTGGGTAAAAAGGATGATTCGCAATTTCAGATAGAGGCAATTCACCTTTCTCATAAAAATAATCCAATTGTTCTTTTGATATATATCCTTCTAAAAAACCAGAATATATATTTTCTACTTCAATTACGCGATCACTTAAATAATCTTCAGCCTTCAAACCAATTGCATCAGCTTTTACCCTTACGAGTACATCTTTACTTACTAAAATAACAGACTTCCCGTCCTCTTTTTCCTGTTCTTCTAAAGATAGATTTTTTGCTACAGCTAAAATTCGATTATCATTTGTTTTTTCTACAAAAATATCTTGTAGTTGCACAAATGAACGATGGTTCAATTCAATACGAAATGTTCCGCCGTTTTCTAGCGGGATACTTTCATGCAGCTTTCCTATTTCACGAAATTTATCTATTAACTTAGATACATAACGAGCGTTTCTTCCTACTTCATCCATATAACGTTTTTTCGAATCAACCTCTTCTAATACAACTGCTGGAATCACTACTTCATTGGTTTCAAATGAAAAAATAGATAAAGGATCCTGCAAAAGTACATTCGTATCTAACACATAAATTTTATCCAACCTGTTACCCCCTGACTCCACTTTTAAATTTGTAGAACAAGGGTTTCATCCATAAAATACGGACGAACCATTGTTATAATTATATGTACCGTGTAAACGAGGTAGAATCGAAAATCATAGTCATTAAACCTTTTATTTATTCTTTATTCATTTCTATTCAATATATTACTTTTTATTATAATTATTAACGTTAAATCACAATAACCGACTACAAAAGTGAATAAACGAATTTCTTATTTAGCATCTTTATAATTCTCTTATCCCTACTAACACTTCGTTATCCAGCTTTTTCGCTGCCCGAAGATCATATGTTTTTTCATATGTTGGTTCAATTGCAAGTTTCGCTCCATAAAACATAACATCACGCACTTCTTGCACCTTTACTTCTATTACAGTTAATTTTAGAGAAATACCTTCCATTCTATCTGTCAAAATTTCACCTGCACCACTTATAGAAAATACGGATTCATTCGCCATTATAGTCAATACCACACCTGTATTATGACGTATATTTTCCACAATACGTGAACGTTGATCTACTGCAAATCGAATACTAGTTTCACTCACTGCATACACCCAAGAAATAGCACTTACGTTAGGAACTTGTTTTTCGAAATCTGTCGTTGCTATCATAACAATACACTCTTTACGCAACGTTTGTACTAAATCCTCTGTTAAGGTAGGCTCTACTACATTCGCCATATTTTCACCTCCAAATATACTTGGTATATCCTTATCATAACTTATTTTTTGAATTGCGAAAATATTATTTTTTCCCACTATTATTCAAAAACATTATACTTCCATGATATACTTATACTGATAGAATTCGTATTGAGGTGACGAAATGAGAGTCAAATGTATGATTTGTGATAAAAAAGATATGTTAGATGATGAAAATCCTATGGCAAAAAAACTGCGTAATCGCCCTATTCATACATATATGTGCATGGAATGTTCGGAACGAATTGCAGAGCGTACAATGGAACGTCATGCAAGTGGTAATTTCCGATTATATCGTGATAAAAAAATCGAAGATGATTGGTAAAATGTAAATAAGTCCTTACTCATATAGATAAGGACTTATTTATATTTTTCTGGTTCACGATTCATCTGATCCAAAAAACAATCAATGGCTTCTAACGGAAACCTTGCAGATTTCCGTTCTCCATTTATTTCATATGTAATTAAATACATTTCCTCGTTCTTTTCGACTTCCACATTTCTTAATTTATGTTCTTCATATACCATATTTTGAAATAACAAATATGTTTCTTTTGCAGCACTATCATCTGGACGTGCTTCCGCAACTGTTTTAATTGTTAACCAATTATATAGTGCATCTTGTACTGAACGCATGAAAACTCCCCTTTCTTATCCTGCTTTTTGTTGTTTCGCTTGACGCAAACGCAGTCTATAAATTCCAAGTACAATTGCCGCTACAACAAGTCCTTCTCCAACAGGTAAAAACACAGCAAAAAAGGTTAATACTGTGCATCCAATTGCTAATGATATGTATATCACAATATTTTTTAGTACAGACAACTTTCTAGCAAACCCTAAATTATAAACGAGAGCACTTAATATAATAATCGTCCCATAAAGTAACCACATTCCTAACTCTGGATTTTCATCTACCTTACACAATTTTGCAAAAAAAGACATCCTTTCTAACACACTCTTCCCCCCCTAGCAGTAAAATGCAATTTTCTTTATACACTTAATACAAGAGTAACTCGCAAAAAAAATACTGTCCACAAAAAAGAGTAAATATTCTAAAAAATAAACAAAATAAAAAAACAACGCCCTTTATAAAGGGCGTTGTTTTTTTATTTTTACGCTTCAACAGATTTCTTTTTCTTAGCAGCTCTTTCGCGCTCACTCTTATCAAGAATCTTTTTACGTAGACGAATTGATTCTGGAGTTACTTCACAGAACTCGTCATCGTTTAAGTACTCTAATGATTCTTCTAAAGTCATTAGGCGTGGTTTCTTCATTGTTGAAGTTTGATCTTTCGTCGCAGAACGAATGTTAGTTTGTTGTTTCATTTTCACAACGTTAACTGTTAAGTCGTTCTCACGAGTGTGTTCTCCGACAATCATACCAGCATATACTTCTGTACCTGGTTCAACGAAGATTACACCACGGTCTTCAACTTGCATAATACCGTATTGTGATGCTTTTCCTGTTTCAAGTGAAACTAGAACACCTTGGCGACGTCCACCAACTTGTCCAGCGTGTACTGGTTGGTAGCAATCGAATGTATGGTTTAAAATACCGTAACCACGAGTTAATGTTAAGAATTCTGTTGTGTAACCAATTAAACCACGTGCTGGAACCATGAAAGTAAGACGAACTTGACCGTTTCCGTTATTCACCATATCTAACATTTCACCTTTACGTGCACCCATAGATTCCATAATAGAACCAGTGTATTCTTCAGGTACATCGATTTGTACGCGCTCTACAGGCTCACATCTTACGCCATCAACTTCTTTAATGATTACTTCTGGCTTAGATACTTGTAATTCATAACCTTCACGACGCATGTTTTCAATTAAGATAGATAAATGTAGTTCCCCACGTCCAGATACGATCCACGCATCAGGAGAATCTGTATTATCTACACGTAAACTTACATCTGTTTCTAATTGTGAACGAAGACGCTCTTCAATTTTACGAGATGTAATGTATTTACCTTCACGACCTGCAAATGGGCTGTTATTTACAAGGAACGTCATTTGTAGTGTTGGCTCATCAATACGTAATAATGGTAACGCATCTTGATGTTCAACTGGACATACTGTTTCACCTACGTTAATGTCTTCCATACCAGAAACGGCTACTAAGTCCCCTGCTTTTGCTTCTTCAATTTCTTGACGTTTTAATCCCATGTAACCGAATAATTTCGTTACGCGGAATTGCTTCACGCTTCCGTCTACTTTCATTAAAGCAACTTGTTGTCCAACCTTCATTGTACCGCGGAATACGCGACCAACTCCAATACGTCCAACGTAGTCGTTGTAATCAAGAAGTGCTACTTGGAATTGAAGTGGCTCTTCGCTGTTATCAATTGGTGCTGGAATATGTTCGATAATTGTATCGAATAATGATTTCATATTCTCTTCTTGATTTGCTGGATTTGAATCTAAGCTTGCTGTTCCGTTCATTGCTGATGCAAATACAACTGGGAACTCTAATTGATCTTCGTTTGCACCAAGCTCAATGAATAAGTCGATTACTTCATCAACTACTTCATCTGGACGAGCGAAGTCACGGTCAATTTTGTTTACAACTACGATTGGAGTTAAGTTTTGCTCAAGAGCTTTCTTTAAAACAAATCGTGTTTGTGGCATACAACCTTCATATGCATCAACAACAAGTAAAACACCATCGACCATTTTCATGATACGTTCTACTTCTCCACCGAAGTCAGCGTGACCAGGTGTATCTAAAATGTTAATTCTTTTATCTTCATAGTGAATCGCTGTATTTTTCGCTAAAATTGTAATACCGCGTTCTCTTTCTAGATCATTTGAATCCATTGCGCGTTCTTCAACGTGTTCGTTCGCACGGAAAGTCCCCGCTTGACGTAATAACTGGTCAACAAGTGTTGTTTTACCATGGTCAACGTGGGCAATAATTGCTATATTACGTAAATCTTGTCGTTTTTTCAACATGTCCAACTCCTAATGTCTTTTTAATCCTTCTCTATTATAAGAGCGAAGGGGATACAATAGCAATTAAAATAAAAGCAAGAATGAAAATATAGTTGTATTCTTACTTTTGTGAAAGTAAAATGAGATTGGAGGGTGAAGAAATGGAACACATTCAATATCGCTTTTTATTAACTGCAATTATCGGTGTTATTTTCTTAATCGGTATCGGCATTATGATTGCTGAAAATAGTCCAATCGGTATTATTATTTGCATTATCGGCACATTTGTTACAGTTGGATACGGTTTTGTAACAAAAAGAAAAATGCGCAAATCACAATAACGCTAAAAAGTAAGAAGCTTATACACAGCCTCTTACTTTTTTTGTTGCTCTCATATAAACGATAACACTTCTTCATACACTCCTGGTTTTGCAACTAACACACTGCTCTTCTCTATGATAGAAAGTGGCGCTCCAGAGAATGTCGTCACCTTACCTCCAACTTCTTCTACAATTATCTGCCCTCCGCCAAAATCCCATGGTGATAATCTCGGCGTTACATATGCATCTATTCTTCCTGTTGCAACGTATACCATCTCTAACGCTGCACAGCCGTATGACCTTGTGCCCCTTGCTTTCTTAACAAGTGCCATCATACTTTCCATATTAAGCAATGGATTATCTGTAAGCCATATCGCATTTAAAGCTACAATACCTTGCTCTACAGTTCCTTTTTCCAATGGAGGAATTGATATATCATTACAAAAAGCTCCAGATCCCTTGACTGCATGATATAGTTCATCATGCACTGGATCATATATAAGTCCAATCTTTCCGATACCGTTCTCATAAATCCCAATTGAAATCGCAAAATTTCTTTTTTGATGAACAAAGTTCATCGTGCCGTCAATTGGATCAATTAACCAAACAACCCCGTCAGAAGACGTTATCTCGTCTCCATAACCCTCTTCTCCTAAAATATTATGATTCGGGAATGTTTCTTTAATTTTCCCAATTAAAAACTGTTCTATCTCTCGGTCCATATTTGTAACTAAGTCAGCTGCATTTGATTTTGTTTCTATAATAAGTGCTTTTTTCATTGATGCCATTAAATGCTCTCCTGCATCCCGAATCCACCGTTTGGCGTGTGCATCGATGTCTTTCCATACTTCTTGCATGTTTAAACACTCCGATCTATACTGTTCACAGAAAAAACGAACCCTTTATAAGGTTCGCACCAACTAATTTTTTATACATATACTATTATTACGCTTCTAAACGAATCATTTCAAGTCTTAACACTTCTAACTTTTGTACACACTCTTCTTTTTTCTGGTTATCATCTTCCATCATCGCATCATATAAAGTTGCTAATTCATAATCTAGCTCCAAACGTAGCACCGGTATTCTCTTTTCAGCATCTGTTCTCTTTAACGCATTAATCACCTGTCTCATATTATTTGCCTCCTCCCAATATTCGTCTGCCCTCGGACTAGAATTAATTCAATTTTCTGATTTTTTGTTTTATACTATACTATGTTGGATAAATCATCTATGCAACAAAATTATATTTTTTTATTTAAATTTTTTTGTGCTGTTTTTTTTATGAATAGTACAAGCTATGCTAAAATAAAAGCAAAATAGGAGTTGGAGGAACAATCATGACAATACAAACATTCAAGTCAACTGATTTTGATGTCTTTACAGTTGATGGTCTCGAAGAACGAATGAGTGCAATTAAAACGAACATTCATCCTAAGCTAGAAGCTTTAGGGGAACAATTTGCAGAATACTTATCCAAACAAACTGATGAGAACTTTTTTTATCATGTTGCAAAACACGCACGCCGCAAAGTCAATCCACCAAACGATACTTGGGTTGCTTTTTCAACAAATAAACGAGGATATAAAATGCTACCGCATTTCCAAATCGGCTTATGGGGTACTCATGCCTTCATATACTTTGGTTTAATCTATGAGTGTCCACAAAAAGTTGAGACGGCTCATGCCTTCTTAGAACATTTAAATGATTTAAAAACAAATATTCCAAATGACTTCGTTTGGTCCATTGACCATACTAAACCAAGTGTGAAATTACATAAAACACTTGAAACCGAAGACTTACAAAAGATGATTGAACGATTAGCTACTGTAAAAAAAGCAGAATTATTAGTTGGTATTCATATATCACCAGAGGAGTTTTCAGCAATGACCAACGAACAATTCCTTGCTAAGATTGAATCTACGATGCAATCACTCCTTCCTTTATATGCACTTTGTAATCGATAGTAGAAAACGGACAATTTATATTGTCCGTTTTTAGTTGTTATCACATTATATCACTTCAGTTTTTATTTTTCAAAATATTTTTTACATTTTTACAAGCTTTTGTTCTTCGACTTCTTTTGCCCTTTGAATAGCACGATATATAGAGTATCCACTTACCTCTTGAAATTCTTTATCAATTTTCTTTTCTTCTGCTTTCGATGGAACAATCTCTTTAAAACGACGATATAAACCCATTAACTCTTCTCTTATAATTCCTTTTTCATAAGCTTTCTCAATCGCTTCATAAAACTTCACCATTGTAACCATTTCCTCATTTGACCAATCATAATCTAACGGATATTGATATTCCATTTTGCACCTCATTTATCATTTCTTCTTGTTTCATTATGCTATCTTAAAGAGAATATTTTATTCTTCATTATAGCCACTCTGCATTATACACTATTTATTCATTTTAATGGAATTGTCTTCCTCTATTCATTAGTTGAGGCTAACTATTAAACATACTCACCTTAAAAAGATTTTTTTCTATACATCTATAATTATTGGTGATATAATGCTTTTGTTTTATAGAAAATAAAGTGAAGCTACCATCTCAAAAACGATTTTTTGAATGGCAGAAAAACAAGCCTTATTCTAAAAAGGGCTACACTTTTTTAGAGCAGGATTATATAAAACAAATTACACTAAATATTATGAAGAAGAAGGGGTGTATAGATTGTCCCAATACGAAACACCATTGTTTACCGCTTTAGTTGAGCACAGTAAGCGAAATCCAATTCAATTCCATATTCCTGGTCATAAAAAAGGACAGGGCATGGATCCTACATTTCGCGAATTTATTGGGCATAATGCATTAGCAATTGATTTAATTAATATTGCGCCACTCGATGATTTACATCATCCAAAAGGTATGATTAAAGAAGCACAAGATTTAGCAGCAGCCGCATTCGGTGCAGATCATACTTTCTTTTCTATTCAAGGTACAAGTGGCGCTATTATGACAATGGTGATGAGCGTTTGCGGTCCTGGTGACAAAATCCTAGTACCACGAAACGTGCATAAATCAGTAATGTCAGCTATTATTTTCTCAGGTGCAAAACCGATTTTCATGCATCCTGAAATCGATCCGAAGCTCGGTATTTCTCATGGAATCACAATTCAATCTGTCAAAAAAGCACTTGAAGAGCACTCAGATGCAAAGGGCTTACTTGTTATTAACCCAACGTACTTTGGGTTTGCTGCAGACTTAGAACAGATTGTACAATTAGCACATTCTTATGACATCCCTGTACTAGTCGACGAAGCTCATGGTGTTCATATTCATTTTCACGATGAATTACCTATGTCAGCGATGCAAGCTGGTGCGGATATGGCAGCAACAAGTGTTCACAAATTAGGAGGCTCTTTAACTCAAAGTTCTATTCTTAATGTGAAAGAAGGCTTAGTGAATGTAAAGCATGTCCAATCTATTATTAGCATGCTTACAACCACATCAACTTCTTACATCTTGTTAGCATCCCTTGATGTTGCGAGAAAACGTCTTGCTACAGAAGGAACAGCACTCATAGAACAAACAATACAATTAGCTGAGCATGTTCGTGATGCTATAAATTCTATTGAGCATCTTTACTGTCCTGGAAAAGAAATGTTAGGTACAGATGCTACCTTTAACTATGATCCTACAAAGATAATTGTATCTGTAAAAGATTTAGGTATTACCGGCCACCAAGCTGAAGTATGGCTTAGAGAGCAATATAACATTGAAGTAGAACTCTCAGATCTATACAACATACTATGTCTTATCACTTTGGGAGATACAGAAAGTGATACAAATACACTTATTGCAGCATTACAAGATTTAGCAGCAACATTTAGAAATAGGGCAGATAAAGGTGTTCAAGTACAAGTAGAGATTCCAGAAATTCCAGTGCTAGCACTTTCTCCTCGAGATGCTTTTTATTCGGAAACAGAAGTCATTCCATTTGAAAATGCAGCGGGTCGTATTATAGCTGATTTTGTTATGGTTTATCCGCCAGGGATTCCAATCTTTACTCCGGGGGAAATTATTACACAAGAAAACTTAGAGTATATTCGTAAAAACTTAGAAGCAGGTTTACCTGTACAAGGTCCTGAAGATATGACATTACAAACATTACGTGTTATTAAAGAGTACAAGCCTATCAGTTGATAGGCTTTTTTTTCACCTTTTTTCCTTTTCTTCATACGATACTTAAGAATGTAACGTATAGGTGGGGATACTATTATGATTGTAATAGGCCGTTCTATTGTACATCCTTATATTACAAATGAATACGAGCCATTTGCAGCAGAGAAACAACAAATTTTATCAATAATGGCAGGAAATCAAGAAGTTTATTCCTTCCGAACAGCTGATGAACTCAGCTTTGATCTCAATTTACGAGTTAATATTATTATCTCTGCACTAGAGCTTTTTCAAAGTGGATTTCAGTTTCGTACATTTCAGCAATCCTTTTGCAACCCCCAGTATTGGAAAAGAACGTCTCTTGGAGGATTCGAGCTTCTTCCAAACATACCACCTTCTATTGCCATACAGGATATTTTCAAAAACGGAAAACTATATGGAACTGAATGCGCAACCGCTATGATCATTATTTTTTATAAAGCTTTACTATCATTGTATGAGGAAGAAACTTTCAATCGTCTATTTGCAAACCTTTTACTTTATACATGGGACTACGACCAAGATCTAAGGCTCATAACAAAAAACGGTGGCGATCTTGTTCCAGGTGACCTCGTTTACTTTAAAAACCCACAAGTAAATCCAGCTACGATTGAATGGCAAGGAGAAAATACAATCTATTTAGGAAATTTCTTTTTTTACGGGCATGGCGTAGGTGTAAAAACAAAAGAAGAAATTATTTATTCATTAAATGAACGACGAGTCCCTTACGCTTTTATTTCAGCTTTCTTGACCGATACTATTACCCGTATCGATAGTCGTATAATGAGCCAATACGCTTCTTCTAGTACACCACAGACCTCCATAAGCTTTATTCCGATTAGGGATGATGCAATCGTTGCAACAGTTGGTCAAACAACTACAATTTATTAAAAAAGCGCCTACACATGTAGGCGCTTTTTCTTATTATTAAGCTTTTGTATGTTCTTTATGGTCACATTCGCAATGAGATCCACATTTCCCGTATAGTACTGTTGATTTTTCATCTTCAAAATGTCCAATTGTTCCTTCACATACTTGGCATACGATTGTTCCCATTTTCATTTCCCCCTGAGTTTCAATAGTAATCTATTTATTTATCATTAAGCTTTCGCATTATCTTTTCTAGCACAGTCACAATTTGTTCCGCATTTTCCGTAAAGTACCGTCGTTTTCTCATCTTCAAAATGTCCGATTGTTCCTTCACATACTTGGCATACGATTGTTCCCATTTTTCATTTCCCCCTAAGTTTATGGTCCTAAAAACTTTTAGCTGTCCATTTCCTATCAATTATTGGGCTTTTGTATGCTCTGTGTGATCACATCCGCAAGATCCACATTTCCCGTAAAGTACCGTTACTTTCTCATCTTCGAAGTGTGCAATTGTACCTTCACAATCTTGACATACGATTGTTCCCATTTTTCATTTCCCCCTAAGTTTATAATCCCAAAAACTTTTTGTAACCGCTTAACTTTCTGTCTTTATTTTAATATGTTATACTTTTTACGTCAATAGGTTTTTAGTATAACACATTAAATATTTTAAATTTAAATTAGTATGCGATATTCAAATAAAAAACAGCCATATTTATAAGTACGACTGTTTCACATTAATTATTCTTCATATTCCGCATGTAAAGAAGTTGACGGAACTAGAAATTTGAAAAACTGAGCTAACTCCTTTGCTTCCTCTTCTGATCCTAATTTAAAAATCTCCTGTATATATTGAACATTCTCTACATCATCTCGTCCGAGTAAAGTAGACCTTCCTGTTTGCATACAAACAATGAGCGGCTTTCCAAAAAACATATTTGTATAAATAACACCAAAATCATAACGTGTATCATGTGTCATAAACCCTAAAAATCGTACCTTCACACTTTCATGCTCATCATACAATTTTTCAAACATTGGTTTCCACCTTTCTACATCACGTTTCATTAATAGTATATTAAACAAAACATGTAATACTCCTTTTAATTGTCAAAAAATTCAGTAGGATGTAGAATGATAGTATTCTACTAAGTTAGGGGGAACTTATATGCAACACGCCTTTATTACGCTTGTACCGAAATCCAACCAACAATCAGTTTCAATAGATGATATAAAACAACTTTTTCATTATTATAAAACAGTTACTTCTAAAACTGGTGCCCAAATTAATTACACGTATACAAATACCGCTTTTCCTTATGAAATTTTAGATACATCTACAACAACATTAAAACTTCAATCCAATCACGACCGGTATGACTCAATTTATATTGGTGTTGGTATAGAAAATGAACAATCTTTCATCCAAGTTTCTTTACCACCTAATGCAACATTTGGTGACAAAGGGAAAGCAAATGAATTTTGCCGTTTTTTAGCGAAGAAATTAGAAGGAGAGTTACAATTATTTAATGGAAGAACAATGTATTTTTATAAACGCTAATTTAAAAAATAGATAATATGATTAAAAATAATATACAATTCGAACATGTAAGAAATAAAGCTTGCTTTCTTACGTGCAATACAAAATATGCTATTACATAGGCTAAATATAGAAATACGAAAAAAAGAATAACTTTATAATGAAACTTATCACCATTCGATAATCTTAATACAGTGGAAAAGCCACTCCATAGTAGTAAATGATAAAATATAACATGTAATATTTTCATGGAACCTTCTCCTTTGACATGCTCTATTTTATTAATATATGGGGTTACGTTTGAATCAATTACATATTATAGGATGATATATATTACCTTTGAAGTAAGTTAAGCCGGAATCATTTGTTAAAGTATTATATATTCATTCGACAAGTACGTTTAAAGACCTTGCAAGTCATTTGATGAAAATAAAAATAGCCCCTCTCTTACAATAAGAGAAGGGCTATTTACATTACTTAAATTATTTTACAATGTGAATTGGCATTCCAAGAGCAACTTCAGCTGCTTCCATTGTGATTTCACCTAATGTTGGGTGAGCATGGATTGTTTGAGCGATATCTTCAGCTGTCATTCCAGCTTCGATAGCTAAACCAATCTCAGAGATAATATCAGAAGCACCTGCACCTGCAACTTGAGCACCTACAAGAAGACCATCTTCTTTACGTGTTACAAGTTGTAAGAAACCGTCAGTGCTGTTTAATGATAATGCACGACCGTTAGCAGCGAATGGGAACTTAGATACAGTTACAGTCATTCCAGCTTCTTCAGCTTGTTTTTTAGTGTAACCAACAGATGCTAATTCTGGATCAGTGAAGCATACTGCAGGAATTCCGATGTAATCGATAGCTGATGCATGGCCACTAATTGCTTCTACAGCTACTTTACCTTCGTAAGAAGCTTTGTGAGCTAATGGTGGTCCAGGAACGATATCACCGATTGCATAGATGTTTGGTACATTTGTACGACATTGCTCATCGATTTCGATGATGCCGCGGTCAGTCATTTTAACTCCAACTTGCTCAAGACCGATTTCTTGAGTGTTTGGACGACGACCTACAGTTACTAATACGTAATCTGCTTCTACAGTTTGGATTTCACCTTTAACCTCAAAGCTAACTTTTACGCCAGTTTCTGTCTCTTCAACGCCTTTAGCCATAGCTTTTGTATGGATATTTACGTTACCTTTTTTCTGTAGAGCGCGTTTAACAACAGAGCTCATAGCTTTTTCGAAACCAGCTAAGATTTCGTCGCCAGCTTCTACTACAGTAACTTCTGTACCGAAGTTAGCATATGCAGTACCTAATTCCATACCGATGTAACCGCCGCCGATTACAACAAGTTTTTTAGGAATTTCAGGTAAGCTTAAAGCACCTGTAGAGTTGATAACACGTTTAGAGTATTTGAATCCTGGAATTTCGATTGGTGTAGAACCAGTTGCAAGAACAGCATTTTTAAACGTATAAGTTTGAGCTGCATCTTCAGTCATAACGCGTAATGTATTAGCATCTACGAAGTAAGCTTCACCGCGAATGATTTCAACTTTGTTACCTTTAAGAAGGCCTTCAACACCGCCAGTTAATTTCTTAACTACGCCGTTTTTCCATTCTTGAACTTTTGTAAAGTCAACTTTTACGTTTTCTGCAGTAATACCCATGTCATCAGAATGCATTGCATTCTCATAACGATGACCTGCATTGATTAACGCTTTTGAAGGAATACATCCAACGTTTAAGCATACGCCACCAAGGTTAGCTTTTTCAATGATTGCTACCTTTTGACCTAATTGTGCTGCACGAATTGCCGCAACGTATCCACCAGGACCTGCACCAACAACGACTGTATCTAATTCAATTGGGAAATCTCCTACTACCATTGTTATTACGCCTCCATTACTAATAATTGTGGGTCATTCAATAGACGTTTAATTTGGTTTAACGCTTTTTGAGCAGTTGCACCGTCAATTAAACGATGGTCAAAGCTTAGAGATAATGCTAATACTGGAGCTGCAACGATCTCACCGTTTTTCACAACTGGTTTTTCAGCGATACGGCCGATACCAAGGATTGCTACTTCTGGGTGGTTGATAACTGGAGTGAACCATTGTCCACCTGCAGAACCAATGTTTGTAATTGTGCAAGAAGCACCTTTCATTTCAGCTGGAGCTAGACGACCTTCACGTGCTTTACCAGCAAGATCATTGATCTCGTTAGAGATTGTGAAGATAGACTTACGATCTGTATCTTTAACAACTGGTACTAATAGACCTTTGTCTGTATCAGCTGCGATACCGATATTGAAGTAATGTTTATGAACTACTTCTTGAGATGCATCGTCTAAAGAAGTGTTTAACATTGGGTATTCACGTAATGCAGATGTTAAAGCTTTAACAACGTACGGAAGGTAAGTTAATTTAATACCTTTGTCAGCTGCTACTGCTTTGAACTTCTTACGGTGAGCAACAAGTTCTGTTACATCTACTTCGTCCATTAATGTTACGTGAGGAGCTGTGTGTTTAGAGTTAACCATTGCTTTCGCAATCGCTTTACGGATACCACTCATTTTCTCACGAGTTTCTGGATATTCACCAGCTGGGATTGGTTGTGCTTTTGGTGCTTCTTCTTTCGCTGCTGCTGGAGTAGCTTCTACTGCTGCTGGAGCCTCAGTTGCTGCTACAGTTTGTCCACCATTTGCAAATGCATCGATGTCAGCTTTTACGATACGGCCATTCTTACCAGTACCAGCTACTTTATGAATGTCTACACCTTTTTCACGAGCGTATTTACGAACAGATGGCATAGCGATTACGCGCTCATTTACTACTTCTGCAGTTGCTGCTGGAGTAGCTTCCGCTGCTGGAGCTTCTACTGCTGCTTCTTCAGCTTTTGGAGCTTCATCATGATCGTCACCTTTAAATTTAAGGTTTTCGTATCCAGGAGCATCAAATTTAATTAATGTATCTCCTACGATTGCAACTGTTCCTTCTTCTACAAGTACTTCAAGTACTTTACCTTTAACAGGAGAAGGGATTTCTACTACTGCTTTATCATTTTGTACTTCAAGAAGTACATCGTCTTCGTTTACTTCATCGCCTGGTTTAATAAACCATTTTACGATTTCACCTTCGTGGATACCTTCACCGATATCTGGTAGTTTAAATTCAAATGCCACGGAATTCAGCCCCCTGATTCATTTCATTATTATGGAATATGTACAAAAGAAACCAGCATGTGCTGATTTCTTTTGCACATGAAAAGCTAAAAATTAGAAGTTCATTACTTTGTTTACAGCTTCAACAATATCTTTGTGGTTTGGTAACCATACGCTCTCTGCTTGAGAGAATGGGAATACTGTATCAGCAGCTGCAACACGTACAACTGGAGCTTCTAAGTTTAAGATTGCACGGTCGTTAATTTCCGCTACAACGTTAGCTGCAATACCAGCTTGTTTTTGAGCTTCTTGAACTACAACTACGCGACCTGTTTTTTCAACAGAAGCGATGATTGTTTCGATATCTAATGGTTGAACTGTACGTAAGTCAACAACCTCTAAAGAGATACCTTCTTTTTCAAGTTCTTCAGCAGCTTTTAATGCAGCGTGAACCATAGCACCGTAAGCGATAACAGATACATCTGTACCTTCACGTTTGATATCAGCTTTACCTAAATCAATTGTGTAATCACCTTCTGGTACCTCTTGACGGAATGAACGGTACAATTTCATATGCTCTAAGTAGATAACTGGATCGTTGTCACGAATCGCAGAGATTAAAAGACCTTTAGCATCGTATGGAGTAGATGGAATAACAACTTTTAGACCAGGTTGTTGAGCCACTAATCCTTCTAAGCTATCAGCATGAAGTTCAGGAGTATGAACACCACCACCGAATGGAGAACGAACTGTTACTGGAGCAGTCCAACGTCCACCAGAACGGTAACGCATACGAGCTAATTGACCAGAAATTGAATCCATTACTTCATAAACGAAACCGAAGAATTGGATTTCTGGAACTGGACGGAATCCTTCAAGTGCAAGACCAACTGCAAGTCCACCAATACCAGACTCTGCAAGTGGAGTATCCATTACACGATCTTCACCAAATTCAGCTTGTAAACCTTCAGTAGCACGGAATACACCGCCGTTTACACCAACGTCTTCACCAAATACAAGTACGTTAGGGTCATTTTTCATTTCAACGCGTAAAGCATCAGTGATTGCTTGAATCATTGTCATTTGAGCCATGGCTTACTTCGACTCCTTTTCTTTGTAGATTTCATATTGTTCAGCTAAGTTGTAAGGCATTTTTTCGTACATGATTTCCATTAAATCAGTTACTTTTTGTTTTGGAGCTTGGTCAGCCTTAGCAATTGCTTGTTTGATATCTTCTTTTGCTTCTTCGATTACTGTCTCTTCAACTTCTTGAGACCATAGGCCTTTAGCTTCTAAGAACTTACGGAAGCGTACGATTGGGTCTTTTTGTTCCCATTCGTTTTCGATATCTTTTGTACGGTAACGAGTTGGGTCATCACCAGCCATTGTATGTGGACCGTAACGGAATGTTAAAGTCTCGATTAAAGTAGGGCCTTCGCCATTTACTGCGCGCTCACGAGCGAAAGCAGTTGCTGCGTATACAGCTAATGGATCCATACCGTCTACTTGAATTCCGTAAATACCTGCTGCTACTGCTTTTTGTGCTACAGTTTTAGCTGCAGATTGCTTTTCTACTGGAGTAGAGATTGCATAACGGTTGTTTTGAACAACGAAGATTGCTGGAGCTTTGAATGCACCTGCAAAGTTCATACCTTCGTAGAAGTCACCTTGTGAAGCACCACCGTCACCAGTGTAAGTAATTGCAACAGATTTTTTACCACGTAGTTTCATACCTAACGCAACACCAGCAGTTTGGATGATTTGCGCACCGATAATGATCTGTGGAGCTAATGCATTTACATTCTCAGGCATTTGGTTACCCATGAAGTGTCCACGAGAGAATAAGAATGCTTGGTATAATGGTAATCCGTGCCATACTAATTGTGGTACATCACGGTATCCTGGTAAGATGAAGTCTTCTGCTTCAAGTGCGAAATGACTTGCTAATTGAGAAGCTTCTTGTCCAGCTGTAGGTGCGTAGAAACCTAAACGTCCTTGACGGTTTAAAGAAATAGAACGTTGATCTAATACGCGAGTATACACCATACGACGCATTAATTCTTTTAATTGATCATCAGATAATTCAGGCATAGCTGCTTCATTCACAACTTCACCGTTTTCATTTAAAATTTGTAATGTTTCAAATTGAGCTGCGATAGCTTTCATTTGCTCATCAACATTAAATAGGGTCTTTTTTGTTTTAGTACCCATTCCGTTCACCTCTTCCTCTCTTGAACCATATTCTGAAACGCTTTCACTGGCTATTTTCCAGTTTAAAAAGCGCAACGATGTAAACCAACATGTTTGTATGTCGGTTGAGAATAATTTTGTGTACCTAACAATCTGTACTAATGTTTTTTCAGAAACATATTAATACAATCTTGATCACGTTTTTTAGTTTACAACTATTCTAATTACGATGTCAATTACTTTGAATACGTTTTTTTATAAATAATATGCAGGTTTCTACTACACAAACGTGTTTTTATTTTTTACATCTGTATTAGTAAGCATTGACCTACTGTTATATTATTCCCTTTTTCACTTATTTTTTCTCTTAGAATAATATGTAAACGATTTAATTCTCTTTAGTTTTTCTCTCTTCGTAACAAAAATATACAAACTACTCTTCCTTTTTTAGGTAAATACCTATACATTTCTACCCTCTCTTCCATACATTATAGTAACCGCAGTATTAGCGGGAAATGATAAAGGAGGTCATCTCATGTACGGATACTCATATTGCTATCCAACTTGTTCATATCCTTCCTACGGTTATGGCGGTTCTTGTGGCGGGTCTGGACGCGGCTTCGCCTTAATCGTTGTGTTGTTTATTCTTTTAATTATCGTTGGTGCTGCTTGCATTCGCTAATTGTAAAACGAAACAACTATGGAAAGAAAAAGACGGCTTTGCCGTCTTTTTCTGTTTATCACATACATAACTACTCTATAATAGAACGATTTCCAAAATGCCTTCCCTTTCTTGCCGATGACTTTTTCCATCTCCTTTGGTAGACTAAAGAGGAAAGGAGAGATTACATATGCTTACAATGAAAGATGTTATTCGCGAAGGAGATCCTATTTTGCGCAACGTTGCAGAAGAGGTGTCCTTACCGGCAAGCGAAGAAGATACAACTACCTTAAAAGAAATGATTGAATTCGTAATAAATAGCCAAGATCCTGAAATGGCTGAAAAATATAGTTTACGCCCTGGAATCGGATTAGCGGCTCCGCAAATCGGTGTTTCAAAAAAAATGATTGCAGTTCATGTAACCGATGCGGATGGTACATTATATAGCCATGCATTATTCAATCCAAAAATCATTAGCCATTCTGTTGAACGTACATATTTACAGGGTGGTGAAGGCTGTCTATCTGTAGACCGCGAAGTACCTGGTTATGTTCCTCGTTATACAAGAATTACAGTAAAAGCAACTTCTATTAACGGAGAAGAAGTAAAATTACGTTTAAAAGGTTTACCAGCAATCGTATTCCAACACGAGATTGATCATTTAAATGGCGTTATGTTCTATGACCATATCAATAAAGAAAATCCTTTTGCCGCTCCTGATGATTCCAAACCTCTAGAGCGATAATAATAAAAAGGCGGAAGTTAATCTTCCGCCTTTTTATTATGAAATGGGTTCCATATTCACTTATAGCAATCCAGCCCACTTTAGTCCATGATATATACCGTCTTCATTAACATCCTTTGTCACATGATTTGCAAGTTTTTTCAAGTCTTCATGGCCATTTCCCATCACAATACCTGTGCCAACGGCTTCGATCATTTCTAAATCATTTAAGCCATCTCCAAATGCATACACTTGATCACGATTAAAACCTAACTTTTCAATGTATTTCTCAATTCCTTTTGCCTTAGAACCACCATTCGGAATGATATCCATTGAATATGCATGCCAACGAATAAAATGGAAATCTGGATAATGATTAATAAACTTTTCCTCTTCATTTACTTCACAAAAAAGTAGTGTTTGATAAATATTACGTTCCTCATAAAAATTAGGCTCATATGCTGGATGCTCAAAGTTTAAGCTTCCAAAGCCTTCTTTCACATAATCATGATATTCCACTGATGCTCTCATATCTTGATGGTCAAGATATACAAGTGGATATCCTTCTTGTTTTGCAAACTGAGTAAACTTATGTAAAGCATCTGGATGTAACGGATTATTAAATATTACCTCATCTTCAAAGACAACATATTGTCCATTAAAACTAACATAATTATGTATATCAAGTTCCTTACGAATATCTTCGAACATAAATGGCGCGCGCCCTGTCGCAATTGCTACATGTACACCTTTTTCTTGTAACTGTTTTACTGCATCTCGTGTAGATTGCGGAATTTTTTTATCATGATCTAATAATGTTCCATCAATATCAAAAAAGACAATTTTATCATTCATTTGTCAAAATCCTTTCTGAGACTCTATATTCCTATTTTGAATATCACTTTTCAAATTCTAAAAAAAAGTATAACATATTAAACATCTGTGAAGAAAGCGTTCCCTTTCTGACCTTATTTGTAAACTTTGCATATATATATTAGTAAAACATGTAGATACTTGTTCGGATGAATTTTCTTTTCCATTCTTCCTCATACTATACCTATAACTAACGGCTACTGATCGTTACTATAGAATAACTTTCACTGTATGGGAAAGGACAAGATTCACCATTCACTTTTGTCCTATCTCTTATATCAGAGATAGAGTTTTCACTAGTAATAGGCATGTTTAAAATAAGGAAAGGAAGGAGTAATCATGCTGAAGAAGCTGAAGAAAAAGCTCAAGCGTTATTTAAATGGTCTAGTCCGTAAAAAGACAGTCGCTTAAATTGTGCCCATTTCGGGCTTTTTCTTCATTCTCATTCGAAAAAACATGAAAATCGTGACTGTTTGCTTTATAATAAGTAACAGATAATGCAAAACATAGACAAGGAGAGGTTTTCCAAATGATTTTTAAAGTATTTTATCAAGAAAAATTAACTGAGGTTCCAGTACGTGAAAATACAAAAGTTTTATATTTAGAGGCTACGTCTGAAAAGGATGTTCGTACAAAATTAAATAAGTTCGCATATAATATCGAGTTTGTTCAGTCTGTTACTGGCGCTCATCTTGAATATGAAAAAGAAAACGCTGATTTAACATTAGCGGAAATCGTATAGCGATATGAAATTTCTAAAAAACGACCAAGTTGCTGTATTTGCTCTCGGTGGGCTTGGTGAAATCGGTAAAAATACATACGCTGTTCAATTTCAAGATGAAATTATTATAATTGATGCTGGAATTAAATTTCCAGAGGACGAACTTCTCGGAATCGATTATGTAATACCAGACTACACTTATTTTGTGCGAAACGAAGATAAAATTAAAGGGTTATTCATTACACATGGTCACGAAGATCATATCGGCGGAATCCCTTACCTATTACGTCAAGTGAACATTCCAATTTACGGCGGAAAATTAGCAATTGCACTCATCAAAAACAAATTAGAAGAACACGGCTTACTTCGTAAAGCAAAACTTTACGAGATTCAAGAAGATGACGTTATTAAATTCAAAAAAACGTCTGTATCCTTCTTCCGTACAACTCACAGTATTCCAGATTCGTACGGCGTTGTTGTGAAAACACCTCAAGGTCAAGTTGTTCATACAGGTGACTTCAAATTTGACTTCACACCAGTTGGTGAACCAGCTGATTTAACAAAAATGGCTGAAATCGGTAAAGATGGCGTACTATGTCTATTATCTGATAGTACGAACAGTGAAGTTCCAAACTTTACTATGTCTGAGCGTCGCGTTGGTGATAGCATTCAAGACATTTTCCGTAAAGTAGAAGGACGGATTATATTCGCAACCTTTGCATCAAATATTCACCGCTTACAACAAGTTGTTGAAGCTGCTGTTGAAAACAACCGTAAAGTAGCTGTGTTTGGTCGAAGTATGGAAGCAGCGATTGAAATTGGACAAAACCTTGGTTATATTCGTTGCCCGAAAGATACATTCATAGATGCATCTCAACTAAACCGCTTACCAGCTAATAAAGTTGTTATTTTATGTACAGGTAGTCAAGGTGAACCGATGGCAGCACTTTCACGTATTGCAAACGGTACACACCGCCAAATTCAAATTATTCCTGGAGATACAGTTGTTTTCTCTTCTTCACCAATTCCAGGAAATACAATTAGCGTAAGTCGTACAATTAACATGTTGTACCGCGCTGGCGCTGATGTAATTCATGGGAAACTTTCAAATATCCATACAAGTGGACACGGTGGACAAGAAGAACAAAAGTTAATGTTACGTCTAATTAAACCGAAGTACTTCATGCCAATTCATGGTGAATATCGTATGCAGCGTATGCACATGAACATAGCAAATGATTGTGGCATCCCTGAAGAAAATTGCTTCATTATGGATAATGGCGATGTTCTTGCTTTACGTTCGGATGAAGCTAGCGTAGCTGGAAAAATCCCATCTGGTTCGGTCTACATTGATGGAAACGGTATTGGAGATATTGGCAATATCGTATTACGCGATCGTCGTATCCTTTCTGAAGAAGGACTTGTAATTGTAGTTGTAAGCATTGATATGAAAGAATTTAAAGTTGCAGCAGGACCTGATATCATCTCACGCGGTTTCGTTTACATGCGTGAAAGTAGCGATTTAATCAATGATGCACAAACATTAATTACAACTCATTTAGAAAAAGTAATGGAGCGTAAAACAACACAATGGTCTGAAATTAAAAATGAAATTACAGACACATTAGCTCCATTCCTATATGAGAAAACGAAACGCCGTCCAATGATTTTACCAATCATTATGGAAATATAAGAAAAGGACAATGCCATGAAGGCATTGTCCTTTTCTTTTCTCTTATCTTAAAAAGTGTTTAAATCGATCCACTTCATCGTCATGACCAATGACAATTAATATATCTCCTGCTTGAATATTCTCCGTAGCTCGAGGGGATACGATAACTTCTTTGCCTCGTTTAATTGCTACAATATTCAATCCAAACTTCGCACGAATATCTAATTCAATTAAAGAGTGCCCATCAATTTTTTTATTCGCAATAATCTCTACAATACTATGCTCATCTGAAAGCTCAAGGTAGTCTAGCACATTGCTTGATGCAATATTATTAGCAATCCTTTTTCCCATATCACGTTCTGGATGCACAATATGATCTGCACCTATTTTACTTAACACTTTTTCATGATAATCATTTTGAGCTTTTACAGTAATATTTTTTACACCCAACTCTTTCAAAATCAAAGTCGTTAAAATACTTGAATTTAAATTATCTCCAATAGCAACGACTACGTGATCAAAATTTCGAATACCAAGGCTTTTTAATACCATCTCATCTGTTGAATCTGCAATTACAGCATGCGAAGCTATATTTGCAAATTCATTAATTTTATCCTCATCTGAATCGATTGCCATTACTTCCATACCTAATTGAGCTAGTTCTCGGCAAATACTTCCACCAAAGCGACCAAGTCCAATGACAGCAAATTCTTTTTCTTTCTCACCCACGGGAATTCCTCCAATAACTTCAAGTACTATTTATTTTCAGTGTAACACACTTTATATGCGTCACAAAAACTATGATTAGCTCTTATTTTTGTTTTTGTATATAAAAATATTGTTGCAAGTAAAAAGCGATACCAACAAGTAGCATAGCAAATACAAATATATTTCCAAAAGAACTAAATGTTTCAAAAACGAATAATAATGTTTCTTGACCAAAAAAGGCAAATAGAAGCTGTGTGAATGCAAATAACAACGCCCATATGTAATGATGTTGATGGAATAAATAATGCGTTGCACCTAAAAAAGCAATAAACGAAAAGATAAAGATCCACCAATTTTCTAAAAATAGTTGCCAATTAGAAAATTGATATCCATTTACTAATATCGCAATAAGCGCGATAACTACCATCGTCGGCACACTCCAAAATAATGCCCGTCCTCTAAAGAAACGAGTGCCTTTAACATCTCCTTTTTCATGTGCAATATATGTTAGTACTACTGTGCTTATATACAAAACAGAAAGAATTGTTAAAACGATAATAAGCCAAAAATGTAATTGATAATATTCATGCTCTATATTTGTCACGATTGCAGCTAACATGCACGGAATTAACATTCCCGTCCAACCATCTACTTTTCTTTCATTCCAAAAGACCGTATTACCAATCCTTATTCCTAACAACATAAAAATAATGATACCCAATACAAATAACGTAGTTTTATTCCCTACTAAACTCGTTGAAAAAGCAATTAATCCAATAAATAAAAAGAGCACAAACCCATTCATAATTTCTAGTACAGGTGATAAATATCTCTTCACCCATTTGTATGTTTCGTCATATTCATTATTATCTACTAGACGATAGGCATAAAAACTTATCCCAAAATAAACCGCCGCAATAATAACATACGCATATAAGACGAAACATAAAATCGCACTGCTAATTTGCACGTAATTCCCCACCCTTTTTTCTATGTTTCACATTGATTTTACACACTTTTCATACTAAAAGTAAACATATATAAGTTAGTCAAATAATTAATAATGAGCAGTGGCTAAACCCCCTGCTCATTATTAAAACAGTACAATTAACTTTAATTCTTTCATTTGTATATAAATGTCTAAAATCAATCTATACGAGCGTTACTTACACCTCAGAACAAAAAGTTTTTTGGAACCTTCAAGAAAGTGGAAGTTTTATTTTCTATTCCCTTTCCACTTTACATATTGGCTTAAAAATGTAATTGCCTTTTCAATCACTTCTTCGTCTGGTTTTAATTTTGCATGATGTAAACCATATTCTGAATTTACTCCAAGCCAAAACATAAATCCAGGGATTTCTCGAAGCATATAACCAAAATCTTCACCCGTCATTGCCTCAGTACATGTAATAACATTCATATCAGTTTGTTTATGTACAAATTCCATAAACTCTCTCGTTAACTCTTCATGGTTATATACTTGATGATACATTGCTCCGTAATCTATAATCGCCTCACACTGGAAAGAAGCTTCGATACCTGCAACAATTGACTCAATTCTGCTTTTCACACGCTTCATTGATTCCACTGATAATGTTCGAATCGTTCCTTCTAAACGAGATTTTTCTGCAATAATATTTTGAACCGTACCACCAGTAATTTTCCCGATTGTAATTACTGCACTATCAAGAGGATTTACATTGCGACTAATAACGGATTGAAGCTGTGTAACAAGATGACTCGCTGCAACAATCATGTCATTTGCAGTATGCGGATAGGCAGCATGGCCACCTTTCCCTTTTAAATCAATATATAATTCTGAAGTATTGGCAAATAACAGTCCTTCTTTCGTTGCAATTGTCCCCACAGCGTATTCTGGTGCAATATGAAGACCAAGAATTATATTCGGTTTCCATTCTTTTAACTCTTCACTTTCTAACATAGGAAGAGCACCGCCTGGTCCTTCTTCTGCTGGCTGGAATAGAAATACAAGGTCATCATCTATTCTTTCGCTCACAGCTTTCGTTAGAAGGCCTAAACCGATTGTTGTATGTACATCATGGCCACATGCATGCATCATTCCTTCATGAATAGAAGCAAACTCGTATCCAGTTTCCTCTGTAATTGGTAAACCGTCTATATCTGCACGATAACCTATTATTTTTTCGGGATTTTTTCCATTTACTTTAACGATTACACCCGTTTTCCATGTCTTCACTTCCACAAATTCATGAGAAAGTGTTCCTATATAATCTAAAATATACTGTTGTGTTTTCCATTCCTTAAATCCGATTTCTGGAATTCTATGTAGATCTCTACGAATTTGGACAAATTTGCTTACTGTCATTTTTGCACCTCTATCTATAAAAAGCGTAAGAGCCCATTTACGCTCTTACGCTTTTTTTACTTTTTATTTCTCTGGGTTTAATTGACGAAGCTCTTGTTTAATTTCTGTTTTTGCTTTTGTCTTCTCATCAATTTCTTTGATTACACGTGCTGGAGTACCTGCAACAACTGTGTATGGAGGTACATCTTCTGTTACAACAGCTCCCGCTGCTACAACTGCACCTTTACCTACTGTAACACCCTCTAAAACAACTACATTTGCACCGATTACTACATCATCTTCAACGATAACTGGTTTTGCAGAAGGTGGCTCAATAACACCTGCAAGTACAGCACCTGCACCTACGTGACAGTTTTTACCGACTGTTGCACGTCCACCAAGTACTGCGTTCATGTCGATCATAGAACCTTCACCAATTACAGCACCAATGTTAATTGTTGCATTCATCATAATTACAGCGTTGTCACCAATTTCAACATGGTCACGAATAATAGCACCTGGCTCGATGCGAGCTTTAATACCTTTTAAATCAAGCATTGGGATTGCAGAATTACGACGATCGTTTTCTACAACGTAGTCAACGATGTGCTTATTATTCTCATCAAGAATTGTCTTAATTTCAGACCATTCTCCGAATAATACACCTGATTTTTTATTCACAAATGCTTGTACTGTTTCAGGGAATGTTACTTCTTTTAAATCCCCTTTTATGTATACCTTTACAGGAGTTTTCTTTTCACTTTTTTGAATAAACGAAATAATTTCGTTAGCGTCCATCATTTTCATTCTTGTTGCCTCCTAAATCCATTTATAATGTTACTCTACCAAACGAAAGAGCGAGTAGCAAGATAATAATCTTATTTTTCCCTTTGAATTTCTTCTATAATTTCTAAAAATGCTTGTACTTGCTTCAACTGCCTTGCCGAGTCACTTGTTAACAACCATGTTTCTCTCGTCAGTTGAACAGGTGTTTTATACATATTTTCCTGTACTTCCTTTAAAACAGTAGAAGGTAAAAGGGCATAACCTATACCATTTAAAACAAGTTGTTTACATGTTTCAATTTGGTCAACTACAATCGTTCGCTTAGGCGGATTAGAAAATAAACCATACCACCAATTTTGTATTTGTCCATAATAAGTCGAGTCACTTTTAAATTGAATGAACGGCCTATTTGTTTCTTTTAACATCGAAATATCTTTTATTTCTTTATCAACTAAATACAGTTCATCTTCAAATAATTGTTGCTTCTGACCTTTATATTCTTGTGTTCCCCTCAGTATAGCAACATGCACGTCTCCTTCATAAAACTGCTTTTGCACTTCACTACTCCATCCAGTAAACAGCGATATCTTTACAGAAGGATATTTATGCACAAACTTTTTCAAAACAGGAGGGAGCCAATATTGACCAATAACTGATGCAACAGCTATTTTTAACGTTCCATGAGTTTCCGTTCTGAAAACAGCCAGCTCACTTTTTATATCTTCTTCCCTTTGCAACATTTCTTTGGCATAATTTGCAACTTTTTCCCCTTCAGGTGTAATTGTCAATCCTTTTTGTGAGCGAATAAAAAACTTCATTCCCCATTGTTTCTCCATAGATTGTAATCGTTGACTCAGCGCAGGTTGGGAAACAAATAAACGTTCCGCCGCTTTTCTCATATTTGATTCCTGAGCTAACACAACCATCATTTGAAAATCATCAATTTGCAACTTTCTCCCTCTTTCCTTAGCTTCCATACACCTTATTTCAATAAGCTTTTCATCCTTAATTTACCCGAATGCTTTCATTCAGAAAATACAATTGTCCAGCGCAAACTTTCCTTATGTTTTATGTCTTTTTAAATATAATACATACACAAGTGATATGCACGAAAAAAAAGTGACTTCTTCGTTTCTATGAAGTCACTTTTTTCACTTTATCGATTATGTTGCCTTACTTTCTTATTCAACAATTTTAAAATAGCCCGACGTGTTAAAATCCCCTCAAAATAGCCTTCTTCATTAACAGCGCAAATAAAAGGATGATCAATTGTCATTTCTAAAGCTTTTGCAAATGAATCGTCTAATTTAAGAACAGGTATATCTTCTTTCATCACCTGCTCTACTTTCATATCATCGAGCCTTTCAAACTCAATACGTTCTAATCCTAACATACCATCTAATATCATGGCAGTACTAATCAAACCATGTAGTTTATACATTGGATCTAAGACAGGTATCGCTGAATATCCAGATTTTACAAGAACGAGTAAAGCATGTTCTAAACTATTTCCAATTTGGACATGAGCTACTTTTTCCGATGAAATCATTAAATCCTTCACAAGAATTTGTTGAAATTCGTCTTTCGGAATACTAATCATATTACATCCCCCATTTTCCCTTTTTCCTGCTTATGTTCACAACTCTATTCACATTTTATGACAGCGTTTTCATATTATTATTTTGTCCTAAATTTATTTCAATAAAAATACAATCACACAGCTATTTTAGCATACCGCACAAAAAAAAGACTACCATTCCGGTAGCGCTTAATACCCTTTATTTTTTAATCTGTAAAATAACCTTGTGATTTTTTTATATTGCATCACATCTGTCTGTTTCAAACCATTCTCAATATCTGTAAGTTCCACAGCTAAAATTTCACTTGCGTAATTTTGCTGAAATAAAATATCTAGTAGTAAACTTTCTTCTTCCTTCGTTAAAACAACTTCCCTTTGCATATACCCCTCTCCTTACACTCGCATCGTTACTCTTATTATATAAAAAATTCAACCTATTTAATAGATGTAATATTCAGTTTTTATTAAAAGATATGTAACAATCGTACACATACAAAAAAATCATTTCGTATATCGATTTGCATAGCTAAACGCCGCATAAGCATCCGGCTTAATTTTTGCAGTTAATCCCATCGCTCGAATTTTTTCTGTCATATCTAAAATAAATTCTTTTGTTAAGCCATCATTCCCAATGTCTAAATGAATTTCCATTATGAATCCAGCCCCATCTTGAGCATAAGGATGCAATAACTCCCATATTGTTTGTATATGAGTAGGCGTAAATAGACATGCGATTTCTTGACTAAACTGCGTTTCTAAATATATTTTCTCACGTAAGGTCGCTGGCTTATCTTTTACTGATCTATGGTGTAAACAACCCCAGGCACCTTTTCCAACACGATGAATATGGATTGCTGTAATAAACCTCGTATCCTTTTGATGCGCTTGCGAGTCTGTCCCAATGGATAATCGATACAAATTTCGCGGATCCTTTTCAATGAAACTACAAATACGGTTAAAGACCATATCAAAATTTAAATGTCTCTCTGAAACATTGTAAAATTTATGTGCACCGTCCACAGAGTCACGTCCTTTCAATTAGACAGACTTTTCGTATTCTCATTGTATGGGACAAAAACTAAAATTATAACTTCCTATCCTTTATTCGTTTCAATATTTCGAATTACAAAGTGACAAACTTGGCACGTATAAATTACATTTTGATTAGATTGAGCCGTTAATACATGAATAATCTCAGCAGAACTTTGACAATTAGGACAAATCACAACTGGTAAACGTTCCATACGATAACCTCCTAGTTATATTTCTCCCGCTATTTGCAAAACCCAGCGATAGTGAGAAGTTTAGCTTCACATATTCACCCGGTTGACGGGACTAATTATCCACATGGATAAGCAAACTTGCACGGATTAAATTTTCATTTTAATACCATTGTAGGAAAAATAAAAAACTTCTATACATTATGCTAGAAAGTAATAGAACTAAAAAAGGTACTGCCATGTGGCAGTACCTTTTTTATATGTATCAAGAAATGATATCGTAAATCTCAATTGCAACCATGTCGATATTATCGAATTGATATACTTGAGGTTTTTCACCTTGTTGATACACTTCTAACTCATACATTTCACTTTTATCGAAAAATTTCACGCTACATTTGCGCTCACCGTTCACTTCAAAATAGCGTTGTGCTACTTCACCGCTTTCAGCTTGTTCTTGTAGACTAACAAGTCGAGTTAAAATTCCTTGGAGTAGAGACATGAAATCTCTCCTTTCTCTGATCTTCCTACCAATAGGTTTTACAGCTATACTCATTCTATCCGTCATAACAGAAAAAATGTTCCACACTCTAGGATAAAGGTTATTGGCCAGAAACTCAACTAAAAATTTGTCGAAATGCGAAGGAAAAAACAGAAAGAACATATTTCTCCTTCATTATTGCGGTTTTTATACTGGAAGAATATAATAAAAAACAGAAAAAAGGAGGAATTACAATGAAAAAAATTGAGGTTTATACACAACCCGATTGTCCGCCATGTGTTATTGTAAAAGAATTTTTGAAGCATAATAACGTTGCATATGAAGAATTTGACGTAAAAAAAGACGCTGCTGCTCGCAATCGTCTTTTATACGACTATGATTCTTATTCAACTCCAACAGTCGTAATTGATGGCGAAGTAGTTGCAGGTTTTCAAATTGAAAAGTTACAACAACTACTCAATATAGAATAGGAATAGGTAAATACCTATTCCTATTCTTATCCCGCTATTTGTAGGTAGTAAAACTCCCACCCACTGATTAAAAGTTTCACTTTATAATTGTTGCAACCTTTTTATTTCAGTTAAAAGTTCCTGACTTTCATGATATCCTGCTAACTTCCATTTATCTTGATCCCTTTTCAATGTTACAATTTGATATTGTCCACTTTTTGTCCGCTCATATACATATAAATTTTTATGTTCTTCATCATACGACATTTTCGTTTCTGAATTAAAAGAAAACGGTGCTTCTTTTGCCGGAAGTAAATATTCACCACTTTGTTTATCACTTCTGCTATTTTCATCTGTAAATACTTGAAGGAAATTATCTGTAAAATACGGTGATAACGTCTCTATCATCTTATTCATCGGCAAATGCTTCCCACGAATTGAAAACTGGGTTTCATAGCCTTTTTGTATCGTTGTAAATACTTCTTTCCGATCGACTTCCACTTCCTCTTTCCCTAAAACAGTCGTAACACTATAACCAACTAGAAAGGCAACACATACAAATAGAACAAGCCATATTCCATATTTCCTCATTTTTTCACCTTCCTTTTAAAAGAACTTGTCTTTGTAGTATTCATTGTAACAATGATTATGCAAAGAAAGGACAGATTTCGTTCGTAAAATCTTTACAACGATAGACAGCATTTTCATCACCATTTTCACTATTACCAATTTATGATAAAAACAAACAAAAAATGCACGAATCTCTTCGTGCATTAAAATAAAACATCTTCTTCATATAAATATTCATAAGATAAATCTATAAATAAAAAGTTGTCATCATCAATCGGGAAAGAAAATGTTCGTACCATTTCTCCCGTTTCAATATCTGCATATAAATCTGAAAGCCTCGCCTTATTCTCAAAACGCATTTTCATTATATTCTCGAGAAAATACGGGCGCCAGCTCCAGTTCTTCATATAATAATCCGGCATCACAATCCATTCTCCATCTTTTTTCATAACATTTCCTGATTGTTGGAAACCATCTTCATTACAAATAAATATACGAAAACTACACTGTGATACACTTTGACTAAATTGTAATAACCAATCATTTATATCTTCATTCTTTTTTTGTTTTGATAAAACATCGCCAATGCGATCGCGTAACATCTCTGTTAAATTATAAATTTTTTGTAACTTCTTCTTTTCATGCTGAATAAACTGATGACATTCATTACCTAGTCGCTCTTTCAAAACATTCGTTTCAATAAAATCAGGTAAACATTCTTTTAAATAATTACCTTGATAATATCTTCCGCCGTTCTTCCAAGCATATTGCAGTTGATAAAAAGCATCTATTTCTTCATATAATAAAGTTGCACCAATTCTTCTAGCAAGTAATGATAAAGAATATAAAATATCTTGATAAGATTGTAAAAGTGCTGTTTGCCTTAAGTTCGTTAAATCTACTTTTAAAATATCAGGTGCTAACACGCTAATACGCTCTAAATTACTTGTACCCGTTCCGACTTTATTAATCGAAATTTGAATACCATATGTACGATAATACATAAGCAAATGATTAAATTGCTCTATATCTTCTTTACATTCATGCTCTGTAATCTCTAAAACAATTTGTTTTAAATTTAAACCTTGTTCTTCATACCTCAATAAAAGTTGAAGCAAGCTTTCATCATCATCATTCATTAATACATTAGCATTCCGATGTATAAATAATAATAATTTTTGATCGCTTTCTAAATAACGATTTAAAGCTTTTTCTACTATAATATTATCCGCTTCCAGTTGAAATTCACTTGGAATCGAATCATCGTGAAAGAAAGAAGCTAAACTTTGTATGCCCTCTTCTGTTTGAATACGTCCTACTACTTCATATCCAATTACAGTATGCTCATCAGCACTAAAAATAGCTTGATAATAAGGAAGGACTTTATCCAAGTTACTCATTACATCTAATGCATCTATCAACGTGCTTCCCTCCCTTTACTTTTCAAAAATTATAACATGATATTTACGGAAAAATAATAAAAAATCCCTTCAGTTTTCCTGAAGGGATTAGAGGGGTAAAATGCTAAGGGGAATTAGCAATTCTACTATGAAGAAAAAAGAGGTCTTAAATATAACGTATATATGACCTCTTGTAAACACTTTTCTTTCATATGTCACAATTCCGTCACATTTAACCGTAAAAAAATGAATCAAACATTCATTTTTTTATCCCTTTTAAAATGGATATTGATGTAAATGTTGTCCTCCATCCATTGTCATGCAAGTTCCATTTATGTACGCAGCTTCATCTGAGCATAAATAATAAGCTAGACCAGCGATTTCTTCTGGCGTACCCAGCCTTCCAAGCGGAACACTTTGTATCGTACGCTTAGCCATTTCTTCTGAAATCCATAATTTATCAGCACCGCCCGTACGTTCAATTGGTCCTGGAGCGATAGCGTTAACTCGTATTCCATATTTACGTCCCCACTCAACAGCGAGCGTCTTCGTCATCGCTAATACTCCTGCCTTCGCTGCAGCCGAATGAATAACTCCTGGACCTGCATCCCATGCATATGTTGCTACCATATTAATGATATTCCCTTTTATACCTTTTTCAATCCAATATTTTCCGACAGCATGGCTACAGTAAAATGTACCGTTTAATACAATATTAATGACCGAATTCCAGCCATTCACGGATAAATCTTCTGCTGGACAAATAAAGTTTCCAGCTGCATTATTTATTAAAACATCAATTCGACCAAACTTCTCATCAATCTGTTCAATCATTTTCTGAATGTCATCCGTATTTCTTACATCCATTTGTACAGGTAATACTTGCCCTGGAAATTGTTCAATTTCCAACTTTGTTTCCTCTAGTTTTTCTTTTGTACGTCCTGTAATAACAACTCGTGCCCCTTCTTTTGCAAAGCGAGTCGCCATTCCTTTTCCCATTCCACTCGATCCACCTGTTATAATAACTACCTTTTCTTTCACATACATCCCCTCCAAAAAATGAATACACATTCATTTTATCACTTTATTTAATAGAAATCTTTATATTTTTAAACTTTTCTGATATTTTAATGTAAAGAACTTTCTTTTTATTCATTTTTTTCGTAATCTATACTAATTTTTTATTATGTAAAATATATTTTTAAATAAACTGAAAGGAGATTTGAGTAGCCTGTAAATGGAATAAAAACATTGAGGTATACTCATATTTTTATGACGCACATTACAAGAAGAAATTTTTTGAAAATTGGTATGCGTACTTGTCTCTATTCATTTATAACCAGTGGCATCGGATACTACTATGCTAAATATATAGAACCCCATTTCATTTCTTTTACACAGCACACATTAAAATCACAACTCATCCCAAAAAGTTTTCATGGTATGAAAATTCTTCAATTCAGCGATTTACATCTCGGATACTATTTCTCGCTTCAACATTTATCTCAAGTTGTTTCTAAAATTAATGCTGTAAATCCAGATATTGTCCTTTTTACCGGAGATCTCATTGATAATTATCAAACGTATACTGACACTCCTTTTGTCGCATCCATTTTAAAAAATATACAAGCCCCCTTCGGTAAATTCGCTATTTATGGTAACCATGATCACGGTGGATATGGAACTGAATACTATGAGCACATCATGCGTGAATCAGGATTTGAACTATTGCTAAATAGTGAAAAAAGAATTCGTCTAATGGATAATAGTGAAATTTCTATTTTCGGTCTCGATGATATACTACTAGGCAAACCAAAAATAGAGAAAACATTACAACATGCACGGCAAAATACTTATAACATCGTTCTTGTTCACGAGCCAGATATCGCGCCGCAAATTTCCAAATATCCAATCAACTTGCAACTTTCTGGTCATAGCCATGGCGGACAAGTACAAATTCCTTTTTTAGGTGCTATTATTACACCATCACTCGCCAAAGACTATATTGAAGGCTTCTATACGATGCAGGATTTAACTCTCTATGTCAATCGAGGTCTTGGAAGAACACGTGTCCCATTTCGTTTTATGTCAAAACCTGAAATCACAATTTTCACACTCCAACATTCGTAATAATTCGCCTATTTTCTTACATATCCTTTCTTGTACGCGCTCATCCATGTTTCGTTTACCATATGATAAAAGTGAGTCCAATAAAGGAGGTATGTTCATGTATCCATATTATCAACCAATTCCAGTCCGTTCAGCACCTATTGGTCCAGTAGGCGACTCACGCTTCTTCCCGTTTTTTGGCGTTCCCTTTCTAGCTGGAATTGCTGGTGGATTGCTCGGCGGAGCATTAGCTTTCGGCCCTCGACCATTTTATCCACCTTATCCACCACCTTTCCCGCCGCCAGCACCTTATCCTTGTTACGGTGGACCATGTCAGCAACCATACTATTACTAGGTTAAAGTAACGATTCTTTCAAATATTATTCTCTCAACGAGCCATCTCATTACACGCTTATAATAAAACTATTGTTTCTACTCATCCTTCCATTTTTGGAGCATATGAGTAGAAAAAAGTAAAAACCTCTTATGGACATAAGAGGTTTTTACTTTTTTTCATTATTCAGCGTCTGTATTTTGATACGCCATCTTAAACAACTTCACTTGGCTATCAATTTCTTCTGTACTACCATTAATAACATAATAGTAATCACCATCTTTATTTTGTTCACGTGTTTTCACATTATCAGCTAATGTAAGCTGTAAAATCGCCTTAATTCGTGCCTTCATTTCAATATCTAATATCGGGAAAGATATTTCCACTCGCTTCTCCATATTTCGCGTCATCAAATCAGCTGAAGATAAATATATTTTCTCCTCCCCATTATGATGGAAATAATAAATACGGCTATGTTCTAAATATCTTCCAACAACACTAACTACACGAATATTTTCACTTACATTTGGAATACCAGGTCGTAGGCAACATGTTCCTCGAACAATGAGCTCTACCTTTACTCCAGCTTGTGATGCTTCGTACATTTTTTTTATTAACGGTTTATCTGTTAATGAATTCATCTTAGCGATAATATATCCATTTCCATATTGCCTATGATAACGGATTTCTTCATCTATTAAATCCATAAATTGCTCTCTTATATCAAATGGAGCAACCGATAAATGATGAAAATGTGGCTTTGTTGTATAACCACTTAAATAATTAAAGAAATTGGTTGCATCGACCCCAAAATCTTTTCTTGATGTAATATATCCAAAATCAGTATATAACTTCGCTGTTGCATCATTATAGTTCCCAGTTCCCAGATGTACGAACCTTTCGATTTTTCCGTTTTTTCTCCTTACAACTAGCGTAATTTTACTATGTGTTTTCAAGTGACTGACACCGTAAATAACATGACAGCCTGCCTGTTCCAATTCTTTAGCCCAGTGAACATTGTTTTCTTCATCAAACCTTGCCTTTAATTCAACTAATACCGTCACTTGTTTTCCCTTTTCAGCCGCTATCTTTAACGCCTGAATAATCGGTGAATCACCACTTACACGATATAACGTTTGTTTAATCGCAAGTACATTCGGATCGTCTGCCGCATCACGGACAAAATCAACTACCGGCTGAAATGATTCAAAAGGATGATGTAATAAAATATCATGCTCAATTGCTTTTTCAAATACATCTTCTTCATCACCTAAATCTTGAGGCGGTTGCGGAATAAGAGCTGGATATACAAGATGTTCATATAAAGGAGCTAGTTTTTTATATAAAGAAAACAAACATGTCAAATCTAATGGGCCATCCATTATATATACATCTTCATCTTTTACTTCCAGAACCTCATATAATAACGCTAATACTCTTTCATCAATGTGTTCTTTCCCAACTTCTAAACGTACAGCAGCCCCCCACTTACGCTTTTTTAATTCTTTTTCAATTACCTTTAATAAATCTCTCGCACCTTCTTCATGAATCGTTAAATCTGCATTGCGTGTAATACGGAAACGAGTAACAGATGATACTGTATATCCCGTAAATAATTTATGAGTAAAGCTACTAATTACGTCTTCTAATAAAATAAATTTATGCTTTTGCCCTTCGCTCGGTAAAATTATGAAGCGCTCAAGTAATGAAGGAACTTGTACAATCCCTAACTTCGTCCTGTTTTCTTCTTCCGCTTGCTTCTCATCATATAAAAGAGTAGCCAAATTCAAACTTTTGTTTAATAACATTGGAAATGGGCGATATGCATCAATAGCTACAGGAGTTAACACCGGAAAAATTTGCTCGTCAAAATACTCTTCTATAAATTCTCGCTGCTCTTTCGTCAAATCATTGAATGTTAAACGTTCAATTCCCTCTAACTCAAGTGCTGGTAATACATAATTTTTAAATGTATCATATTGTACTGTCATTAGTGCATGGGCTT
Source organism: Bacillus cereus group sp. MYBK227-1 (assembly GCF_051916325.1). Classification (NCBI taxonomy): domain Bacteria; kingdom Bacillati; phylum Bacillota; class Bacilli; order Caryophanales; family Bacillaceae; genus Bacillus; species Bacillus cereus group sp. MYBK227-1. Next base: position 813,246 of record NZ_JBQAGK010000003.1, on the reverse strand, counting down.
TTATCGCAATTTTATTTAATTGCTTTTTCGGTGTTAAGCCAGCTTTATTTTCTGGTTGATTAAATCCAGCACTCACTTGATCCTTTAATCCCGCTACACGTACCATAAAAAATTCATCTAAATTCGAACTAAAAATACTAATAAATTTCAATCTTTCCAAAAGTGGATTATTTGCATCTTGCGCTTCTTGTAAGACACGTTCATTAAATGCTAACCAACTTAACTCTCGATTATTGTAATAAGCTGTATCATTTAAATTTACTGCATTCCCCTTCAATAATTCCATTCTCTTCACACTTCCCCTTGAAACTTTTTTACTATAATTTAGTTAATTTCATTTTATCAAATTACAATATTACAAAGTGTAAATTTTTCGTAAAGACATCCGTACAACCTAATGTTTTAGTTCAAATAATAAATTAATATTCGTTTTTAATACTCTTTCTAACTGTTTTTTTTGTTTTTCAGCTTGTACTTTTTCTGCTAATGCCGATTGTTCACATAAAACTTTAAACGTTAATCCCTCTTCGCTTTCTGTTATAGATATGGTATCAATAAGCGATCGTTGCCTTACATTTAAAGTAGCTGAAAATTGTAAAACAGCTCCTAACAGGCGGATTTTTTTTTGTTCGCTTTTATCAAACCAACCTTCAAATGGAGATAAATGTTGTTTAAATAACATTTTTGATTTATACGATGCAATAAGCGCTAGCCTTACTCGATCTTTATGCATCATGCCATCAATTGTCTTATTCGCTAATAAATAAAACGTATGTAAACGGCTCGCTTCTTCGTCTATATATTTGCCTATATTAAATACTTTCGCAGCTTGATGGAACACTTCCCAGTCTTTTACTGTCATAGAAATAAGCCCTATTTCCTCAAGTTGTTTGCAAATTAATCTTCCATGTTTAATAAGTTGAATAACAAATTCCATGTCCATTTCGTATTCATGTGATAGTAAATGCAAACTTTCTTCAACTACGTTCGGATAATATGAAATCCCCAAATCTTTTGTCAACTCTTCATAGAAAACACCTTCTCTTAACCCTTTTCTACTTAATACAAATGCCGGTGCCTCTATAACATTAACAAGTGTATGAAATACTTCAACCGCTGGAATAATCGTATCTGCTCGATCTTTTGCTAATCCTTCCAATTTCTGAAGTTCTATGAACGACAATTTTTCCAATTCCTCTTTTACACTTTCAATATCTTCTTCTTTCATCTTGTATAAATGTAATCCTGCTATAGGATAACATATTAAATTTTGATGGATTTTTACTAAGTTCCTAGCACTACCACCAATTGCAATAAGAGGCAATTTCTTATTGATTAACCATGGTAACGTTCGAAATTGAAACTCTAAATACTGTTGCATTCCCTCTAACTCATCTTTAGTAGGAATATCACCTTTAATAAATTGTTGCTTTAAAGAAAGTGCCCCAAAAGGAAAACTATGGTACTCTAAAATCTCTCTATTTCTAAAGTATGTAACTTCCGTACTTCCCCCACCAATATCTACCGTTATTCCTTCTGAAAACGATGTAGAATTCATAACCGCCAAGTATCCGTAACGCGCTTCCTCATACTCTGATAATACTCTAAGAGTAAAGTCCGTTTGTCCTTCAACAAGCTTTTTAATTTCCTCTTGATTCTCCGACTGTCTAATTGTTGCTGTTGCAACACAAAGTACATGATGCAACTGATGGAATCTTGTACTTTCTTGAAATTGAAATAATGTCTGTAATAATACTTCTATTCCCTCTTCATTCAATACACCATCAATTAAGTAATTCCTTAACCTAGCAACAACTTTCGTATTTTCAATCTCTTTATAAAAACCTCCATTTTGCTTTTCATAAATAACTAAACGCATTGTATTAGATCCAATATCTATAATGGCATACTGTTGTTTTAATATTTCTTTCAAACTTCTCACTCTTTCATTATCAAATTTCAAAAACATATTCTATTACTATTATACAAAATAGTTGTTTTTTGTAACAATATTGCTTTAATATTGAAAATATATACAATCACTTTTTGCGTATAATAAATACCTATTTTATTTATGGTATAATAATGAAAAATTGAAAGGAGATTCAATATGAAACCTTCACAACCACAATCTCAATTACAAAACCAACATTCTATTAATCGACTAGCTCAATCTATTTTCGTTGTGAATCGTCATGCTAAAGCAGCTACTAATCCTAAATATTTATACTGGTTAAAAAAGACAGCTTTAGAACGTTTGATCGCTGAAAAAAAAGCAATTAAAGAAGGATTGCATTTTTCTAGAAACCCACGTTTTAGCCAACAACAATCTGATGTCCTTATACGTTTAGGCGATTATTTTTTCCACATCCCTCCTACGAAAGAAGATTTTCGAATTCTACCGCATCTTGGTCATCTTGAATCCTCCTATCGAAATCCGAAAACAACCTTATCTTTAACAGTAGCAAAAAAAACACTTCAAGATTATATTGGTCCTGAAGCATTAAAACAAGAAAAAAAATTAAGTGAGCCTGTTCCATGGTATAGTCGTACTTATACAAAAAAATAAAACAGTTTGGCCAAGTGTAGGCCAAACTGTTTTATTTTTTCTCTTCTTTAATTTTAATATTTGCTTGTTTATAAAAAGCTACTTTTTCTGTATTATAAGACTTTGTAAATTCATTAAATTTATCTTTTTCTGACTCAATATCCTTATAAGATTGATTTACTACTTTTACTTTGTCACTAATATCTTTTAATTTAGTACCTTTATCTTGTAACATTGTATATAACTCTTTTTCTTGTTTTAAAGATTTGTTATAGCTGTTATACATTTTATTAAATGAATCGTGGCGTTTCTCATACGTGCTTTTCACTTTATCAGCTTGATCTTTCAATTTCTTATCTTCAATTTTCTTCACATACTTATCAGCTGACTTCACTTCTTCTTGCGCTTTATTTAAAACTTCTTTTTCTTTTGTAAGCACTTTTTCTCGTTCAGTTGTATTTTTCACTGCTTGATTCAGTTTTTCTTTAACAGTTTGATTATTATCTTTTCCTTCTTGAACAATCTGGTTATATAATTCTTGTCCTTCTTTCTCTAAAGTCTCAAGTTTTTTTGCATCTTCAAACATTGTTTTTTCTTGTTTAGCAGCGTTTTCAAACGCTACATATAATTCTTCTTCTGGTTTCGGGCCGAAACAACCGGCTAATAAAATCATTGATAATGTAGTTACAATTGCTAATTTACTATATTTCAACATCTCTTCCTCCTACTTATAAACGACCATCGTGTAATATAAAAAAGTTATAAAATATGTAATTGTTCTATACACTCGCATCTTTTTTACGAAGATCATTAATATTGTTTGTACAAATTATTACTTGATATTACATTATTCTTTTTAAATTATTTAGCAATTCCATATCCATCTTTAAGTATACTACTTCGTGTTTTTTAAGGCCTGTTCACACTATGTATTACTTTAATATCCACGGAATTTCACCTCAGTCTTAATAAGACTATAATAGTTCACCTGATAAAAGGTGATCGCTCCGCTCTCACGTCTATCATTCCCTTTCCAGCTTTCTATCAATTAATCTCTTTGTTCATTTTACACAGTACAATCGATATCTCGCAACAACTTACAAATATTCTTTTCATTTCCTAAAAAGGAAAAGTGTAGAGCTTGCTTTCCTCTACACTTTTAAAATAAAACACACTGTGCAAATTGCATTGGCACTACCATCATAATTATATGCTTATTTCATATATTTTTAAAGACTTTTATTACAAACGCGGCGTTTTTTTGTAATAAAAGTCAAAAAAATGTTACAAATAAAACATCTTCCTATCATATATCTTCAAATCAAAGCTTCACTCATTTTCCTACAAATTTCTATACTGGTACAATTGATTTTGCGACTTTCTCAACAGTTCTTCAAACGTTTTTCCTTCTACTGGATAGCTAGCTGCTCCAAATAAAAGAGTGACACTGAGTAAATCACCTTCTATTTCACTTTCAATATTTTTCATTAATCGTTTTGTTATTGTTGATGTTTCATGACCATTATCAATTGCTACAATAACGTACTTATTTTCATCCCACTTTGTAACAACATCACCCTTCCGAATTGTCTTTACAATGGTACTCTCTAATTTTTGTACTAACACTCCCAACTTTTTTTCTTGCAACGTGTCTTTTAATCCTTCCCATTCTTTTACAGAAAGAATGTACACTGTAATATTACGAGAATCTCTTTCAGATAAAGCAGCTACTTTCCCAAAAAAATCAACAACAAAATCATTGCTTGCCATTCCTCCTACTTCCATACCCATACGCTCGTTCGCTCTTTTATCGTACCAATGTCCAAAATAATAACTTAGTATCATTTGCAATATATAAATAATAAAGACGGTATAAAATGATCGTGAATCCAGTTTTGCAATTACATCCTGAAGTGCAATCCATTCTGTAACTGCCACAGTATTGCCAAGCAATAATCCACTAATTTTCCCTTTATGTTTCATACTTTTCCCCCTTTTATACCAATATATGTTTCTATATCAATAATGTTTTTCTACAAAATAAAAAATGTACATATGCAATGTACATTTCTGCTTAAGCTTGTATACCTTTTCTACTCTATTTCATATATATAATATATAACTTTTATAGAAAGGAGTAATCTATATGCTACAAAAAGAGAATCTATCAGATGCTATGCGTTTACTAGCTGGTTTTCTATTATCATTAAAATTATTATTTACCTCTTTCGGAATACACTTTATTACAAACGATCAAATCGACGCTATTGTTAATGTTGTTTCATTTTTATTTATTCTATACTTTGGCTACAAAAATAACTATGTAGGAAAAAAAGGAATGGAGCAAAAGAAAATACTCAAAAAACACAACCTTCACTAAAAAAGGAACCTTTTGTACAGGTTCCTTTTTATCATTGACGCACAACAACTTCATTTGTTTGCAGTGGGCCATATGATATCTCTTTATCTTGAAATGTATATGTAGCCTGAAAGAATGTTTGTTTAAGAGCTTTATCTTTATTAGCTTTTATTTTACAACGTAGTTCCACCTTCTCATTCGGTAACAAATCATCAATTCGCCATCTAACAAGCTGGAATAAAAACTCACTTATCCCCTTATCAACTTTTAAAGAATTAGGAATATAAGCAAAGTAATCTCGAATCATATGACTTACAACAACTCTCGAAATCATTTCTACCCCTTTATTTTCCACTTCAATTCGCATAATAAGTATGTCGTTTACATCGTAGGTCAATTCATACGAAAACTGTTCTGTATACATACTACCAATTTGTAATGTAACGGCTACTTGAGGAAATTCGTTTTCCTTTTTCGATCCGTCAATCCACAATACTGGTTGTAGCGGTATTGAATACTTTCCTGTATCCGAAATTCGTCCCCATATTTTCATAATATATATTCACCTCATTTCAGATGTAACATACACACAATGAATTCCCCAAATTACTAAAGCTTGCTACAAGCAATGTTTAATATTTCTCTTCCTTTTATCCTATTCGACAATATGAAGAAAAAACCATTTTTCATCTATTAACAGAAGGTGTTCTTTATGAAATTTTTTTACAATTTACTTCATTCCCTTCATAGCAATATTCAGTATGGCTCACTCGTTCTCTACTCATACGAAAGAATATTTTGACGTAAGAAAAAGTTTGCCTTATAGTCAAATTTGACTATAATATTCTTTATGGCATATCAGTGCACTTATGGAAAAGAAATTAAAATCAACTATACATTAAAATTTTTTATCCACTGCACTCAAAACTTAATATAGTTTACTTATTTCTAAAGGAGGGTTATATTTGGAAACTCAACCATTAAAAAAAGAAGCCAACAAGACAAAATTTGTTGTTGCTGGTTTACTGCTTGGTATATTAATGGCCGCAATGGATAATACAATCGTTGCAACCGCAATGGCAACAATCGTTGGAGACCTAGGAGGATTTGATAAGTTTGTTTGGGTCACATCAGCTTATATGGTAGCAACAATGGCAGGGATGCCTATCTTCGGGAAACTTTCTGATATGTACGGGCGGAAACGTTTTTATATTGGGGGCCTCATTCTTTTCTTATTCGGTTCTGCTCTTTGCGGAACAGCTTCAAGTATTGAGCAATTAAGTATTTATAGAGCTATTCAAGGGATCGGTGGTGGTGCCCTTATGCCTATCGCCTTCACAATTATGTACGATATCTTCCCACCAGAAAAACGCGGGAAGATGACAGGACTATTCGGTGCTGTTTTCGGGACATCTAGTGTATTCGGTCCTTTATTAGGTGCTTATATTACAGACTATATAAGTTGGCATTGGGTCTTCTATATTAATATTCCATTAGGACTTATCTCCTTTTTCTTCATTACTAAATACTACAGTGAGTCTCTAGAATTTAGAAAACAAAAAATTGATTGGGCTGGTGCTATTACACTTGTCATAAGTATCGTTTGCTTAATGTTCGCATTAGAACTTGGTGGTAAGGAATATGCCTGGAATTCTACTGTAATTATTGGCTTATTTACAACAGTAGTTATTACGCTTATTATTTTCTTCTTTGTAGAACGAAAAGCAACCGAGCCTATTATTTCGTTCCATCTATTTAAAAAACCTTTATTCGCAGCTAGTCAAGGAGTTGCCTTTTTCTATGGTGCCGCTTTTATTATCTGTACAGTTTATATTCCAATCTTCATTCAAGGCGTTCTTGGAGGTTCCGCCTCTAATGCTGGATTAATTTTAACACCAATGATGGTTGGTTCTGTAATTGGAAGTCAAACAGGAGGACAATTAGCTTCTCGAACAAGCTATCGTAACATTATGATGGTATCTGGTGTCTTCTTCGTTCTTGGTATTTATTTATTAAGTACTTTAACAATGGACACACCTCGTTTACTCGTAACACTATTTATGATTCTCGCTGGGCTTGGTGTTGGCTTCTCATTCTCAGTATTAAGTATGTCTTCTATTCACAAGTTGGAAATGCGGGACCGTGGTTCGGCGACATCAACAAACTCATTCTTCCGATCACTCGGTATGACCCTTGGTGTAACGATTTTCGGTACAATTCAAAATCATATTTTTACAGATAAACTAAACTCTGTATTCCCCCCTGAACTAGCAAAATTAGCTCCAAAAGGCGGAGACACAAGTTTCTTATTATCACCAGGCGCTACCGCAAAAATTCCTGCTGAAATATTAGCGGGTATTAAAGAAGCTCTCGCTACATCTATTGCGAATACATTCTTCTGGGCACTCATCCCGGCTGTACTAAGTATTATTTGTATTTTACTTATGGGAAATGAACGCCTCTTTACAGGCCCTAAAAAGAAAGAAAAACAAAAGCAAGTTAGTTAATATAAAAAAGAAGCGGCATATTCCTTTATGAAAAAGGATATGCCGTTTATAATATGTATAAAGTGAAACTTTAATCAGTGGGGGGATGTTCATCCCCCACTGATTATTAGCCCACACCAATCGGGCTTTTACGGGCAGTTAATCCCCACCTAACTTCTTTGCTTCCGCTGAATTTTTGGGTGGGGATCTTACTGGATAAAGTTTTTATATACAGGAGTTGAGACAGCATGAGCATGAAATTAGTCATTCTCGGCTTGCTACTCGAAGGAGATAAACATCCATATGAAGTGCAGCATATTATGAAAGAACGACAAATGGATTGTTATATTAAATATGCTAAAGGATCACTTTATTACGCCTTCGAGCAATTAGAAAAGCAAGGGGCAATTCATATTACAAATGTAATTAGAGACACAAATCGACCTGACAAAACGATTTTTCATATAACAGAAGAAGGCAAAAAACTATTCCACACTTTACTATTAAAACAATTCGAAGCCAAAAACCAAATATATAAACCTATTTATTCAGCCTTATCTTTCGCTCACTTTAGCAATGATCACGAATTAGTTCCTATTTTAGAAAAAAAGAAAAACGATACTCTTCAATATTTACATACTATGCAAACGATATATGATTGTAATAAAGGAAAGGTTCCACGTGCACAACTATATATTTTGCAAAGTGTAATTGAGCATATTACAGTTGAATTACAATGGCTAAACACCCTCCTTAAAGATGCTATAGCAGGCCGACTTTCAGAAGTTGCTATAGATGAAGATTGAGCTATGAAAGAAGACATCCCTACTTCTTTCATAGCTCAATTTCTCTTTTCATACTGTAATATTATTCGTTACTCCAGAATATAAAAAGTCAGAATACTAAGAAATAAAAACTTTAGAATTTTCTTATTTTAAAACAGTAGACAAAATTCCAAAAATTATGTTAAAATTTGTTTCAATATCATATCGCTTGTTAAATTCCTTTCAAAAGGAAAATAGGTACACGAAAGTTTTGTTTCGTGTTTAAAAGGGAAGCTTGGTGAAACTCCAACACGGTCCCGCCACTGTAAATGCTGAGATTTCTTTTTGGTGCCACTGTGAAAACGGGAAGGTAAAAGAAATTATATGAAGCATAAGTCAGGAGACCTGCCTGTTTTAACAACACTGATAGATTCACGGATGATGATGAGGTGTTAAAACAAAAAGGAAGGCTTATTTTCTATGTCTTTGTACTTTTTGTTATAGGTATTTCCTAGTAAACGGAAATGCTTACTTTCAATTAGGGAGGAATTTAAAATGGCAATTCAAACAAGTAACTTAGGTTATCCACGTATCGGACTACAACGAGAGTGGAAAAAAACATTGGAAGCTTTTTGGTCCAATAAAATCGATGAAGAACAATTTTTAACAACAATGAAAGAAATTCGCCTTCAACACGTAAAAGTACAGCAAGAAAAAGGGATTGAACTCATTCCAATTGGCGACTTTACATATTATGATCACGTTTTGGATACTGCCTATATGCTAGGATTTATTCCATCACGTTTTTCTGAGTTTACATCTTACCTTGATGTATATTTCGCAATGGCGCGTGGCTCTAAAGATCACGTAGCTTCCGAAATGACAAAATGGTTTAACACAAACTATCACTATATCGTTCCTGAATATGAAGAGGGATTACAAATCTCTTTAAAAGATAATCGTCCACTTCGCTTATACGAAGAGGCAAAACAAGAATTAGGAGTAGATGGAAAGCCTGTTATTTTAGGACCATATACTTTCTTAAAATTAGCTAAAGGCTATACACAAGAACAATTTCCTACCATTTTAAAACAGTTAGTTGCACCTTACGTACAACTGCTTTCAGAACTACATACAGCTGGTGCACCAGCCATTCAAGTTGATGAACCGATTTTCGCTTCTTTAACTAAAAAAGAAGTTCAACAAGCAAAAGAAATTTATGAAGCTATTCGTAAAGAAGTTCCAAATGCGACTCTTCTTTTACAAACATATTTTGATAGCGTAGAAGAAAACTATGAAGAAATTATTACATTCCCGGTATCCGGTATTGGATTAGATTTCATTCATGGTAAAGAAGGTAATCTAAATGCTATTTCAAAATATGGATTCCCAGCTGATAAAACTTTAGCTGTCGGTTGTATAGATGGCCGTAACATTTGGAGAGCTGACCTTGATGAAGTTCTTGAGTTATTTACAACGTTACAAAAACAAGTCCAAACGAAAGATATCATCGTTCAGCCTTCTTGTAGCTTATTGCATACACCAATCGATAAAACAGAAGAAACTCACTTATCGACTGAGCTGTTTGATGCGTTAGCATTTGCAAATCAAAAATTAGAAGAGTTAGTTCTTATTCATTCCGCTCTCACTCAAGGTACAGAAAGCATTAGTAATGAGCTGGAAACATATCGAAACGTACATCATACAATTCGTTCATCTGCTGCACGTAACCGAGAAGATGTCAAAGCAGCACGAACAGCACTAAAAGAAGAAGATTTTTCACGTCCTCTTCCATTTGAAAAACGATACGAATTACAACAAGTTGCTCTAGAGTTACCGCTATTACCAACAACGACTATTGGTAGCTTCCCGCAAACAACTGAAGTTCGTCAAACGCGAAAAGAATGGCGTAACGGTGTTATTTCAAATGACCAATATGAACAATTTATTGAAAAAGAGACAGAAAAATGGATTCGTTACCAAGAAGAAATTGGGCTTGATGTACTTGTACATGGTGAATTTGAAAGAACTGACATGGTCGAATATTTTGGTGAGCGCCTTGCTGGTTTCTCATTCACTAAAAACGGTTGGGTACAATCATACGGTTCCCGCTGCGTAAAACCACCTGTTATTTATGGTGATGTAGCCTTTATTAACGGCATGACTATTAAGGAAACAGTTTATGCACAAAGCTTAACAGAGAAAGTTGTAAAAGGAATGTTAACCGGACCTGTTACAATTTTAAATTGGTCCTTCGTTCGAAATGATATTCCAAGAAAAGAAGTTTCGTATCAAATTGCACTAGCTCTTCGTCACGAAATTGAACTACTTGAATCTTCTGGAATTAGAGTAATCCAAGTCGATGAGCCCGCACTTCGTGAAGGAATGCCACTAAAAGAAAAAGATTGGGATGCTTATATTACATGGGCAGTACAATCCTTCCTTTTAGCAACTTCTTCTGTAGCAAATGAAACACAAATTCATACTCATATGTGTTACAGTAACTTCGAAGATATTGTTGACGCGATTCGCGCATTAGATGCAGATGTAATTTCTATCGAAACATCAAGAAGTCACGGAGAATTTATTGATACATTAAAACATACAACATATGAAAAAGGCATTGGCCTAGGTGTATATGATATTCATAGCCCACGTGTACCGAGTAAAGATGAAATGTATAAAATCGTAGAACAATCTTTAGAAGTATGTGATCCTAAATATTTCTGGATTAATCCCGATTGTGGTTTAAAAACGAGAAGAACAGAAGAAGTTATTCCAGCTTTAGAACATATGGTGCAAGCAGCGAAAGATGCTCGTTCCCTTTTAAAAACAAACGCATAACAAAAATGGGTTATCCTTTTCTCAGGATAACCCATTTTTTATTCTTTACTTTCAAAAAAGAATTCATATTGTATTTTATATAATTCATCATCCGTTGGCTCTTCAAGAGGAATTGCTTGTAATACAACTGTATACTCACCATTTGGAATAGGTATTTGAAATTTATTAGAAAGAATACTCGTTATAACGATACTTTCATTTTCAACTGTAAAAGGAACCGTAATCGTTCTAACTACTTCTTCTTTTTCAATATGTTTCCCTGGGGTCACTTTCACTTCACAAGTATAATCAGAAAGTGCTTCAAAAATAACAGTTCCATCTGCCTTAGCATAACCTCTTTCAAAATCTTCATCAGTCCAATCTACATAAGGCTGCTCACCGTCATAGTTCATCAACATTAATTGCGAATAAGAAATCGTTAACTCCATAGTTCCCCTTCTCCTTCATTATGAAATATACAACTACTACTTCACTTCAAATTTTACTCGCGTACCATCTGGGTATTTATCTAACTTATTCCCTACCCAAGAACCTGCTCCGCGGTTATCCGCCGGACTTATATATTCAATATGTGCTCCTTTTCCGCCTTCCTTGCACATCGCCATTGGCCATTCATCACGATCATACCCTTTTTTTGATGGATATGGTGCTAAGGACAATTTCCTTCTATCTGCAGCACCACCACGATCGATTGTACAAACTTCTGAATGCCCTTCTTTTATAGCATCCGTAATATGTTTTCCTGTCTCTGGATAACGTTCTTTCGGAAATTCTAACACTTGATCATACGTATTCGTTTTCTTTACACTTGTTTCCTCTGGCACAAGTACTTCATAAACTGCTACTAAAATAGACAGAATTGCGATAATTGAAATGATAATACCTTTTAATTGCTTCATGTATACCTCCATGTTTCTACCAGTTTCTTTTCCTCCGTTATTATAACAAACTTCTCCTGTATATGTTTTCAGACATTATTTTAGTTATTCCTTGCCATTCCGCCAAAAATTTTCATTTTTTCACTAATGTTGTAGAAAACTAATAGCCTTCCGACATTCTTTTTCAAAGGAAGTCCTCATAAAAGATTGAAATGATATATACGATACTTTTTGGGGAGGAAATATGATGGAAGCTACCTATAAAACGAAAGATGTCACGAATAAAACAGGCATCCCAAAACATATAGTTCGCAAATATAGTCAGCTGTTAGAGGAACATGGTTATATGATTTCCAAAACAGCTGATGCTCGTATTTATAAACTTGATGATTTAAAACTATTGAAATCTATACACGAAAGAGCTGCTACATTACAAGAAGATATTTCAGAAACGATACCGATTATTTTAAAAGAAAAAGAGGCCCCACCTGTACCAGTTATACAAGATAAGCAAGAGATACAAACGAAAGAAAAAGAAGATGGGCGTAACTTTGAGGAGTTCATGTTAAAACTTGAAATGCTAGCTCAATTAAATGAAGCAATTATTCATCAAAATTCTACTCTAATTACACAAAATCGTTTAAAGGATGAGAAACTAGACGAATTGATGCAACAAGTTTATGTAAAAGAAGGCTCTCAAGAAAAAATGCTTCAAGAGTTAGTCGATCACGCCGCTCAAACAGATGCACTGCAAAAAGAAAAGATGGACTTATTAATGAATCATATGTATAAACGAGAATCCAAACAGGAAGAAAAAATGAATAAACTTGTTAGTCAAATTTATAACAAAGACAGTAACCGTGATGCACAGCTTATGCAAGTTATTCGAGAAATTCAAGAAACAAAAAGAATGGTTGCTGCCTCAAAAGAGCAAAGCTTCTTTCAATCATTTAAAAGTTTATTTAGCCGAGCAAAACAAGAAAAAACAAATGAATAAACAATATAAAATAAAAAGTTACCTTTCATCGGTAACTTTTATTCCTTATTTTGTACAGCTGGTAATATAATAATTGCTTCAGTCCCTTTTCCACTTTCACTCTTATATTCCAATGTACCATTATGCGCTTGTAAAATACTAAATGTTACCATAAGTCCTAATCCTGTCCCTTTTTCTTTTAAAGAATAATATGGTTGCCCAAGCCTTGCTAACTGTTCTTTCGTCATACCAACACCACTATCTTTAACTCTTATTATGATTGTTTCATCTTTTTGAATAGCTGTTACTTTTAAATATCCTTTATTTCCTTGAATTGCTTCAATACCATTTTTAACAACATTCATAATAGCTTGCTTCAATTTTGTCTTATCACCAATCGTATAAAGACTTTCTGAAATTTCAACTTGTAAATATACACCTTGCATCGCTGCAAATGACGACATAAGAGTGGTCATTTCTATTAATTGGGCTGATAAACAAATGTGTTCTTTTTTCTCAATTTGCGGCCTTGCTAAATTTAAGTAATCTGAAATAATTTGTTCCGCCCGATCCAATTCAGCTAATACGAGACGCATATAATCCTTATTCTTCACATCTTCCGTACTTTCTAGCAATTGGATAAATCCACGAACAACAGTTAGTGGATTTCGAACTTCATGTGCCACACTTGCTGCTAACTCACTTACAATATTAAGCTTTTCTGATTTTTGCATCTCTGTACGTAGCAATGCATTTTCATTTAAATATTCAGTTAAATACACCTGGAATACCATTGTCATGACCATGATAAGCGAGGCAAATATAAATCCGCTATATATTTGCGAAATATACGGTGTAAATCCTGTTTCCAAAAGAACATTAATCATGCCTAATACTAAAGAAACAAGCACATAAAATGATGAAATCATAAATGCTAAAATTAATTTCTTATCCCTTGAAAAAAGAGACCATTTCTTTGATAAAAATAGCGGAACTATCAATAAAAATATTACTTCTAAAACTGGAAGAAAGCTCATTCCCTTTAGTAACCATTCATATGCAACAAAAATAACCGCTGGGATTAAACCAACAATCCCACCATATAAAAAACCACTGACAATTGGAATGGGGTGAAAGTTATACCCACACACATTGCCAAAACAAATAGAGTATGTCATGGAGAGAACGAGCGTAACGCTAGATAAAAACATAATAAAGTAACGATTTGGCTTCGGAGGCATTTCTTGATAGCGATTTAAACGAATCGCTTCATATAAAAATAGTGGCAAAATTATGATGGCAATTTGAATCAATAAATCACGGATAAGCTCCATAACCTCTCATCCCCTATATGTATTTTGATATGATTATATCATTTTATAGGTGTATTTGTTTTAAAATTTTGATTTTTCTTAACATATTTGTTAATTCTTTGTTAACAACTCATAATAATTGTTACAGATTTTCGAAATGATTGTAAACCCTGTACCAAATTTCCTTCGTGCAGTATACAATGAATACGGATTACAAAGAAAATATAAAAATACTTTTTTAGACGGACAACTATAGCAAAATACAGCATATAATCCATACTATCTATGTTTACAAATAAGTGATCATTACTTTAGTAGGAGGAAGATAAATATGGCGGGTACTACGCTTGTTTTAAAAGAAGAAAATTTGGTTGTTCTAGAAAATGTTGAAAAATCAGTATATGAAGAGTTACAGCATAAAGCGGGAGAAGAAAACTGCACATGTGCTGTGAACGAATCAGTTGTTCACCTTGGCAAGGTATCCTCTGTACTCTGGAATGAAGATGAAATAGATTGGGAATACGGATATTAAAAAGTCGCTTATAGCGGCTTTTTTTCTCTTTTCTCTCTCTTTCTAAATAACATATACAAAGCGTAATCATAGAAAATATGATAAAATGAACTTAATTTTCAAACGGAAGAAAGGGAGATACAATGGAACAATTCATTAACCCTAGAGTGAAGGATATCCAAATTTCTGGAATCCGTCAATTCTCTAACATGATTCAAAACTATGGTAATTTGATTTCTTTAACAATTGGACAACCCGATTTCCCTACACCTTCTCTCGTGAAAGAAGCGGCAAAACGGGCTATTACAGAAAACTATACAAGCTATACACATAACGCTGGTTTACTAGAATTACGTAAGGCAGCTTGTAACTTCGTAAAAGATAACTACGATTTACATTACTCACCTGAAAACGAAACCATCGTTACAATCGGTGCTAGCGAAGCAATTGATGTTGCATTCCGAACGATTTTAGAGCCAGGAACAGAAGTAATTTTACCTGCTCCTATTTATCCAGGCTACGAACCTATTATTCGATTATGCGGTGCAACGCCTAATTTTGTAGATGTTCGTGAAACTGGATTTCGTTTAACAGCTGAAGCGCTTAAAAATGCTATTACAGAAAAAACAAGATGTATCGTACTACCGTATCCTTCTAATCCAACTGGTGTAACTTTATCCACAGAAGAATTAAAAGATATTGTAGATGTTTTAAAAGATAAAAATATTTTCGTCCTTTCAGATGAAATTTATAGCGAGCTTGTATATGAACAAAAGCATACATCTATCGCACATTTCCCAGAAATGCGTGAAAAGACAATTGTCATTAACGGTTTATCTAAATCACATTCTATGACCGGCTGGCGTGTTGGACTTTTATTCGCACCAAGCTATTTAGCAGGACACATATTAAAAGTTCATCAATACAATGTAACGTGTGCTACTTCAATCGCTCAATACGCTGCAATTGAAGCATTAACAGCAGCTAAAGACGCACCAAAAATGATGCGCCACCAATATAAAAAACGCCGTGATTACGTATATAATAGACTCACTCAAATGGGATTAACAGTTGAAAAGCCAACAGGTGCATTTTACTTATTCCCATATGTTGGTCATTTGACATCTTCATCATTTGATTTTGCACTTGATCTTGTCAAAGAAGCGGGACTAGCTGTAGTTCCTGGAACAGCATTCTCTGAATACGGTGAAGGCTACCTTCGCTTGTCCTATGCGTATAGTATCGAAACTTTAAAAGAAGGCTGCGACCGATTAGAAGCCTTTCTAATGAAAAAAGCTAAGAGTTAAACTCTTAGCTTTTTTATGCATAATGATCACAAGTTTGACGTTTTAGTAATTTATGAGGGATAATGATACACTTTGCAGCGGATTCTGCATTCTCTACTTTATCAACTAAAGCTTTTGCTGCCTCATATCCTAGCTGATAAATATTCACATCAACTGTCGAAAGTGGAGGGCTCGCAATTTCTGATAATAAAGCATTATTAAAGCTTACAATAGAAACATCTTTCGGTACAACGAATCCTTTTTTAGAAAGAGCACTTAACACACCAAGTCCAATTAAGTCATCCGTTGCCATAATTGCCGTTGGCGGTTGCTGCAGTCCCATTAATTCCTCAACAGCTTGTTGACCACTTTCCCTCGAAAAATCAAAATGTAAAATATATTCTTTTGGTAATACAATGTCTGCTAATTTCAAGGCATCACTCATACCAGCTAAACGATCTCTCGTTACAAGTAAATCTGATCCACCACCAATGAACGCGATTTGCTTATGCCCTAATGAAATTAAATATTCTGCCACTTCTCTTGCAGCTGTATAATTGTCATTATCTACATATGTAATTTCATCTTTTCGATCATATGGTTTTCCTATTAAAACAAACGGGAAATTTTGTTCATGTAAATATTGAATAATCCGATCATTCTCCCTTGAATATAAAAGAATAATGCCACCAATTTGGCGTCCCTGTACCATCTTTACGACACCATTAAAAATTTCTTCTTCCGTTTCACCTGTCGACATGTAAAGCGCATAACCTTCTACGTGTGCAAATGAACTAATCCCTCTTATAACTTCTGGGAAAAATGGATTTTGAAAAGCTTTACTTGCAGAACTTGGCATAACAAGACCAAGTGTTTTCGTCGTTTGGTTCGCAAGATTTCTCGCATTTAAATTGGGATGATACCCTAATTCACTCATCACTTTCCTAACACGGCGCTTTGTCTTTTCACTTATACTTGGATTATCAGCAATTACACGAGAAACTGTTGATGGTGCAACATTCGCTTGCTTCGCCACATCTTTAATTGTAACTGTCATAAAAATCCCCCTCCTCTCATTTCTCTGCCATTTTTCATATATTTTATCTCGCACTCATTGCAAGTCATAAACTTTCATTTCTTATATCTTGCAAAACTAATCCTATTCTCCCTCTTCATGTATTGTAAGGGATATAGCTATTTTTTCCTATACTATAATATACTATTTATTTCACTTCTTTTCACATGTGATGTCAAATCTCTTTTCATCTCCCTATAAACTTATTTATAGGGAGATGAAAAGAAAAATGGGACGTAATGTCCCATTTTTCATCCTTTTGTACCTCCAGCTGTTAAACCAGAAATAAAGTATTTTTGTAGTGATAGGAATAAAATTGAAATTGGGATCGCAATTAACACAGAACCCGCTGCAAACGTTGTAAATTCATTACCGAATTTCTTCGCAACCATTTCATATAATCCAACTGCTAAAGTATAATTTTCTGGTGTTCGCAAAATAATACTCGCTAAAATGAAATCTGTAAATGGACCAATGAAAGTAAATAACGCTACAACCGCTACGATTGGCTTTGCAAGTGGCATAATGATTTGCCAAAAAATACGAAAATGTCCTGCTCCATCCATTCGAGCTGATTCATCCAGTTCTTTCGGAATCGTATCAAAATACCCTTTCATAAGCCATGTATTCATCGGAATAGCCCCGCCTACATAAATTAAAATTAATGCAAGGTGTGTATCAATTAATCCTGTTAATTGAGCTAATACGTATAAAGCAATTAACGCTGCAAAGTTTGGAATCATTTGCAGAATTAAAAATGTTAATAAACCATTTTTTCTTCCAACAAAACGATATCTCGAAAATGCATAAGCGGTAAAACTAATTGCTAACACTGAGAAAATCATCGTTAAAACACTTACTTTTAATGTGTTTTTATACCATAGTAAGTAATTACTATTCTCTAGATCTAATAACTTACGATAATGATCTAACGTTGCATTTTGTGGAATAATACTTGATCCAGATAAACTATCACCTGGATTAAACGATGAGCCAATAATCCATAATAACGGATAGAAAATGATGGCACACATTACGAAAATAACTAAATAACTTAATGAGAGACGTAACATCTTCTGTCTTTTAATATTCATTTACATCATATCCTCTTCTTGGAATGATTTTGTTCTCTTAAATTGCCATAACGCAACTGTAATAACAATTAACGATAATATCATTGTAAGAGCTGCTGCTTTTCCGTACTGCGCTGAAGTCATCGTTAACTTATAAATCCATGAAATTAAAATATCCGTTCCACCTGCGTCTTGTCCAGCTACAGCAGGACCTCCACCATTAAATAGATAGATGATACTAAAGTTATTAAAGTTAAACGTATATTGCGTAATTAATATTGGTGCTGTTGCATATAACACAAGTGGCAATGTAATTTTACGAAACTGTTGCCAAGCTGTCGCTCCATCTACTGTAGCCGCTTCATATAATTCTCCCGGAATCGATTGCAGTATACCTGTTGTCATCGCAAAGATAAACGGGAACCCAAGCCACGTTTGAATCATAATTAAAGCAATCTTCGCCCAAAATGGATCTGTCATCCAAGCAATCTTTTCAATTCCGAATAAAGCTAATACTTGATTGTTAATCGCTCCGAATGTTTCATTAAACATACCAGAGAAAACAAGAATAGATACGAATGCTGGAACCGCCCACGGTAAAATGAAGATTGTTCGAATAATCGCCTTTCCTTTAATACCAGGCTGATTTACGATAATCGCTAAGAAAATACCAAGTGCAACTTGTAATGTTGTTGCAACGAATGTCCAAATGACAGTCCAAGAGAATACACTTACAAATGTCTCTCTCCACATCGGTAAAGTGAAAATATCAATAAAGTTTTTAAAGCCCACCCAATCTACTAATTTAGCTGGAGGAGAATGATATAAATCATAGTTTGTAAATCCAATTAAAATTACGAAGATGATTGGAAATACGACAACAAAGATAAGTAGTAGAAAACCTGGTGAAACCATTAAATAAGGAAAACCTTGATCTAACAAATTACGATATTGCTCTTTTACAGAATTTAACGGTGTTCCGCTATCACGTTTCTTTCCATTTTGGTATGCATCATATAAGTTAAATGCATATATGCCTAGCCCAAAAGCGATAACGATAAGGGCCAAGATTCCTTCTACTAATAGAAAGACAGAATGGTCACGTGGAACTTCTGTACCAAGCGTTACAATACCCCATAATCCCATATTTAATAAATCAGCAAAGGCTACAATAAAAGAACCTGTTAATACTAGAAAAATAAGACCTTTTACAAATTGTTTATTATACATTTGGCCCACGCCTGGAATGATTGATAACATGGTTGCCATTTTCCTATGCTTTGAATGGTTTAACCCATTTGCTGGTTCCATAGATGTTTGCATGTTCCTTCCCCCTTTTTTCTTCCTACATGGAAGGGAGAGAATTCGTGCCTCTCATATTAGAGGCACGAATTTCACCTTATTTTTTCTTGTTATGATTTGCCTCAATATTACCTTTAATTTGTTTCACTGCACTATCAAGCGCCGCTTTTGGTGCCTCTTTATCTGTAACAACTAATTGAAGCGCATCTCCAGCTGGTTTCCAAACTTCTTGCATTTCTGGAATGTTTGGCATTGGAATTCCATTTTCAGATTGCGTTGCAACTGCTTTTGCAGCTTCGTTATCTTTAATAATTGGATCTTCCATTACTGATTTTACTGGAGGAATTTCTTTTGTTTTCTCAAATCGAATTTTTGCGTTTTCTTCATTTGTTACCCACTCAGTGAATTTTGTAGCTAAATCATTTTGTTTAGAGAAACTTGTTACATGCCATCCTTTAACCCCAACAAACGTTTTCATTGGTTGACCATTTGGTAATTTCGGCATTGGAGCAACGCCATAATCAATCCCGTTCTTTTCCATTGCTTGGAACGCCCATGGGCCATTCATGATAGAAGCTGCTTTTCCTTCATTGAATAGTCCATCAGCAGCAGGCCCACCTGATTCACCGATAATACCTTTTGGGAATAATTTTTCCTTGTACCATTTTTGAAGATATTCAGCACCTTGTACTGCTCCGCTATTATTTAATCCAACATCACTTGCATTTGGCTTTCCATCTTTTTCACCAAATACATAACCGCCCATACCTGCCATGAATGCATTAGCAAAGTAGAAGTTATCTCCTAATGCTAAAAATCCGTACTTGCCATCTTTCGTAAATTCTTTTGAGAAGTTAAACAGCTCGTCCATCGTTTCTGGCGCTTTTGGCATTAGTTTTTTATTGTAAATAAAGACTGGTGTCTCAATTGCTTTTGGTAAACCATATAATTTTCCATTATATGTCTGTGCTTCTATTGATGAATTAGTAAATTTACTCTTTACAGCATCATCTGCTTTCACTTCAGAAAGTAAACCTTCTGTTACTGCATTTCCGATTTGATCGTGTGGCAATGTTACAACATCTGGTCCAGTCCCCGCTGGCCCGTCAAGGCGTAACTTCTTCACTTGATCTGTCATTTGCATTTCAACAACTTTTACTTTTACTTTATATTTTTCCTCAAAGCTTTTCACTGCTGGTTCTAAACCAACACCTTTTTTATCATCTTCCCAAACAAGAAGATCATAGTCTTTTTTCGCTTTACTTTCCTCTTTTTTCCCTGAATCTTTCGGTCCACATGCAGATAACATACCAATAGATAATGCTGAAACCGTTAATAATGATAATGCTTTCTTCATCCCAAAAACCTCCCTAAATTGTCTATGTACCTCAGTAACTGAAAACGTTTGCATTTAATAGTTTAATTGAAGCGCAAACAATATCTCAATCTATGAAAACGTTTGCGCTATTTGTCTATCATTATACATTCTTTTATTCATTTTGCAAATATTAATTTAAAAATTATGTCATTATACTCTTTATACATTGACTTTATATGAAATGAATACTACTCTTATAAGCAATATTAAAGCTACGAGAAAGGCAATCGTTTGCAATATAGGCTTTATTATTACACTTAAGGGAATACTATGTATAGAGATATTGAAGGGGGATTTTCTATATGTTTAAAGAAGCCATTTATCATAGGCCGAAAGATAATTATGCATACGCTTATGATGAACAAACAATTCACATCCGAGTACGTACTAAGAGAGATGATATTCAAAGCGCCGATCTTATTTACGGTGATCCTTACGAATGGAAAGACGGGAAATGGATATCAGCAAGTACACCCATGAAAAAAACGGGTTCTACTGCATTATTTGATTATTGGTCCATTTCAATCGAACCAAAATTTAAGCGCTTACGTTATGGGTTTGAATTAAAATCTGAAACAGACACTCTTATTTATGCAGAGCGAGGATTCTTTTCTAGCATTCCAAATGATGATGTTGGTAACTTTTTCTGTTTTCCATTTATTCATGCAGATGATGTATTCAAAGCACCATCTTGGATTAAAGACACCATTTGGTATCAGATTTTCCCTGAGCGATTCGCTAATGGCGATAGTAAGCTGAATCCAGAAAACACCCTCCCTTGGGGAAGTGCGAATCCAACTCCAACTAACTTTTTCGGCGGAGATTTTTCTGGTGTTATTCAAAACCTTGATTACCTTGTTAAGCTTGGCATTTCCGGAATATATTTCACACCTATTTTCAAAGCTCATTCAAACCATAAATATGACACAATTGACTATATGGAAATTGACCCACAATTTGGGACGAAAGAAACTTTTAAAGAGCTCGTTGAAGAATGTCATAAGCACGGTATAAAAGTAATGCTCGATGCTGTGTTTAATCATAGTGGATACTTTTTCGAGAAATTTCAAGACGTACTAGAGAATGGTGAGAAGTCCGCATATAAAGAGTGGTTCCACATTCATGAATTTCCGATTATAACAGAACCACTTCCAAATTATGATACTTTCGCCTTTACACCGTATATGCCAAAATTAAATACAGCTCATCCAGATGTAAAAGAATACTTACTTGAAGTAGGACGTTATTGGGTACGAGAATTCAATATAGATGGCTGGCGCCTTGATGTCGCCAATGAAGTCGATCACAACTTTTGGAGAGAATTCCGAACTGAAATAAAGACACTAAATCCTGAAGTATATATTTTGGGAGAAATTTGGCACGATGCCCTTCCGTGGCTACAAGGCGATCAATTTGATGCTGTCATGAGCTATCCTGTTACAAACGCTCTACTTTCTTACTTTGCTAACGATTCCATTAAAGCAAGTGAATTCATGAAGCAAATTACAGAATCTCTACATTCCTACTCTATGAATGTAAATGAAGCAGCATTTCATTTATTAGACAGCCATGATACTCCAAGAATTTTAACAACATGCAACGGAGATAAAAATAAGTTGAAATTGCTCTATGTATTCCATCTTTCTTTCATCGGCTCTCCTTGTATTTATTACGGAGATGAAATTGGTATGGATGGCGGCATGGACCCTGATTGCCGTAAATGTATGATTTGGGATACTAAAGAACAAGATCATGCATTATTTACCCATATACAAACATTGATTTTATTACGGAAACAACATAAAGCATTTGGAGGACATGGTACTTTTCAATTCATCGAAGCAAATGATGAACATAATTATATTTCTTATACGAAAACATATGAGGATGAAACTATCTTTTTCGTTTTAAACCCTACTAATAGTGAAGTTACAGTTTCACTCCCTCTTCATGTTACTGGTAAGAAAATAATTAACATTTATACAAACGAAGAATTTTCAGCAGAAGCAAGTGTATTACAAGTTACACTTCCTCCATATGGATTCTCCATATTAAAATGGTAATCCAAAAAAGCCTTATGCCAAGTTTGAAGTGGCATAAGGCTTTTTCTTATTTCAATTTGAACACTATCGCTTCATACGGACGTAATGGAATGTTATCTATTGATCCGATTTCTACATCGTAATTGTGTATAAATAACTCTGATTCACTATAACTAATATCCTTAGGCATTTCAAATACACTTTCATCCGCAGTAAAGTTTGCAATGACAAGTAGTTTTTCATCTCCATATGTTCTTACATAAGCAAAAATAGAAGGGTCATTATCTAATATTAAATCATATGATCCATACACAACTATTTCATTATTTTTGCGTAGTTCAATTAATTTCTTATAGTAATAAAAAATTGAACCTTCATCTTGGATTGCTTGTTTCACATTAATCTCTTTATAGTTAGGATTTACAGTAATCCAAGGTTCACCTTTTGTAAATCCAGCGTGATTCTGATCATTCCACTGCATCGGAGTTCTAGCATTATCACGACCCTTTATATAAATAGATTCCATTACTTTTTCTATATCTTCACCATGGTCTATCACTTTTTCTTTATACATATTTAACGTTTCAATATCTCGATATTCATCAATTGATTGGAACCGAACGTTCGTCATTCCGATTTCCTCTCCTTGATAAATATATGGCGTTCCTTTCATCATATGAAGAACTGTCGCTAACATTTTTGCTGATTCAATGCGATACATTCCATCATTACCAAAACGAGATACAACGCGAGGCTGATCATGATTATTCCAATAAAGGCTATTCCATCCGGTATGCTCTAATGCTTTTTGCCACTTTGTTAAATTCTCTTTTAAAGTAAGAAGTGAGCATGGTTTTACATCCCACTTTCCACCTTCTCCTGAATCTAAATCCATATGTTCAAATTGGAATACCATTTGCAATTCTTTTCGTTCTTCTCCAGTATACAATTTCGCTTCTTCTGTCGTTACACCAGGCATTTCACCAACCGTCATAATATCATAATGCGATAATACTTCCTCATTCATTTCATGTAAATATTTATGAATGTTTGGACCGTTCATAAAATGCTTATGACCTGAAACATACCCCTCTTCTTCTGTTTCAACAGCTGGTAATCCCTCTTCTTTAGAAATAAAATTAATAACATCCATACGGAAGCCATCAATTCCTTTTTCTAACCAAAACTTCATCATTTCATAAACATCTTGTCTTACCTTTTCATTATCCCAATTTAAATCTGGCTGTTTTTTAGAAAACAGATGTAAATAATATTCATCTGTCATTTCATCATACTGCCATGCTGATCCACTAAACGCTGCTCCCCAGTTATTCGGCTCTTTTCCTTCTTTTCCAGGGCGCCATATATAGTAATCTCTATATTTATTATCTTTTGATTTACGTGATTCAATAAACCAATTATGTTCATCCGAAGTATGATTAACAACTAAGTCCATCATAAGTTTCATATTACGTTCATGCATTTCATGTAATAGCTCATCCCAATCTTCCATTGTTCCGAACTCGTTCATAATTTTACAATAATCGCTTATATCATAACCATTATCATCATTTGGAGATTCATAGACTGGTGATAACCAAATCACATCAATCCCTAACTCTTTTAAGTAATCTAGCTTTGAAATAATCCCTTGAAGATCTCCTATACCATCACCATTACTATCCATAAAGCTACGAGGATAAATTTGATATACTACACTTTCTTTCCACCATTGTTTTTCCATTATGCTACCCCATTTCATTCATCATTCATTTTTCTCTTTTTTAAGGCGCAAACGTTTTCATTAATGAATGATAACAGATTCTATCTCAATTTAAAATAGCGCTTACAATTTTTATTGTTCTTTTTCTAAGAAAACATATGAAAACCACTAATAAATCTCCAATAAATGAAAACGTTTTATTTTTTTATTTATTTTTTGAATCTATTCGTTTATAATGAACTCAAAGAAAACGTTTGCATAATTATTTCTAGGGGGAAATACCATGGCAGAACTTAAATTAGAAAACATTTATAAAATATATGATAATAACGTAACAGCTGTAACTGATTTTAATTTACACATTCAAGATAAAGAATTTATTGTATTTGTCGGTCCTTCTGGATGCGGAAAATCTACAACATTACGAATGGTAGCTGGACTTGAAGATATTTCAAAAGGCGAGTTTTCAATTGATGGTAAACTAATGAATGATGTTCCTCCAAAAGATCGAGATATCGCTATGGTATTCCAAAACTACGCTCTTTATCCACATATGAGTGTATATGATAATATGGCATTTGGATTAAAACTTCGAAAAATACCAAAAGATGAAATCGATCGTCGTGTGAAAGATGCAGCAAAAATTTTAGGACTTGAACAATATTTAGATAGAAAACCGAAAGCATTATCAGGTGGACAGCGCCAACGTGTTGCTTTAGGTAGAGCAATCGTTCGAGATGCAAAAGTTTTCTTAATGGATGAACCATTATCAAACTTAGATGCTAAACTCCGTGTTGCAATGCGCTCAGAAATTTCTAAGCTACATCATCGTCTTGGAACAACAACAATTTATGTAACACATGATCAAACAGAAGCAATGACTATGGCTTCGCGTCTTGTCGTTATGAAGGATGGAAAAATCCAACAAATTGGAACTCCAAAAGAAGTATATGAAACACCAGAAAACATTTTCGTGGGTGGATTTATCGGCTCACCAGCTATGAAC
The DNA here is from genome assembly GCF_051916325.1 of Bacillus cereus group sp. MYBK227-1. Classification (NCBI taxonomy): domain Bacteria; kingdom Bacillati; phylum Bacillota; class Bacilli; order Caryophanales; family Bacillaceae; genus Bacillus; species Bacillus cereus group sp. MYBK227-1. Next base: position 787,682 of record NZ_JBQAGK010000003.1, on the reverse strand, counting down.
TTCTTCCGTGGTAAATTGACTGAAACCGATTTCGTTATAGACAATACTATAAAAATTAAAGTATCTGAAGGAAAAATGAAGATGCTACGTGAACAAGGCTATGTAAATAAGGAAATTGTTTTAGGTATTCGTCCAGAGGACATTCATGATGAACTACTATTTTTAGAAGCTTCACAATCTACTGCCTTCACAACAAAAATTGAAGTTGCTGAGTTATTAGGTGCTGAATCCATTTTATATATGAAACTTGGGAATCAAGATTTTGCGGCACGTGTAGATGCAAGACATACGTTTTCACCTGGTGACCAAATTAAATTAGCATTTGATATGAATAAAGCGCATTTCTTTGATAACCAAACTGAACAACGTATTCGCTAAAAAATTTATCTTTACTATACACATACAAAAAACCGTCCACATATATTGAGGGCGGTTTTCATTATTATACTAGGGCTTCTACTGTATGAAATGATTGTCCTTTCGTGCTAATAATACCGAAAATCGGTAAATCACTAAGCACCACTTCTTCTTGCTGTTTCATAAAAGATGACGTTAATTGTTTTATCTCTATCCAAACGTCATTAATACAAAGTACATTGGAATCGTTCTCTTGTTGGCGAGAAAAAATAGAATCTATTTTATATAAACCAGCATTTTGAAAAAGCATATCAATGCGACTGAATGCATTCAAAGTAATGCTAATAACGCGTTGCCAATCTCCTTGCTTTCCCATATCATAGGATACAAAAAGTGCTTCTCCGCCTAGATTCATAATTTCCTCCACTGTTGCTTGTCCACTCTCTTGATCAATGTCCGTCACAATAACTTTTGCGCCTTGTTTAGCCAACAAAAGAGCTGTATTACGTCCAATACCGATGCCACCGCCAGTTACGATAGCAACTTTTCCTGCAAGCTTCATTTTCATTACCCCTTCTATAAGTCTTACCGTCATTCAGTATACTCCTTTATAAGATTAATCTGCAAGCAAGAAAAATTGCTATTTAATTTGTAAACGTTTACTTTTTATCCTTCTTTTTTCTTATTATTACGCTGATCGAAAACTAGACCGATAAAAATGAGAATACCCCAAAAAATTATGCTACCTCCTGTCATTTTAACTTCCCCCTTATTATATAAAGTGAAATTTTACTCAGCCCCAATATGGCGGAATAAAGATATTATTTTTAATCATTATATCATTTTCTTAATTTTCAATCTATTATAAATAGAAATAATACATTTTGGCTTTTCCTTACTGTAAACATTCCCCATATACTTATAAAATCAAAAAGACCCTTTTATATATAAAAAGGTCTTTTTTTCATTATACAAGACTTATTACTTTCGTTTTTGTAATTAAATCCTGAAAACCACAATTATCTTTGCGGAACAACATCATATATACATTACATATTAATGGAATTCCTAATAGCAATACGTTCGGTAATAACACTACAAAAAATCTTATAATTAATGTTTGCAATGTTAGCTTTTCACTCTTCAATGAAATTAGTTTTATTCTCGTTATCTTTTTTCCAAGTGTAACACCGTTCCAAAGAAAGGGTAATACAATAAAATATATCGCCATTAATATGAAAACTACTGCAAAATCATATCTAAAATCACCTAAGCTTATATTAAAGCGCTTAAACATAGCACTATAGTTTCCGGTCATAATAGCTACTACTGCACCATACATAACCGAGATTAAAAACATGTCAATTAGGGAAGCACCTATGCGATTCATTACAAGCGCTGGACGATGCATCTTTAACTTCATTTTATGTCGACTCCTTCATATCCTTCTTTACCCGTCTCATCGTACCACTTCTAAAAAACATTGTAAACTAGCGTTTCTCTTACTTTTCTTGTACAATTTGTTACAATAGCATTATAAAGGAGGTTCCCATATTGAAAAAATGGATAATCCTATTCGTCGCCTTCCTATTAACTGGTTGTGCAGGAAACACAAGTCACTTAACTTATATGGTTAACGATGAATACGAACTCATACGTACTTCTGGAAATGCATTTGAACTTTTCCCCTCGCAAGATGCTGTATATGCCACACAATACATCCCTGCAAAAATTACAGACATTGCTTGGGATGATAAATACATTATTGCAAAACAAACTGAGGAAAAATCAGATCCAAATAACCCTGACGCAGCAATTGCAAATAAAAAAAGTGAACATTATTGGATTATTGATGTAAAGCACAATAAACGTTTCGGTCCCTACAATGAAAAGCAATTTAATGAACAAAAAGATGCGTTTAAAATTAAGGTGCCTTTTCAAAATGTAGATTCATACATAAAAGAAATAAAAAAACAGTCAGCATAATATTTGTATGCTGACTGTTTTGTCTTACATTATTTTAGTGAGATGTTAAACGTTTGTGGCTCTTTTACAACATCTTGTGTTTCTGAATCTCCTGCAAGTAAATCATCAGTTGTAAACTGAATATCCTTTACCTTGTCTTTTCCATCGTCAAGTATTAAACCAATAATACCATCTCTTATTTCACCAGGCTTATAGTCTTCTCTTGATACATTTTTTGTACCAACTAACGTATCTTCGTCATATAAAAAGTTTTGAGTGGCTACTTTAAAATGTTGCTTACCATTAATCATAACATCATTCATAGAGAAAAATTGCATATTTTTATTTCCGCTATTCTCCACTTTATATGTAATCTCAACGTAACGAATTGTATTACTAATCTCTGTTCCACTTAGCGATGCATATAATTCTGCATCTTCTTGGCTTACTTTATCCCCTAATCTACGTTTTACTTCTTCAGGAGTTAGTGCCGTATATACTTTCAATGTATTTTTTGCCTTTTCACTCATTTGTGATAAAGAGATTACTTTCACATCTTGTACGTGAATTTTCATTGGCGCTACTTCAAATGTTTGATTCACAGAATGCATCTGCTCTAACTTGAAATTACCCCATCCTGTTTCTTTCACTTTTTGTCCTACTTTTTTCAGCTCACGCCCACCATATTCTTTCGTTTCAGGAATAGATTCTTTCTTCTTCGGTTCAGCTTTCTTTTCTTCTTGATGGAAGCAACCACTTAACATAAGAAGAAAACTACATAAAACAAAAATACTTTTCCATGCTTTCATCATTTCATTTCTCCTAACGCTATCATTCATGAATATAAAATTAGTCCCTTGCTTTGTAAACTATAGAAACAATGACAATTCCACAAAATGAACTTGTCAATCCAGATACTATTATACCTCCAATTTGGAAAATATGAAAATAGGGATCTAGGAACGCATGCACGATAAATATAAAAGCTGTCACAATGATTATCGAAACCCAATACTTTCTTTTTTCTAAAGCTACAATCATATCTTTCCCTGTTTCATCTTTATACTTCCATAGTACGTATAATAGCAATAATAAGCCAACACATGTACTCCCATGTTGCATATATTTATACAATGGAATACTGCGTAATTCAATTTGTAACAATGCTATTTTCATAACGAAATAGCCTGTATTATGAGTAAATGCATCCCAAACAACATGCGTGAGCATACCGAATAATGCAGAATAGCAAAATACAAAGAATTCTTTCCAGGTATGTAGCCCCCACCTCTCATCTATTGCATATGAATAATAACCAGCAAACGGTTTAGGCAAATGCGTTATAAACGGCTTTTTTAAAATGTAATGATATATGTATGCGATTAGAAATACAAGCGGTAAATTTAAATATAAGAACCCAAGCCATGTATGGCCAATAACACCATAGGGTCTAAAGTGCAAAAAATATTCAAAGTCAGGCGCCATACTACCTAATATAAGAGCCGTTACTGAAATATGTTTAGAATGCTTTTTCGCAAAAGGAAGAACTGCTGCTGGATGTGCAAATGTAAACGGCATACTTTAACTCCTTCTCACATTTTCAATAGAATACCATATATCATAACGAGAGAATGAATCTTCATGCAATATTTATTTTCACATTGGAATATGATAGTTTAAATGATATAATCCACATAAAATATTCAGAAAACAAGAAGGGATCCAGGTGTCATTAACACTTGTATTTGCTGCCTTTTTAAATTCAAAATCCGTTATGAATTGAGGTTTATATATTGATTGACGTACCCTTTTTACAAAATGTCACATTAAAAAAAGAAAATATCCCTAGTTTTTCCGCATATCCTTACTGCTTACCCGCTATTCGAACATTACAATCACTAGATTTCCATCCAAATGTAACATTCATTATTGGAGAAAACGGAACAGGTAAATCAACATTACTTGAAGGAATTGCAATTGCGTTAGGTTTTAATGCAGAAGGTGGAACGAAGAACTTCCGCTTTAGCACAAACGATTCCCATTCATCTTTACATGAATACCTTCGAATTTCAAAAAGTTTCAATACACCAAACGACGGTTTCTTTCTTCGCGCTGAATCATTTTATAACGTTGCTTCTTATATTGATGAAATAGATGCTGATAGAGAAGCACGTGGGAATCCGGTTATCAACTCTTATGGTGGTATCTCACTACACAAACAATCACACGGTGAATCATTCTTCTCATTATTTATGAACCGTTTTTCAGGACAAGGTTTATACATTTTAGATGAGCCTGAGGCAGCTTTATCACCAATGAGACAACTTTCCATGCTCATTCGAATGCACGAACTAGCTGAACAAGGTTCACAATTTGTTATCGCGACGCATTCTCCTATTTTAATGGCTTATCCTGAATCCACTATATATTCTTTAACACAAGAGGGAATTCACGAATCCACATTAGAAGAAACTGAGCATTACCAAACGACGAAACTTTTCTTTGAAAATCGCGATCGATTATTCCATCATCTATTTGAGTCGTAAAAAAAGAAGCAGCAATAGCTGCTTCTTTTTTATAGTGCTTCTATAAATAAGGCAACCCCGATACCGCCACCGACGCATAAAGAGGCAATTCCTTTTTCTAACCCACGTCTTTTTAATTCGTGAATTAAACTTACTGTAATACGAGCCCCTGTACAACCAATTGGATGCCCAAGTCCTACGCCACTACCGTTTACGTTCACTTTTTCACGGTCTAAGCCTAACTCTTTCTCTACAGCTAAATATTGAGCCGCGAAAGCTTCATTAATTTCAAGTAAATCTGCATCTTCCAATGACCAATCTACTTTTTCTAAACCTTTACGAATTGCTGGTGCTGGTCCAATACCCATAATTTTCGGATCTACTCCAGCTACTGAATATCCAACAATTCTAGCTAGCGGTTGTAAACCTTTTTCTTTCGCTTTTTCTTCGCTCATTAATACTAGAACTGCACTCCCGTCATTAAGGCCAGATGCATTTCCAGCAGTCACTGATCCATCTTTACGGAACGCCGGCTTCAATCCAGCTAATTTTTCAGCTGTAATATCTGCACGTGGATGTTCATCCTTCGAAAATACAACTTCTTTTCTACGCTCTTTTATTGTAATAGGAACAATTTGATCGTCAAAGTATCCAGACTCGATTGCCTTCAGTGCCAATGTATGACTGCGAAGAGCAACTTCATCTTGTTCCTCTCTTGTAATTTCATATTGTTTAACTAAATTTTCCGCTGTTTCACCCATCATAATATGGTGAATCGGATCTTCTAACACTTCCCACACCGTATCACGAATTTCTCCGTGCTGTAGACGTTGTCCCCAGCGGTGCTGTTTCAATGCATAAGGGCTCGAACTCATCGCTTCTACCCCACCTGCAACAACAACATCACTTACACCTAATTGGATTTGCATTGCAGCTGACATAATTGCTTGCATACCTGAAGAACATTGACGTTGGATTGTATATCCCGTAACTGTGTCAGGAAATCCTGCCGCTAATGCAGCTGTTCTCGCCGTATTTGCTTCATCAGTTCTTTGAATACAATGACCTAAAATTACTTCATCAACTTCATGTGGTTCTACCCCGCCTCGTTTTACAGCTTCCTGAAGTACAGGAACAGCTAATTCTACTGGCGTTACATTTTTTAGCGCTCCTCCAAAAGTTCCAATTGGCGAACGAACTGCAGCTGTAATAACAACATTATGCATTTTGCACTTGCCCCTCTCTTATGTACCCTAGTCAGTTTTTAGGTGAAATTCCATAAGATGTATATCTATAACTATCATACTATAAACATACTAAAAAATCAAAATATTTAATATAATAAAAATAGAAGGAATTAACCTTCTATTCTGTCAGCGCATATAAAAACTTTTGTAAAATTTTCTCTGTCGTTTCATTCAATTTTGGCAACTTATCTACTGGAAAATATTGAAGTTTTAACCCTTCATGATCGAGCTTTAATTCCCCGCTCACATGATGTGCCTGATACAGATGAATAACATTGAAAATTTCATCGCCATTCGGATAACGGAAATATACTTCTTTTCCTGATAGAACACCAAGAAATTGCATTATTTTTGCAGTTAACCCCGTTTCCTCAAATAACTCTCTACGTGCAGTTTCTTCTGTCGTTTCGCCCAGTTCCATCGCCCCACCAGGTACACCCCAATCATATGTATCTGAACGATATTGAAGCAATACTTCTTGATTATCGTTTAATATAATAATTGCTGATCCTACGAGAATAAGCGGCCTTGTACCAACGACTTTTCGTAACTCTTCAATATACCCCATATGTAAATTCCCCTTTCCCTAACCTCCCTTATCATAACAAAATTTTGCTCTTTTTGTTCATGTAATTTTAAAGAAAAAAAGAAGCTTTCGCCTCCTTTTTTTCACCTTTATTTCTTAAAACTTTCATATTTTACAGCTTCAAAAGCTTCCTCAATTTCATCATTACGATAATGGACATATGTAAAACGCCCCAATTCTACTAATCTTGCTATTTCCTGTAACGCTTTATGCTGCTCATATGTTTCTTTCAGCTTAATATGTACATAAAACTTCATTAACGGATGTTCATATAAAGGTTCTCCCACCTCTACATATACATCTTCCACCCCTTGTACAACTCTTACATAACTTGCAAATTGATAAAGAGCTTCTCTGTCTGAAACGATTTTTAATGTATACATATATTCTCCCCCTTTTCTTTACTATATCAAAAAGATGATCACACTACGTTATAGAACTATGAAATTTTTTCGACTTGTCATCTATATATTCAATAAAGAAGGCGTTTATCCATACATGACATCTTTTCCCCACATATATTATAGGAAGAACTTTTTTTCAGTTGAGGTGTTCCTTATGGATCCATACGTCAATATATGTATTTGTATTACTCCCGGCGCCGATATTTCTGATGACCGCATCGCAAAAGATTTAGCTGTTGCAGAATCAATTTGGCACCCCATTACATTTCAAATTCAAGAAGTAATTGTATTAAATGAACTTTTCCGTTTTTTTGACCGTGAAATCAGTTATAAAAATTCCATTCAAAGTCAAGAAAAGCTGGCATCCTTTTTCCAAACATGTGTAAATGAAGCTCCTGAATGCGACCTTTATATTTGTTATATTGGCAGTGATTATTTCAAAGAAACAGCAGTAATTGCCTGCGCTTACTCTTTAGCAAAACAGCAACAACTTACCGGATATATCGTTTTAACAAACTCGGCTGCTCCTATGAAAAATATATATACGCTTGCTCACGAAATCGGTCATATTTTATTTACAAGACGTGTTCACGGAAAACTTACTCACGCAGATCCTCATTCCCCAACTGGCTCGGAGCACCATCCTTCTCCAACCAATCTTATGTATCCGATAGTCCCGCGCCCTGAAAATGTTCCTATTCAGTCTCTATTGACGAACGAACAAAAAACACTCTCTTTACAAAGCTCTTTATTGCAAAGAAAAAAACAGTAACCCTCATGTTACTGTTTAAAACAACTTATTCCAATCAACAAAACAAATCCCGGCTGCTAGAAATAAAAATAGACAACTAAATGTAAATGTAATCCCTCTAAAAATCCCTATATAATATTTCTTTGGAAATAATTTTTGGTATATCCAGAGCAGCCGCTTTTTATTGAATTTCTAGTTCACACTTTTTCTTTCTTCAATTTTTAAAGACCATCTCATTAATCCATATATACTTCCATACATAAGTAATATCTTTGCAATTCCCCAAAATACATTTCTTTCTTCTAAGTCTTTAAATAAGAACATAATCGCAAGAGGAACAATTAGTACCAAAACACCCATCCAACCAAGAACATATACTTCACCAATAAGAAGTAATAAAAATATACTTACTGCTAATATATATGTCTGCATTGTCGACAATTGTAAAATTGGCGTCCCATACCATTTATTCATAAACATTAATAACACTAATAATAAAATAGGTATCATTACTATTACATAAATAATTCCAAACTCTACTGATTTACTTTTAAAAGAAGACATTCTAAACGCAAAAACCGTTCCAATAATTGTAATAATTAAAACGATAGGATAACCAATTACCTGTACATTTGTTAACGTAAATTGTTGATTCGGATTTCCAAATAAAATATTGGTTAGTAACCAATACCCACCTATCCCAATAATCATTCCTAAAACACTCTTTATACTTCCGCCTTTATCCTTCTCCATCTCTTTCGCTAATTCTTCCGCATACTCTTTTGGCGAATCACCAAATATATTACTTACCGTTTTTACTTCTTTCTCACCTTCAATTAAATGAGGTTCTGCATCTTCTAAAAAAGCGTCAACATCTTCTTCTTTAATTCCTTGTGTTATTAAATATACTTTCGTATCGATTAAGAACTTTTCTCCTTCTTTAGAAATCTGCATTATAGCCCCTCCCTTATTTAACCATTTCTCTTTTATTCGCCTTCACCATAATTTCAACAAAAATTAAAATAAATAAACTTCCGTATAAACATATAATTTGAAATAACATTGGAACAAGATCTTCCGTTGTAAATGTTTTAAACACTAACATAATTGAAAGTGGAATGATTAAATATAAGTTTTTAAACCATCCTTCAAAGTATATATTTATAGCTACTGTGATGATAAAAATCCCACCAGCTACTATATAACTTTGCACTTCGGTGAATGTGAGCATTTTTGTCGGATATATCACGTCTAATATCGTAACAGCTCCTAATAAAAACATTGGAGCGATCATAACTAAAGACCACATAGAAAACCATGTTTTTGTAAAACTTGTTACGAAGGCCATTTTGCGAAGTAGAAAATTAGGACCTATAACAACTAAAATCAATGAAAAACTATAACCGATACACTGAATAAGTGAAATCTGTAACATTCCATGATTCACTATTAAGATAGAAGCAATAATCCAAAACGATACGATATTCATTACTGTAAAACCAATTTGCTTCCACGTTTCCTGTCTATCTTTTTCCATCACTTGTACAAGTTCATTTGCATATTCTTTCGGTGAGCTTCCGAAAATATCTTCTACACTTTTCCCATCACTCTCACCCTCAATTAAATGGAGTTCCGCATCTTCTATAAAATTTTCAATATCGCTTTCTTTCACACTCTTTGCCGTCAAAAATAATCTCATATCTAACAAAAACTTTCGCGCTTCACTTGATAGCATTATTTTCTCCTTCCCTTCCCTTCAAGTAGACGTTCTACACTACTTTGCATCGTTTCCCAGCGATCCATAAATTCATCAAGTGCTTCCTCGCCTTTTTCTGTTAATGTATAATATTTTCTCTTTGGACCAGATGGAGATTCCTTCATTACGCTTGTTATTAGTCCTTCTTTTTGCATTCGTATTAATAACGGATAAATACTTCCCTCACTCGCCATTGTAAAACCATACTTCGCTAGCTTTTCACTCATTTCATAACCGTATATTTCGCCTTCAGAAATAATAGCAAGTAAGCATCCTTCTAAAATCCCTTTCAGCATTTGACTTGTCGACATAATTCAAATCCTCCTACTATCTTGTTTTACAAGATAGATAAGCGTAAGTATCTTACTTTACAAAATAGTATAGCAAAGACTATTTTGCAAAACAAGATAGCTAACGATATTTTTTCCAAATGTTTGCAGGAATTTCATTATAGCTTCTCTAAATAGAGCACTATGAAAACTTTATTATGAAGGGATGTTTTTCATCATGGTTACAAATCGAGTTGTCTTTTTAACAGGTGCTGCAAGTGGTATTGGTTATGAAATGGGAAAGGCTTTTGCAAAAGAAGGTGCAAAAGTTGTGATTACCGATCGGCTTGAAGAACGTGCAAAAGAAGCTGCTGAACAATTACAAAATGAAGGTTTTCAAGCTATCGGTTTAAAATGTGACGTTACATCTGAAGAGGAAATTACAGCAGCAATTTCTCAAACAGTTGATCATTTCGGTTCATTACATATATTAATTAACAACGCAGGAATGCAACACGTTTCACCCATTGAAGACTTTCCAACTGAAAAGTTCGAGCTACTAATTCAAATTATGCAAATTGCTCCGTTTATTGCAATTAAGCATGCCTTTCCGATTATGAAACAACAAAAATATGGTCGTATTATTAATGTCGCTTCTATTAACGGCCTTGTCGGGTTTGCTGGAAAAGCTGCCTACAATAGTGCAAAACATGGCGTAATTGGATTAACAAAAGTTGCCGCTTTAGAAGGTGCTACGCATGGTATTACTGTTAATGCCCTTTGCCCTGGTTATGTTGATACCCCCCTTGTACGTAATCAACTACAAGACTTAGCTACTACACGAAATGTACCACTTGAAAATGTTTTAGAAGATGTTATTTATCCACTCGTTCCACAAAAGCGCTTATTACAAGTACAAGAAATTGCAGATTATGCGATGTTTTTAGCGAGTGAAAAAGCTAAAGGTATAACTGGTCAAGCTGTCGTTATCGATGGTGGTTATACCGCTCAATAAAAATAAAGTTTGCTCAAGAAGAGCAAACTTTATTTTTTATCCCGAGGATCTTAGTACTTTAGTAATTGCCGCGGGAGCTTCTCAATTGCAACAATTACCCCCTCTAATTTACTTTCAATACGGTGGAGTAAATATAATGTTACAACAATCGGAAACCCTACATTACCTATCATCTTGATCCACTCTTCCACCCTCTTCCCCTCCTTTCATTATATAAGTAAGAGAAAACACTGCATTTAGGCATAAAAAAACAAGCTATTATGTATTAGCTTGTTTTTCAAATAATGATGCAATTTCTCGTTTATAGTCCCCGCGTATAATACCTTTCTCAGTAATAATTCCTGTAATTAATTCATTCGGCGTTATGTCAAATGCTGGATTATAAACATCCGTTCCAATTGGTGCTACTTGTTTTCCAAAGATTTTCGTAACTTCTGTTTCATCTCTTTCTTCAATAATAATTTCGGCTCCAGTTTCTTTCGTAACATCAAATGTTGACAGTGGCGCAGCAACGTAAAATGGGATATTAAAGTACTTTGCTAAAATAGCTAAATTCATTGTCCCTATTTTATTGGCTGTATCTCCATTTGCGACAATTCGATCCGCCCCCACAATAATTGCGTTTATTTCTTTCGTTTGAATAGCATGAGCTGCAGTATTATCTGTTATAAGGGTTACATCAATATTTGCTTGCTTCAATTCCCACGTCGTTAAGCGACCACCTTGTAAAACTGGTCTCGTTTCACACGCATATGCATGTAAACGCACACCTTTCTCTTTTCCAATATAAAAGGGAGCTAATGCAGTTCCATATCTGGCAGTTGCGATACTTCCAGCGTTACAGATTGTTAAAATATTATCGCCAGCTTTAAAACATGTTAACGCATATTCCCCAATATTTCGACACACCTCTTCATCTTCCTGTTGAATGCGAAGCGCTTCTTCTTCTAATATTTTTTGTGCTTCTTTTATTGTAGTAATCTCTCGAATAGATTCTCTCATACGATCAATTGCCCAAAATAAATTTACTGCCGTTGGGCGTGATGTCCCTAAATAGTTACAGTCTCTATTAAACTTCTTTTGAAATTCTTCGATATGTAAAGTATGATATTTTTTCGCTGCAAGCGCCAAGCCAAATGCAGCTACAATTCCAATTGCAGGCGCTCCGCGTACTTCTAACATTATGATACTTTTCCAAACCTCTTCAATAGTCGTTAATGTTTTGTATTCTGTGCTATGTGGCAATTTCGTTTGATTTAATACCGCAATTGCATCCCCTTTCCAACTTACAGATCTCGGAACAGTAACGATTGTACTCATGCTTTTACACCCCTTGAAACTGTCTGTTGAAATAATGTTCGAAACAGTTGAATATCAGCACTTTTAGATTCATATTTTATTAGTTCTTTTCCTAAGGATAGCGCTTGTTTCTTAGCTTGAATTCTTGTTTCTTTATTTTCTATTTCATCTAAATCTGCTACATGAGCTAAACCAATTGTTCTACGAATTAGTTCACATCCGGCAAATCCAACAGCATCAGTAAAGATATTTTGCAAAATAATTGGTAACCATTGTTTTTCTTTCGTATATGCTTCTACACCTTCTCCAATCCATAACTTTGTAAAAGTCTCTACAAAATAACTCCACGTCTTTTCTATATGGAAAAATAGTACACTTCTCTTTTCTTCTTCTCTAGATAACGCATTTAATAATAGATTTGCAATAAATTGACCTATGTCAAACCCAAATGGGCCATATGCCGCAAATTCTGGATCAATCACTTTCGTTTCAGAAGGTGACGAAAAAATACTACCAGTATGTAAATCACCATGAATAAGAGTTTCTTTTCTTGTTAAGAACTTATATTTATATTGTGCTACTTTTAGTTTTAAAGTTTTATCACTCCAAAGTTCATCAACCACGAGCTGTAAATCTCGCTCATAATCATTTGTATCATAATGTCCAAACGGATCTGTAAACACTAAATCCTCTGTAATTTTACAAAGGTCCGGATTTACAAAGGTACCTTCTAGTACCCTTTTCTCTTTTGACTGTAAACCAAAATCTGAAGTGTAAAATAAAACATGTGCTAGAAAACGACCAATATGCTGGGATAAAAGCGGATATTCTTCTCCGTCTATTAATCCTTTTCTTGTAATTGTTAGTCTTGATAAGTCTTCTATTACCGTTATCGCTAACTCTTCGTCATGACTGTACACTACTGGAACATAATCCGGTACATACTGCGCAAAAATTTGTAATGCCTTGCTTTCAATCGTTGCTCTTTTTATAGACAATGGCCAGCTTTCACCAACTACTTTCGCATAAGGCAGTGCTTGTTTTATTATAATGGATTTCTCTCCATCATCTAATTTAAACACGTAATTTAAGTTTCCATCTCCAATTTCATGACAAATGACATTTGCCTTCTCTTCAAAATAGCCATGATCTTTCGCATATTGTACAGCTGTTATTTCTGTTAATGAATAATATCCCATCTTCTTCTCCCCCTTTTTAAATTCAGAGGTTTTTCTAACATAGAAAAACCTCTTTCCACTAAGAAAGAGGTTTGAAGTTTATCTTCTCCCCTCTTATCTGCCAGAAAGTTTTACTTTCTGCTGGAATTAGCACCGTGCCTTTTGGCGTAATAAACGCCCCATTTCACAATGGTATTACGGTCGGTTGCTGGGCTTCATCGGGCCAAATCCCTCCACCTGCTCTTGATAAGAGTTGTATAATTTTTTGAATTTTTAACTTTATGTTGAAGACTATACCAAGAATAAAAATCACTTGTCAACATTTTATTTGTATAATTCTGGACGGCGATCCGCAAAAACTGGAATTCCTTTACGTACTTCTTTAATTTTCTCGAATTCAAGCTCTCCAAATAAAATTAATTCCTCTTCATTCGCCTCTACTACAACTTCACCCCAAGGATCCACAATTAAAGAATGACCTGCAAACACATTATTCGGATCCTTCCCTGCTCTATTACACGCAACAACATAACACTGATTTTCAACTGCTCTTGCTTGCAATAGCAAACGCCAATGTGCTAAACGAACTAATGGCCATTCAGCTACAACAAATAATACTTTTGCCCCTTTAGCAGTATGAACACGCATCCACTCTGGAAAACGAATATCATAACAAATTGTTCCAGCGCATTCAACATCATCTAGCTTAAATTCGCCCGTACCATTACCAGCTATTAAATATTTATGTTCATCCATAAGCTGAAATAAATGTACTTTACTATATTCGTTGACTAACTGTCCTTCATTATTTACAACATACATCGTATTTGTAACGCCTTGCTCTGTTTGCTTTGCTATGGACCCACCAACAATATGTACATCATATCGCTTCGCCCATTCTATTAACTTTTCTTTCGTTTCCACTCCATCCCTATCTGCAATTTCAGAAAGTCTCGTTAAATCATATCCTGTTGTCCATAGTTCTGGTAAGACGATAACATCTGGCCTTTCCTTCATAGCTTCACTTATTTTATTTTTAGCATTCTCAATATTTTTTTCTACATCTCCAAAAACAATATCCATTTGAATACATGCGACTTTCATTTTTTCAGCCCCATTCTTATTTTTCTCTTTACAAAATACTGGAAAGATTATATCATTTGTCACTAGAATTGTAACAACTTTCAAAAGAGGTGGAAAGTATGAAATTATTTCAACCTTCTGAGATAGTAACATCATTGCCAACACAATTTTTCGCTTCACTTGTTGCAAAAGTTAACAAAGTCGTTGCAGCTGGTCACGATGTTATTAATCTAGGTCAAGGTAATCCAGATCAACCAACACCGCAGCATATCGTAAAAGCTTTACAAGATGCTGCCGAAAAGACCATTCATCATAAATATCCGCCATTTCGCGGACATGAAAGCTTAAAGGAAGCCGTGGCTACATTCTATAAACGTGAATATGGCGTCGAATTAAACCCAAAAACTGAAGTTGCTATTTTGTTTGGTGGGAAGGCTGGACTAGTAGAATTACCGATTTGTTTTACAAATCCTGGTGATACGATTCTCGTTCCGGATCCAGGTTATCCAGATTATTTATCCGGGGTTGCTTTAGCAAAAGCACAATTTGAAAGAATGCCACTTATTGCAGAAAATAACTTTTTACCAGATTATACGAACATTGATGACTCTATTGCAGAGCGTGCAAAATTAATGTTTTTAAACTATCCAAATAATCCTACCGGTGCTACTGCATCAAAAGATTTTTTTGATGCAACCATTCACTTTGCTAATAAGCATAATATATTAGTTGTTCACGATTTTGCTTATGGCGCTATCGGCTTTGATGGTCAAAAACCTGTTAGTTTCTTGCAAGCAGATGGTGCGAAAAATATAGGGATTGAAATTTACACATTATCAAAAACTTTCAATATGGCTGGCTGGCGCATCGCTTTTGCTGTAGGGAATGAAAGTGTGATTGAAACAATTAACCTATTACAAGATCATATGTATGTTAGTATATTCGGTGCAATTCAAGATGCTGCTCGCGAAGCACTATTAAGTTCACAGTCTTGTGTAGTAGATCTTGTAAATAGTTACGAATCTCGGAGAAACGCTCTTATTTCAGCTTGTCACTCAATTGGTTGGAATGTAGACATTCCAACCGGATCATTCTTTGCATGGCTTCCCGTTCCAAAAGGATATACCTCTGAGCAATTTTCTAATATTTTACTAGAAAAAGCACATGTCGCAGTTGCTCCTGGTGTCGGATTTGGTGAGCATGGCGAAGGGTATGTCCGTGTTGGTCTCTTGCATACAGAAGATAGATTACGAGAAGCCATTAATCGAATTGATAAATTAAATTTTTTCAAAAAGTAATTGACAACACGAAAAATATCTGACAAAATTCAGTTATCTTAAAAATTTAAACATTTCTAAATACTTCTTATCAAGAGCAGGTGGAGGGACGAGCCCGACGAAACCCGGCAACCGATCTACAATTGTAGACACGGTGCTAATTCTCGCAGCATTACGCTGACAGATAAGGAGCTGGTTGTAAAAAAACCTCTCCTTAGCTGAGAGGTTTTTTTATTTAACTAGGAGGTTATAACAATGAGCGGAATTATAGCGACGTATTTAATCCATGATGATTCACATAACTTAGAAAAAAAAGCTGAGCAAATTGCACTCGGTTTAACAATTGGCTCTTGGACTCATTTGCCACACTTATTGCAAGAACAATTAAAGCAGCATAAAGGCAACGTCATTCATGTTGAGGAATTAGCTGAACATGAACATACCAATTCGTATTTACGTAAAAAAGTAAAACGCGGAATTATTAAAATCGAATATCCGCTATTAAACTTCAGTCCAGATTTACCAGCGATTTTAACGACTACATTTGGAAAGCTATCACTTGATGGCGAAGTAAAATTAATTGACTTAACTTTTTCAGACGAGTTAAAAAAACATTTTCCTGGTCCAAAATTCGGGATAGATGGTATTCGAAATCTTTTACAAGTGCATGATCGTCCCCTTTTAATGAGTATTTTTAAAGGAATGATTGGACGAAACATTGGGTATTTAAAAACGCAATTACGCGATCAAGCAATTGGTGGTGTAGATATAGTAAAAGATGATGAAATATTATTTGAAAATGCATTAACACCACTTACGAAACGCATTGTATCTGGAAAAGAAGTTTTACAATCCGTATATGAAACATACGGACATAAAACGTTATATGCCGTAAATTTAACAGGACGAACTTTTGATTTAAAAGAAAATGCTAAACGTGCAGTGCAAGCTGGAGCTGATATTCTATTATTTAACGTATTTGCTTACGGACTAGATGTACTACAATCACTTGCAGAAGATGATGAAATCCCAGTTCCTATTATGGCACATCCTGCTGTAAGTGGTGCTTATTCAGCATCCAAGTTATATGGAGTTTCATCTCCATTATTACTTGGAAAGCTACTACGTTATGCTGGGGCTGACTTTTCATTATTCCCATCTCCATACGGAAGTGTTGCGCTAGAAAAAGAGGAGGCTCTTGCTATCTCAAAATATTTAACTGAAGACGATGCATCTTTCAAGAAGAGCTTTTCTGTTCCGTCTGCTGGTATTCATCCTGGTTTCGTTCCCTTTATTGTACGAGATTTCGGTAAAGATGTTGTTATTAATGCTGGCGGCGGGATACACGGACATCCAAATGGAGCGCAAGGCGGCGGTAAAGCTTTCCGTACTGCAATTGATGCTACTTTGCAAAATAAACCACTCCATGAAGTAGACGACATAAATTTGCATAGTGCACTACAAATATGGGGAAATCCCTCTTATGAGGTGAAATTATGAGTATTCAAGTATTTTGTGATTTCGATGGCACGATTACAAATAATGATAACATTATGTCCATTATGGAAAAATTCGCACCACCAGAAGCCGAAGAAGTAAAGAATAAAATTTTATCACAAGAACTATCCATTCAAGAAGGTGTTTCTCAATTATTTCAATTAATACCTACTAATCTGCACGATGATATTATTCAATTTTTAATAGAAACTGCTGAAATCCGTAGTGGTTTTCATGAGTTTATACAATTCGTAAAGGAAAATAACATTTCTTTTTACGTGATATCAGGTGGAATGGATTTCTTCGTCTATCCACTCTTACAAGGAATCATTCCAAAAGAGCAAATTTATTGTAATGAAACAGACTTTTCAGCAGAGTTTATTACAGTTAAATGGCCCCATTCTTGTGATGATCATTGTCAAAATCATTGCGGATTATGTAAATCATCATTAATCCGTAAATTAAGTGATACAGATGACTTTCATATTGTAATTGGAGATTCTATTACTGATTTACAAGCCGCGAAACAAGCTGATAAAGTATTCGCTCGCGATTTTCTTATTACAAAGTGTGAAGAAAATCATATTGCTTATACACCGTTTGAAACATTTCAAGATGTGCAAGCTGAATTAAAACTTTTGTTGGAGGTGAAGGCATGAAACAACTTTTTCGTCAATGGTATGACTTAAGCGAGATAAAAAAAGAGTTAACAACACGAAATTGGTTCCCAGCAACAAGTGGTAATATTTCTATAAAGGTTAGTCATGAACCACTTACTTTTCTTATTACGGCAAGCGGTAAAGATAAAACAAAAACCACTCCAGATGATTTTCTATTAGTAGATCATGTAGGAGTTCCCGTTTTAGAGACTGAATTACGCCCTTCAGCAGAAACAATATTGCATACACTCATTTATAACAATACGAATGCCGGTTGCGTACTTCATGTTCATACAACCGATAATAATGTCATCACAAATTTATATAGTGATGCAGTCACCCTTCAAAATCAAGAAATTATTAAAGCTCTCGATATTTGGGAAGAAGGTGCAACCATTCACATTCCTATTATCGAAAACCATGCCCATATCCCAACACTTGGAGAAAACTTCCGAAAGCATATACAAGGAGATTCGGGTGCAGTATTAATCCGTAACCACGGTATTACCGTATGGGGCCGAGATAGCTTTGATGCAAAGAAGAGATTAGAAGCTTATGAGTTTTTATTCCAATTTCATATAAAACTATTATCAATTCAAGGAGGCGTTTCTAATGGCGCAAATTCGTATTCATGAAGTAAATACTCGTATTGAAAATGAAGTGGAAGTATCTAAATTTCTACAAGAGGAAGGCGTTTTATATGAGAAATGGAATATTTCTAAACTTCCTACTCATTTAAATGAAAATTATTCGTTAACAGATGAAAACAAAGCTGAAATATTAGCTATTTTTTCAAAAGAAATCGCTGATGTTTCAGCACGTCGAGGTTATAAAGCACATGATGTAATCTCACTTTCAAGTAGCACACCTAACCTTGACGAATTATTAATTAATTTCCAAAAGGAACACCATCATACAGATGACGAAGTTCGCTTTATCGTCAGTGGTCACGGCATTTTCGCTATTGAAGGTAAAGATGGGAAATTCTTTGATGTTGAGCTTGAGCCAGGCGATTTAATATCTGTTCCTGAAAATGCAAGACATTATTTTACCTTGCAAGATGATCGCCAAGTTGTAGCTATTCGTATTTTTGTGACAACTGAAGGCTGGGTTCCAATCTATTAAGGTAGTTAGTTGAATAAAAGGACTTGGACCCCCTTTTCCAAACTTTTATTCACTCTACATATATACATCCTCCTATGGAACAGGCTTATTTCATTTTGAAATAAGTCTGATTTTTTATTTACTTGAAAGTACCATTTCATCACAAATTTACACCTTAATTTTTCAAGTGCATTTTTCGAACATTTTTTGAACATTTATTGAATTTTTTCTGAAAATTCTGTTTTATATGTGATATACTACAATTAACTTAGAAGGAAAATAATATCGCAAACAGAGGGGGATAATCATGAGCTTACTTATCGCACTTATACTTGGAGTTACATGTGGAGCATTTCCTGTTATTTTAGGAGCTATTATGGAAGAGTTAGAAATTGGTGTTTTAGGATTTGTCGCATCTTGTGTAAGCGCTTTATTATTTGGTTTATTCGGCGCTATTCCTGTTTCAATTCTGTGTGCTTTTTATATAATACGCCATGCTCGTACAAAACAATTTGGTCCTAATCACATCGCACAAATTATCCCGTTCCCGGTTGAACGATGCCGACGCGCTTCTAACTTATAATTATAAAAATTAAAGATGACTAAATAAATAAAAGTCCTCAAATGAGGACTTTTATTTATTTTCTTCTAGAAATTGAAACAATTCTTGTAGATGTAGGGCATCTTCACCATAGCTAACAGATACATGAAATATACCATCAATCTCAGCTTGCATATAAAGATCCACTCCATCACGATCATATTTCAATGCCAAATAAAACTCCATTTCTTCTAACATCTTTTTTGAGGTTCGAATTACATAATGTCCCTTCTCATCTCTTCCATATTCAAATTCTGGTTCAAAATCATATTTTTGTTTAAAAGCTTCTTTTTGTTTTTCATTAATTTGCATACAAGTAGCTCGCTGTACAGTATCAATCATCTCATCAAACTTTTGAAGGTCCACCTCGTTTACCCCCTTATATATTTTTTATATAGTACTTGTGTTCCACTATTTTCTTCGCCATCCTTAATTAACTCTTCATACAATTCTTTCGCCAAACTTAAGCCTGGGACTGGTAATTGTAATTTTTCTGCTTCCTCTAAAGCAATTTTCATATCTTTCATAAAATGCTTTACATAAAATCCTGGCTCAAAGTCTCCTTTTAACATTCGAGGAGCTAAATTACTTAATGACCAGCTACCTGCTGCCCCTGTTGAAATACTCTCTAACACTTTATCTGGATTCAGTCCAGCCTTCTTCGCGTAAGCAACAGCTTCACATACTCCAATCATATTGGAAGCAATCGCAATTTGATTGCACATTTTTGTATGTTGTCCACTCCCAGCTGGTCCTTGTAATTGAATGTTTGTTCCTAACTTTTCAAGTAAAGGTAAGCATCTATCATATATTTCTTTCTCCCCACCTACCATAATTGCGAGTTTTGCTTCTTTCGCACCAACATCTCCTCCTGAGACAGGTGCATCTAACGTATATATATTTTTGCTTTTTGCAACTTCATTAATCCGTTTTGCTAAAGTAGGTGTAGATGTCGTAAAGTCAATTGCTATCGTACCTTCTTTTGCATGTTCTATAATTCCTTCTATACCAAAATACACTTCTTCTACATCATGTGGATATCCAACCATTGTCATTACAATATCAACTTGCTTTACTAACTCTTTTGGCGTATTACACCAATTTGCACCATCTTGCACTAAAGAATCTGTTTTTGCTTTCGTTCTATTATATACATATACTTTATGACCATCTTGCATTAAGTGATAAACCATACTTTTTCCCATTACGCCAATACCAATGAAACCTATTGATAAAGTTTTATGTTCCATTTTCTCATCCCCTTTGTTCTAATAAATCATTTACCATCTTTCGGAACTCTTTATTAAAGTCATCATCCATACTATTTTTCACATTTGAAAATAAAATAACAAAAGTTCCTTTTTCTTTATTAAAATTATTGAAAGTGTTCCAACCAGATAATACACCATGATTATGAAAATAATCTGGATATATATAAAAACTAAATGCATATTTCCGTTCTGCTGAAGGTGAAAACATTGCTTGTATACTTTGTTCAGAAAGAAGTTTTCCATTTATAATTGCTTCGTCTAATTTCTTCATATCTCCAACTGTCGTATACATCTCACCACAACCATATAGCCAATCCATGCCTAACTTCTGCGCTGGTACAAGCTCTTGATCTTTTTTCACATAACCCTTTGTAAAATTTTTATCTCCAGGTACCATATTTCCCATACCGGATTCATGCATATCTACTTTTACAAATATGTTTTCTTTTATGTAATCTCCTAAAGGTTTTTTCGATATATGTTCTATTATATAAGCAAGCACCATATAATTATAATCTGTATATCTCCAACCTGTTCCTGCAGGAAATTCTAAATTTTGACGTCCAATCCAATTAATTAATTGTAAGCGGGAAGCCGCATTAATATTGTCTTTTGCGTGTTCAGGTAAACCAGAGGTATGCGTTAATAAATGATATAGCGTAATATTTTTATTCTCCGGAAATGAAGGAATATATTTATTTACATTATCTTGAATATTCAATTTCCCTTGTTCTTGCAGCTGTAAAATAGATGTGGCAACGACTGTTTTCGTAATAGAACCGATACGATATTTTGTTTGAGGCGTATTTTCTATTTTATTTTGAACATCAGCATACCCATATCCTTTATTCAATATAACATGCTCTTTATCTGTTACCAAAACTGTTCCATTGAATTGCTTTCCGACTAAATATTGATCTAATTTTTGAGATATGCTAGCATAATCAATTTGTTGCTCTTCTTTTTCTTCTATATTCCCTTGTACTTCCGATTCAATAGTAGGATTCACTTTAGTTGTTAATACAGTGTTTTCCTTTATATTGGGGCTAACAAGAAAATAGTATACTCCGCCGCCAACTATAGCAGACAGTGAAGCCACCACCATTACTTTTTTTATCATATTGATCCTCCATAATTCCTTCGCTAAAAATTGTCCCCCTATTCTATTATCAAACAATAAAAAAAAATCGCAACAATTTGTTGCGAAAAATCACATTTTTTCTTTTCTATACACACATACTTGATTCTTTCCATTTTTTTTCGCTTCATATAATGCAATATCCGCTCGTTGCATTAATTCTTCTCTTGTAGTTCCTTGTTCATATAACGCAACCCCAAAGCTAGCTGTTAACTTCGAAATTCCAGTGAATTGCTTTGTTTCAATGAAGAATCGTAATGATTCCGCAACTTGAAATGCTTCCTTTTCTACTGTATTTGTCACTAATATAATGAATTCTTCCCCTCCCCATCTTGCAAATACATGTTGCTGCTCCACTTTAGATTTCATAAGCTCTGCAAGTTGTATTAATGCCAAATCGCCAAAATCATGACCATATGTGTCATTAACTGTTTTAAAATTATCTATATCAAATAAAATAATTGCTATTTTCTCATCATTACGTATTACCTTTTCCCATTCTACCTCTAGTATTTGTTGAAACTTTAAACGATTATAAATCTCTGTCAATGAATCTATCATAGCAAGTCTTTCTTGTTCTTGATAGATTTCATCTAATTCTGTAATTTCCGTGCACTTTACAATAAATCTTGATAAATCTTCTGGCAATGGTGTCGCACGTAATAGAAAAGTAGATACTGCCCCTTCATAATTTGACATCTTAATTCTTCTACCGCTTGATAAAGTATCGTCTAGCCATGTTATATCATGCGTCGTCGAGTAGTATCCATTTTCTCTAATAAAATGTTCAGCAAATACTAAATGTTGCTCGCGATAGGCAAACAAATTTTCATATCCGAAAAACGTTAAAAAATTTGTATTACAATCAACAATTTCATCATCTTCTACTATAAATAATAAATCATTTTGAAAATCAAACATCGTTTGAAGCAGTTCCTGTTGTAAACTAACTTGCCTTACTAAAGAAAGTTGATACAAACTCTTATTCACTTCTTCTAACACTGCTTGCGGAGTTACAGGGGCTATTACAATATTACGTATTCCTAATGCAAGTACATCTGTAAATTCCTTTGTTATTTGTTGATCCCAAATGACAATGAATGTACTTTGCGAGGTATACATATTCTTTATATATTTTATTTGAGAATAATCTGTTACATACATAATTATAATGTGCGGTTTCGTTCTTTGAAATAATAGTTCGCCCTCTTCAAAACTATTTGCTATAAACATACATTTTGGATGAATATTTTCTATCGTTTGTTGATGTTTACATCCATTTTCTATATAAAGGACATTTAACTGCAGATCTTGTAACACATTTTGGAAAACCGTATTCTCTAATAAAAAATGTAGTATGTTCATCACTAGTCTTCACTCACTTCATATATCTTGTTCTACTGAATTCCTCACAAACATTTTTAAAAGACTGTTCTCCAATAAACTTTAATTTGTGAGAAATACATATTAACAAGCTAATTGAGAATGTTATCTTCCCTTTTCACTCTATAAATTCCTTTTTTAGTGTATGATTATAGGAATTATATCGTTTGTATGAATGCCCTAGCTTATTTCTTAAAACTTGACAATTAAAATAAAGATATTATATTCTTAAATTCGATAACTTACAAAATGTAAGTAATATACATTGCGTTTTCCCGATAATTTTATATACAATTTGGAGGATATATTATGACAAACGACAACTTTTTTAACGTTCTATATGAACGCACATCTACACGTGCATTCAACCCAAATAAAGAAATCTCATCTACAGAATTACATGAGATTTTAAAAGCAGCAGCACAAGCACCTTCCGCTTGGAACTTACAACACTGGAAATTCCTTGTTTTTCAAGGTGAAGATGTACAAAAACGATTACACCCAATAGCTTATAACCAACAACAAATTCTTGATGCTTCTGCAGTAGTCGCTATTTTAGGTGATTTAGAAGCTTATAAAAATGTTGAGCCAGTATATGGTCCAATTGTAGAACAAGGATTTATGAAAGAAGAAGCAAAAGAACGCTTAGCTAAAAATATTGAATCTGCATATGCTCGTGAACAATTCCCAAGAGATGCTGCCTTTTCAAATGCATCTTTAGCAGCAATGCAACTTATGCTTGCAGCTAAAGCAACTGGTTGGGATACTTGTGCTATTGGTGGCTTCAATCCACAAGCACTGACAGACGAATTTAACGTTTCATCTCGTTACGTTCCAATTATGCTTATTACAATTGGTGAATCAACTTTAAAAGGCCACCCTGCACCTCGCATGAGCGTAGAGCAAGTAAGCGAGTGGGCAAAATAATAAAAAACGAAGGCAACTACATTGCCTTCGTTTTTTTATTCCCTGTCATACTTTTGTAATATTACTACAAATCATTCGACATTTATACTTATGGAAAAGTATATTCTATTCCCTTCTCATAAATAAACGTGACGTTTCATGTCGAATTTTGTTAAGGCGTTGAAATATACCCGTGTATTTTTGTTACAATTGTGATACAATGATAACAAATAGATAACAAGAGAGGGATTTTCATTGAGTTCATACGGAAGCTTTATCGCACTTTTATGTTACATAGTAACTGTACTGCTTCTATATTTTATTGGTGATGCCGCAAACATCTCCATTTTACAATTTCCAAAAGAAGAAGCATTCCAATTAGAATCAGAAAAACATACTGCACGATCCATTGTACCACTACTCCTAGCTCTTCCTGTATATATCATCGTTTTATATAAAAGTAAAAAAGTGTAAAGGCTACCCATTTCATTTATTTCGGTGGTTTTTACATTTTTTTGTTATATTCCCCCTATTTTAAACATCATTCCATACTAAACACCCAGCTAGTCATTTAAAATGAGAAAATCCCCTAGAAAAAATTCCACTCTCTGTCCAGTCACTAACTACCGAACTTACATAGATTATAAGTGTGAAGGGGGTGATGAGGATTATGTTTGGATCATTTGGATGCTGTGATAACTTTAGAGAATGTCATCATCATGAAAGAGAGCGCGACCATCGCGAGAAAGAGAGAGAGAGAGAGGTTAGACCACAACAACCAGCTGTATGTAACGTACTTGCTAGCATTTCAGTTGGAACAGAACTTTCTCTTTTAAGCATTAGAGGTAATGGTACTTTCAACAATGTAATTTTTGAAGGTTTCGCTAACGGTGTTGCTCTTTTCTCTGCTTTAGCTCGTAATGACAAAGACAACAAAGATAACAATAAAGACGATAAGAACAATCAAAATCGAAATACTTTTACTGGTATTTTACGTGTATGCCCAACTGATATCGTTGCAATCGCTATCTAATTCTGTCTCTTATCCTCGATAGTAAGCAAATAAGATTTACTTTTCTCATAGAAAAAACCTGAGACCGATTTCAAATCGACTCAGGTTTTTTTATTAATTATATGCTTTTAACTAGTTCAACAACTTCTTCAGCAGTTGACATCATTAATGCTTTTTCTGCTAATGTTTCCATTTCTGCTTTTGACAACTTGCTTAGCTGTGTTCTTGCAGGAAGAATAGATGTTGCACTCATACTGAACTCATCTAAACCTAATCCTAATAATAATGGGATAGCAAGTGAATCGCCCGCCATCTCACCACACATACCAGCCCATTTGCCTTCTTTATGAGCAGCATCGATAACCATTTTTACAAGACGTAAAATAGATGGGTTATATGGTTGGTATAAGTATGATACTTGTTCGTTCATACGGTCTGCAGCCATTGTGTATTGGATTAAATCATTTGTTCCGATAGAGAAGAAGTCAACTTCTTTCGCGAATTGATCTGCTAATACTGCTGAAGCTGGGATTTCAACCATCATACCAACTTCAATAGAATCAGAAACAGTTGTACCCGCTTCTACAAGTTTCGCTTTCTCTTCTAATAAAATCGCTTTCGCTTGACGGAACTCATCAAGAGTTGCAATCATTGGGAACATAATTTTTAAGTTACCGTATACGCTAGCACGAAGTAATGCACGAAGTTGTGTACGGAACACATCTTGCTCATCAAGACATAAGCGAATTGCACGGTATCCTAAGAATGGGTTCATTTCTTTTGGTAAATGTAAGTATGGAAGCTCTTTATCTCCACCGATGTCAAGTGTACGAACAACGACTGGTTGCCCTTCTTTTACACCTTCAAGAACTGCTTTATACGCTTCGAACTGCTCTTCTTCTGTTGGAAGATTGTCACGGCCCATGTATAAGAATTCTGTACGGTATAAGCCAACGCCTTCTCCGCCATTATCGATAATACCTTGTACATCATTTGGTGTTCCGATATTTGCAACAAGCTCAACGTGATGTCCGTCACTTGTTACAGTAGCTTGGTCTTTTAATTTAGCCCATTCAGCTTTTTGCTCTTCAAATTTCGCTTTCTTTTCTTCAAACGAACGAAGAGTTTCTTCTGATGGGTTTACAATTACTTCTCCATCTAAACCGTCAATGATAACGATATCGCCGTTTTGGATTTTCTCCATAACAACTTTCGTACCAACAACAGCTGGAATTTCCATAGAACGAGCCATAATTGCAGAGTGAGATGTACGTCCACCGATATCAGTAGTGAAACCTTTTGCATACTTACGGTTTAACTGAGCTGTATCAGATGGTGTTAAATCTTCAGCAATGATGATTACCTCTTCAGAAATTGTACCAGGATTTGAGAAGTTAATTCCTAGTAAATGTGCAAGAACGCGTTTTGTTACGTCACGAATGTCCGCAGCACGTTCTTTCATATATTCGTTATCCATGTTTTCAAACATAGAAATAAACATTGATGCAACTTCATCCATTGCAAATTCAGCATTTACTTTTTCGCTATTTACTTTATCTTTTACTGGGTTTACTAGTTCTGGATCATTTAACACTAATAAATGTGCTTCAAAGATCGCAGCTTTGTCAGCACCTAGCTCAGCAAATGCGTGGTCCTTAATAGCTTCTAATTCAGTTTTTGCTTTCTCAAGCGCAGCGTCTAAGCGTGCAATTTCTGCAGCTTCGTTTGTAATTGATTTTTTTTCGATGTTAAATTCAGGATTTTCAAGTCTGAAAGCCTTTGCAATAGCAATCCCACTTGATGCAGCGATCCCTTGAATGTTAAGAGTCATTATTCTCCTAATCCTTCGTTTTTCATAGTTTCTTCGATAGCTGCTAGTGCTTGAGCTGCATCATCACCATTTGCAGTGATTTTAATTTCTGCGTTTTGTTGAATGCCTAAAGACATAACGCCCATGATTGATTTTAAGTTAACGTTCTTTCCGTTATACTCTAAGTTAATGTCAGAACCGAATTTGCTTGCAGTGTTTACAAGTAGAGTTGCTGGACGAGCATGAATTCCTGAGTCGCTAGTTACTTTAAAGATTTTTTCCATGATAATTTATCTCCTTTAAATTACAGTATTTTTTAGTTGTATAGACGTGAGTACTACATCATCTATTGTATATAATAGGCGATGTTCGGTCAACCACATCGCCTATTATAATTATAAACATTTTGCGTCAAATTCCTACTGAATGTCAATAATAGCGGTTTCGCCCTTCTTAACATTTCCATCTTTTTTCAATTCGACTTGTTGCCCTTGTTGTAAGTTTGTAAAGACAATTGGTGTAATGATAGATGGTGCATTTTCTTTTACAAATGCAAGATCTACTTTTAATAATGGTTGGCCTTGTTTCACCTTGTCGCCTTGTGCTACAAGCGCTTCAAAACCTTCACCATTTAATTTTACAGTATCAATACCGAAGTGAATTAAAATTTCTTTTCCGCCTTCTGATTGAATACCAATCGCATGTTTTGTAGGGAATACATTGACAATCTCACCGTTCACTGGAGAAACTACTGTTCCTTCAGTTGGCTCAATTGCAAATCCGTCTCCCATCATTTTTCCTGAGAATACTTGGTCAGGTACTTCTGTAATTGGTAAGATTTTCCCTTCGATTGGTGATACAATTGTTTCATTTTCATCAACTTTTTGAGGAGTTTCTTCCACTTTTACAGGTTCTTCTTTTTCAACATGAGGTGTACGACCTGACATAATATCATGAATTTGTGATTTTAATGTGTCAGATTTCGGTCCGAAAATAGCTTGAATGTTATTTCCAACTTCAAGTACACCAGCTGCTCCAAGTTCTTTTAAGCGGTCTTTGTTTACATTCTTTTGTTCGTTAACTTGAACACGTAAACGAGTAATACAAGCATCTAAAGAAGCAATGTTTTCTTTACCACCAAGTGCTACTAATACTTCACGAGGGAGTTCGCCTGCTTCTGCTTTTCCTGCGCCGTCATTTGCATTTGCCACTTCACGACCAGGTGTTTTTAGATTCCATTTACGAATTGCAAAGCGGAATCCGAAGTAGTAAATAACTGCTAGTACAAGACCAACAATAATTACCCACCACCATGCTGTACGGCCTGGTAGTACACCGAATAATAGGAAGTCAATTAAACCACCAGAGAATGTCATACCAATTTTAACACCTAAAATTTGCATTGTCATAAATGATAGACCAGCAAATACAGCGTGAATTCCGAATAATACTGGCGCTACGAATAAGAATGAAAATTCAAGTGGCTCTGTAATACCTGTTAAGAAAGATGTTAATGCTGCAGAACCTAAAATACCTGCTGCTAATTTTTTATTTTCTGGACGTGCTTCATGGTACATTGCTAAAGCTGCTGCTGGAAGACCGAACATCATGAACGGATACTTACCAGTTGTAAATGTCCCTGCTGTTAATTCTACACCGTCTTTTAACTGTGCCATAAAGATTTTTTGGTCACCACGGATTAATTCGCCAGCTGCATTTGTATACTGACCGAATTCGAACCAGAACGGTGAATAGAAAATGTGATGTAATCCAAATGGAATTAATGAACGTTCAATTAAACCGAATATAAATGCTGCAATTGTTCTATTTGCATCAATCATTTGATGTGAGAACGTGTTTAAGCCACCTTGAATGTATGGCCAAACGAAGCACATGATAATACCTACTATTAAAGAGAATGTTGCAGTTGCAATCGGTACGAAACGCTTACCTGCAAAGAAACCTAAGTATGATGGTAATTCAATATTGAAGTATTTATTATAGCAATATGCCGCTACTATACCGACGATAATACCACCAAATACCCCTGTTTGTAGCGTTGGAATACCTAATACGTTTGCATACGCTGGATCTGCAAATCCAATTTTTACTGGGTCTGCTCCAGAACTTGTTACTTTCACTAGCTTATCTACTTCTAAGAACACACTCATCGTTTTGTTCATAATTAAGTAGCCGACGAATGCTGCTAAACCAGCTACTCCGTCTCCACCAGCTAAACCAATTGCTACCCCAACTGCGAATAATAATGCAAGGTTAGCGAAAATAATATCACCAGATTGTTCCATAATTTTTGCAACCATTACGAACCAATCTGCTTTTAAAGCAGGAATAACATTTGTTAACTGTGGATTTTGAAATGCATTACCAAATCCAAGTAAAATACCTGCCGCCGGTAAAATCGCTACTGGAAGCATTAACGCTTTTCCGACTTTTTGAAGAACACCAAAGATCTTCTTAAACATGGAAACCCTTCCTCTCTTATCTATATTGATACCTTCCGACAAACGCCAAAAAGACATGAGGAAAAAAAGATAGAACGATAGCTATACAAAGGGTAGTATATCCCTTTCTCTAGCTTACATTCCTTACTTTTCTCCACTCATGCCTGATCGAATCAGTAACACGTGTCAAAAATAGGTTTACGTATAAGTTCACTATAATTAAGGCAAACGTTTTCGTTACTCACCTTAATGTGTTTGTCGAAATTTGTATAACTTTGCAATAGTTATTATACATAACTATTGTAAGCGATTCAATCATTTTTTTTAACGTTTTCATTTTAGACAAAAATATATGGCTTTTTACACATGCTCTGCCTTTACTAAGCGTTGCAAGTGCATCGTTAAATAAATACTTTCAGCTTCATATACAGGTAGTTGCAACTCTTTTTGCATGACCTTAACTAGCTTCCAAGCCAAGTTATAGCAAGCTGGATACTCCGCCTTTAATAAATCAGCAAAACTTTGCGATTCCTCTACTTTTTCTCCTTTTTTCACCCTCTCAATAGCATATTGAAGATGACGAATAAGACGTAAATAATGAATGCTCTCTTGATCTAATGTAATTTGTAAGTTTGTCTCAATTAAAGATACAAGTTGTGCAATGAGACGGGAGTTTTGATTAACTGAAGATAAATCAGAATTTGTAAGCGAACTGTAAATGTGAAGTGCAATAAAACCAATTTCTCCTTCTGGCAATGTAATTTGCAAACGAGAATTTAAAAGTTCTACAACACCTTCCGCAATTTCATATTCCTTTGGATAGAGCATTTTTGTTTCAACTAAAAAAGGGTTATCAATTGTAAGTCCTTGTTTTAACCTTTTAATCGCAAATGAAATATGATCTGTTAACGCAATATGAATATGTTCATTTAGTGGCGATTTCGCTTTCCCTTGAATGTACAGCATAATATCGTTCATCAATTCAATTAATTTTTCACTAATATGCGGCACTAATAATTTGTATTGTTCACGATCACGTTCATTTTTTAAGACAAACATCTTTTCGATTTGTTCTTGCTCCAATACATCTTTCGCTTTTTTCCCAAATCCAATTCCTTTACCAATCACTACTACTTCCTCGTGTTCCGGATGGCTAGCAATGATGACATTATTATTTAAAACTTTTTTAATTTCTAGATAATTACTCATATAACACCACCCTCGTACTTAAATAGCCTACTTTTATGTTACAGAATATTCTTCTTTGTCGTCAATGTAAAACATCTGCCATTTAATAAAAATTCATTTTTTAGACATGTTTATATATGATGCGTATAATGTAAGAGCAACTGTACATAGAAAGGAGATAACAGCATGATTAAAATGTTTGTAAGTGATATCGATGGTACAATGATGCAACACGGAGGTCTTATTGACGAACAAGATGTTGCGGCACTGCGCAGCCTTGCCGAGCAAAATGTTATTCTTTGCTTCGCTTCCGGAAGACTTGATAATGAAATTGCAGACTTAATGAAAGCTGTAAATACAAATTTTCATCGCATTAGTGTAAATGGTGTTTTTGTATATACACATGAAAATAAACAACTATTATCTGCAACTTTTGATTCCAGCATACTTCCCGATTTGTTAGCTATGACGAATGAAGATCCTTATTTCCGTTATGTAAGTGATGAGCATAATTATTACATTGAAGAGAAAACACCTTTCATTCAAGAACTTGAACAACAAGTAACTATGACTTCTGTTGAAGAACCAAACTTACTACAGAAGATTGATGATACAATTTTCCCAAATAAAATTTCTGTCGGTGGAACAAAGGAGAGCTTACAACTCCTTCAGAAAAAAATTGATGAAAAATTCCACGGGAAAGTTAGTACTTTCATCTCAGCAGAACAATGTTTAGATGTAATGCCACCGAATGTTAGTAAAGGCTCTGCCATTTCTGTTTTATTAAATGAGTTTCAAATAAAACCTGAGGAAATTGCTTGTATAGGGGATTCTTATAATGACATTCCTATGTTTTCTTTAACTCCTCACAGTTTTGCTATGTCGCAAGCAGATGATGCAGTAAAAAAACACGCTCACTATGTAGTAAATCACGTCAAAGATGCTGTTAACCACGTAATTGCTCATAATAAAAATACGACTCATTCCTTATAAGGATGAGTCGTATTTTTATTTCTTTACATGTTAACCATTTTCAATTCCACTGTACTTCACAAACTGAAATATACTATTTGTTACGTGCGATATTCGTAATAAATTTATAACGATCTCCACGATAAATACATTTCACGTACTCTAGCGGTATCTCACCTTCTGAATATGACCATTGACGCATTACAAGTACAGGCGCCTTTTTAGGAATATGCAGATGTTCAGCTTCATTTTCCGTTGCAACGGAAGCTTCAATTGACTGAGTAGCGCTAACAAGTTTAAAGCCCAGTTTTTTCTCTAAATGTTCATATAAAGATTGTTGCAATATCTCTTCGTTAATATCTTTTACAAGAGCTGGCGACAAATATGTCGTCTCAAAAGCAATCGGTTCATCATCAGCTAAGCGAATACGCCTCACTTCATAAACCGATTCCCCCTCCTGTATTCTCAACCGGTCTGCTATTTTAGCAGTAGCTGGAACTAGGCGGAAACTAAGTAATTGACTACTTGGGTTCATCCCACGAGAAATCATGTCTTCTGTGAATCCCGTCATTCCTTGCAATTTTTGTTCCACTTTCGGAAGTTGGACAAATGTTCCAATTCCACGCTTCCGATATAAATAGCCTTGTTCCACTAAATTATTAATCGCCTGTCTGATTGTCATTCGACTCACTTCGAACTTATCACAAAGTTCATTCTCAGATGGGATTTTATCTCCCGGCTTCCATTCGCCGTCCTCAATTAGCTGTTTCACCCACTCTTGAATCTGATAATAGATCGGAAATGGTGAATACTTGTCGATGTTCATCA
This sequence comes from Bacillus cereus group sp. MYBK227-1, assembly GCF_051916325.1. Lineage (NCBI taxonomy): Bacteria > Bacillati > Bacillota > Bacilli > Caryophanales > Bacillaceae > Bacillus > Bacillus cereus group sp. MYBK227-1. Next base: position 755,139 of record NZ_JBQAGK010000003.1, on the reverse strand, counting down.
GCAATCGCCTCACTGCATAAAGATAGAGCTTCTTGATCAGCGATTACGGTTACATTCGGATGACGTTGTAAAACTGTAGCCGGACACTCTTCACTATATTCACCTTGCAATAATTCTTTAACAGCTTCTGCCTTTTTAGAACCCATAGCAACAAGTAGAACTTGTTTCGCTTTCATAATGCTTCCAATTCCCATTGTAATCGCATGAGTTGGCACATCTTCTTCTTTTTCGAAGAATCGAAGGTTTGCTTGGCGTGTAGATTCTGTTAATTCAACAATGTTTGTTGGAGAATTAAACGGTGTTCCTGGCTCATTAAATCCGATGTGACCGTTTTCACCGATTCCAAGAATCTGTAGGTCAACTGGGTTAGCAGCTAGAATGCTCTCGTAACGTTTGCACTCTTCCTCTAAATCACTTGCCATCCCGTTTGGTACATAAGTTTGTTTAAATGGAAGATGATCAAACAACTGTTCTTGCATGAAATAGTGATAGCTGTTTTTATCTTCATGTGGTAAATTTACGTACTCATCTAAGTTTACAGTGGTTACACGGCTTGTATCAAGTTTATTTTTTCGCATTTCTGCATAAATACCTAATGGAGAGCTTCCTGTAGCCATTCCTAATGTTGGATTTTCTTTTGTTTTTACAACTTCTTCAATTAATTTATAACCTGCTTCTGCTAATTCTTCTGGAGTTTTTACAACAAGAATATTCATTTAATTACTTCCCTTCCTTCATATGAATTCCTAAACGAACCGTATCATATACATGTAAATCTTCATTCATCACAACAAAGTCTGCATCTTTACCTACCGCTAATGCACCTTTATTATTTAATCCAAACTCTTCTGCTTGGTTAACTGATGTCATAAGTACTGCATCTTCGATTGAACAACCTGTAAATTCAATTACATTTCGGAAAGCTTGATCCATTTTTAGAATACTACCAGCTAACGTTCCATCTTCTAATCGAGCACTACCATCTTTTACATGTACTGGCTGTCCGCCAAGCTCATATAATCCATCTTCAAGACCTTTTGCACGCATTGCGTCAGTAATAACACTTACTTTTTTCGGTCCTTTTAACTTATATGCTAATTTCACCATGTCAGGGTGAATATGAATACCATCTGTAATTACTTCAACCATTACATCTGGATTTAATAACACATGACCCACAACTCCTGGTTCACGGTGATGTAATCCACGCATTTGATTGTATAAATGTGTCGCATGTGTAATCTTTCTATTTTTTAGTTGCGCATCAATTGCATCTGTATGTCCCATTGTGCCAACTACACCAGTTTCAGCAAGATATTGTTCAAACTCTAATGCTCCCTCTTCTTCTGGTGCATATGTTACTAATTTAATTAAGTTCCCACTTTCTTCTTGCCATTGTTTAAATTGCTCAATATTTGCAGGAACGATATGTTCAAGTGGCTGTGCACCTGCACGTTTCTTTGAAACATAAGGTCCTTCTAAATGAATATATTCGAAATGCGCTCCTTTTTCTTTTGCTTCTTTCGCAGCAGTTAACGCTGCTTCAATTGCCTCTGGAGCTTGTGTCATTGTTGTTGGGAAGTAAGTTGTAACCCCTTCTTTTAACATTTCTTTACCTAGAGTTACTAACCCATCGCTATTTGCATCCATCGCATCAATATCGTATCCACCATGAATATGAACATCGATCATACCTGGAATTATAATCTTCCCTGTAGCATCAAAAACAGTTTCATTTTCTTGTGGTACATATTGAGCCATCAAACCAATTTCTTTAATGGTTTCTGCGTAACGAATAAATCCGTTTTCCACTATTTCTTGACCTGTGTAAATTTTGGCATTGATGACAATTTGCGTTTTCATTTTCATCGATCCTTTCCCATGAATTACCTACTTGTTATTATTACCTTATTCGCCTAGTTCCATCTTAATATACGCACGAGTAGTTGTCTATACATTCTAATGAAATTTCCTTTTTATTCAACAGAAAAGGAAATTTCTTACGTCTCTTATAATTATAATATATATTATTCATTTTTCCAAAAAGGGACAGTATCGCCCCCTAATATAGAAATCACTTCAACAATGGCATTAATCCGCTAGATTCTAACATAATATGTTCACCATCTGTTTCCATTTCTACTGTACGTTTATTCGTTCTATATACCATTATACCGTGCCTTTTTAAGCGTTTCACTACACTTTGGTGAGGATGTCCATACGGATTATTACTCCCGTACGATAGAATAGCAAACTGCGGTTCCACTTTTTTTATAAACGTTTCACTTGTTGAAGTATATGAGCCATGATGCCCCACTTTTAACACATCTGCATGGACATCAAATTGTTTTAATATTTCATGTTCTGTCCGTACATCCGCGTCACCCATTAATAAAAAATCCGCTTTTCCATATCGCACCTTTAAAACAATTGAGGATTCATTATTTTCATCTTTTGATTTCCCGTTGTTTAATACTTGTATAGAAACATGTGGATCCAGCGGTATATATTGTCCTTCCTTTACTGAAACGAAAGGTATCCCTCTTTTTTTTATATTATTCCGATACGTACGATAAGTAAGAGAACTATATGTTTTTCCGCTATCTAGTATAAGCGATACCGGCATTTGCTCTACAATTGGAATTAACCCCCCTATATGATCCATATCAGGATGCGTACTGACAATTACATCTAAATGATTAATCCCTTTCTCAATTAATTTCTGAATAATAACCTCTCCTGCTTCATAAGGTCCTCCATCAATTAACATTGTTTGTCCATTTGGCATTATAATAAGTGTTGCGTCACCTTGCCCCACTTTTAAAAAGCTCACTTTCATTTTACTAAGATGTTGCCGATGCATATGTAAAGGAGACGTAGTATGAATGGACATCATATACCTTTTAGCTGATGCGCTATTTAAAGAAAAACATAATAAAACAGAAACTAATAATAAAATAATCCGCATACCTCTCATAACTCGTCTCCTTTTTTCATTTAGTATGGCACTGTAAATAATTGATATACAAAAAAAGCTTAGCAAAATGCTAAGCTTTTATTTCGATATCTCTTGTAAGGAACCGAAGAATAAATCTGCTTCATTCATTTGTTCATTCTCTTCAGAAAGCGGTGGTAAATCATCTAATGTTTTCAATCCAAATGTGTCTAAAAATTCTTTTGTTGTTCCGTATAAAATAGGACGCCCTGGTCCTTCTGCTCTTCCCATTTCTTTTATAAGTAAATGTGAAACCAACGTTTGTAACGCCTTATCAGTTTTAACTCCTCTAATCTCTTCCATTTCAGTCCTTGTGATTGGTTGGCGATATGCAACAATCGCTAACGTTTCGAGGGCAGCTTGTGAGAGTGAAGCAGCTGTTGGTGTATCTATTAATTTTTGATAATATGAAGCATGTTCTTTCTTTGTAGCAAAACGATATACTTTTGCATACTGTACAATTTGCAAACCACGGTTTGCACCTTCACATTCTTGTTGCATTTCTTCTAAAATATTAATTGCTTCATTCATTTCAATTTCAAGAACTTTCGCTATTTGTTCTGGATAAATCCCTTCATCACCAGAAACAAATAAAAGGCCTTCAATAATTGACTTTTGTTCTTTCCTATCCATTTCACGAGCTCCTTCCTTCTATTTTCTCATAAAAATACACATCAAAAAACCGAATCACAATTAATTGCGTTCGGTTCAATATTTTTTCTCTTGTTCCAAACGATACATTAAAACATAGCATGAGATAAAATGTTGCTATCCCATTTTCACATACTTGCTCTATGCAGATTTATTAGAGCTTGATACGAAAATTTCATCAAAATTATGTTCTTGCTCAATTATGATTTGTTGGTTTTTCATAAGTTCCAGAACTGCTAAAAATGTTACAACCATTATTTCACGTTCATCATCAACAAACAAATCATAAAAACTTTGGCGACCACCCTTTATTTTTAACTGTTTTAAAATATCAGTCATTCGCTGTTCAATTGGTATTTCTTGACGAGTAATACGTGTTGTTACAGGTTTTTTTGCCTTTTTACGGCGCATTAATTTTTGAAATGCTGCTAGCATATCATATAACGTAACATCAAGAGGTAAGCTTGTCTCCTCTTCTTGTTGCAACGATGTAAAGTCAATTGGTGGACGTGTATATAGCTGTGCTCTTTCTTGTTCTCTTTCTTTTAACTCAGTAGCAACTTGCTTATATTTCTTATATTCAATTAACCTCTCCATCAATTCTTGACGAGGATCATCTATAAAATCATCACCGTTATCAAGTACATCTTCTTCATGTTTCGGCAACAACATCTTACTTTTAATTTGTAATAACGTTGCAGCCATTACTAAATACTCACTTGCAACATCTAATTGAAGTTCTTTCATCGTATGCACATAAGATAAATATTGCTCTGTAATATCTGCTACAGGAATATTATATATATCAATTTCATAACGATGTATTAAATGTAACAATAGATCTAACGGCCCTTCAAAAGCCTCTACTTTAAAATTATATTGCACAAAGCATCCCACCACATTTTTTCTATAACAACATAAGTATAGAGCATACTCATGTTCTATCCAACCTTTTTAAGAAATTTAATTAAAAATAGACCGATGCCTATGTCATCATGCCCACCACTTCATATGATAACAGTGTAGTAAGAACAATGTAGGAGGTCAAAAAACTATGGGTCACGTTGATTGTGGTTTTAGCGGTGGGTTCGCATTACTTGTTGTACTGTTTATTTTACTAATTATTGTAGGAGCAGCTTGCTTCTGCTAATATGAACAATAACGGCTAGGGGGAAACCTCCTAGTCGTTTATTGTTCATATTTCTATGATACACTTATATGTATAACCGTTAGATAGGAGCGAGAAAACATGTATCCTACCGAATACATACAATTTTTAATTCATTTCCATGGAGATTATGACTATTTTGAATGCCACGAAATACTAGAAGAGTATTGGAAGACAAAACCAAGAGGTAATCGTGATCATTACTTAGTTGGTCTCATTCAAATTGCAGTTTCTTTATACCACCAAAGACGTGCTAATTGGAATGGTTCTACAAAAATGATGAAAAGCGCAATTACAATTTTAGAAAAAAGCGGTGTGCCTTTACAACGTTTAGGAATTAATCAAGTACAACTTCTTTCCTTGCTCAATGAAAGGTTGCAATCTATCCATAAAAAAGAACGTTTTGTACCTTTATTTTTACCCTTATCAGATTCATCGTTAGAGAAGCAGTGCATAGAGTTATGTCAAAAACAAAACCTCTCTTGGAAAGACTTGAATGCTATCCCAGGTGAATATATTATAAACAAGCACACTTTGCGTGATCGCACAGAGGTCATTACTGAACGAAACGAACAATTACAAAAAAGAAAGCAGAGATAATAAACTACTTATCTCTGCTTTCACGAATGTATATTTTGTTCTAGCCCTTTACATTTTTCGCAAAAACTTGCTGTTTGCTCATTTCCGCAAATTGTAAACTCAAGAAATTTACTCTTTAACTCTTGAACCATCTTCGTCCCAATCCCCACATGACGGTGAGACGGGTTCACACTCAAATGCTGAATTTCTAATACTTGATTCTCTTTTTTTACAATCCCCATTATTCCAACAAAATCTTCATTTTCTTTCCACAAATACAATTGCCAATCATCTTTTGCTTCATATTCTTTCATTGTCAATTGTAATGTTTTCACATCTTTTTCAGTTGGCATAAACGAAAGAAGCCCCATTGCAATTTTTTCATAACTTTTTTTAAAACGAATTAACATAACCCTTATCCCTTCTTACAAAAGTTACAAACTAGTAATCCCCTCAATCACTCTTTTCATATCACATTCATTTTACAATATTTTCAACAGAGTGAGAAGAGTCTAAAACAACTTGATAATCATACAAAGCGAAAAGAAGAAAGTCAAATCTATGTTTCAGCACTATTCCTTTAATAAATAGAGTTAAAAAAAGAAAATTTTATATGGAATGGAAAGAAACATATCATTCAACAGCACTTCATTTATAGTTACTCTAAAGCAGCACAATTCTAGCAAAATTAATATAACAAAAAATATTTATTGAAACATATAATGTAATGTATTCTATGTAATTGGTTAAAGGTTTGTTCTCACAAACAATATATTTTAGCAACAATACTACTTGTATGATGAGCTGTAGAAGTAGTACTCAATCTCATTAAAAATAAAAAAGAGAGCAAAAGCTCTCTTTTTCCTTACCTTATTCTTCCCAAACTTTAACTTCTTTCATTACATCGCCTTGACGCATTTTTAATACTGTTTCAATACCGCTTGTTGCTTTACCGAATACAGTATGAACACCATCTAAATGCGGCTGTGGCTCATGAACGATAAAGAATTGGCTACCGCCTGTGTTACGGCCAGCGTGAGCCATAGAAAGTGATCCTACAAGGTGTCTATGAGGGTTTCCATCAGTTTCACATGGAATAGAGTAACCTGGGCCACCTGCACCTGTACCTGTTGGGTCTCCACCTTGGCTTACGAAGCCAGGAATAACACGGTGGAATGTAACACCGTCATAAAATCCTTGCTCTGCTAATTTTTTAAAGTTTTCTACTGTTTTCGGTGCTTCTTCTGGGAAAAATTCCAAGTCGATTTTTTCACCGTTTTCCATTAATATGTATCCTAAAGTTTTCATACGTATATGTCTCCTTTCAACTATCTCAGCACTATATTACCACATTCATGACTAGAAACAAAAAGAATCCGACAATCTAGATACTTCTTTTTTGAAATGTGGAAAAAGCTAGGTGACAAATAAGAAATATATACTATAATAACTTTGTTGCCCGAAAATTTTAGAAAGAGAAAGGGAGCGATTTTTCGTGAAAACGAAATTATTAGCTCTGCTATTAGCTGTAACGGTATTTATGATGCCAACAGCTTCATTTGCAGACATCATTGAGGGAGAATCAATTGTTACATTAGGAGAGAACTTATCCGAACAACAAAAACAAGATCTGTTAAAAGAAATGAAAGCACCAAAAGATGCTACAATTATCACTGTATCTAATGCGGAAGAACATAAATTTCTAGAAGGCATTGTTCCAAAAGCACAAATTGGTACGAGAGCAATTTCTTCTTCTATGATTACATACACAAAACCAGGATCTGGTCTTATTGTACGATCAAAGAACATTAACTGGGTAACAGATGCAATGTACACTAACGCTTTGATTACAGCAGGTGTAAAAGATGCAGAAATTCAAATTACTGCACCTTTTAAAGTTTCAGGAACTGCAGCTTTAACTGGATTAATGAAAGCATACGAAACTGCGTCCAATAAACAAATTCCTGAAGAAGTTAAAAAAGTAGCGAATGAAGAAATGGTACAAACAGCCCAGCTTGGTGATAAAATTGGTGAAGAAAAAGCAGTTCAACTTGTTGCAAAAATTAAAGAAGAAATTGCAAAAGAACAGCCAAAAACAACAGAAGATTTACGTTCATTAATTAAAAAAATTGCTGATCAACTCGGCATTACATTGACAGATGAACAGTTAGATAACTTAGTATCGTTATTTGATAAAATGAAAAATCTTAATATCGATTGGAATCAAGTTGGTAGTCAATTAAACAAAGCAAAAGAACACGTTTCTGCCTTCTTAGGTTCTGAAGAAGGACAAAGTTTTCTAGATAAAGTGAAAGATTTCTTCTCAAGTATCATTGATTTTGTTAAATCTTTATTCAAGTAAAAAAGAAGCCCGCCAGTGACGGGCTTCTTTTTTATACAAGTAATGGTAATTTCATAACAGCCTCTTCAACCGAACGCACTATATGATTTGCTTTCTCCTTTACATATGGATGGGCATGATGAAGAGTAAATGAATGCGGGGTTACTTCAAACATAGAAATATCATTGAAAGAATCTCCAATACAAGCAACTTCATTTGCTTCAATTTGCAAATGGTCCATTAGTCGCTTTAGAGCACTCCCCTTACTCACGCCTCTTGGCATAATATCAACATAGCGGTTACCTGATATAAAAACTTCCGCTTCGCCTTGAAACGTATCTCGTAGCTCTTGATCTAACGTCACAATTTTCTCTTCTTCTCCAAAAACAAACAATTTTGCAGGGTGTACAGTCTTACCAAACTCTTCTTCTAACGCTTCAATTTCAGCGATATGCACGCCCATATACGCTTCAAAATTATGGTGATGTTCATTCTTCCTTTTTGTATATCGCTGCTCATTTGCACAAACAATATCCGCTAGTCCTTTTTTATGTATATATCGATATATTTCCTGGGCAACCACATTTTCAAAACTCGATTCATGAAATAAATTTCCATCCGGAAGCAACATTGTCGCTCCATTTAAGCCAGTTGTATAATATGGGAATGAAAACCTTTTTACAACTTCATCAATTCTGTGTGTAAAGCGGCCAGAGGCAAAACAAATATTTGTCCCTTTCTCAGCTAACCAACACAGCGCACGTTCATCTTCTTTTTGCATATGATTCACATCGTAAACGAGCGTGTCATCTAAATCACTTACAAATAATTTAATCATGTCCTCTTCCCCTTCCATACACAATATCTACTCTAAGTGTACACAAAAAATGTTTGATTTTTGTTAAAAAATAATAAATTTTTGCTAAAAAAAATAAACGGGTGTATAATCCCGTTTATTTTTGTCTTTTTACATTTTGAGGTCTTACAATACTTGGTCGTACTTTTAAACTAGACATCGTTGGACGGAGTAAAATTTTTGTTAATGCGCCCCAATCAAATGGTAAAAACGGCCATAAATAAGGTGTTTGTAAACTTTTTATAGACGTTAAAAATAAAATTAATATCGTCATACCAATTACAAATCCCATCTCATGGAAGAGACCTGTTAAAATAATAACAAACAATTTCCCAACCTTATTCCCTAATCCTAATTCATAACTCGGTGTTGCATATGCACCAATCATCGAAACTGCTACATACAAAATTACTTCTGGCACAAACAAACCTACATCAATTGCAATTTGACCAATTAATATAGCGGAAATCAACCCTGCTGCAGACGATAACGGCGTTGGAGTATGAATGGCTGCCATCCTTAAAAACTCAAGTCCGACCTCTGCCATTAACACCTGTAATAAAATTGGTAAATGCGTCATCTTAGTCGGTCCAATAAAAGCAAGATTTGCTGGCAAAAGAGTTGGATCAAATACAAACACTAACCAAAATGGTAATAAAAATAACGAGAATATAACACCTAAAAAGCGCACCCAGCGTAAAAATGTACCGACAGCTGGATTTTGTCTAAACTCTTCCGCGTGCTGTAAATGATGAAAATATGTTGTCGGTGTAATCATAGCACTTGGCGATGTGTCAACAAGTACTAACACATGTCCTTCTAGTAGATGATTTGCTGCTACATCTGGCCTTTCTGTATATCGAATAAGTGGAAATGGGTTATAGCTTTGCTTTACAACAAATTCTTCTACTGTTTTATCCGCCATCGTAATTCCATCTACATCGATGTTATTTAATTCTTGTTTTATAATCTTTACTAAATCTGGATTTGCAACATCTTGAACGTATGTAATGCAAATATCCGTTTGTGATCTATCTCCTACTCGAACCATTTCATTTCGAAGACGTGGATCTCGAATTCTTCTACGGATTAATGCTGTATTTACAACGATATTTTCAACAAATCCATCCCTTGCACCGCGTACTACCTTTTCGGTATCTGGTTCTGTCGGCGTTCGCCCTGGATAACTACGAACATCGATTGCAAACGCTTCCGTTTCACCTTCCACAAATATCACGATGAGTCCTGATAATACTTGGAGCATTACCTCATCCATCGTTTTCACTTTACTTACTTGTTGATGGATTAAGCGATTCTCTAAAAGCTTCACTGTATCTTCTTCTACATCCCTTATCTCATTTGTATCCACCGCTTCTTCTAAAATAGGGATAATATAATTTGTATCACAAAGTCCGTTTACAAATAACACACCAATTTCTTTATTCAAAATTTGAAATTTACGAATGCCAACATCGTATGTAACGCCTAGCCCAACTGTCTGCTTTAAATAATTTTCATTGTCACTTATGAAAGTTGATATAGGGATATCCACTTTTTTAGGCTTCGTCATAAAAACCACTCCTTTCCAAAATTAATTGAATTGCTTTCTTCGTAATAGGTGATCCCCTCTCCCATTCATCATTTCCACACATCTTACCAATGTCACCGACTCCAACGATGACAGGAACATTCAAGTCATCTAAACAATAAATTGTATCTCCGCTAATTCTGCCAATTTCGCCATCTGGAAGTCCAAATTTATCAACACCGTATTCGGTTAAATTCCCATTCCGATCTACACTTACATCTACACGTGCCCATTCCCAATGATGCGTATTAGACGCTACCGCTAAAATACCGAGCACATCAATTTGTTTATGGGTAGCCACATATTTTAAAGCCTTTTCACCAGATCCTTCTCCAATAAATCCACTGTCATCAAACATGACAAATACAGGGTCATATGGCGTTTGCATAATAAGCTCAACAACTTTTTTCCCTGTCAATTTGGTTGGATTACTTTGTGATGCTGAAATACACCTTCCCCCAAATTCCTTCGTTAAAAGCTCAATTGTCCGCTTTGCATATTCATCTCCATCTGTGACCAAAACAACCCTTCGTCTCATTTGATTTATCCTTTCGGTTTACATATAAGTGCTATAAAAAACGAAAACAATATCGCTGCGGAAATGCCCGCAGACGTTAAACTAAACATGCCAATACCAATTCCTAAATATCCATGTTTTTCTGCTGCATGCATTGCTCCGTGCAATAGTGAATGTCCAAAACTTGTAATAGGGACTGTTGCTCCAGCACCTGCAAACTTTATTAGTTTATCGTACAATCCAAATCCATCTAAAATTGCTCCGATGACTACAAAAGTTGCCATTAAATGAGCTGGTGTTAACTTTACGAAATCTAACAATAGTTGCCCAATTAAACAAATAACTCCACCTACAAGAAATGCATATATAAAATCCACAATTCACTCTCCTTTAACTCTCTCAAATACGACACCATGTGCAATTGTTGGAATCGTTTCCTTCTGTTGCATCATCATCGGGCTTAATAATGCACCAGTCGCAACGACAAAAATTCGTTGTAAATTCCCTTTTTGCATCTCGTGTAATAAATGACCATATGTGACAACTGCTGAACAAGCGCAACCACTACCACCTGCAAACACTTCTTCTTGACTTGATTCATAAATCATCAATCCACAATCATTGTATATATGCCCAAGATCATAACCTTCCTCAAGTAAAAGTTGTTTCGCAATCGGCGTCCCAACAGCTGATAAATCACCCGTAACAATCAAATCATAATCATCGGCACTTCTTCTTAAATCTTCAAAATGTTGTTGAATTGTATGAGCTGCTGCTGGAGCCATCGCTGCCCCCATATCCAAAGGATTTGTAATTCCTAAATCTTGCACTTTTCCAATTGTAGCCGACGTAATTTTAATTGCACTTTTTTCATTGCTAATTAATATAGATCCTGCACCAGTCACAGTTGAATTTGCTGTCCCTGGCTTTTGTCCACCGTACTCTGTTGGATAGCGAAATTGTCTTTCAGCCGTTGCATTATGACTACTTACTGTAGCTAAGACACGATTTGCAAATCCACCGTCTATAAAAGCTGAGCCAACTGCTAAAGTCTCCATAGACGTCGCACAAGCGCTAAACATTCCTAAAAAAGGAATGCCCCACTTACGCGCAACATAATTTGCTGTCACTGTTTGATTTAATAAATCTCCCGCTAAAAAGAAATCAATTTGCGATGTTTTTATATTCCCTTTTTGCACTGCTTGTTGAATTGAGTCTGACATTAATCTTCGTTCGGCAAGCTCCCAATTTTCTTCTCCACAATGCAAGTCACCATATGAAATATCAAATTTTTTCCCAAGAGGGCCCTCAGCTTCTTTCGGACCGACAGCAGTACCCGTTGCATTCACATATATATCATTTTGAAATACCCACGTTTGTTTTCCGGTCAACCTCATACTAGCCCTCCTTTAAGACATAAAAATTTTAAAGGTATACCTTATTAACCCAATGATATATGCACCAACAACCCCAAATACAATCACACTTCCTGCCAGTTTAAACATATTTGTAGCAATCCCTAGAACAACCCCTTCGCTCTTATGTTCTAAGGCAGCGCTTGCCATAGAATTTGCAAATCCTGTTACCGGTACCGCTGATCCTGCTCCAGCAAATTGACCGATTTTATCATATACACCACACCCTGTTAAAATCGCGGATAATAAAACAAGGGTTGCAACAGTTGGGTTTCCTGCCTCTTGTTCACTGAAGTGAAAATAATGTATATAAAATTTCATCAATACTTCTCCAACTGTGCAAATGAGTCCACCTACAAGAAATGCTTTGATACAATTTAGTAAATAGTTTGGCTTTGGATGATACTCCTTCACTTTATTTATGTAATCATCCTTCAATTTCTGACTTGTCATTTATATACTGCCTCCTACTTTACGAAATAAATCCAGTGAAACAACGATCCTATTACTTTCCCAAGTACAAGAGCAACGAGTAAAACAATAATCTTCCCCTCTACCCCTACTCGTTTCGCTAAAATAGGCAGAACATTTAACACCTCTGTTAATGCCGCAGCAAGCATTCCGATGAATGTGCCACAAAATATCCCTAATATAACGAGCCAATACTGCGACGTTTGAAATGTAATGTTTTTCAAACTGCACCAAGCCCCTGTTAAAGTACCTGCAATGACTGCCCACTCAAAATATTGAATATGCTTTCCACTTCTCGTTAATTGGGCTAAACGGGGGATTATACCAAGTACAGCTAAAAATGCGACATATCCGCTACCTACCGCAATCCCTCCAGCTAAACCAATTAAAATAACAAATCTAGACTCAATCATCGGCAAGTTGTTTCATATTATCCTTGTTTTCATTAACGATTACATACTGATCAAGTGACTGTTGGTATTGAAACATCTCAACTTCTAACGGACTCGGCTCTTCATTAATTCGCTTTTGAAATACATGATTAAAAAATAAAACCATCCCTAAGCCAAGACCTAAAGAATAAGGGATTTGAAATAAAAGTGGTTGCGCATTAAATTCTCCAGTAATCATGTAATATAACCGTTGATGTACTTGTTGCATACTTACATCTTCATGGAAATAAATGATCGCAAGGGCCGCTCCAATGAACAGTAACAGCCATACAAGCCCGAAAAAAATTGGGTGTGTCTTCTTTTTTTCGTATATAATTTCAACAAGAGTTTGTCCAGAACCGAGTAAATTAATTTGTACATGAGATGCTTTCTGTTGAATAATCTCAATTACTTTCATAACATCAATTACAACATGCGTCTTATCATGCGCTGTTATTTTGTAAACTATCTCATTTTGTAACAACTCAACTACGGAAGAATCTCCGGCAAGTTGAGCAACATCGCCCAGCTTTACTTCATAAGTAGGAGAAACTTTTAAACGATTGCGCATTTTAATATAAATCGTTTGTTCCAACTTTCATTCACCCCTTCACTCTTCCTCGTAGTTGTAGTATGGTTATTGAATTTTTTTCTAATACAATTTTTTCATAAAAAAACATCTGCACCATTTCGGTACAGATGTTTTTTACTTATGCCTTTTTCTTAAATAAGTTTACAATACTTAATGCAAGCCCTCCCCAAATGACTACTATTCCAATAACCATCATCATAATCGCTGATCCACTCATTATGAAACACCTCGATCTTTCCATTCTTTTTCAAGCTTGGCAGAATCCGAATGAATTTGTGCATCCCATTTTTTCAGGCCAATGATTATTGCAACTATGAGGAATGCTGCTGCTATCGACCAACCATACGTTACAACAAACTCAGTCGGATAATCTCCGTAGTTCTTTTTAATATTTTGGATTGTACCATCAATTAGCATATACCCTAACATAAGCGGAGTAATAACGAGTAAACTCACTCTCCAAAACGTTCCTAATTTAATATCAGATACAAAGTTTGCATGATTTTGATAAACTGGTAAACGGCGTAAAATGAGCCCTATCGTAACTACTTCCGCAAGTGCAATTGTAATTAATCCGAAATTATTAGCGAAATAGTCGACAACATCTAAGAACATAAGTCCACCACGTGTTGCAAAAACAAGAGAAACTAACACGAGAAGGGTTCCCATAATTCCAATAGTTTTTTCCCGACTTAAACTGAATTTTTCAGATACAGCGGCAAAGCATACTTCCGCGAGTGAAATAAGTGATGTAATTCCAGCAACCGTTAACGATAAGAAAAATAAAACACCAAACAACGGTGACATCGGCAATTCATTAATAATTTGGGGAAATACTACGAACGCAAGCCCAACGCCAGCACTTGCTACTTTATCAACCGGTACTCCCATATTATTTGCCATAAATCCAAGAGCTGCAAAGACCCCAATACCTGCTAATAATTCAAATCCTGAGTTTGCAAATCCAGTAATAAAGGCATTATTTGTTGTATCCGAGTTTTTCGGTAAATAACTAGAATACGTAATCATAATTCCAAATGCTAAAGATAAACTAAAGAATATTTGACCGTAAGCAGCAAGCCATACTTTCCCATCAAAAATACGACTCCAATCTGGTTTAAAGAATGCATCTAGTCCTTGCATAGCACCTTCCATCGTCACTGCACGAACAACGATAATAAGGAACATAACAACTAATAAAGGGATAAATATACGGTTAACAACTTCGATTCCTTTTTTAACTCCTTTAAATGCAACGCCAAGCACAATAATCCAAACGAGAGCTAACGGAATTAATACTTCTGGTACAAGTCCTCCAAATTGTCCTGGCTTATCTGCAACATGTAAGTACTCTTTAAATAAAAATGATTGCGTGTCTTTTCCCCATGCTCCAGTAATTGCAAAGTATGTATACGATATAGACCAAGCAATAATCACTGCATAATATGTTGAAACAATAAATGTTACGCACATTTGCCACCATCCAATAAATTCTGCACGCGGGCTAATACGGAAAAATGTAAGTGGTGCTGAGCCACGATGACGATGACCAAGGGCAAACTCAAACGCTAACAATGAAATACCAGTCGTTAATAATGCAAATAAATACGGTAAAAAGAATGCTCCTCCTCCATTTTCATACGCTGTATAAGGAAAACGCCATATGTTTCCTAATCCAACGGCAGATCCGACCGCTGCGAAAATAAATCCAGCTCTCGTTCCCCATTGTTGCCTCGTTTCCATGTTTCCTTCCCCCTTTATGACAAGTTCATACTTGGATTATATTTTAAATTGACTAAATTATCAATAAATTCTGTTAATTTTTGCGAAAATTAACATCTCTCTCCTATTAACGGCATAAAAAAATCGAATAGACAATTATTCGTCTATTCGATCTTTCATCTGTTTTAATATTTTCTTTTCAAGTCTTGAAACTTGTACTTGCGAAATGCCTATGCGCTCTGCTACTTCTGACTGTGTTTGATCTTTATAGTAACGCAAGTATACAATTAAGCGCTCTCGTTCATCTAGTTCTCTAATCGCTTCTTTTAAAGCAATTTTATCGAACCATTTCGTTTCAGATTGATCTGCAATTTGATCTAAAATAGTGATTGGATCTCCATCGTTTTCATATACAGTTTCATGTATAGATGAAGGGGCCCGGCTCGCTTCTTGTGCTAGAACAACTTCCTCTGGCGTTAGTTCTAGTGCCTCTGCCACTTCATTAATCGTTGGAGCCCTTCCGAATTCTTTCGAAAGCTCATCTCTCATCTTTCGAATTTTGTTTCCTGTTTCTTTTAAAGACCTACTAACTTTCACTGATCCATCATCGCGTAAGAAACGTTGTATTTCACCAATAATCATTGGAACTGCATATGTTGAAAATTTCACGTCGAAAGATAAATCAAATTTATCTACCGATTTCAAGAGCCCAATACATCCAATTTGAAATAGGTCGTCTGGTTCGTATCCTCGATTAAGAAACCGCTGTACAACCGACCAAACGAGGCGCATATTACTTTGAACGATTGTATCTCTCGCTTGTTGATCTCCATCTTGACTTTTTTGAATTAACGCTTTTAGCTCGTGGTCCTTTAACTGAGGTTTCTTCTTCTCATTTTTGACCTCTATGTCCATAGGCTATTCTCCTTAATTGCATAGAGCGTTACTATTTGATAAGTATTTTGTCAAATGGATTGTTGTCCCGAAAGATTCGTTTGAAATAACTTCTACTTCATCCATAAAATTTTCCATGATAGTAAATCCCATTCCGGAACGCTCTAATTCAGGTTTAGTTGTAAAAAGGGGTTGTCTCGCTTCATCTAAGTTAAAGATTCCAATCCCTTCATCTCGAATCGTGAGTTTCACCATTGCTTCTTCCAAAATTACAGAAATATAAACAATACCTTCTGCATTTCCTTCGTATCCATGAATAATTGCATTTGTAACCGCTTCTGACACAACTGTTTTAATCTCCGTTAATTCTTCCATCGTTGGATCTAGTTGTGCAATGAAAGCCGCCACTGTAACGCGAGCGAATGATTCATTTTGACTTAATGCTGAAAATTGAAGGTTCATTTCATTTCTCATCTATGCCACCCCCAACGTCGCGAGCGCGTGCGCTTCACTTTCTTCTAAGCGAACGATTTTGAATAAGCCCGACATTTCAAATAAACGCTTAACAGGCGGTGAAATTGCACAAACAACCATTTCTCCACCTAATCCCTTTACGTGTTTATATCGGCCTAATATAACACCTAGACCAGAACTATCCATAAACGATAAGTTCTCTAGGCTCAAAACAATATGATGAACACCATGTGTCTCAATCATATCTGTTACTTTCGTTCGCAACTCTTCAGCCGTATGATGATCTAATTCACCCTCTAGTCTCACACATAGGACGTCACGTTTTACTTCTAATTGCATGGAAAGACTCACACGATTTCCTCCTTATGCTCAAACTTTACTTATTCACATACATAAAGATTTTCGTGATACAAAATAAGAATCCTTCCTGCTGACAAAAGAAGAACTATTTCGTCATAAAGTGAAACCTTTCAGCATTATTCACTTACATACGAATAGAAAAGCGGCAAAATATTTGCCGCTATTTTGATGTTGAAAACATCCCAAAACTTCTTTTAAATAACTCCCACCAGCTCGCTGCAGCAACATCTTCTTTTGCTACAATTGTTTGTTTTAATAAAACATCTTTATCTTTTTTAATAACAAGTGTACCAAGCGCGTCACCTTTTTTAATCGGTGCTTTTACTTTCTTTTCAGCAATTACTTCTTGTTTTACCTTGTCCATATTCTCGCCCTTCTTCATAAGAAGAGAAACATTATCTGACGCAACTAAATCTACTTTTTCTTTTTTCCCTTTTCCTACTTGAACTGTCTTAATTTTTTCGCCGCGCGTATACAATTTCTTTGTCATATATTGTCCAAATGCATAGTCAAGAAGCTTCGTCACTTGGTTGTTCCGTTCTTTTGATGTTGGTGCTCCCATGACAACTGAAATGACACGCATGCCATTTTTTTCAGCCGATGCTGTTAAACAATATTTCGCTTCTGTCGTAAAACCTGTTTTTACTCCATCTACGCCAGGATAAAAACGTACTAGTTTATTCGTATTAACGAGCCAAAACTTTTTATCCGTATCTTCACGTAAATAATCTTCGTACTTACCTGTGTATTTACGAATAAGTGGATACTTCATCAATTCTCTCGCCATTATAGCCATATCATTTGCTGTCGAATAATGGTCTTTGGCCGGAAGACCTGTTGGATTTTGAAAATGTGTATTTTTCAGCCCTAAATCTTTCGCCTTTTTGTTCATCATATTTACAAATCCTTCTTCTGAACCTGCGATGTGCTCGGCTACTGCAACAGATGCGTCATTTCCAGATGCAATTGCAATACCCTTTAACATCTCATTTACAGTCATCTCTTCCCCAGGTTCTAAAAAGATTTGCGATCCACCCATTGAAGCTGCATGTTCACTCGCTCTAACTTTATCGGTCAGTTTTAGTTTTCCTTTTTCAACTTGTTCCATAATTAAAAGCATTGTCATAATCTTTGTCATACTAGCAGGTGGTAATTTTTCATTTGGGTTTTTATCAAATAAAACTTTACCTGTATCTTGCTCAATTACGATTGCTGACGACGCTTGTTCCGCTAACTTCGGCGTTGTTTCTTCTGTTTTCTCCTGCTTCGTTTTTTCAGATTGCGCAAAACTCACTGAAGTTCCAGAAAGCAATAACATGAAACAAACAAGTATTCCAAAAACTCGCTTCATGACTAACCCTCCATTCTATATCAGACCTATTTTTTCCAATTCTCCTTTTTTTAATACCAATTTTTTCTATTATTTTCAGTTGACAAATACATTCGTCCCCTATATTGTATTAAGTGTATTACATATAGTAGTACACTTAATACATATGAGGAAGGAGACATTGCTCTTGCATATTCAACTTGACCCAAGAAGCAACACTCCGATATGGGAACAAATTGTTCAAAATATAAAAGAACTCGTATTGAAAAGCATGTTGGCTCCAAGTGATAAACTTCCTTCTGTACGCGAACTCGCTTCTTTACTCGTTATAAATCCAAATACAGTGAGTAAAGCGTATCAAGAGTTAGAGCGACAAGGAATTATTGAAACGTTACGAGGAAAAGGAACATTTGTATCCCAATCGATTACCCCAACATTAGACGAAAGGAAAATCGCTATGGTTGAAAAGCAATTTCATCAATTACTATTAGAAGCCTCTTATCTTGGTGTTACGAAAGATAAAATTCATGATTGGATAGATTCATACTATAAAGAGATTGGAGGAAATACGGATGCTGAAAGTGACAAGCTTGAAGAAAACAATTGATACTCAAACAATTTTAGACGATGTTTCTTTCACATTACAAAAAGGTAGTATCATCGGGTTACTTGGAAGAAACGGCGTGGGAAAAACAACTTTATTACGAACGATGGTCGGCATTTTAGACCCAGACGAGGGAACTGTTACATATGAGGATATCGACATTCATAAGAATCCTGAAACGAAACAAAAAATCGTATATGTTCCGGATTCTACTAACATACTGAACGGTTATACAGTAAAAGAAATCGTGAAGTTTTATAAAGCAGTTTATACAGCTTTTGATGAACCATATTTCTATGAACTACTAGAACATTTCAACTTACCAAATAAACGAATTCGTAGTTATTCAAAAGGAATGAAAGCACTGCTTGCCATCATTTTAGCTGTTGCTGCAAAAGCAGAATATATTATTTTAGATGAACCAACAAACGGACTTGATCCTATCGTTAAAAGACAGATTTTACAGTTTCTCGTTGGAGAAGTTGCAGAAAAAGAAATTACCATTTTCATCTCTACCCATCATTTAGATGAAGTGGAACAAATTGCAGATACAATCATTATGTTAAAAGGACATACTGTAGCATCTATTACGTCACTAGACGATGCAAAATCACAATTTGCAAAAATACAAGTAGCTTACGAGCGTTCATTACCTCAAAAACTAGAAAACTTAAGCAATATTAAAATATTAAATCAAACAGGAAAAGTATATACAATCTTAATTGAAGGAAATGTGGCTACAACACTCGAGAAGTTTTATAAAGAACAACCACTGCTCATTGAAGAATTAACAATGTCACTTGAAGATGTCTTCGTTACGACACTGGAGGAGGATGGATATGTTTCATAAAGCGTTATGGATGTGGAATTGGAAGCGTGGGAAATATGCTGCGTTACTTTTTCTCTTCAGTTCACTTTATTTTTTATCTTTCGAATACTATCAAGCAGCAGAAACTCAACAGTCTCTCTTTCTCCATCCAGAAAAAATAGGTGAAGAAAAGTTCTACTATCATTATTCTTTTTATTCTTCTAATAGCTTTTGGTTAAGTATTATTACAATTATCCTATCCTGTATATTAATTGGCTGGGAGCGAAGTAATCAAAATGGAGATTCACTTATGACATTTCCATTTAAAAGACGTGATATGTTCTTATCGAAGTGGGTTTTCGGTGGATTTTTCATTGTACTATCATTTCTAATCAATTGGGGTCTTATGTATTTTATTTATAAATCTACGATTCACTTTGAATATCAATCTTTCGAACCGTTTCATCGATATTTCTTGTATGCAATTTTCACATATATCGCTATCTATACTGTCTCTTTATGTATAGGTACATTTACTGGCAGTATTATTTCACAAAGCATCTTCAGCATTACTTTTTGCATAATGGGAATGGGAATCTTTTCACTCTTACTCCTTTTCTTTACAGCTCATGCTGAGGCAATACAAGGGAATAAAAGTTATACGAATTTCGAAAACATTTATAAATTCAATAAAAAGACCAACATTTCAAGCGCTATATTAGACTTTTCAATTAGTTATAATTACCACCCTACTGTCCAATCAGATGAAGATCATGGAAAAGTAATACAAAGGGGACCCACTTTTCATAGTTACTACTCTGCAAAAGTAATACTTGTTCCTATCTTCTATACTATTTCCAGCTTACTAATTGGTATGTTTCTTTATGCACGATCACCTAATGAACATAATAAGAAAATTTTCCTTTTCCCAAAATACAACTCACTCTGGATGTGGGGTACTACCTTTTATTTTGCATTAATAGGTGGGCAAATGTTAAAACGTTTTGATTTATTATTTAGTTACTATGTTGGGTTCTTTTTATTTGGAATCGTCACTTATTTTATATTATCACGTCTTACAAACTATAAAGTTTTTTAAAGGAGAGATCCTATGTTTCAAAAAGCATTATGGGTGCATACCTACAAACAAAGTAAATATATTATTTGGCTATTTTGGTTAGTAAGTTTTTATGTACTATCATATAAATACTATTTAGCAGCTGCCGAGCAATTAAAATATTTTCATGAACATAATGAATGGAAATATATATACCGATATAATTATCAACTTTCACTTCCCGATGCTATTATGGTTCAAGGAGGACTCCTTATTATATTAGCCTGCATTCTTATTGGATGGGAACGTCAAAATCAATCAAGTGACATTTTATGGTCTATGCCATTTAAACGAACACATCTCTTCATAACGAAATGGCTTTTTGGCGTGTGTAATATTGTAGCTATCGTTATACTAAATTGGGGACTTTTTGCTATTATGAAAAAGACAACCTTTCATAATAAGTATCAAATATTTTCACCATTTCATACTTACTTCTTGTACATGGTTATCATCTTAGTTGCTATCTATACACTTGCATTATGCATAGGAACAATTGCTGGTAATATGATTTCACAAGGATTCTTCAGTGTTGCTATACTTGGATTCCCTTTTATTTTGCCGACTCTAATTGCCGGAGCTATTTCTATTCATACGGTTGGACTTACTTCCAATCATACCGTCTATACGGAGGAAAATGTAGATCGTTACGGTTCAGTAATAGAAAAAATGAGTATTTTAGCGCCAGTTCGCGGATTCAATATTAATTTTAATTACGATCCTCAACGTGCTTATACTGATCAACAAGGCGTACGTCATGATGAACCTAATTTTACATATATTCCTTCAGCAACAAAACTTACCGGTCCAATCGCAAATATGCTTATTCTATTCCCTTTAGGAATGTACTTATATACAAGATCACCTAATGAACAAAACGGAAACTTTTTATTATATCCGAAGCTTAAAACACTATGTATGATATGTTGTGTAATCTTTATTGGAATGTTTGGAGGAATGGCAGCGGGCGGAAGTCGTTCTATCTTAAATTATTATATTGGTTTTATAGGGACCAGTATGATAGTCTACCTACTATTATCTCGCTTATTAAAATTTAAATTTTCTTGGCGTGTAAAATAACCTCCTCTTTAAGAGGAGGTTATTTTAAATTCTCTCTCCTATCCCCATACACCATCTCTTCTTTCATTCCAAATCCATCACCATTTTGCACAATTTGCTCTGTCGGGGCAACTACACTTTCGGCAATTTTCCATTCCCCACGCTCTTTTACGAATACTTGTAGAAAATAGTTCATGCCATCTAATTGATATGCATTTTCTTTTTTCACATTATAGTGAATCGCAATGTAGTACACTTGAATGTTTTCTTTCCCTATTTTTGATACGTATTGCGATAGTCTCGGTATATAAAGTGCTGCTTTCTGAAAAGATAGTTGCTTCGCTTTAACAAGCGATGAACTTGTTACATTACGTAATGTGTCCCGATTACGAATATTATCGCTATGGTGGAATAATACTGCGTTTTGCATAGAACGAACCCATAATTTCGAATATAAGACTGTATTATCATTTTCAATGTACTTCACTTCTTTTCGCACTACTTGGATAGGCGTATCTGCGTACGTGAATGTTTGAAAACAGAAAAAACCACCAAATAAAATGGTAAGTGCAGCAATATATTTCATAATCTTTCCTCCAATCTTTTAATTAAAGTATCGGAGTTTCAAAATATTTTTATTCAAAAGAAAAAGGATAGGAATGCTTTCGCTTCCTATCCTCATTTATTATAATACGCGGCCAAATAGTTCTAAGACCATTTCTATTTCTTGGTCGCTCCAACCTTTAAATCTCTCTTTATAATATTCTTTACGCACAGCTTCAAGTTTTTCAGTTACTTCTCTTCCGTGCTCTGTAATTTCTAAGTACACGATTCGACGATCTGAATTAGAACGTTTTCTTTCTACTAATCCTTTTCGTACGAGACGATCTGTAACAGCTGTAATATGACTGGAGGTTACGTTTACTTCACTCGCAATTTGCGAAGCCATCTGTGGACTGTTTAAAAATAACGCACGTAATACAGAAAATTCATTATATGGCATATGTTCTGCAAAACGTGTATTAATATCATTTTGTAATAAACGTATCATTTTTCGAAATGATGCAGATAAATCTAAAATCAGCGTTTCTCTTTTTTCGTTCAATAGCCTCGTCCCTTTTTTATCATATTTACACATATTATAATCTATAAATACCTATGTTGTATATGCTTTCTTTCCTCAACATTCTCATTTATGTAACTTTTTTCATATAAATTTCTTTTTTGTTCACACATATACATATAAAAAGGATGGTGATGGAAAATGCAGGGTGGAATGAATCCTTATTTACACAACGTACGCACTGCTAATACTGGTAAAGAAGCTACTATTACTGTACAAGGAGAAGGTGTTGTAAAAGCAAAACCGAATGTTGTTATATTAACACTCGGCATTCGAACAGATGATAAAAATGTAAAACAGGCTCAAGAAGAAAATGCAGTGCAATCCAAACAATTGCTGGATGCACTTAAACAGCTTGGTATTGCCGATAAAGATATAGAGACGATTTCTTATACAATTACTCCTCAATACGAATATGTAAATGATAAAGCATTGCTGCAAGGATACCGCGTGGAGCATTTGTATGAAATTACCGTTTTAAATGTACAAAAAGCTGGGGAAGTATATGATATAGCCGTTTCAAATGGTGCAAATGTAGCAAAAGGTTTACGTTTCCGAGTATCTCATCCAAATAAATATTATGAGCAAGCTCTCATTCAAGCTCTGCACCAAGCAGTAGAAAAAGCTCGTGCTATTGCGAGTACATATAATTTAAATATTAATCCTGTTCCCCTCTCATTCGTTGAAGAATCTGCCCAATTACCAAGGGAGGTTACGTCTTATGCTACTTTACATGCGCAAGCAGCCCCGCCTATTCAATCGGGAGAGTTAGAAATTATTTCAACAATACGGGCAATTTTTACGTATTTATAAATAATTTCATTTATAAGTAAACGTTATCATTTTCCTTGTTGTAAAAACATGATGTTCTGATATAATAAAGGACGGTGAGCTCTTACGAAAGAGATATCACGGGTGGGAGAGGGATATGAAAAAGAAGGTTTAACATGAAAGGAATACTTGAAAGAACATTTAAATTAGGTTTACACGAAACATCACCAAAACAAGAAGTTTTAGCTGGAGTTACGTCATTTTTCACGATCGTATATATTATGATTGTAAATGCATCAATTTTATCCGATGCTGGCATTCCTCTTGAAGCTGGAATTTTAGCAACTGTTTTCAGTTCATTTGTCGGATGTCTACTCATGGCATTTTGGGCAAATGCACCTGCTATTCTTGTCCCTGGTATGGGTGTAAATGCATTCTTCACGTACACAGCTGTGCATACGCTTGGACTAACTTGGCAAGAAGCATTGGCTGCTGTCTTTATCTCTGGTATTATTTTTGCAATTGCCGCTTTTACACCAATCGCTCGCGTGCTATCAGTATCAATTCCAAAGTCATTAAAGGAAGCAATTACTGTCGGCATCGGATTATTTTTAGCGTTTATCGGATTGCAAAAAGGTGGCTTAGTCGTTTCGAACCCAAATACTGCTGTTGCAATGGGTAAATTAAGTAACCCTGTCGTTCTTGCGACCGTGCTTACTCTTATCGTTGCACTTGTACTATTTATTCGTAACGTACGTGGAAACTTTTTATGGACGATTGCAATAGGAACTGGTATTGCATGGCTATTTGGCCTTGTTGATACAAGTCAAATCGGAAATAGTTCATTCTCATTCGCTAATTACGGCGATGTGTTTGGAGCTATGTCATTTGGCAAACTTTCTTCCTTACCGTTTTGGATTGCAACATTCTCCTTAAGCATGGTGCTTATTTTTGAGAACATGGGACTTCTGCACGGTTTATTAGAAGATGACCGTAAATTCCCACGTGCTTACGAAGCCAATGCAATTTCAGCAATGACATGTGGTATATTTGGCACAAGCCCTACCGTATCAACAGTAGAGAGTGCCGCAGGTATTACTGCAGGCGGAAAGACAGGTCTGACGTCTATCGTTACGGGGTTGTTATTCTTTGCATCATTGTTTGCACTTCCGTTTGTCAAACTAATTCCTGATAGTGCCATTGCACCAATCTTAATTATTATTGGCGGCCTGATGATTACAAGCATTCAGCAAATTCCTCTGAACGATTTTTCAGAAGGATTTCCAGCGTTCTTAATTATCGTCATGATCCCGCTCACATATAGTATCGCTGATGGCATTGCGTTCGGATTTATTGCTTACCCTATCTTAAAAGTTGCTCTTGGAAAGCGTAAAGAAGTCGCACCATCTATGTATATCATTACATGCTTATTCTTAGCTATGTTTGTATTACATGCTATTGGTTGAAAAAAAACACCGAGGAAATCCTCGGTGTTTTTTTACTTAAACCATCCTTTTTTATAAAACCAGGCCATCATTCCGCCGCCAATTAATGCCATTAGAAGAAGACAAATAAAATAACTATATTGTCCACCAAGCTCTGGCATATGCGTAAAGTTCATTCCATATACTCCCGCAATAAATGTTAATGGCATGAAAATAGTCGAGAATACAGTTAATGTTTTCATAATGTTATTCATATGATGTGAGTTTAATGAAAAATAACTATCCCGAATATCCGCCGTTAACTCTCGACTTGCCTCAATCATTTCCGTAAGTTTAAGTAAATGATCATGTATATCTTTAAAATAAATCTCATGATCACTTATACCGTAAAAACGAGTGGAATTCAAAATACGATACAATAAATCACGCATTGGAATAATTGTACGTCTTAACTTAGATAAATCTGCCCTAATATCAAATACTTCTTCTAGTACGGCTCCTGCTGTCTCACCTGTTAAATTATCATCAATCGCATTTAAATGATCTTCAATGTAATATACAGGTGCGAAATAATCATCTACAATTTGATCAGTGATCGTATGTGCTACATGTAAAGGTCCTTTCTTAATCCGCCTCTTCTCACCAAGTGTTTTCCATACTCTTTCAATTGCATTATTATGAGAAAAATGGAAAGAAACAATATAGCGATCACTAACAAACAAATCAATTTCATGTGGTTCTAGCCCATCTTCTCCAAACGCGTGAAGAACTAAAAAGTTATATCCATCATAAAAATCAACTTTTGGCCTCTGTACGTATTCTAGACAGTCTTCAATTGCAAGGGGATGGAACTTAAAATGGTCTTGCAGAATATATGTATACTCTTCTTTCGTTGGCTTATATAAATCTAGCCAATACCATACAATATGGTCTTTCTTTGTTTCTTCTAAAGAAACATCATATAATACTTCATCTGTTTTTGTTACTGCACAAATTCTAATCATAATTTCACCCATTATTATTATAAACAAAAAATAGTAAAAAAAGCCAAGGAGAAATCTCCTCAGCTTTTTTTATTACTTCGTTACGATACCGTGTACTAAAGTTGGTGCATCTACGTGTTCTTTAGAGATCTTCATGTTCTCATAAATTTTCGCTTTTACATCTTCAACATTTTCGCGGTTTGCGTAAATTGTAACGAGAGATTCACCTTGCTTCACGCTATCGCCTACTTTTTTGCGCAGCATTAGACCAACTGCTAAATCAATTTCAGACTCTTTCGTTGCACGTCCTGCTCCTAAAAGCATTGCTGCTGTTCCGATTTCGTCTGCAACGATTTCTGATACATATCCGTCTTCTTTCGCTTCCACTTCAATTTTAAATTGTGCTTGTGGCAATTTAGAAGGGTCATCAACAACAGATGCGTCACCGCCTTGCGCTGATAAGAACGTTTTAAATGATTCTAGCGCTTTTCCGTTGTTCATTACTTCAATTAGCTTTTCACGTGCATCTTCTAAAGATGAAGCTTGTCCAGCAAGGTACACCATTTGACTTCCAAGTGTTAAACATAGCTCTTCTAAATCTTTCGGCCCTTTACCTTGTAATGTATCAATTGCTTCTTGAACTTCTAATGCGTTACCGATAGCTTCACCGAGTGGTTGACTCATATCAGAAATAACTGCCATCGTATTACGACCAACGTTATTACCGATACGTACCATTGCTTCTGCTAAACGTTTTGCATCTTCATCCGTTTTCATAAATGCACCTGCTCCAGTTTTTACATCAAGAACAATTGCATCTGCACCAGCAGCAATTTTTTTACTCATAATCGAACTTGCAATAAGCGGAATTGAGTTTACTGTTGCTGTTACATCACGAAGTGCATATAGCTTTTTATCAGCAGGTGTTAAGTTACCACTTTGGCCGATAACAGCGATTTTGTTTTCATTTACAAGACGCATGAATTCATCGTTTTCAATTTCCACATGGAATCCTGGAACTGCTTCTAATTTATCAATTGTACCACCAGTATGTCCTAAACCGCGTCCAGACATTTTCGCTACTGGTACATCTAAAGCAGCTACTAATGGACCTAATACAAGTGTCGTTGTATCACCAACACCACCTGTTGAATGCTTATCTACTTTTACACCTTCAATAGCCGATAAGTCGATTGTATCACCGCTATTTACCATTGCCATCGTTAAATCAGCACGCTCTTGATCGTTCATATCTTGGAAGAAAATTGCCATTGCAAGTGAACTTACTTGATAATCAGGAATATCACCATTCGTATATCCTTCAACAATAAAGTTAATTTCTTCTGTCGTTAATGCATGTCCGTCACGTTTTTTTGCAATTAGGTCCACCATTCTCATTGTGAAGTCACCCCTTCATTTGTTTTACGATTGCTTTTACTAATGCTAAGAAGTTAGCTTTAACACGTTCTGTCGTTTCAATTACTTCATCGTGGTGAAGTGGTTGATCTAAAATACCAGCTGCCATATTTGAAATACAAGAAATACCTAATACTTTCATACCAGCGTGACGCGCTACAATTACTTCAGGTACTGTTGACATACCAACTGCATCTCCGCCAAGTGTACGAAGCATACGAATTTCAGCAGGTGTTTCATATACAGGACCTGTCATTCCTACGTATACACCTTCTTGTACTTTAATATTTAAGTCTGCTGCAACTTGTTTCGCCATTTCGCGAAGTTCTACTGTATATGATGTAGACATATCAGGGAAACGTACGCCCATTTCAGAATCATTCGGTCCGATTAATGGATTCGTACCCATGAAGTTAATGTGGTCTGAAATTAACATAAGATCGCCTGGCTCAAATGATGTATTTACACCACCAGCTGCGTTTGTTACAACTACTGTTTCTACACCTAGTTCTTTCATAACACGAACTGGGAATGTTACTTTTTGCATGTCGTATCCTTCATAGAAGTGGAAACGTCCTTGCATTGCTACTACTGTTACACCTTGAAGTGTACCAAATACTAGTTGACCTGCATGGCCTTCTACAGTTGATACTGGGAATTCAGGGATTTCACTGTAAGGTACTGTTACTGCATTCTCAATTTCGTCTGCTAATACACCTAGTCCTGATCCAAGGATTAGTCCTACTTGTGGTGTCTCTTGAAATTTCTCTTTTAAGTATGAAGCTGATTTTGTAATAAGTTCACGATTCATTTGTTTATCCCCCTATTTCTTTAGCTCGTTTAAGAAGCTTGTTCCGTATTCTGGCATTTTCACACCGAAGTTTTCTGCTACTGTTGCACCAATATCAGCAAATGTTTGACGAAGTGGTAACTCTTGTCCGCCTTCTTTCATGCTTGGGCTATATGCTAATAATGGTACATATTCACGTGTATGGTCAGTACCAGGGTGAATTGGATCATTACCGTGGTCTGCTGTAATTAATAATAGATCATCTTCTTTTAGTTTTGCGAATACTTCTGGAAGACGTGCATCATATTCTTGCAGAGCTTCTCCGTATCCTTGTGGATCACGGCGGTGGCCGAATAATGCATCAAAGTCAACTAAGTTTAAGAAGCTAAGACCTGTAAAGTCCATATTTAATGTATCTACAAGCTTATCCATTCCATCCATGTTAGACTTCGTACGAAGTGATTCTGTTACCCCTTCACCATCATAAATATCAGAGATTTTACCAATAGCAATTACATCGTAGTCACTATCTTTTAATTCGTTCATTACTGTACGGCCGAATGGTTTTAATGCATAGTCATGACGATTTGGTGTACGTGTAAAGTTTCCAGGTTCACCAACGAATGGACGAGCAATAACACGACCTACCATGTATTTCTCATCTAATGTTAATTCACGTGCAATTTTACAGATTTTATATAACTCATCAAGTGGCACTACTTCTTCGTGTGCTGCAATTTGCAATACGCTATCAGCAGAAGTATAAACGATTAAAGAGCCTGTTTCCATTTGCTCTTGACCAAGTTCATCAAGAATCTCAGTTCCAGAAGCTGGCTTATTACCGATAATTTTACGGCCTGTTTTTTCTTCTAATTCATCAAGTAATTCTTTTGGGAATCCTTCTGGGAACACTTGGAATGGTGTATCAATGTAAAGGCCCATGATTTCCCAGTGACCTGTCATTGTATCTTTACCAGTAGATTTCTCTTGCATTTTTGTGTAATATCCAAGTGGTTTCTCTACTTTAGAGATACCTTTCATTTCTCGAATGTTACCAAGACCTAATTTCACCATGTTAGGCATTTGTAACCCATTCATATGTTCAGCAATGTGACCAATTGTGTCAGATCCTAGATCACCAAATTGCTCAGCATCTGGTGCTTCACCGATTCCCACAGAGTCCATTACGACTAGGAATATACGTTTATATTTATTCATAACTGCGACCTCCTATAAGTTCAGTTCTACTTCTTGTAGTATGTTCAAAACGCTATAAAGTGAAACTGTTATCCAAAAGAATTCTCATTGTCAAACAGTACTTCTTTAAATCATTTTCTAACCTATTTCGTTTACTTGAAACGATTCAAAAACATTTCTAGTTTTTTCTAAGTCAGATGTCAGACATCTGATACTGATATCATAACATGTTTACGCTTTCTTTTTAATACATTTTCGTAGAATTTCTCATTTTCTTCACACTTCTATTGTAATCCATTCTGCAACGAAGTGCTAATTTTTTTATGATTTATTTCTTCATATTAAAAATAAAAAGTAGCTCTAAAGAGCTACTTTTTATTTTACTTCTATTGTTTCTTCTTTATGTTCATGCAATTCGCCTTTTCTTACATGTACTTTCACTTTGTAAGCACCGTTCTCTTTGAAAGTATGTTTCGTTTCATACTCTCCTTTATTCCCTTCTTTCGCTGGAATAAATTCGTGTTTTTCAACACCATCTTTCCAAATCTCTAGTTGTACTTCTGCACCAGTTAATGCTTCTTCTTTTTGCTTTAAATGAACTTTCATTGTAGATTCAGCATTTGCCTTTATGTCTCCAGCCATAAGATGGATCATTGTGTCACTTTTATGATCTCCATGTCCTGCACTGTGATCACTATTTTCTTTTTTCGCATCTTCTACTTTCGCATTTCCTACAGCAACTTTCACTTCTGGCATAACGTGCATTTCACGTGCATTTGTGTGAGCAATAATATGGTATACTCCATCCGTTTCGAATGTTTTCTCTACTGCATAAACACCTTTTCCTTTATGCTTACCATCTAACATCTCGTGCTTTTCGTCGCCATCTTTCCAAATTTCAAACTTTACATCATCGGCATCCGTTACTTTTTCTTTCCCTTGTGTAACAAGTGCTTGTACTTCTGTTTTTTCACCTGGTTTAATTTCTTTCGGATTTGTTTGGACTGCTACTTTTACAGCTTCAAGTTTCTGTTCTTTTTTCGGTTCTTCTTTGTTTGTATTACAGCCAGCCAACGCTAGCATCGCGATAAATAAAGTTATAATCAGTTTTTTCATCATCATTTCCTCCTTTATACTTTATTTAGTATAGAGGAAATACATTGTAATATTCTAGTCTTCTGCTGAAAACAATATACGAAATGTTTGTGAAGTTTCTGTGAAACGGTCTTCCCCTCTTAATCTATGAAAAAAAGAGCATAGTAACTATGCTCTCGGATGAAACTGTTTATATACATCTTTTAATCTAGTTTTTGAAACGTGCGTATAGATTTGCGTAGTTGAAATATCTGCATGTCCAAGCATTTCTTGTACAGCACGTAAATCTGCTCCATTTTCTAATAAGTGCGTAGCAAACGAGTGACGCAACGTATGAGGTGTAAGTTCTTTTTCAATATTTGCCTCTTTCGCTAATCGTTTTAATATTTTCCAAAATCCTTGTCTTGATAATCGATTACCATGATGGTTTAAAAAGAGTGCATCCACTACTTTTTTCCCCATTAATTCTCTTCTTCCTTTTTCAATATACTTTTGAATCGCTTCCGTTGCTAAACTTCCTAGTGGAATAATTCTTTCTTTATTCCCTTTCCCTATGCAACGAACAAATCCCATCGTTAAATGTACATCTTCTAAATTGAGTGCAATCAATTCTGAAACACGAAGTCCTGTCGCATACAGTAACTCTAGCATCGCCTTATCACGAATACCAAAAGCACTTGTCATTTTTGGTGTTTGAAGTAACGCCTCTACTTCATCAACTGATAATACCTTTGGTAATTTCCGTTCCCCTTGTGGCGTTTCAATATGTACGGATGGATCGTGTTCTACCGCTCGTTCACGAAGTAAAAATTGGTGGAACGAACGAATTGATGCGATATGACGCGCCAATGTTTTCGAAGATTTTCCGTTCTCTTTTAAATACTGCAAAAAGTTAACAATGTGTAAACGGGTCACTTCATGAAAAGTTTTCGTCTGTTCCACATTTTGCAAATACTTTACGTAGCTTTTTAAATCCCGTTCATAAGATACTACTGTATTCTTTGCTAATCCTTTTTCGACAACCATATAATGAATAAAATCTTTTAATTGATCTTCCACTCTACACTACTCCCCATTTTCATAGAAAAACATCATTCTATTTACGAAAGCATCCTTTGCCGGTTCTTCATTCCCTGATACTTTTTCTACAGTCTCTTCTTTAGGTTTTTCATAACGATGATAGCTTTCATATTCTTCATTTATCCATAGTATAGCGAAATAAAACAAAATCGTACAACTTGTAAATAATAAAAATACTTTTATTCCATCAAAAGTTAATTTTAAAGCTCGGCGCATTGTAAATTCCTCCAAAATATAAGTTATTACAACATATGCCAAGCTTTCACCAATTTATACCTTATTCAAATAAAAAACCTCTTCCTAGATAAATAGGAAAAGGTTATTTTTCATCCGTTTCATTTTCTTGACAATTTTTACAAATCCCATGGAATGTTAAACGATGATCTTTCACCTTAAAGCTCCAGTCTCGTTCTACTTTCCTTTCCACTTCACCAAGTAAATCTTCTTGTATTTCTTGTACAGCACCACATTGTGTACAAATCAAATGATGGTGGAAACGCTGCGCACCTTCTTGGCGTAAGTCATAGCGTGAAACACCGTCTCCGAAGTTAATCTTATCGACAACTTTTAACTCAGATAATAGTTCTAAAGTTCGATAGACGGTTGCTAATCCGATCTCTGGCGACTTTTCTTTTACAAGGAGGTAAACATCTTCTGCGCTTAAATGATCTTCTTCATTTTCTAGCAGCACACGAACTGTTGCTTCACGTTGCGGTGTTAATTTGTAGCTCGCTGCATGTAATTGCTTCTTAATTCGTTCAATTCTTTCTTCCATTCGGTACTACTCCCTCCTCGCCACTCTTACACCATTATATCAGAAGAAGGGCTTCTGTCAAAAGAAAAAACAATAAAAACAAATTGATAATTATTCTCAAAAAGTATTTATTTTTTATTAATAGCCTCAACGACTTCTTTCATTAAAACTGGTGATGCGTAAGCCTCCACACTAGAAGCAAGTGCTAACACCACTCCAATTACGAGAAAGAAGCATGTATAACGGATTAATAATGGTAATAGTGGCTCGGTTATTTTTCTAATAAATTGATGCCTAATCATCCGTAAAGAAAAACTTGCAGCAATGGTTGTCATAACGAGAAAGACTGGAATGATAATTAAATTTTGTGGCAAAACAGATACAAATGCTAATAATAGTCCATTCCATCCATGCTGACTTACTAAAAAACCAACTGTAAATCCAACGACAACTCCTTTTACAAATAATAAAATAAAAATAAGTGGTAATCCAATAATTGAAATTCCTAAAATCCAAATAAATCCGATGTATTTTAATTGCGAAAAGTAACTTTCTCGAAACATTTCGCCCGCAATGGCAAATTCTCCTTTAGAGACTTGTCCAAAAAAACGTTGTAAATAAAATGATAAATCTTGTTTTTGATTGATTTGTAAACTATTCACGAGAATGGCTCCGAATATTACTCCCATCAATAATAAAACAGCGTTAAATATATATAATGAAGAGTTTTCCTGTATGTGAGACATTACACGGTCTTGCCAATTTTTTCGCCACATTTTTCTTCCCTCCGTTCACACTCTTATTAAAAATGTATGAAAGAAAGAAAAAAGTATGACGAATTAACATTGAAATTCCGCTCTACTTTGCTAAACTAAAAAGTAGAGAATAGGAGGGATTTCTCTTGAAACCATTATTATTAGATTTTCCAACATTATTTCAAACTGAACGCTTGCAAGTTCGTAAACCATTTCCAGGTGATGGTGCAGAAGTATATGAAGCAATCCAAGCTTCTCTAGAAGACTTAGTACCGTGGATACCAATTAACGCTGAAACAGAAGAGAGTGCTGAAGAAATTGTTCGCGAAGCTCACGGACAGTTTTTACTTCGTGAAACACTTGATTTTCACTTATACGATAAAGTATCTGGTACATTCATCGGAGCAATTACACTAAAGCCTGAAAACTGGGATATTCCAAAGTTTTCACTTCACTTCTGGCTACATAGTGCCTATACAAAACAAGGCTATATGACCGAAGCTGTTAAAGGTGCAATTCAGTTCGCCTTTGATAAACTAGGCGCTAGAAGAATTGAAATTCGTACTGATGCAACAAATATAAATGCATGTAGCTTAGCAGAACGTCTAGAATTCATTCTAGAAGGGACAATGGAAAATGACTTCCTAGCACCAGATGGTAGCTTACGTGATGCACGTGTATATGCAAAAATCAATTAAAAAACACTCGCCTTTGGCGAGTGTTTATTTTTGTAGTTGTAAATATTGTACTGCAAACATCGTCTTCGCATCATGAATACGAAGATCTTTCATAAGAGTAATCGCTTCTTCTAACGATACTTCCATTAATTCCACAAACTCATCTTCATCTAACTCAGCTTTATTTTCTTTTCTTGTCAAACCTGTCGCTTTATATACATATAAAATTTCATCTGCGAATCCTGGAGATGTATAGAAAGAAGTAATGAGCTCCATATTTTCACATACATATCCTGTTTCCTCTTCTAATTCACGAACTGCTGTTACCTCAGGTTTTTCACCAGGTTCTAACTTGCCAGCCGGAATTTCTATAATCGCCTTTTCAAGTGCTTTACGATACTGCTCAACAAGCACAATTTTCCCCTCATCAGTAATAGCAATAATAGCAACTGCACCAGGGTGATTTACAATTTCACGTTTACTCATTGCTCCATTTGGTAATACTACATCATCAACACGAACTTTTATAACTCTACCATCAAAAATTGGCTCAGTTTTTACTGTTCTTTCTGCAAGATTACTCATACTACTTCATCTCCCTGTTCTATTTCCTATTCTTTCCTCATACATTTTACCACATTGAAAGGAGCGTGATAGAAATGAAAGTTTATATTTTACCAAATCGCGTCACTTTAGTCGGAAAAGCATGGCAAATTCGCCATAAGCTAAAGCAATATAGCAAAGAGTATACAACTGTACAAGAGTGGATTATAGCAAATAAAGTGAAACATTAATCATGCTTTTACGGGCAGTTAATGCGAAGCGGAAAGTAAACGTTTGTCAACCTCTTTTCCCTCTCGTACAATAAAGGTAAGGAGGTTGACCTATGAAAAAACGTCAATTAGGAAACTCAGATTTGTTTGTTACAGAAATGGGCCTTGGCTGTATGTCTCTCGGTACATCTGAAACAGAAGCTATGCATATTATCGATGAAGCGATCGATTTAGGAATTAATTTTTTTGATACAGCAGATTTATATGATTACGGATTAAATGAAGAATTTGTTGGAAAAGCCTTGAAGGGAAGAAGAGACCAAATTGTACTTACAACGAAGGTTGGAAATCGTTGGACAGAAGAAAAAAATGGCTGGTCTTGGGATCCTTCTAAAGCTTACATAAAGACTGAAGTAAAGGAAAGTTTACGTAGACTTCAAACTGATTATATTGACCTTTACCAACTTCATGGCGGAACAATTGAAGATCCAATAGATGAAACAATTGAAGCTTTTGAAGAATTGAAAAAGGAAGGTATTATTCGCCATTACGGTATTTCTTCTATACGCCCAAATGTCGTTCGTGAATATGCAAAACGCTCAAACATCGTTAGTGTACTAATGGAATATAACCTTTTAAATCGTCGTCCAGAAGAATGGTTCCCCCTTCTAAATGAACACCAAATTAGCGTCATTGCCCGCGGGCCACTTGCAAAAGGAATTTTAACTGACAATAATGCAAGAAAGATAGAAAGAGTAAAGGAAAAGGATTATCTCTCTTATTCTTACGATGAATTACATGCAACTCTAGCAAGTGTAAAAGAAATGATTGGAGAACGCTCTTTAACAGGAACAGCTATTCAATATTGCTTACATAATAAGACCGTTGCAGCTGTTATACCTGGTGCAAGCTCTCTTCAACAATTACAGGAAAATATACGAGCTAGTCAACAGTTACCTTTAATGAAAGAAGAATATATACAACTTCAAAAGATTGTTAAATATGACACATATGCTTTGCATCGTTAAAAATATCGAATTACCGATAAAACAGAAGACTGTCTCCAGTATTAGGAGACAGTCTTTTTTATAACGTATCATATTTATCAGGATTCGTTCCTACATGTAAATCACGATTCAACGTGTTAATTTGACGTATCTCTTCTTCAGTTAGTGCAAAATCAGAAATAGTAAAGTTTTCTTTAATACGAGATGGTGTAACAGATTTAGGAATTGTAACAATCCCGCTTTGAATATCCCACCTTAATATAACTTGTGCAGGTGTTTTTTCATATTTGTTAGCAATAGCCTGAATGATTGGATGCTGGAATACTTCTCCGCCCCTCATTAACGGACTCCATGCTTCCATTTGAATTTGCTCATCTTGACAATAATTTCGCAACTCAAATTGCGTCAACATCGGATGAAGTTCCACTTGGTTTACCATCGGCTTCACTTTGCAATTTGGTAATAATAGTTCTAAATGATGTTTATGAAAATTAGAAACACCAATCGCACGCACTTTACCTTCTTCATACAATTTCTCTAAAGCTCGGTACGTATCAACATACTTCCCTCTTACCGGCCAATGTATTAAATATAAATCTACATAGTCCATTTGTAATTTTTTCAAACTCTTTTCAAACGCCTCGAGTGTCTCCTCATATCCTTGATCGTCGTTCCATACTTTTGTTGTAATAAATATATCTTCTCTTGGAATTCCTGATTCACGTACCGCCTCTCCGACACCGCTTTCATTTTCATATACAGTTGCTGTATCAATCGAACGGTATCCAACTTCTAACGCTGTTTTTACTGCTTGCTTTACTTCGTCTCCTTCTTTCGCTTTATATACGCCTAGACCAATCATCGGCATTTTCACGCCATTATGAAGTGTAGTTGTTGGAATATGCACAGTCGTCTCCCTTTCATTGTTACATTTTTTATAAGCCACAATTTTATTTCAACAAGATTCATCCCAAAAGTCAAAACATACGTACAGTTTACATAACACTTTTATATAGCTAAAAAATAGCGTGAACTCATTCATTCACGTTATTTTTTCTCCATTCTTTCGCTTTTTCATCCACATTGCGCACAAACTCATTTTTTCCTTCCGTATATAACGCGCCATCATATGTATACTTTTCGGCTAATTCTTTCTTTAAGGTTGCATATGCCTCTGCTTCTTCACAATGAGCCATCATATAATCACGAAATGCTAAATGCCTTACTATCTCTGGATTTCCTTTTTCAAACACGTGTAAATGATACGAGCGTTTTTCTTCAGTTCCATGAATAAAATATCGGCGTCTTGAAATACCATTTTCCCCTTTTACGATGTAACCAAGCTCTATAAATCGTTCATTCCACCCATCTACTCTTTCGATATTTTCTACTTCCATGATCATATCAATAATAGGTTTAGCTGCCAGTCCGGGAACTGACGTACTTCCAATATGATAAATTTTTACCGTTTCTGGCATCGCTGATTTTAATCTTTTAGCCTCCATTTGAAATTTTTCACTCCAATGGTTTTCATGTGGAACAACGACAATTTTTCTCATTCTAACTCCCCTTTTCTTACAAGCTCGTCAAAAAATGATCAGTGGTATTTCACTGATCATTTTTTTATTATTTAAAGTCTTTCCAAGTAAGGTTACTTTCACTTAGCAGTTCTTCAAATGATTTATTCTTTTCACGTTCTTTTTGTTCTTGGCGCTTTCTTTCCAGTTCAGCTGCCTCTTTTTCCTCTTCCCTCACTTGCAACTCTTTCTTCTTACTCTTTAATTGTTGCATGAGTGAATCATTTAATTGATCGCCTAATGTAAGTGTTTCTTTCTTTGGTTGATTCACTTGTGATTGTCTTTGCATTTGTCTTTGTTTCTTTTTCTTCATGCTACTCACCTTTTACTTTTTTCTCCATTATAGTAGATACACAATGAAATCGACAATAAAAAAGGGTCTTTACTCTATTATTCACTTTTTGTAAATATGTTAATTTTTCGAAAAGACTAAATTTTTATGTAGCTATAATCCTATGAATCTATTAAAATTATGTCGTATGATGTCAGATTATAAAAAGGAGAATTATATTATGTGGAAAAAAATTATTCCTGCCGTTGCTGTTTTAAGCACCATTACTTTTTCAAGCGTATTTGCCGCTCCCCCATCTCAGAATCCAGCTGAACAAAACCGCTACATAGACGTACAAATGCTTGGTATTAATGATCTCCATGGACAACTAGATACTGTTAAAAAAATCAATAATAAAGAAGCTGGTGGCGCTGATTACTTAGCTACTTATTTAAAAGAACATAAAAAACAAAACCCTAATACACTTCTCGTACATGCTGGTGATATCGTCGGAGCTAGTCCACCAGTTTCAGCATTATTACAAGATGAACCGACGATTGAATTTTTAAATGACTTAAAATTTGATGTCGGTACAATCGGGAACCATGAATTTGATGAAGGCATTGATGAAATGAAACGCCTCATTTACGGTGGATATCATGAAAAAACAGGAAATTTCAAAGGGGCTAACTTCCCCTATGTAGCTGCTAATTTCTATAACAAATCAACTGGCCGCTTATTTTTACCACCATTTACTGTAAAAATTGTAGATGGTGTTCCTGTAGGATTCATTGGGGTTGTTACAACTGATACACCAAATGTCGTTATGCCTACGATGCTTAACAATGTACAAATTACTGATGAAGTAGAAGCAATTAATAAATCAACACAACAATTAAAACGCCTCGGCGTTAAATCTATCGTCGTTCTTGCTCATGTCGGTGGAACAACCGATGAGTCTGGGGTAACAAATGGCGATCTTACTCGAATTGCAAATGAAACAGACCCAGAAGTTGATGTTATTTTCGGTGGACATAGTCATACGTATGTAAATGGTACAGTAAACAATAAACTAATTGTCCAAGCAAATTCATACGGAATGGCTTTCTCAGACGTCGATGTAACAATTGATCGTAAAACAAAGGATATTGTAAAGAAAAAAGCTGAAGTTGTTACAACGTATCATGAAGGTGTAGAACCTGATAAACAAGTAAAGAAAAAACTAGATCAATATAAAGAAAAAATCGCACCACTTGTAAATGAAGTGGTCGGAAAATCTACAGCACCTATCGACCGTAAACAAAATGATGCTGGTGAGTCCACTCTTGGAAATTTAGTTGCCGATGCTCAGCGTCAAACGATGCAAACTCAAATCTCCCTCATGAATCCTGGTGGCATTCGTAATGACTTAGATGCTGGTGATATTACGTGGGGTGAGTTATACGGCATTCAACCTTTTGGAAATCAATTGATTAAAGTAGATTTAACAGGTCAAGACATTCGCGATATTTTAAATCAGCAATGGCAAAAAGGAACAACAAGAATGCTTCAAATTTCAGGTATTCAATATACGTGGGATGCAAATAAACCAAACGGTGAAAAAGTTACAAATATACGTTTAACAAACGGAGAAGAATTATCTCCATCTACAACGTATAGCGTAGTTGCAAATGCCTTCTTAGCTTCTGGCGGTGATGGATTCGTATCATTTAAAAATGGTAAAAATGCAGAAACTGGGCCAAACGACTTTGAAGCGTTAGTCAATTACGTAAAACAATTAAAAGAACCAATTCAGCCAGTTATTGATGGAAGAATTCAAAAAGTAAATTAAGTGTTTCTCTAATAATAAATTTCATTTTTCACGTATAAAGGATTTGTACTGATCCTCTATTTTATACGTAATATACATCATAAAAAGGATACTCGTTCTTCTAATGAACATAGTATCCTTTTCTTTAGTTATCAAAATGTGATGTTTTGTCAACTTCATATTGCTGTAAAAATTGTTGCAACGCCTCTTCTACAAGTTTAGATTTTTGAATTCCTTTCGATTCTGATATAAGGTCCAATCTTGCTAATATTTCTGTATTAATAGAAAAAGTTCGTCTCTTTTTCTCTGTACTTTTACTCACAATTGGTGCAATTACTTCTTCTCTTTTTCTTAATAACTCATAAATGCTTTGTAATTGCTCATAAATTAATAATTGATAATCTGTTTTCTCATATTGAAGGGCGGTCGCTTCTTGGAGTTGTAAGTGACGTGGTTCTTCTCCATCTCCTACAAAAATACGTTTCTTCTGCTCTCCATCATATTCGTATCCAATCAATCTTAATTTCTTCGATAATGTATACGGGCTTATTTCAAGACGTTTTGCTATAATAGCGATGGATTCACGTCTATTTAAACCATCTATAATTTCTCCAATCGTCACAATTTCCCTCCTCCCGTGTTGAAATGACACTAGTATGGTATGTTACAATGATTTTCTAACAGTATATGCAAAATGAATAGCCTGTGCGATTCATACGATTTCACAAAAGGAGGTTTTCAATATGCTTTTTCGTAGCTACACCCCTCAGTTCTATAACGAAAACAAACAACTCATTCCTAATAGTATCGCTACGATAGAAAGCGTTATGATTAATAATCGAAAACAAACTCTCCTTATGCGTGGACAAAACGTAGAGCAACCTATTTTATTATGCTGTCACGGCGGACCTGGGATGGCACAAATCGGATTTATTCGCCATTTTCAAAAAGAATTAGAGAAGCAATTTATTGTTATTAATTGGGATCAGCGCGGAGCTGGTAAATCCTTTTCAATGAAAGATTTCGGAGCAAATTTCACAATCGAACAATTCGTTTCCGATGCAAAAGAAGTGATTCAATATGTACTTAAAAAGTTCAACAAACAAAAACTATTTCTCGCTGGTCATTCTTGGGGAAGTATTATTGGGCTTAACATAGCACATCAATATCCAAAGTATATCGAGGCTTACATCGGTATTGGGCAAATTGTACATATGAAACAAAATGAAGAATTGCTATATCAACATTTAATTCATTCTGCAAAAAAACATGATCATAAAAAAGCATTAGCTTCCCTTTTAAAATTAGGCAAACCACCATTTTTAGATACGAGACGTCTCATTATTCAAAGAAAGTGGCTTGGCACATTTGGAGGCGCAATCCAAAACGGATCTTCCTTTTCTTTCATACGAAAAGGTTTCTTTTCTCCCGAATATACGCTATTAGATTGGTTCAAGTTTCTCGCAGGAAATTTAAAATCTGGCATTTTATGGGAAGAAATGCTAACAATCGATTTCTTTTCTTCTATCTCAAGTTTATCTATTCCAGTTTATTTTTGTTCTGGTCGCTATGATTATCAAACTCCTTATGCACTCGTTCAGGAATATTGCGATATTATTGAAGCGCCTATAAAAAAGATGATTTGGTTCCCAAATTCAGCACATTCTCCTGATTTAGAAGAACCAGAATTATTCGCTAATTCTTTACAATCAATTAAACAAGAGCTAGCTTTTCAGCATTAGTAACAAAAGGCTCTTTTACATTTCATAGAAAACATTTTATAATAATATGTCGCAAGTATGTATAAACATAGCAAAATGTTTCATATTTACTTGTCTTAACAGAATAAAAATTTAGGGAGATTACATTTATTATGAACGCTGTACTCGTCGCAGTAGCAATTATGCTATTGCTTAGTTTGTTACGTGTCCAGGTCATTGTCGCCATCATTGTTGGAGCTTTAACAGGCGGACTTATCGGCGGACTCGGTATTTCAGAAACGATTAACACTTTTACAACTGGTCTTGGAAACAGTGCTCCAATCGCTTTAAGTTATGCAATGCTTGGTGGTTTCGCTATTTCCCTTTCCAAAACAGGACTTCCAGATGCTATGATTCAAACTGCATTAAAATGGATTGGCAATGAACAAGACACGAAAAAACAAGTTTATTCTAAAATACTTATTTTATTCATTATTTTAACGATGGCTTGTTTCTCACAAAATGTGATTCCTGTTCACATTGCTTTCATCCCCATCTTAATTCCAGCACTTTTAAAAGTATTAAATGAGCTGAAAGTGGATCGCAGACTTGTCACATGTATTATTACATTTGGATTGATTACTCCTTATATGTGGATCCCTGCAGGGTTCGGAAAAATTTATCATGACGTATTGCAAACCAACGCTGCGCAAAGCGGCCTTACATTTGATGTCACACTTATTCCAAAAGCAATGACTATTCCAGCAATCGGTATGATTATTGGATTATGTGTAGCGGTATTCATTACGTACCGAAAACCTCGTACGTATGAAACAGAACAAATTCATACTACCGAAAATGAAATCGTTCCCTATACAAAACGTAGCATTACTTTCGGGTTATTATCTATCATTGCTACATTAACTGTTCAATTAACAACAGAATCAATGATTTTCGGTGCTTTAGCAGGTATTATCGTCTTATCAGTTAGTGGCAGTCTACCACTTAAAGAAGCAGATGCGATATTAACAAGCGGAATGCGTATGATGTCCTTTATTGGCTTTGTTATGATTGCTGCCGCTGGATTCGGCGCTGTTCTTCGAAAAACAGGACATGTTGAATCTCTAGTGCAAACGAGTGCACATATAATCGGAAATAACAAACCACTCGCTGCATTTCTTATGCTCGTTATTGGACTTCTCGTTACGATGGGAATTGGTTCATCCTTTTCAACCATCCCTATCTTAACAACCATTTTTGTACCTCTTTGCATTCAGCTTGGATTTAGTCCAATGGCCACAATTGCAATTATCGGTACAGCCGGAGCACTAGGTGACGCAGGATCTCCAGCATCGGATAGTACCCTTGGACCAACATCCGGTTTAAATGCTGATGGTCAGCACCATCATATATGGGATACATGTGTACCCACTTTTCTACATTACAATATACCGTTACTTATATTTGGCTTTATTGCCGCAATTACATTATAAAAAGGTGCGTATAAAACGCACCTTTTACTTTTTTATTTTTCCTTTTAATTGTTGAAAAGCTACTTTTCCGTTATCTTTGACATAGCTTTCAATTGTCGGTAGTGATGAACCTATCCATTCACACTCTATACTCCCATTCGGTCCAACAATTTTTAATTTATCTGGTATATGTATATTTAGAAATCTCGCTGACCGAATTAACTCAATAGCAATCTGATCACTTGAGGCTACAATTCCATCTATATACGGATTGTTTTGCAATAATGTAATAAATTGTTTATTTGTATACCCTTGTACACATTCTTCTCGATAAGAGATTCCTTCATCCCAAACAGCGTCTAAAAACCCTGCTATATGATCTTCCATTTCTTCACTTCCTTCTCTCTCACCGAAATATGCAAGAAAGTGACACCCTTTCTCTTTTAATAAAGAAACAGCTCTCTGTCCACTTTCATAATAATTTACATGTGATTGTTGCTCATCGATCACAACAAACGGAAA
Organism: Bacillus cereus group sp. MYBK227-1; assembly: GCF_051916325.1. NCBI lineage: Bacteria > Bacillati > Bacillota > Bacilli > Caryophanales > Bacillaceae > Bacillus > Bacillus cereus group sp. MYBK227-1. Next base: position 711,949 of record NZ_JBQAGK010000003.1, on the reverse strand, counting down.
TGGAATTTCTCCTACACTTTTAAAAACTGCTCTCGTCAAAATAACACCTGCAATGTTATTTTGCTTCAGCATATGTATGTATCTATCTTTATTCTCTATATTACAAATAATGATTTGATAGCCTTCTTTATATGCTATTTCCTCAATACAATGTAGCAAAGTGATGTTTGATTGGTTACATAAATTATCTACAAGTAATGCAATTATCGTTGAACTCTCTTTAAATAGTGGCTTCGCTGCACTGTTTGGCCTATAACGTAATTCTTCAATTGCTTCCTTTACTTGTTTTACTGTGTCCTCATGAACGTATCCTTTTTCATTAATAACTCGTGAAACGGTTGCGACTGAAACACCTGCCAATTTTGCAACATCACGTATAGTTGCCACATCGTCACCCCTTAATATGGTAATAGATTACAATTTTACGGTAACCTAAATTACACTATCCGTCAAGATTAATAACTCACATTTCTGAAAATTGTTACATCATTTCACTAAACGATACTCCAACTTAATTTCATGTAAAATTGGGATATTATCATATCCCATACGTGGAATTTCTTTCTTTATTTTTCGTGCCTCCTCTACCGCATTCACATATAAATTAGTCATTACAAAATTACGTTTTTGGTAAAATCGTAACGCATTCATATTATCATTTGTTGTAATAAGCCAAACCTGTCTGCACCGTTCTTCTTCTGCAACTTGTAATACACAATCCACAAGTTTCGTCCCTATTCCTTTTCTTTCTTCAAAGCTATCTAGCGATACAATTTCGCATATATTTCCGGTCACTTCATACGTTATAATTCCGATTATTCTGTCATCTGAGAGCGCAACAAATCCTGGCAACTCTTCTAACTGATGTCCCTTACCACGTGAAACCATCAATGAACTTCCCCAGTTCTCACACATGAACATTCGGATTGTTTCTTTCATCGCTGGCGTAATTTTTTGTATATGCAGCATTTCCTATTTCTCCCCTTTTATATCATTGTGATACAATATAAGTGTATCACATGTAACGGTATTTGGAGGATGAGGTAAAGTATGAAACGTTTTTTTGCAGCATTGTTTACTATACTAGGTGCAATAACTGCCCTTGGGATTTTCTTTACAAATAAAGTGATGTACTTAAAGAAAAAAACAGAGGAAGAAGTACTCGAAAGAGAAACGAAAAAACATTTTCGTATAGAGGATTTTGATGCTCTTCATAAAGAAGAAATTCATATCCCTTCACAATTCGGATACGACCTTCACGGATATTACATTCCTGCTGGTCATTCCACCAATAAGTTTATGGTTTTTTGCCACGGTGTAACTGTAAATAAAATAAACTCTGTAAAATATGCAAACTTATTCTTAAAAAGGGGATATAACGTCCTCATTTACGATCATCGTCGTCATGGTAAAACTGGCGGAAAAACAACAAGCTATGGATACTATGAAAAACATGATTTAAAATCCGTAGTTGACTGGCTAAAAAACCGTTTTGGCACCAATATTACACTTGGTATTCATGGTGAATCTATGGGAGCTGCAACACTTCTTCAATACGCAGGACTTGTAGAAGATGGTGCTGATTTCTATATTGCAGATTGTCCTTTCTCTGATTTTCACGGACAATTACAGCACCGTTTAAAGGTTGAATTCCATTTACCAAAATGGCCTTTATTACCTTTAGCAAACGCATTTTTGAAAGTTCGTGACGGTTATACAATTCGTGAAGTTTCACCAATCGACTGTATAAAAAACATTAACAATCCCGTTCTCTTTATTCATAGTAAAGATGACGACTATATTTTAGCTGATATGACAAAAGCGTTATATGAAGCGAAAGAAAATAATAAGCAGCTTTATATTGCAGAACACGGTGCACACGCTTGCTCTTATAACGAAAATAAAGAAGAGTACGAAGCAGCCGTCGATCAATTTTTAAACACATATGTGAAAGAAACAAAAAACAGGCTTGCATAAGCCTGTTTTTTATTGCGCTAAAACGTCTGTAACTTGTTCCATATTTTCAGAAATCCATTGCATTGCATCATCTAACGTTGGGAATTCTGTCGTTTGAAATGTTACTTCATCTTGAAGTAACCAAACATCCTTTGCCTCTTGCCCTACACCTGCAATGGACCAATGTAACAAACTATATGGATGATTATCATTCAAAAATGATGCCCACGTGCGCTCATTTGCAATGTTTCGTAATGTATGTAATTGTTTATCCATCTCTCGTCACCTTACTCTAGTCAGTTATGAAAACTATTATAACACTCTCTTCTTTCTCAAACAAAGTGCTCTTTTTATATTGTCAAGCACTTCCCTTGATTATATGATGAAATTAAGCGTTTGGGAAGGAGGGATAACGTTGGCAAAAGTACAAATTAAAGTAAATGATAATGGCTCTTTTCGCGTTACAGGGGACGTGGAATTAGTCGACTCACAAGGGAATGTATTCCCAGCAAAACCGGCATTTTCTTTATGCCGTTGTGGTTTATCAAAAAATATGCCTTATTGCGACGCTTCGCATAAAGGTAAATTCGAGTCTGTTGTTAGAGCACCAGAGGCAGAATAATTTTACATGTGACATGCACATTTTTTTGTGCATGTTTTTTCTTTTTAGCAACTCCGTTATATCCCTTCTCCTTACAACATTTCTAATACTTTTATTTCCATTCCAGCCTGCATATATTTTCACACAATTCTTCACATTCGAATATTTTTTACTAGCCTTTTATTTTTTTTGTGCTATAATTTGAGCAAACAGCATCCTTCGGGGTCGGGTGAAATTCCCAACCGGCGGTGATGAAGTGAAAACTTCTAAGTCCGTGACCCGTTTTCAACTCGAAAACGGTGGATCTAGTGAAACTCTAGGGCCGACAGTATAGTCTGGATGGGAGAAGGATATGTTTCTAGTTTTTTATATAGTGAATACACTTTTATTTCAGTATGCATATTTTTAAAGATTCATTTTGATTCTTTATATATGTTTAATTTTCTATACTTATTTTTTATACTGAAATAAAAAGAGACAACTAGCGTTTAAAAATTCGATATTTTGCTAGGTTTTTTCCTTATGCAGAAATATCAATTATCGTTAGGTTTCTTTCCTATGCTTTCGTATTCAAACTATATTTCTAGAAATCACGTCTCCCAAACCCCAAGGATATTAAATCCTTGGGGTTTTTTGATTTTTTTAGGAGAGGTGAAGAAAATGACAGATCAAGAATATATGAGGATTGCCCTGCAGTTAGCAGAAGGGACATCAGGACAAACAAGTCCAAATCCTATGGTTGGTGCTGTTGTTGTAAAAGATGGAAACATCGTTGGTATGGGGGCTCATTTACGAGCTGGTGAAGAACACGCAGAAGTTCATGCCCTTCAAATGGCTGGTCAGAACGCCAAAGACGCTACCGTTTATGTAACACTGGAACCGTGTAGCCACTTTGGAAAAACACCACCTTGTTGTGAATTGCTCATCGAAAAAGGAGTTAAGCGTGTTGTAATTGCTACTCTCGATTGTAATCCGCTCGTTTCTGGTAACGGAAAAAGAAGATTAGAGGAAGCTAGAATTGAAGTAACGACCGGTGTTCTTGAAGCAGAAGCAGTTTTATTAAATCGCTACTTTTTTCACTACATGAAAACGAAGCGCCCTTTTGTAACAATCAAAACAGCGATGAGCTTAGATGGAAAAACAGCAACTGTAACTGGTGAAAGTAAGTGGATTACAGGTGAAGAAGCACGTGCTGATGTTCACCAATATCGCCATACACATGATGCAATTCTTGTTGGAGTGAATACAGTTATAGCTGATAATCCTCATTTAACAACAAGAATTCCAAATGGTGGGAAACATCCTATTCGCGTTGTTTTAGATACCCATTTACGAACGCCACCATCTTCTCATGTTATAACAGATGGTTTAGCACCGACATGGATTATTGTCGGTAAGGATGTAAAGGAAGAGAAGATATCTTCTTATGAATCTAAAAATATAGCTATATTCCAAATGGAAACGAAACATATAGAAATCGAGGACCTTCTTTCCTTTCTTGGAGAGAAACAAATTCTTTCTCTATTCGTTGAAGGTGGCCAATCGATTCATGCAAGTTTCTTAAAAACAAACAATTTTAATGAAATTGTAACCTATATAAGTCCGAAATTAATTGGTGGGAAAGATGCTCCTACTTTATTTGGAGGAAATGGTTTTTCAAAATTACAAAATGCGCTTTCCTTGAAAATTCAAGAGATGAAACAAATTGGTGATGATATAAAAATCGTTGCGAATGCCCGAAACGAGGTGACGAAATGTTTACAGGAATTGTAGAAGAATTAGGAACGATAGCAAACATGCAACAAAGCGGAGAAGCGATGAAATTAACGATTCATGCAAAAAAAATTTTATCAGATGTTCACTTAGGTGATAGTATCGCGGTTAACGGTATTTGCTTAACTGTAACAAGCTTTACAACTACTTCATTTACAGTTGATGCAATGCCTGAAACGATGCAGTCGACATCACTTCGCATGCTTAAACCGCACTCTAAAGTAAATTTAGAGCGCGCAATGGCTGCAAACGGACGATTCGGTGGACATTTCGTTTCAGGACATATTGATGGAATCGGAACGATTTTAAATAAAAAACAACATTACAATGCCGTCTATTACAAAATAGCAATTTCTGATGAACTACTGCGCTATTGTTTGCAGAAAGGGTCCATTGCTGTTGATGGAACGAGTTTAACGATATTTGATATAGACGAATCTTCCATAACGATTTCACTCATCCCGCACACAGTAAGCGAATCTGTCATTGGAGCAAAAAATGCCGGAGATATCGTAAACATTGAGTGTGACATGATTGGTAAATATATTGAACGCTTTATTACTAAACCTACAAAACGAGTAGGTTCAATGACCGAAAGCTTTTTACAAGAAAACGGATTTCTATAAGGGGGAAGCACAATGTTTCATCGTATTGAAGAAGCTCTAGAAGATTTAAAAAAAGGTAAAGTCGTTATCGTATGTGATGATGAAAACCGAGAAAATGAAGGCGATTTTATTGCTTTAGCAGAGTACATTACACCAGAAACAATTAATTTTATGATTACACATGGCCGTGGTCTCGTTTGTGTACCGATTACGGAAGGGTACGCAGAACGTCTACAATTAGAACCAATGGTATCTCATAATACAGATTCACATCATACTGCGTTTACAGTGAGCATTGACCATGTCTCTACAACAACAGGGATTAGCGCTCACGAACGTGCAACTACGATACAAGAATTGTTAAACCCCGCATCAAAAGGTGCTGATTTCAATCGACCTGGACATATCTTTCCATTAATTGCGAAAGAAGGCGGTGTCATGCGTCGTGCAGGTCATACAGAAGCTGCTGTTGATTTAGCAAAGCTATGCGGTGCCGAACCAGCTGGAGTTATTTGCGAGATTATAAATGAGGACGGCACGATGGCACGTGTACCTGATTTAATAGAATGCGCAAAACAATTTGATATAAAAATGATTACAATAGAAGATTTAATTGCTTACCGCCGCCATCATGAAACACTTGTGACGAGAGAAGTGGAAATTACATTACCTACAGATTTCGGTACTTTCCACGCAATTGGCTATTCTAACTCATTAGATACGAAAGAACATATCGCACTTGTAAAAGGTGATATTTCAACAGGTGAACCGGTACTTGTACGTGTTCATTCTGAATGCTTAACAGGAGATGTATTCGGTTCACATCGCTGCGATTGCGGACCACAACTCCATGCAGCACTTGCTCAAATTGAGCGTGAAGGAAAAGGTGTTCTTCTTTATATGAGGCAAGAAGGAAGAGGCATTGGGCTTCTTAATAAGCTTCGTGCTTATAAATTACAAGAAGAAGGATTCGATACTGTAGAAGCAAATGAAAAACTCGGCTTCCCTGCTGATCTTCGTGATTACGGTATCGGTGCTCAAATATTAAAAGATTTAGGTTTACAGAGTTTACGATTATTAACGAATAACCCAAGAAAAATTGCTGGCTTACAAGGTTACGATTTAGAAGTAGTCGAGCGTGTACCGTTGCAAATGCCAGCAAAAGAAGAGAATAAATCGTATTTACAAACGAAAGTAAACAAATTAGGACACTTACTAAACTTATAAATTAAAGGAGAGATTTATTATGGTATTCGAAGGTCATTTAGTTGGTACAGGATTAAAAGTTGGAGTTGTTGTTGGACGTTTTAACGAATTTATTACAAGTAAGTTACTTGGCGGCGCTTTAGACGGATTAAAGCGTCACGGTGTAGAGGAAAATGATATTGATGTTGCTTGGGTTCCTGGTGCATTTGAAATTCCTTTAATCGCTAAAAAGATGGCTAGTAGCGGAAAGTATGATGCTGTTATTACATTAGGTACTGTAATCCGAGGTGCTACAACTCACTACGATTACGTTTGTAATGAAGTAGCAAAAGGTGTTGCGTCTTTATCACTACAAATGGACATCCCAGTTATTTTCGGCGTATTAACGACAGAAACAATTGAACAAGCGATTGAACGCGCAGGTACGAAAGCTGGTAATAAAGGATATGAATCAGCTGTTGCTGCAATTGAAATGGCTCACTTATCAAAACAATGGGCATAAAAAAAGAGGCTGCGGCCTCTTTTTATTTTTTCACCTTTTTTTGTACATCTTTTATTAATTCATTCATCGTTTTTCCTTCTGTTTTTATATGAAGAGCTTGTGCCGTTCTCCATACATTCTCTCTTTTTTTCGCTTCTTCTATAATAGTAATTTCTTTTCTAACTTCCTTTAAATCTTTTCCTTCCGTTTTCAATCCAAAATGTTCAGCTTTCGTTCGAAAGTGTTGTTCGATTCTTTGTTGCATTTCTTTTTGTTCAGGATTTTCAGCAGCCTTAACTGGATCAGAACTTATTGCTTTTATTAAAATTAAACAAGTCATAATCGCTAATATGTATTTGTACATGTAAAATCCTCCAACCCAATATAAATTACATATTTACTATGTACAACTAGGGCTTGGAAAATTCGTCCACAAAAATTCTTTTTTTCGCTTAAAAACCAATAATATCAAGCGTTCACAACTATTTATTACATTTTATTTACAAAAAAAGCAAACCCTTTTACAAGTTTGCTTTTTCATCTATCTTATAATGCACATTCTTCAATCTCAAATCCTAAATCTGCAATCATACCCCAGTCCGCAGTCGGCTCTTGTCCAGCTGTCGTTAAGTAGTCCCCGACAAAAATAGAATTTGCTGCAAATAAACCGATTGGCTGTACAGAACGTAAATTGATTTCACGTCCTCCTGAAATACGAATTTCTTTTGTCGGGTTTACAAAACGCATCATTGCCAGTACTTTTAAACATTCTACTGGAGTTAACTCTTTTTGTCCTTCAAGAGGTGTCCCCTTTACAGCAACAAGGAAATTACAAGGGATAGAATCTGCATCTATACGTTGTAATTCAAATGCAATTTCAGCACGCTCTTCAATTGTTTCTCCCATGCCAAAAATCGCTCCCGAGCATGGGGAAATGCCCGCTTGTTTTGCTTTTTGAACTGTATCAACACGATCATCATACGTATGAGTTGAACAAATACTATCGTAATTATTTGCATGTGTATTTAAGTTGTGGTTATAACGATGCACGCCTGCTTCCGCTAAACGTCCTGCTTGATCTTCATTTAAGAAACCTAAACAACAACAAATCTTCAAGTCTGTCGTTTCACGAATTTCCTTAACTGCTCCAATTACGTGATTTACCTCTTTATCCGTCGGACGACGACCAGACGCTACAATACAATATGTACCTGCTTTACGGCGTATTGCTTCATGTGCCCCTTCTACAATCTTCTCCTGCGTTAACCATGCATATTTATCAATCGGTGCTTCTGAAATAATAGACTGTGAGCAATATCCACAATCTTCAGGACATAATCCAGATTTCGTATTAATAATCATATTCAATTTTACTTTCTTACCAAAGTGATGATGGCGAATAATGTAAGCCGCATTCATAATTTCTAAAACTTCGGTATCATCAGCTTCTAATATCGCTATTGCATCTTCTTTCGTAATCATCTTCTCTTCCACTACGTCGTATGCAAGTTTTTTCCAATCCCTTTTTGTTTGTACTTGTTTCATTTCATCTCTTCCCCTCTTTTGTTATATGTATAAATAAAGCATGATACGTTGCCATTATCCCTTCATTTCCCGTGAAGTCTCTTTCGTATATGCGTAGCATCGCACGAAAGAGTGAGGGACTTTGACAATATGATCCTTCATTGCTATTAGTTGCTCCTACTTTTCGAATAGAATGCAGAAACTCCTTAACTTCTGTAAAACTCTCTATGTAACATGTTTCAGAAACATGCACATCCCCTGTTTCTATCTTACATATATGAAGCAACTGATCTTTTGAATAAAAACGTTGACCAATCGATGTTTCATTTTTTATATTTCTTTCTTCTTTCGCACGTTGGAACGAAGCATGCAATTCTTGAAACGTTTCATGTCCAAACGTTGAAAAGAGTAATATCCCATCTATAGACAAATGTTGAAATAAATTTCTTAACACTTGTTGTAAATTATTTAACCATTGAAATGTAGCATTTGAAATAATGACATCATATGATTCTTCTAATCGTAATCGCTCAATATCTTCACAGTGAAACGTTACATTTTTTACATTTTGTCTAGTTTGCGCAATCGCAATCATACTTTCAGCAAAATCAACTGCTGTAATATGTGCTTTCGGAAATAACTTTGATAATTGCTCTGTTACATACCCCGTCCCGCATCCCAGTTCTAAAATACGTATTGATGCCGTTTCACTATATCGTTCCTTTAAGATTGAAAGTAATGAATGTGCCATCTTTTTTTGTACATTTGCATATCGATCGTAAGATACGGCTGCCCCATTAAACCGTTTTTGTAGTAACGTTTTGTTGATCATGTCGTATCCCCTCTACAAATTGAATTATCTCATTTGCGCAATATTCAAAATTCGTCACACATAATGCATGCCCTGCTTCACTTACTACTTTCAGCTCGCTGCTGCTATTTTCCGTCATACTACGTGCCGCAGACAATGGGCATATTACATCCTGTTCTCCGTGAATAAGTAGTATAGGTACTTTAATTTCTTTTAGTTCTTCTCTCATATCTGTTTCTATTAAATAATCCAAACCTAGTTGTAAAGACTGAATAGAATCACCTTTAAAACGGTCTACAATGTCTTCAAAGTTTTTATTCTCTTTTAGCTCATCTTTCGTAAACATATTTTCATAAAACCGCTTGAGCGTATCTTCTTTCCTTCTCGCCAAATTCCTTTTCAGCCGTTCTACATGCAAAGCATTCCATCCGTTACTGTAATCGCTCGTATTTGTAAATTTAGCAGTACCACCAATTAATACGATGCCTTTTGCCTGAATCTTTTTATAAGCTTCAACTGCTGCTAACGCTCCTAGTGACCATCCAACCAATATTACGTTGTCATTATGCGCTACATCTATAATTCGTTCCGCAAATTCACTTCGTTCTTTCACATTACGCCAATCTATGCATTGAACAGAATATCCTTTAAAATACGGAAGTACTAAATCCCAAATATTCTCTTCCATTCCCCATCCGGGGATAAAAATAATCTTTAGCTCATTCATACGAAAAGCTCCTCTTCTTTCGCAATGTGGATAATTCGGTCAATAGCCCATTTTAAATCAGCTATTGTATGTTGCGATGTAACTGCAAAGCGAATTCGAGAACTATGAACCGGCACAGTTGGCGGACGAATTGCAATAGCCGCAATCCCTGCCTCTTGCAACCTTTTACTAAACCGTAAAGCATGTTCATTTGAACCGACTACAATCGGTACAATATGAGTTGAACTATTCCCAATATCAAAACCAGCATCCCTTAATTTAGTTCTGAAGTATTCTCCGTTTGCTATAAGGTTCTCTCTTCTTTCGTTATCTTCTTTTACAATTTCAATTGCTTTTTGCACCGCTCCTAACGTACTTGGTGGTAAAGCTGTAGTAAAAATAAAGCTTCTCATCATATTTTGTAAATACTCTATATAAATTTCATCACCTGTCAAATACGCACCATAACACCCTAAAGCCTTGCTAAACGTCCCCATATGTATATCAATTTTTTGAGCAAGATTTTTTTCTATATGAGATAACCCAGCTCCGCCGATTCCATATATTCCACTCGCATGTGCTTCATCAACTATAATGATTGCCCCGTATTTCTCTTTCAGCTGTACTAAATCTCTCAAATACGCAGTATCACCATCCATACTAAAAACGGTATCTGTTACGATTAATTTCCTTTTTTCAGGCGAAGCCATTTTCAACAACTTCTCTAAATGATCCAAATCATTATGACGATACCTTTTATGCTCTGCCCCGCTTAATATGATTCCATCAACAATACTTGCGTGATTTAACTTATCACTAAAAACAATATCGTGCCGAGAGGCTAAAGAAGATATGGCACCTATATTTGCCGTATACCCACTATTTACAATTAAAGCTCTTTCAGTACCTTTCCAGTCACATATGCTTCTCTCAACCTCTTCATATAATGGATGATTTCCTACAACGAGACGAGAGGCAGTCGCTCCAGTTCCATATCTTTTTGTACAGGCAATAGCAGCTTCTTTTAACCTTTCATCTCCAGCTAACCCTAAATAATTATTTGACGCTAAATTTAACATCCTTTTTTTATCTCGAATAAGCCAAGTCTCTTCTGCCTTCTCTGTTACATATAAATCACGATACTGCCCTTGCTCATGTAATTGTTGTAATTTAGATTGAAGGTGCGCCCGCCACGTTTGATTCATTTTGGATAAACTCCTCTAATTTTGAAATCATAATATGTTCTTTTGCAGATTCTAATACTTCTTCTTTCGTAAACTCACCTGCAAAGAATGGCAATAATCCTAAAACTGGTACCCCGCTCAGCTCTTCAATCATCTCTTTATTTTCTTGCACTCTTTCCATTTCACATTCTTTGCAACCTGATAAAATGACACCCGCTACGGTTAAACCATGCGCCTTTGCGTAAGCAATCGTTAACACTGTATGATTTACTGTTCCTAATGTAGGACGAGCTACTACAATAAGAGGCAACTGTAATTCTTTTGCAAAATCAATTACTAAAGCATCTTCTGTATATGGGACAGCAAGCCCACCTGCCCCTTCTACAAATAAGCTATTAAACTCTTTTAATAGTTCATTATAATAATCAGTAATTTCTTTTAACTTTACTACTCTTCCAGCTCTTTTCATGGCAAGTCTCGGAGCAAGTGGTTCTTCAATAGAATAAGGGCAAATTTCATTTTCTGGTGTCGGTACACCTGATAATGCTTTTAACCTTGCCGCATCTCCCTCAGGGTTTGATGCAACATGCCCACTTTGCAACGGTTTATACACCCCTACGTTATATCCTAATTCTCTAAATACACCTGCTATAGCACCTGCAACTACTGTTTTTCCAACTTCAGTATCAGTTGCTGTTATGAAAAAACCACTCATTATTCTCCCTCCGTAACATCCGAGATTGCCTTATATAAAATGCGTAACATATCATCAATCTCTTCAAAAGTAGAAGCAAGTGGTGGCATAAATACAATCGTGTTACCTAGCGGTCGTAAAATCATACCCAGCTCTCTTGAGCGTTTACATACTTGAACACCGACTCTTTCTGTCCAGTCAAACGCTTCTTTCGTTTTCTTATTCTTCACAAGCTCAATACCAACCATTAATCCGCACTGACGAATATCACCTACATGTTTATACGCAAAGAGCTTTTCTAATTGCGCTGTCACATAATCCGTTTTACGTGCCACTTCTTCTATTAAATTTGTTTTTTCATATAGTTCTAGATTCGCGATTGCTACGGCACACCCTAACGGATTACCTGTGTAGCTATGTCCATGGAAAAATGTTTTTTGTTCTTCATATTCTCCTAAGAAGGCATTATATATTTCATCTGTCGTTACCGTAACTGCAATTGGTAAATATCCACCTGTTAAACCTTTCCCAGCAGTTAAAATGTCTGGTGTCACATTTTCATGTTCACACGCAAACATTTTCCCTGTACGCCCAAATCCAGTCGCTACCTCATCTGTAATAAATAATACATTGTACTTTGTACATAAATCGCGCAGTCCTTTTAAATATCCTTTTGGCATTGTAATCATTCCGCCAGCACCTTGCATTAATGGCTCTACAATGATGGCAGCTACTTCTTCATGCTTTTCTTTCAACAATTCTTCCATTTCTTCTAAATGGATTTTTACAATTTCCTCCTTATTATTTCCGTAAGGAGAACGATATGTATATGGATACGGCATTTTAATCGCATCAAATAAGAGCGAACTATACACTTGGTGAAACAAGTCTATTGCTCCTACTGAAACAGCTCCAATTGTATCACCGTGATATGCTTCTTTTAATGTAACGAATCTTTGTTTCTTTGGTTTCCCTTTATGCTGCCAATATTGGAAAGCCATCTTAATTGCAATTTCAACAGCGGTAGAACCTGAATCAGAATAGAATACCTTCTTCAATCCATCTGGTACAACCTCAATAATTTTTTCTGCTAATAAAATAGATGGAACGTTAGCAAGTCCTAACATAGTAGAATGAGCAATTTTATTTAATTGCTCACGAATTGCTTCATCTAATTCCGGTACTTGATGTCCGTGAACATTTAACCATATAGATGAAACACCATCCCAATATTCATTACCATTTACATCGTATAGTTTTCTTCCCTCTCCACGTTCAATAATGACAGGATCTTCTTCTAAATAATCTTTCATTTGTGTAAATGGGTGCCATACGTAAGCTTTATTTTTCTCTGCTAATTCTTCATATGTATAAGATGATTTTTCAATCGTTCTACTATTTATTGTCACAATTGTCACCCCTAATGTTAACTTGTTTATAAATATAGTTAACATTAAATCCGAATGACTGTCAATTATTTTAAAATCAAATAGTTCTTAAAAAAGAACAACTTATCCTACGATAAGTTGTTCTACTTTCCATGCTGTATCTTTCCAATTTCTAAAATAATTTCTTCATCTTTTTTCCCCTCTGTATCAATTCCAAGTTGCTTAGCGTGCTCAATTAATAAATCATGACGCTTCTCAAATCTAGCGGTATTTACTTCTTTCGTAACCTCTTCTTTTGTTTTCCCCTCAGTAGAAACTCCTAGTTTTTCTGCTGCTTTTTCCATTGATTTCTTCTCTTCTATTTCTTTTACTTTCTTCACTTCTGACTGTTGTATTTGCTTTTGTTTCAACTGCTCTGATTCAGCCGCAAAAACTGTGTAAATTCCAGCACTTCCTCCAATAACTAATAAAGTGGTAAAAAGAATTATTTTTTTCTTCACTCTTTCATCCCCCTTTCAAATTCATTATAACGTACATTTTTACAGCGTTAAAAACAATTATCCTTTATTTCCCTAAAAAAACATTTAATATTTTTATTGACATGCAAGATGAAAATATGATAAAAATTTAACTAACATCATATGAATCGGCGTTGATAGGATTTAGTAGTATTTCGATTTCTGATTTCAGAGAGCTGGTGGTCGGTGCGAACCAGTACAGAGCGAATTATGAATTACCCCCTGGAGCTTCTTTTACGAAACGTGAGGAGTAGTGAAAGACGGTTATAGACCGTTATGTCTAAAGAGTGGTGAAACGACACTGTTTCACAATTTAGGGTGGTACCGCGAATTTTTCGTCCCTGCATATATTGCAGGGGCGTTTTTTATTTTATAAGCGCATATCATATGACCCTTTATTTTGTGACGCATTCATTTCACAAGCTAGGGTGGTACCGCGATTTCTTCGTCCCTGCATAATTATATGCAGGGACGTTTTTTTATCCAATCATTTCCGTATCATATAGAAGGACTAACAATTACCGGTAATTTGTCACAAAATTCTAAATTTTAGAAGGAAATATACAATATTGGCGAATTTTATATAAAAAAGAGCTATTTTACATTACTTAGGAGGGGAAAACAATGGTTTCAAAAATTGAGTCTGTTCTTTTAACAATTTTTATCTTTTTCTGTATTGGTTTTAGTGTTATTCAATTAGAAGTTTCACCACACATTCCAATTTTATTTGGTATCGTTCTTTTATTAGCATTTGGATTCCTGAAGAGAATCTCTTGGTCTACTATGGAGAAAGGGATGATTAGTAGTATTTCAGCTGGTATTCCATCTATATTTATTTTCTTACTTGTAGGCGTATTAATTAGCGTTTGGATTGCAGCTGGAACTATTCCCACTTTAATGGTATACGGCTTCCAACTTGTATCTCCAAAAATTTTCGTTCCAACTGTTTTTGTTGTTTGTGCAATTGTTGGAACGAGTATCGGTAGTGCTTTTACAACTGCTGCAACTGTAGGACTTGCCTTTATGGGAATGGGTACTGCCCTTGGATACGATCCAGCTCTTATTGCTGGTGCAATTATTTCTGGTGCATTCTTCGGAGATAAAATGTCTCCTTTATCTGATACAACAAACTTAGCGCCTGCTGTAACAGGTGTAGATTTATTTGAACATATTCGTAACATGCTTTGGACAACAGTGCCAGCTTTCATTATTGCTTTTATCGCATTTTTCATTTTAGGAAGCGGATCTGGTGGAAACGTTGATTTCTCAGCATTTATTAACACACTAGAAAAAAATGCAACGATTTCTATCGTTACACTGATTCCTATTTTATTACTGTTCCTATTCGCATTTAAAAAGGTACCCGCAGTTCCAACATTACTTGCAGGAATTGTGGTAGGGATTATTATTCTCTTTATTTTTAAACCTAGCACTTCTTTAGCTGATTTAATAAAAATTATGCAAGACGGTTACGTTTCTAAAACTGGTATCAAAGACATTGACAGCTTATTATCTCGCGGTGGCCTGCAAAGTATGATGATGTCAATTGCTCTTATTTTCCTAGCTCTTTGTATGGGAGGATTATTACAAGGAATGGGTATTATAGCGCAGCTGATGAATATTATCTCTAGCTTCGTAAAAACTAGTACACGCTTAATTATTTCTACTGCTTCAACTGCAATTGGTGTAAACTTCTTACTTGGTGAGCAGTACTTATCCATCGTTTTAACAGGACAAGCATTTGCTAATAAATACGATGAAGTCGGTTTAGAACGTCGTAATTTATCACGAGTATTAGAAGATGCTGGTACAGTAATTAATCCACTCGTACCATGGGGTGTAAGTGGCGTATTCTTAACAAACGTTCTTAGCGTTCCAACATTCGATTACCTGCCATACGCAATCTTCTGTTTAGCATGTCCAGTCGTAACCATTATCGTCGGCTTTACTGGATTCGGTCTTTCATGGAAAAAAGAAAAAGCAGTACCAGTTTCATAATATAATAAAAAGGATTACCAAATCGGTAATCCTTTTTATATTTCTCGACTATCTATTCGCTTTCTTTCTTCTAAATAACAGAAGTAATCCCGCTCCAACAAACGCAAGACCCGCTCCAATTGTAGAAGCAATACTTGCACCTGTTTTCGGTAAATCACGTTCATCTTTTTCAGCTTCTTTATTTTCACTTACAGTTGTTGTTTCTTTTGTATTTTGATCATCTGTTGTAGTTTGTCCAGATCCGGTATTGTTTCCATCTTGCTTTGGTTCATTACCATTATTACCTTCTTCTGTTGGTGGTGTTGGGTTTTCTCCATTACCTGTTGGCGGTGTCGTCGGATTTTCTCCACCACCTGTTGGCGGTGTTGTTGGGTTTCCTTCACCAGTTTCTTTATCATCATTTTTCTTCGTTATATCAATTGCATATTTCGCAAATTCATTTTCAGATGGTCCAACATATGAAATCTTTCCATCTTTCTTTATATACTTTTGTGCATTTGGTGAAGAATCAAATGTTGTATTTAATTTATCTGCAACAATCGGTTTAAATGTCCAATTTTGATCAGCTGCTGGATCAATATCTTTTATTTTTTGCATATACTTCACAATGATTTGACGTGTTTCATCTTGTGATTGGTATACAACTTCCCCTTTACTTACACCTGGGAACGTCTGGCTACTTCCACGATAGTTATTTGTAGCGACGATGAACTCTTGCTTGTCAGCTACTGGCTTACCTTCATATGTCATATTTACAATACGATTCGTATTTGCATTTACAACTTTTCCATCTTTATCGTATTTCGCCGGTTGTGTTACATCAATTTCGTATTTTAAGCCATCTAAAATATCAAAGTTATATGTAGGATACCCTATATTTACTAACGGCTGTTCTTCTGTTTTCTTTGGATCAATTTGATTAAACTGACCTGCAGACATTTCAAGCCATTCTTTCACTTGTGCCCCATTTACTTTTACAGCATATAACGTATTTGGATATACATATAAATCTGCAACGTTTTTAATCGCTAACGTTCCAGCTGGAATATCCGTATAATATGTAGCACCGTTTCGGCCACCTGCTTTAAATGGTGCGCCTGCAGATAAAACCGGAATATCTTTAATCTTTTCGTACTCTGGTTTTTTAAGTTCTTGTTCTACATACCATTTTTGCGCATTGGTCACAATTTGTACGGAAGGATCATCTTGTACTAATGAAAAATAACTATTAATTGGTGCTTTCGTTTCACCTACATGTGTATTTACATATTCGATTGTCTTTTCATGTTCATCTTTAATTTCATTAACTAATTTTTGATCAGATTCTACTAATGGGGTACCTTTACTATTAGCAATCGGGCGAAGTTGTGGCTTAGATTGATCTTTTTGCACTTCCCATTTTCCGTTTACCTTTTTCAATTGCATATCAATAATACCTAAGTTACTACCAAAAACACCCGGCATTACAACTGGAACACCATTAAATACATCCTGCACTTCAGTATGTGAATGTCCCATTAATACTGCATCTACGCCAGGAACTTGTGTTGCTAAATGATATGATGCATTTTCCATTTTATTCGCTTCTTTATATTCGCTCTTATCGACGCCTGAATGAGCCAATGCAACGATAATATCTGCACCCTCATCTTGCATTTTTTTCACCATTATTTTTGCTGTTGCGACGATGTCTTTCGCTTTTACTTTTCCTTCTAAATTCGCTTTATCCCAGTTCATGATTTGTGGTGGAACAAATCCCATTACACCAATTTTCACTATTTGTTTTTGGCCTGCTTCATCCACTACTTCTTTCTTTAAAATATGATATGGTTTAAAATAATTTTCATCGTTCTCTTCCTTATCATCATGGTCATCTTTATATACATTGGAGTTAATAACCGGGAAATCCGTTTTTTCAATCACTTTGTTTAAATAGTCTAAACCGTAGTTAAATTCATGATTCCCAAGAGAGATGACGTCATACTTCATTAAATTCATTACACGATATAATGGATGTGTATAACTAGGATCCACAGGATTCTTCGGATCTTTTATTTTATTTGCTACATAATCTCCAAGCGGTGTCCCTTGTAATGCATCTCCATCATCAAATAGGACAGAGTTTTTCGCTTCTTCACGTGCTTTATTAACGAGTGTTGCCGTTTGTACGAGACCTACTTTATTATCTGTTTTCGTTTGATAATAATCGTAATTCATTAAGTTAACGTGAATATCTGATGTTTCTAGAATTCGTAAGTTAACTGTACTCTCCCCAGCGTTCTCATCTGCATGAGCTGTTGTTGGCATTACTTGCGGTGCTATAACACCAATCGCAAGAGTTGCTCCAGCTAGCATTTTTTTTGACTTTTTCACAAAAAATCCCCCTTATACAATTACCAGAAATAATGAAATGAATCCCTATCTGTCTCTAACCACATACCTTTTTTCTTCTATTAGAGACACAATTTTCATTTCACCCTGCGCTAACGAGTAGTCCCCTTAAACGCTCGATTGATGAAGACTAACAATTAATAGGAAATAAAGCTCCCACTAATTAAAATTTCACCTTATCTGACATTATCATATATAAAGTTCTTTCCTATCGTCAATATTTTTTGACAAACTTCAACAAATTTTCTGTAAAGTTATTATAAACTTTTCATAAACATATAATATGCCCTTACATTGCTAATACTGCTGAATATGATACAATTACCAATTACAAGGAGGATGAATTTATGAAAAAAGTCATCTTAACAATTGTTTGTCTCCTCCTTCTGATCATTTCTTATTCTTATTTTGAAAAGAACGACGAGACAAAACAAAATGAACCCGAAGAAAAAACAGAAAAAACATCTACTCCAAGTTGGATTGATAAGCAAACAAACGATTCCTTTTATCATCTCGTACTAGGTGATTCGCTCGCCAAAGGATATGGATCAACACAAGGTGGATTTGCTGAATTAGCCTCTAAACAAATAGAAGCACAAATTCATAAACCAATTACTGTAGAAAACCTTGGGATAAACGGTCTTACAACAGATCGTCTCGCTAAAAAAGTTCAATCAGAAGATGTAAAGCAAAAAATTAGAGCAGCAAATATCATTACAATTAATATTGGGGGAAATAATTTATTTCGCTTAAATCGTGATGTCGGTGTTATAGACGGTATTAAAATGTTAAATAAAGAAAAAGCTCATTTTGAAGCGGATGTAAAAAATATTGTAAAGACAGTCCGAGATCAAAATCCGGATGCTTTACTCATTCTTTCTGAACTCTATAACCCGTTACAACTCGATGACTCCATCGCAAGTTATGCAGATATGTTTTTAGACGGCTGGAATGAATCCGTTTATTCCATTGCAAAAGTGAATCAACCATCTATCGTTTTGCCAATTCGTAAATTAATATCGAATGATAAAAAAGAATTGCTCTTTGACCAAGTACACCCAAATGATAAAGGCTATACGATTATTGCCGATTCATTTACAAAAAAAGTATTGGCCTACAAATATTAAAATTCCCATGAAACAATTCTATTTTTATAACATGTCTTTTTTGTTACAATGATAGTGGAAGGGGGCCTTTATATGGAATCACGCGAGTGGGAACGTATTGTTGATCATCTTCTTTCGCTAGTGCCTCTTTTTTATCGCAAATTTATGCTTCCTGGAGAATTTTCTTCTCAAAGACATATGCCGCCATCACATACACAAGTATTACTGCTTTTGCATGAAAACGGCACATTAGCAGTTTCCGAAATCGGCAAGCGGCTAGCGATTTCACGGCCTAACATGACACCTCTATTAAACAAACTTATTCAAGAAGAACTAATAGAGCGTCATTATAGCGAAAAAGATCGACGGGTCATTTTAATTTCCCTAACAGCTGAAGGGAAATTATTAGTAAATCAGTATCAGCAATTCATTTTAGACAAACTAAAAGAAAATTTCCAAACATTATCTGAGGAAGAGCGCGAAAAGCTCATCCATTCTCTTCAAACCATTCAAAATTTAATTTTGAAAACAAACGTATAAAGCTGCTTCTAAATAGAAGCAGCTTTATGATTCGTAATAGTTACCATAGTACACATTGGAATATGGCCATGTTGTTAAATATGGTTTTTTTTCCTGTGTAGGCTGTTGTTGTGGTAATTGTGGTATTTGTGATAATTGCTGTAATTGTTGTTGCCGATATAATTCGTATTGTCTACTCGTATCATAAACCGGATAATAATTTACATATGGATATACTTGAGGTACGTAATAATAATACATTATCCTCTCCTCCTTTTTCTTAAACATATTCAAAGGAGAAAATGGATGTGACATTGTTTATAATTGTACAAGTGGTTCTCTCACTCGTTTCTTCCTTTTCTTCAAGCGTAACTTACGGTTCTTTTCGTATAAATAATGCACAACGAAATACGAAATGAGACCAAACACAACTCCTAAAATCGTCATTCCAATTAATACATACACTTCACTTTGTAATAAGCTCTTTAATATCGTAAAAATGTGACTTGAAAACAAGTCCGATATCGTAAATGGTTCATGATGAATTTTCTGTACATGAAATGGATAAATCATTTTTCCTAGCGCATACGCAAGCGGAAATAAAAATACTGGGAGAAACGATATTTTCCCAATAATATTGCCAATAACTGCCGCAGGAAAAGATCCCTTTGCTAACCTGACGATTGGATAAAATATTACATATACGAGCGATGCCGTATAAATGACTAACATTTCTAAGCCGAATCCTATAGCAAACCCTAACGATACTTTCTTTGCGCCTTCTGGCGATCGAAGCAACTTATAATATTGAAACTTTAATATTCTCCACATCCGCTGAAAAAACGAATATGTTTTCTTAGTTGTTTTCACCCTCATCATCTCTTTAACTATATTTTTATATGTAGTATGTCCTTACACACTCTGAAAAACAAATTTAGTTTTCTCTTTTATTATAAATGATATCGAAATGGTTAACTAAATATACATATGACATTTTAATATAAAAAAACCTCCCTTTTAGGAAGGCTCTTCTACATTTTTAAATAAACTCACTAATAACGCTTTTTGAGCATGCAATCGATTACCAGCTTGCTCAAAGACGATAGACTGCGGTCCATCTATAATTTTTCCTGTTACTTCTTCTTCACGATGGGCAGGTAAACAGTGTAAGAAACGATATGTTTGCTTCGCATGCTTAACAAGTTCGTTATTGATTTGGTAAGGTTGAAATAAAGAATATTTCTCTTCTTCGCCCTCTTGCCCCATGCTCATCCAAACGTCAGTATAAATGAAATCTGCTTCATTCACCGCTAATTCAGGATTATGCAAAACTTCAATTTCAGCTCCTGTTTCCTTGGCAATCGCTAACGCTTTTTTTACAATCTCTTCATTCGGTTCATATCCTACAGGCGTTGCAACAGTCATATGCATTCCGACTTTTGCACTCGCTAGCAACAATGAATGACATACATTATTTCCGTCACCTACGTAAGCCAATTTTATTCCTTTAAATGTATTTGTTTCTTCATATATTGTCATGAGGTCTGCCAATGCTTGACAAGGATGATGATCATCCGTTAAACCGTTAATAACAGGAATACTCGATTCTTTTGCAAGCTCTTCTACATCCGCGTGCGAGAATGTACGTATCATAATCCCGTCAATATACTGCGATAATACTTTCGCAGTATCTGAAACAGTTTCTCCTCTTCCCATTTGCATCTCTTTTCCACTTAAAAACATACCATGTCCCCCGAGTTGTACCATTCCCGCTTCAAAAGATACACGAGTACGAGTTGAATGCTTATCAAAAATAAGCCCTAATATTTTGCCTTGTAATAAAGGCTCTTGCTTATTCTTTTTTAAATATATAGCGAACTCAATTAAAGAAATAATTTCTTCTTTCGTTAATTCTTCTAGTGTTAAAAGATCTTTCGTATTTAATTTCGGTACTTGTACAGTTGACATGAAACTTCCCCCTTATATGATTGATACGTTTTTTGTACAAACTACTTTTTTTATTATATATACTGCCTGTTCTAACTCTTCATTCGTGACAATGAGTGGCGGTAATAGTCTTATAACATTAGGGCCTGCTTGTAATACGAGAAGTCCTTCGTTTTCTAGTTGTTCTATAAAACTTGCAACTTCATGCTTACACTCAATCCCAATTATAAGCCCTTTACCACGTATATTTTGAATACATTCGACATGCTGTAATTCCTCTTGCAACTTCTCTAATACGTACTCGCCTTTTTCTTGTACTTCTTTTAAAAACGATGGTTTTTTACTCACTTGCAATACTTCTTTCGCTGCAGCCATCGCGATGTAATTCCCGCCAAAAGTTGAACCGTGTGATCCTGCAGTAAACGACGTTCCGAGCTCTTTCCCGCCAATCATCGCTCCGACAGGAATCCCATTCCCAAGTGCCTTTGCAACGGTAACGATATCAGGCTCTATTCCCACTTGTTCATAAGCGAATAGTGTTCCAGTTCTTCCTATCCCCGTTTGTACTTCGTCTATAATAAATAAGGAACCGAACTTATTACATAATGTTTCAATCTCTTTCAAAAAAGATAGATCAACAGGTATTACTCCTCCCTCTCCTTGAACTACTTCTACCATTACCGCCGCAACTTCTTCATTCATTACTTCCTCTAATGCTTTAATATCGTTAAAAGGGATATGTAAAAAAGATGGAAGTAATGGACCAAATCCTTCTTTTACCTTATCTTGGCCTGTTGCACTCATCGTTCCAAATGTTCTACCGTGAAAAGACTGCTGGCATGTTACGACGAGAGATTTTCCAGTATGCTTACGTGCTAACTTTAAAGCCGCTTCATTTGCCTCTGCCCCACTATTACAGAAAAACACATAATCTAATGCTCTATTTTCTGTTAATAATGACGCAACTTCTTCTTGTAAGCTGTTTGTAAACAGGTTAGATATATGCCATATATCATCAAGTTGCTCTTGTACACCTTTGAGAACAGTAGGGTGACAATGTCCTAAATTACATACGCCAATTCCTGATGTAAAATCTAAATATTCCTTACCTTTATTATCAATAACTTTCGTTCCAGTTCCCTTTACAAACTCAATAGTTCTTCTGCCATACGTTTGAAAAAGATGACTCGTCATGCAATACTCACACCTTTCGTTACCGTCGTTCCAATACACTCTCCCGTAACCTCAGTAAAATCTTTTGTACCATTCACAATACTTATCTTTTGCACTCCCATTTTTAATGATGCTAGTGCCGCCTGTACTTTTGGAATCATCCCACCTGTAATAACACCTGTTTCTATAAAAGTTGCAATTTCAGATTCATCCGTTTCCTTTACCAAATTCCCTTCATGTAATATTCCATCTACATCCGTAATAAAAACAAGCTCTTTTGCTCCTAACGCGGCCGCAATCCCAGCCGCAGCATTGTCCGCATTTATGTTATAAATTTCATTACCATTTACCCCGATTGGAGCAATAACAGGAATATACTCCATATTTATTAATCCTTTTAATAAAGCTGTTTCTACATAACTTACTTCCCCTACATATCCTATCTCTTCGCTGACAGGTTGAATTTGAAGTAAATTGCCGTCACACCCTGAACAACCTACCGCAAGTAAATTATGCTTTTGTAAATTCATTACGAGTTTTTTATTCGTACTTCCGCATAGCACCATTTGAACAACATCCATAACTTCTTTTGGTGTTATCCGTAATCCATCTCTTTTTTCTACGTTGATGTTACAATCTTTTAATTTGGCATCAATTTCTGGTCCACCACCATGAACAATCACTACTTTATACTTCTGTTGCAATTTCTTTATACATTCAAAAAACACATCATTTAATTGATTCAACATACTACCGCCGCATTTCACTACAATATAATCGCTCATCTTCTCTCTCCTTATGTACGATAACAAGCATTTATTTTCACATATTCATAGCTTAAGTCACAGCCCCAAGCTGATCCTGTCTCTTCACCTAAGTGTAAGTACACATTAATGACTATTTCATCTTCTTGTAACCTCTCTTTCATTTTTTCTTCAGAAAATGTTTGAGGCTCACTATTTTTTAATACCGATATAGATTGAAGAGTAATGTCAATTGTGTTCGGATTAATAGCTACTTCACTTTGTCCAATACTGCTAATAATTCGCCCCCAGTTTGGGTCTTCACCATGTATTGCTGTTTTCACAAGACTCGAACCGACTATTTGCTTTGCAATTTTTTTTGCCTCTTCATTCGTTTGAGCTCCTAGCACATTTACTTCTATTAACTTCGTAGCGCCTTCACCATCTTGCGCAATTTTTTTCGCTAAATCTTCACATACCTTCTGTAAAACACCTACGAAAGTTTCCCAATCTGTATGTTCCATATTTATCGGCCTTGTTTCTGATAATCCACTTGCCATAACGATGACCATATCATTCGTAGAAGTATCTCCATCCACCGTAATTTGATTAAATGTATGATTCGTTATTTGTGATAACGCTGTTTGCAATACGTTATGCTCTATATGAGCATCTGTCGTAATAAAACTAAGCATCGTTGCCATATTCGGATGAATCATCCCTGAACCTTTTGCAACACCCGCAATCACCACTTTCTTCCCATCAATAATCATTTCATAGCAAGTTTCTTTCGTGATAAGATCCGTCGTTAAAATTGCTTCAGAAAAAGAATATGCTTCACTTTCTTCCTTCGTCGGTATAAGAGTTGCAACCCCCTTTCGGATTATATCCATCGGCAGTGGAACACCAATTACACCTGTTGAAGCTACTGCAACGTAATTTTCTTTCATCCCAAAATGTTCCGCCCCTAACACGCGCATCTCGTATGCGTCTTGTAATCCTTGCATTCCAGTACAAGCATTTGCATTTCCACTATTAACGATAATTGCTTGTAACTTCCCTTCTGCCGTTATACTATCCTTCGTTACTTGCAAAGGGGCTGCTTGTATTTGATTCGTTGTATACACAGCGGCACATGATGCTGGTACGTCACAAACGATTGCCCCTAAATCCTTTTTCTCCTTTTTCAGACCATTTACAGTACCAATTGCCGAAAAGCCTTTCGGCGTTACAATTGAACCATTTTCTAATTTTGTAATAGACGCTACTTTAATCATCATGTCCCCCTTATAGATAAAGCGGCATATGTTGTAAACCTGTTGTCTCTTCTAGTCCCGCTATTATGTTTGCATTTTGAATCGCTTGCCCAGCCGCGCCTTTCATCATATTGTCTATAACAGAAACGACCGTAACTCTTTCAGTTCTTTCATCGTAAGCTATGCCAATATCACAATAATTTGAGCCTCTCACTTCTTTTGGACTTGGAAATTTCCCTTGCGTACAAATTCGGATGAAAGGCGATTGTTCATACGTTTCTTCATACAATTTTTGAAGTTGCTTTATTTCCATCTTTTGTTTTACTTTTGCATAAAGTGTAATCATAATTCCTCGTGATATCGGTATTAAATGTGTGCTAAATGTAATTGGCTGTGATTCACTATTCCATTCTGTAAGCATTTGCTCAATCTCCGGAACGTGCTGATGCTGGTTTACTTTATAGATATGTAAGTTATCGTATAGCTCAGGAAAATGAGTCATTGTTGTTGGTGTTTTTCCTGCTCCTGATACCCCTGATTTCGCATCAATAATAATCGAATCTTCTTCAATCATGCTACTACGTATTAACGGCGCTATCGCTAGCAATGTGGCTGTAGCAAAACATCCTGGGTTTGCAATTAAATTTGCCTTTTGAATCTCAGTCCTTTTCCATTCACTTAACCCATACACTGCTTTTCTAAGAATTTCTTCTTTCGCTGCTGGCCTTTTATACCACAGTTCATATGACGAAGGATCTATCATACGAAAGTCTCCAGATAGGTCAATTACTTTTAAACCTTCTGCTACTAACTTGGGAGTTAACTCCGCCGATACTCCTGCTGGTGTTGCTAGAAATACGATTTCTGCTTCTTTCCCTATTGTCTTCACATCAATTTCTTGTAACGTATGAACGAGAACATTTCGAAGATGCGGATATACATTTGTTATACACTCACCAACTTGCGAAAAAGAATGAAGAGATGCTATCGAAAAATATGGATGTTGTTCTAATAAACGAATTAATTCAATGCCCCCATATCCAGTGGCTCCAATAATTGCGACTTTCATAAGTTCCTCCTCAAATCGATTCTTTAAATTAAGTATGATTATAATATTGTATATTTATAGAGTCAATTAAATATTTATAAATTTTAAAATCTAAAAAAACTTAATTTTATTAGAAAAATAATATACTCAACCGAATTTTTATACAAAATAGTGCATAGTAGTTTTTTTATTTCACTTCAAGTACAATAAAACAATACATACGTACATACAGGCGGGAAAAAATATGAACGAAAAATTAATTGAGAAAATGATTATAAAAAGTTTTCAGCAATATCAATGCAGTCCAATATCAAAAGAAGATCAGGAAATGCTAGTGAAACATATTCAAACGGTGACTCATTCAAATATTGAAATTGATTTATACGAGGAGATTGAGGATATTGTTTATGATTATGTGACTGGAAAACAATAAAAAATAGGAGATTTCCATGTGGAAATCTCCTATTTTTTACTTAATGATTTACCTGCTACACGTTCAAATAAACCTGGGAATAAAGCATAAAGTTTTGGACCAATTCCCATCCACTTCGGTAAGTTTACTTCACGTTTTTTCGTGTGCATCGACTTTACGATTTGTTCTGCTACGTATGTTGGTTTTAACATGTAACGTCCCATATTCTTTACATATGTACCAGATTGATCCGCTATTTCAAAAAAGTTTGTATCTATCGGACCTGGATTAATTGCTGTAACATAAATATCTGTATTCGCTAATTCCATGCGTAAACTATTCGTAAATCCTAATACAGCATGTTTCGTTGCTGCATACGCACTTGATTTCGGAGTTGCAATTTTTCCGGCAAGTGAAGCAATATTAATAATATGTCCTTCGTTCTTGTTTACCATATAAGGTAGTACCGCTTTCGTACATGCTACTAATCCAAATACATTTACTTGGAACATATCTTTTACTTCACCCATTGACGCATCTTCAAACGTTTTAAAAATACCAAATCCCGCATTGTTTACTAATATATCAATACGTCCCACTTCTTGTAATACCTTTGAAAAAACAGACTGTACTTCCATCTCTTCACTTACATCTAATACATAATAATAGCAAGGCGTATTATAAGTTTCTTTAATTTTGTCTACTAACGCTTGTAGTTTCTCTTCTGTTCGAGCCATTAATACTGGAGTCGCTCCCTGTGCTGCAACTTGCATTGCAACTTGCTCACCAATCCCACTAGAAGCACCTGTAATGACGATTACTTTATTTTGTAAACGTCCTGTCATTGCTGTCACCTACTTTGCATAATAAATCAATTGTTGCGATGACTCATCAATCATCACTTGTTGATTATATGCTAAATAGTCCAATTGTCCAACCGTTTCTGAAATAGTAAGTGGTAATTGTTCTTTATATAATACCGGAAATAGTTTTACACATACTTCAAATGCTGTCATTGGTTTTTCCTTTAATAACTCAAGCACTTTAAAAGCACGTGTTTCTTGCTTTTGTAATCTCGTTTCAATAAGTTGTTTCACATTTAGAACATCTTCCCCATGCCCTGATAAAATGCGTGAAATATTCATTTCGCTTAAACGCTGTAATGTTTGATTATATTGTAGTAATGGGCGTGCCCGCTCTGTTTGCCCTTCATATGGCGGTTCTAGTATTGGATTCGAAGAAATATGACTAATGAGAGCATCTCCACCAATTAATATTCCATCAGATTCTCTATATAAAGAAATATGAGTAGAAGCATGACCTGGTGTTTCAAGTACTGTAAATCCAGGCAAAGAATCAATACGATCTCCTTCTCTCACAGTATGCGTTAACGATCTATTACAAGAATATTTAAGTGTCCTCGTCGTCAATAACGACTCGTCTTTCAAAAATGCTGCTGGCACACCAAACTGTAAGGCCGTCTCTCTAAAAAATTCATGATACCGCTTTAAAAATTCTGGATTTTGTGTAATCCAAGGCTCATTCCAAGGATGTCCAATAATATTCGTCTTCTCAGAAAATATATTTAAAAGTCCACAATGATCTGCATGATGATGCGTAATGACTACTGTTTCAATATCTTCTATCGTATGTCCTAATGCACCTAATTGACTTTCTAACGCATTCCTTGCCTCTTCTGTATTCGTCCCTGTATCAATTAATGTTAATGTCTCCCCCTCAACTAAAAACACATTCACAGTTTCCACTGCAAATGGTACAGGAATCTCCATTCGGTGAATCGCCGTCATGCTTAGCCCCCCTGTCTCTTTCCGGTTCAAAAATGAATACTTCTTCAGTTTACAACTTCTATATATATTTGTCATTATTTTCAGATAAAAAGAGGTGTTTCCTATAAAAAAACGAATGTATGTACATTTATAAGAATTTCTAACCAAAATTAAAGGAGGAACATCATGTCTATTCAAAACATTTCCTTTCTCGGTGCAGGCTCTATTGCCGAAGCTATTATTGGTGGCTTGTTACATGCAAATGTCGTTAAAGGTGAACAAATTACTGTAAGTAATCGTTCTAACGAGACAAGATTACAAGAGCTACATAAAAAATACGGTGTCAAAGGTACTCATAATAAAAAAGAATTACTTACTGATGCAAATATTCTTTTTCTAGCAATGAAACCAAAGGATGTTGCAGAGGCGCTTACCCCTTTTAAAGAATACATAAATAATAACGTGCTTATTATTTCATTACTAGCAGGTGTTTCTACTGACTCAATTAGAAAACTACTTCAAAAAGACGTTCCAATTATTCGTGCAATGCCAAATACCTCCGCAGCCATTTTAAAATCAGCTACCGCTATCTCCCCTTCAAAACATGCAACAGCGGAGCATATTCGCACTGCAACATCTTTATTTGAAACGATTGGTCTCGTCTCTGTTGTAGAGGAAGAAGATATGCATGCTGTCACTGCATTATCCGGAAGTGGACCTGCTTATATTTATTACGTAGTGGAAGCTATGGAAGAAGCTGCAAAAAAAATTGGTTTAAAAGAAGATGTTGCAAAATCACTTATTCTTCAAACGATGATTGGTGCTGCTGAAATGCTAAAAGCAAGTGACAAACACCCTTCTATTTTGAGAAAGGAAATTACTTCTCCTGGTGGAACTACCGAAGCAGGTATTGAAGTATTACAAGAACATAAATTTCAACAAGCACTTATTTCTTGTATTACACAGGCAACGAAACGATCACATAATCTTGGAAAAACATTAGAACAACTAACAAAAGAAAAATAGAAAAAGGAGCTCAAGTTTATTTGAGCTCCTTTTTCTATAATTACACTTAGTTATTGTTCTTCCCAAAAATCTCTTCTTGCAGGCGACGACCAGTCGGCGTTGCTGCAAGTCCACCTTCTGCTGTTTCACGAAGTGCTACTGGCATCGTTTGTCCGATTCTAAACATTGCCTCAATTACTTCATCACATGGAATTGTACTCGTTACACCAGCTAATGCTAAATCTGCTGAAATCATCGCATTCGCAGCTCCTGCTGCATTACGTTTTACACAAGGTACTTCTACAAGTCCTGCAACAGGATCACACACTAAACCAAGCATGTTCTTTAATGAAATTGCCATCGCTGTAGCTGCTTGATCTTGTGTTCCACCAGCCATCTCAACTGCAGCTGCAGCCGCCATTCCACTTGCTGAACCAACTTCAGCTTGGCATCCTCCCGCTGCACCAGAAATACAAGCGTTATTCGCAACAACCATACCGAAAGCTCCTGCTGTAAATAAGAATTCAATCATTTCTTCACGTGTAGGCTGCAATTTTTCTCTTAGTGCAAATAGTACACCTGGCACTGTTCCAGCAGAACCTGCTGTTGGTGTTGCACAAATAATTCCCATCGCTGCGTTTACTTCATTTGTTGCAACAGCTTTGCTTACTGCATCCAAAATCGTATCTCCAGATAAGCCTTTTCCGCTCTTCATATACGCTTGAACTTTTACAGCATCTCCACCAGTTAAACCAGTTGATGATTTCACGCCGCGAATACCACGTTCTACTGCTTGCTCCATCACGACTAAGTTCTTTTCCATACCAGCAATTACTTCTTCACGTGAAATACTTCTTGTTTCCATTTCACATTGAATCATAATTTCTGCGATTTTTACATTTTGTTCTTTAGCTTGCGCCACTAGTTCCGCTGCGTTCCGAAACATGGTGTGTCCCCCCTGCAATTATTCCATAATAGTTACTTGACAAATATTTTGTTGCGCTTTTATTTCTTCAATTACTTCATCTGCTAATAATTCATCTGTTTCAATGACCATAAGCGCTCTTCTTCCTTTTTCTTTACGAGAAACACTCATTGTGCTAATGTTAATCTCATGTTTCGCAAGGATTGAAGCTACCGCTGCAATAGCACCGAAGCGATCGTTATTTACAATAAGTAGTGCTGGGCTCGTGCCTGATAATTGAAGATCGAATCCGTTTAATTCTACAACTTCAATTTTACCGCCACCAATTGAGCAAGCAACAACTTCAATTTCATCTTCACCTTTATACAAACGAATTCTCGCTGTATTTGGGTGAGGTGCATTGGCATCTTCTTCAATGAATTCCACTTCAATTTCGCGCTCTTTTGCTATTTCTAGCGCCTCTGGAATACGTAAGTCATCTGTTTCAAATCCTAATATTCCACCGATTAGTGCTACATCCGTACCATGCCCTCGATACGTCTTTGCAAATGATCCATATAACGAAATGCTTACTCTTTCTGGTTCATGACGAAACAGCTGGCGAGCAACTTGCCCCATTCTTGCTGCGCCTGCTGTATGTGAACTTGATGGTCCAATCATAACTGGACCGATAATATCAAATACTGAGCGATACTTCATCATAACTCCCCCTAAACCTCTATGAAAAAATTTATTCTACTATTCTATTAAGCTGCTACATCTGTCGCTTTTCCAGTTGTACCACGAATTTGTTCTGCTGTACGAATTGGATAGTTTTTGAATAAAAGTAATCCAATATAACCTGAAATAATACCAGTTATCATAATACATAAGAATCTTAGCATTATTTTCATTTAAAAATGATACAAGATAATCCAGAATAAAGTCTGGTAGCAATCCAAAGTTTAACACAGAAGCCATTGCAAGCATAGCATAAACAAGTGATATAACCATTGCTAATGCAACTAAATTTGCACCCGCTATTCCGCCTAGACTACCTGCTGATGTTCTGAACTCTTTTAAAGAGTGGTGTACCAATTAAATCTCCACCACCTTATTAATAAAAAGCTTCTACTAAGGAACTCGCAATAGCTACACTTGCTAATCATATCGTTTAGCTAAAAAGTGAAAAAGACTTATGACAAATAATGGTAATATCTTTCCTATTATAATTCTCGTGTTACTCTCTCATGATTTAGTCAACTTCACTTGTTACGATAATGACTAAAATACATGCGACTTATCATAAATTATAATCTGCCCTCATTATAGCTTGTTTTTTATAAAACGCTTACTTTTGTTGAATTTTAAAAGTTCTGAATAAAAGTCCATTTCTGCTATTTGTATCACTTGTATGTCATCTGACTTATATAACAGTTTTTCTAAATAATCATTATTTCGTATTTTTATCCTATATATTCAAACCATCCTAATTTTCTGTATCATCCAAGTATAAGTATAAAATAATAACAGTTTTATTTTTAAATTTTTTTAGACATAAAAAAATGGTAACCCGCTGTTACCATTTTTTACAAAATAATTATTTTTCTACTGGGAATGATTTCAAATCTGTCGCTATTTCTGTATTAGAAAACAACTCTCTAGCCTCTTTCAATAATTCCTTATATGTATCTCCTTGATAGCGAGAACTAATGTGAGTTAATATTAGTCGCTTCGCATTTGCCTGAAGTGCAATGCTCGCAGCTTGCTTAGATGTAGAATGAAAATAATCATACGCTTGTTGCTCATCTTCTGCTGCGAAAGTCGCTTCATGGACAAGTACATCTGCATCTTGCGCAAGCTCCCTACTCGCTTCGCAATATCGCGTATCACCTAAGATAGTAATAATTCTTCCTTTTTGAGGTGGGCCGATAAACTCATTTCCATTTAATATCGTGCCATCCTCTAATTCAACTACTTCACCATCTTTTAAACGTTTAAAGATTGGACCTGGTTTCACACCCATCTCAAGCAACTTATCAACTAAAAGAGCACCTTGTATATCTTTCTCTACAATACGATATCCAAAGCATTCTATACCGTGTGACAATCTTTTCGTTTCTACATAAAATTCATTATCTTCAAATACGGTACCTTCTTCTGTTATCTCCACAACTTCAAGTGGATATTTCACATGTGTCGTACTTACCGATAATGCCACTTCAATAAATTGTTTAATTCCTTTCGGTCCATACACCGTTAAAGGCGTAGTTCCTCCTTGAAATGAACGGCTACCTAATAAACCAGGCAATCCAAAAATATGATCGCCATGTAAATGCGTAATAAATATTTTTTCAATGCGGCGCGGACGTACAGATGTATGTAATATTTGATGTTGCGTGGCCTCACCACAATCAAATAACCAAGTTTGTCCTCGTTCTTCTAACAATTGTAAAGCAATTGCTGAAACGTTCCTTCCTTTTGAAGGAACACCTGCACCAGTTCCTAAAAATACAAATTCCACTTTCTTTCCTCCAGCTCTAAATATACTCTATCTCTCATCTTACGGAATGTTATTTCAAATGGCAAATTGAATTTACATAACCAAACATCTAGACAACTATATAACACGAACGTTATACTCAAAAAATTTAGCTATCGTTCGTGTTTTGTGTTAAAATAATTATACTACATTTTAAGGGAGCGTTTTATTATGAAAGAAGTATTTCGTTTACAAACTGATTTTTCATCTTCATTTGATCGCTGGGTAAGTTCTTTCGTGTCTGATCACCCAGCACAATTAGAATGGACAACTTTAAAGGAATTAATCCATGAATATACAACATCACATACAAATGATACGTTACCAGCATATATTTCTTCAGCTTTAACATATTACGCCCAACGCGTTTCAACTACAAACAGTTCAGAGATTGTTATTTTTGAAAACCCTACAATCTCGTAATCTATAATAAAAAAGCACTGGTTACAGTGCTTTTTTATTTATACTTATTTAACAAATGATCATATTCCATCCAAAAGTCGGTATACATACTTCGCTCAAACTCATTTAAAATTATCTTTTCACTTGATTTATTGAATAATTCTTTTGCCTGTAGCGCAAAAGAAACAATTTGTTTTCTATATTCATTTTCATTTACTTCTATATGAATCCCTTCATAGTATATAGCCTTTTGATCAGTAGAAATAACTTTGACAAAATCCTTTAAAACCACATTTTCACCTATATGGTTTATAGTCCAATGAATTGAAATTGGGCATCCTAACATGAGCATAGTGCCACATCCGTGCAAAATAAGCCCCTCTTCATTTTCAATATCACAAATATATTCTTTATCTAAAGTTCGTAACAGAGCTAAAGCTGATTCACTTATTCCCCATTCCTCATCCATACCTGTTTGTGTAATAATCGTTCCATCCACATTTAAATAAATTTCCCCGTGAGAACATAAATCTTCCTGCTCATTAAACAACCACTTTTGATTCTCAATATTTATAATAAAATTTTGTGGTACCATTACAAATTCCCCTTTTATAAAAATATTTATTTTTCATATTATTTATAATCAATATCATACATTTCATCCCACATATCTATTATAAATCCGTTTAATATTTTAAAAACACAGATAAAAAAGATATTGACACTACAATTTTACAGCGCTAACATTCAACATGTAATTGAATATGTTCTCTGTTAGGTGAGGCTCCTGTATAGAGAAACGCTGCTGCCCAAAAATGTCGAGAGACGCCAATGGGTCAACAGGAAAGGTCGGAATGAAGGCCTTTTTTAATGTAGCTGGTTTCAGTACCTATGCTATACAGTGCTAAAACTCAACGAGGGAGAGGTGCATGTATTTTGTCATACACAAAAACTGTTTTTATTTATGTCTACTAACAGTCTTTGTTGTGGACTCTTTTAACTGCGAATTCAGACCTTTACTCGTTTTGAGTAAAGGTCTTTTTACGTCTATATGCACCTTACTATGAAACAAACATAGCATATTCAGAAACTACTAAATTGTACGGAGGTGAGGAACAGTTGGCAATTGATGATTCGGCCCAGATACCCATACGTTTTACATTCATATTTCATCATGTAGGTAGGAAAGAAACTGTTCCTCACCATTTCAAATAGTTAGGTAACAGATTGTTTCCTCCTTCATGACAGAGGAGGAACTACCGATGTTTAATTTACAAAGACAAGAAACAAAGCATGCTTATGAGCAAGATAGCATGAAAACAAATAACGAATTATTAGTGGAGGTTGCAACACAAGATGTAAGCTCTGCGTTAAAACTTTTAGAAACAACACAAGATGGATTATCTAAACAAGAAGCGTCTCGTAGACTTTCTTTATATGGTCCGAACGAAATAGCTCATAATAAAATGGCACCGTGGTACATTCAATTTCTGTCGGCATTTAAAAATCCATTTATTTTCGTTTTATTAGCTCTTGGAGCACTCTCCTTTTTCACGGATGATATGCAAGGAACAATTGTCGTATCTGCAATGGTACTACTTAGTGCAACAATTCGGTTTTCCCAAGAATTTCGTTCTCAAAAAGCTGCCGATAAGTTAAAGGCTATGGTTCGAACAACTGCGAGCGTATTTAGAATAAATGGATTTGTACATGAAACAAAAAATGTAACGAATTTAAATCGAAATTACACAACAGAAATTCCAATTGAGGAACTTGTACCTGGCGATATCATTTCCCTTTCAGCCGGTGATATCGTTCCAGCTGATGTGCGTATTGTATCCGCTAAAGATTTATTTGTTAATCAATCTTCTTTAACAGGGGAAGCACTTCCTGTAGAAAAATACGAACACTGCTACCATACAGAAAATAAGCATATCTTACCGACAAACATGAAAAAAAATTACAATCCACTCGATATGGAAAACCTTTGTTTCATGGGAACAAATATTGTAAGTGGTAGCGCAAAAGCTGTTGTCATCTCAACAAGTACCGATACGTATTTCGGCTCTTTAGCCAATAAGGTAATTGGAAAGCGTGTAGAAACAAGCTTTGATAAAGGTGTAAACAAAGTAAGCTGGCTCTTAATTACATTCATGCTTATTATGGCACCTATTGTCCTTCTCATTAATGGATTCACAAAAGGTGATTGGCAAGAAGCTTTCTTCTTCGCTATTGCCGTCGCTGTCGGCCTTACACCTGAAATGTTACCGATGATTGTAACTGCTAATTTAGCTAAAGGTGCCGTTAACATGTCTAAACAAAAAGTAATTGTAAAACAGCTAAATTCTATTCAAAACTTAGGTGCTATGAACATTCTTTGTACAGATAAAACCGGAACTTTAACAGAAGATAAAGTTGTCCTTGTTCGTCACTTAGATCCCAAGGGAAATGAATGCAATCGCGTCTTGCAATTTGCCTATTTAAATAGTTTCTATCAAACTGGATTGAAAAATTTAATAGATAAAGCTGTTATTAAGCATACAGAGGAAAACAATACATTTAATCCATCAGCTTTTCAAAAGCTAGATGAAATTCCATTCGATTTCGCCCGCCGGCGTATGTCAGTCATCGTAAAGGATATTTCAGGTGAACATACAATGGTTTGTAAAGGTGCCGTAGAAGAAATTTTATCAATTTGTAACTACACTGAAGTGGATGAAAAAATCGTTCCACTCACCGAGGAAATACGTTCAAATGTCAAAAAACTAAGTGAGACACTAAATAGTGAGGGTATGCGGGTTATTGCTGTGGCTTATAAAAAAGATAGAAGAATAAATGATACAGAGTACGCAGTAAAAGACGAAACTGATATGATTCTCGCTGGATATATCGGCTTTTTAGATCCACCGAAACCATCTGCAGCAGCTGCAATTCAAGCATTACAAAAACATGGTGTACAAGTGAAAATTTTAACTGGCGATAACGAAATTGTTACAAGAAAGGTTTGTAAAGAAGTTGGATTAGATATCTGCGAACCAATCCTCGGTTACGAGATTGATTCTTTACCAGATAAAGCATTAGCAAGACTTGCCGAAGAAACGACTGTATTTGCGAAGCTTAATCCCATGCAAAAATCTCGTATTATACACGCATTACAAGGAAATGGACACACTGTAGGTTACATGGGAGACGGCATTAACGATGCTGTAGCATTACGTGAAGCTGATGTCGGAATATCTGTTGATACTGCTACTGATATTGCGAAAGAAGCTTCCGATATTATTCTACTCGAAAAAAGTTTAACTATATTAGAAGCAGGGATTTTAGAAGGACGTACTACATTCGGAAATATTTTAAAATATATTAAGATGACAGCTAGCTCTAACTTCGGTAATGTGTTTAGCATGTTAGTAGCAAGTGCTTTCATTCCTTTTTTACCGATGCTTGCCATTCATCTTTTAATTCAAAACTTACTTTATGATATTTCACAACTTTCTATTCCATGGGACAAAATGGATAAAGAGTTTCTAGAAAAACCACGAAAATGGGATACTGCAAACTTACGAAACTTCATTATTTGTATCGGCCCAATTAGTTCTATATTTGATATTATCACATACGTAGTCATGTGGAATGTATTTGGTGCAAATACATCGAGCGAGCAATCATTATTCCAGTCCGGTTGGTTTGTCGTTGGATTGTTAACACAAACTTTAATTGTTCACATGATAAGAACACAAAAGATTCCATTTATTCAAAGCACTGCATCAACACCAGTCGTTTTATTAACCGCTCTTATTATGGCAATCGGGATTTATATTCCATTCTCACCACTTGGTGCAGCCGTTGGTTTACAAGCATTGCCACTTAACTATTTCCCTTGGTTAGTAGGAATACTATTAGGCTACGCTTTTTTAACACAATTCCTGAAAAAGCTTTATATTAAAAAGTTTCATAGCTGGTTGTAAAAATAAGAATGAGTATCCCCCGCTCATTCTAAAAAACATAACACATATTATATATGGAGGTGACCATGATGGTATGGTACGACATTGTATTCAGGTTAGTTATAGCAATTATTGTAGGAGCTTGCATTGGAATGGAAAGACAATGGAGACACCGAATGGCTGGGTTACGGACAAATGCTCTCGTATCACTTGGTGCCTGTATAATAGGAAAGGTGTCATGATTTTACTACTTCATGACACCTTCTACATAAACTTATTTTCTAACTTTTGTTGAAACGACTTCTCTTGCTTACGTAGTAGTTGACTACCTCGTTGTAAAATCGGTGTTCCATACTTATCGTTAATTTGATCAATGACAGCAAGTAGTGGTTCTTTTTTCGCATCCTCTTCAAATGAAAATAAATCTAATTGTTTCACCGATTCTGTCTTCCACTCTATTTCAGTAGCTGTAACACCTAGTAAACGAACGGAATCACCATCCCAATGTTGCTTCCATAAACGGGATGCTGCTTGAAAAATATCGCGTTCTTCCCAAATTGCATTTTTCAATTGCTTACTCCGTGTTACTGTTCGCCTATCATGGTATTTAATCATAATTTGAATATTATAACTAACAAGGGTTCGCTTTTGTAATCTTTTACTCACTGATTTTGATAACCGTTCTAACATATCAAGTAATTCTTTCTCTTCATCCATATCCTTTGAAAAAGTCATCGAGTTACCGACACTTTTATGTTGGCCCATTTGACTCGGATCCACTTCCCTATCATCCGTACCTTTTGCACGCTTTTGTAAATCAATACCGTGCTTGCCAATTTTAGCGCGAATGATATGCTCGTCTCCCTTCGCTAACTGTTCAATTGTATGTATATGAATTTCATTTAATTTTTCAGCTGTTTTTTCTCCAATCCCATGCATTGCTTCAACTGAAAGTGGCCAAATCATTTCTGGAATATCACGTTTTCGAAGTACGGTAATACCGAGAGGTTTTTTCATATCAGAAGCTGTTTTTGCTAGGAAAAGATTTGGAGCGATTCCGATACTACACGGAAGCTGCAACTCTGTTAATAATGCTTGTTGAATCATCTTTGCTATTTCAAGAGGCGAACCAAGTGCGTAGCAATCTGTAATATCTAAATATCCTTCATCTATTGAGACTGGTTGTATCTTTTCTGTAAAACGAGAAAGGACTTGAAACATTTGAAATGAAGCTTCGCGATATAATGTGAAATTAGGACGCCTTACAACTAATTGCGGGCATAACCTTTTCGCTTCCCAAAGGGGCATCGTCGTACGTATTCCGTATTCCCTCGCCTCATAACTACATGTTATAATAATTCCTTTTCTCTCTTTTTCATTTCCAGCAACCGCTAATGGCTTTCCTTGTAATGATGGATCATGAGCAATTTCAACAGATGCGAAAAAGCAATTCATATCTACATGTAAAATAACGCGACCATTTTTCGGATACATTTCTCGCATAGTACTCACTCCCTAATCAGAACGTTCGTTCTTTTATTATATCAAATTTTGCACAATAGTTATAATAATTACTTGTTCTTTTTTATAATCGATATAAATCGAAACTTTAATCAACTCTCACTAATCGGACTTTTACGGGCAGCAGGGCCCCCACCTAACTTCTTTACTTTCGCTGAATTTTGAGGTAGGGGTCTTACTGTCCGGCAAATAGCGGCATAAACTCAACTATACATTCCTTGTAGTTATATTAATCATTGCAATTAATTATTTACTACTTCCGATTTTCAATATGAATACGTTAGGGTTATTCCCTCGTCTAGTACATGTAGCAACAACGTATATACTTCCATAGTTTTTCTTATATTCGCTTATACGTCTTGTCAAAGCAATCGAATCAAAATAAAAAGCGTGTAAATCATAATTGATTTACACGCTTTTTATTTTCCATTACTTCGCTACTTCTTCAATAATTGCAACAACTAATTCTGCTGTTTTTGCTAATTCTTCAACAGGAATCTTCTCGTTTGTTGTATGAATTTCTTCATAACCAACCGCTAAGTTAACTGTTGGGATACCATGTCCTGCAATTACGTTTGCATCACTTCCGCCACCACTTTGGTGAAGAGAAGGTGTACGACCAATTTTTTCAGCTGCACGTTTTGCAACTTCTACAACGTGATCGCCATCAGCAAATTTAAATCCTGGGTACATAACGTTTACTTCAACGTCTGCATGACCTCCCATTTCTTTTGCAGTTGTTTCAAATGCTTCTTTCATTTTCGCAACTTGTGCTTCCATTTTCTCATTAATTAAAGAACGAGCTTCTGCAAAGATTTGTACATGATCGCAAACGATATTCGTTTGTGTACCACCTTCAAAACGTCCAATATTTGCAGTCGTTTCAGAGTCAATGCGACCAAGTGGCATCTTCGCAATTGCTTTCGCTGCGATAGTAATTGCAGATACACCTTTCTCCGGCGCTACACCAGCGTGAGCTGTTTTCCCGCGAATAATTGCGTTCACTTTCGCTTGTGTTGGAGCTGCAACAACGATTTCACCAACTTTTCCATCGCTATCTAATGCGTAGCCATATTTCGCTGTAATACGCTCACGGTCTAATGCTTTTGCACCAACAAGACCTGATTCTTCTCCGACTGTAATAATAAATTCTATTTTACCATGAGGGATATTTTTCTCTTTTAAAACACGGATTGCTTCGAACATTGATGCTAATCCAGCTTTATCATCCGCACCTAAAATTGTTGTACCATCTGATACGATATATCCATCTTTAATAGAAGGCTTAATTCCATTACCAGGAACTACTGTATCCATATGAGAAGTAAAGTAAATTGTATCAACACCATCTTTTGTTGCTGGTAAAGTACAAATTAAGTTACCTGCACCATGACCAGTTACAGCCATTGTGTCATCTTCAAATACTTCTACACCTAAATCTGTAAATTTCTTCGTTAATACTTTGCAGATTTCTGCTTCAAATTTCGTTTCAGAATCTACTTGTACTAATTCCATAAATTCATTTACTAAACGTTCTTGATTAATCATAAGACTGCGCCTCCTGCACTACCATTATGTATGTAACACTATTAATTATAACAGAATTTCGCAAAAGTTTCGAAATACAAGACAAAAAACAGATGGTTTACATGTCTAGATAACCATCTGCTTTCTATTACTCATTTAACAATACCCAGCGCATATGATCTTCCCACACGCCATTTACCATTAACATCTTCCTAGACACGCCTTCATATTGAAAACCTATCTTCGTTACTACTTGTATAGATGCTAAATTACGAGGCATAATCGGAGCTTCTATACGATGTAACTGAAATTCCCCAAAAGCAACTTGAATTGCTTTTCTAAGCGCTTCTGTCGTATACCCTTTGTTTAACTCTGCTTTATCTAATTTATAACTGAGTACACAAGATTGATAAATGCCACGAACGATTAAATTAAATGAAATACACCCAATTATTTTCGTATCATCACCCTTTTTAAAAATCCATAGTCTGATGATTTTCCCTTCTTCGAACTCTTTTCTATCCTTTTGCAACTTTTTCTTTTGATAATCTAGCGTAAAAAAATCATCCGGTCTATACTCTTCCCAAGCTTTTAAAAATTCACGATTTCTGTCGTAATATTGAAGAACTGTTTCAGCATACGACTCATCAATTTCCCTTAAGTATAAACGATCTGTTTCGTATATTTTCATCATCGTATCTCCATTCTTCAGCTTGCCCAACTAAAAATTAACAATATACCCTTTTACTATATTCTCTATACACACTCAAATTTCCTGTTATATTTTGCAATCCCCTCCCGAATTTTGTCCTCACTCTCCCCTTGTCCATAATTTCATTTCTCGTTACAATGAAATTGTACTGATTTGCAAGGAGGTATAACGATGCATAAAAAAGCTCAAAAAGTTATGGTTTATGTGATGCTGATTTCTATGCTTGTAACAACATTACTTGCTGGCGCGAGTATGTTTTGGTAAAAAGGGCGATGTGTTCGTCCTTTTTTTACTTTTTACACATGACAAAATAAACCATCTCGACATCGAGATGGTTTATTTTATATAAAACACAATCGCTACAATACTAAAGGAAAATGACATTACAAGTGCTATTACAAAACTTGTATATTGTTTCTGCTGAAATGCTCCAATAACAAAAGTTAGATTAAGTAATGCCATACATACAATCGCTACCAGATAAGAACATATATTAAAAGTTGCCAATATGAATGTAATAACAAATAGAAATCCCATAAAAAACTGCATATACGAAAGTTTTGGATTCAAGTACATATGAGCAACCCCTTTATCTAATTTTATCTTTCTATATTCTCATTAACGCACGGTTATGTACACATGTCAAGACAACTTATTATAATAGAAAAAGCCAACCTTTTCGTTGGCTTTTTCATATGCAACGGCTCCTTTTTCTTTTGCCAATTGCTGAAATGATTTTTTCGATTTCACAATCCATACTTTCGTTCCAATTGGAATGCGATCAAACAAATATTCCACATCGTTTTTCTTCATTCTTATACACCCTTGTGAAATATACTTTCCAATTGAACTCGGTTGGTTTGTTCCATGTATTCCATATTTACTTCCATCAGTTCCTCTTGCATTAAATCCAATCCACCTTGACCCAAGTGGATTTTTTGGCGACCCACCTGGAATATCCTTCGCAATATAATACGGATCCTTCGCTTTCATTACAACATCAAAAGTTCCTTCTGGAGTTAATTCATTCGTTTTCCCTGTCGCTACTGGAAAAACCTTTTGAATCTTTCCATCGTCAATGTAAGCTAATTTATTCGTTGCTTTATTTACAATAATAAAAGGATCTCCGGCACGTGGATTATCCCCAAGAGGCCAAATCGGCGATAAAGAAAGACATAATATGATAGAGAGAAGATACGGCATAGATAATTCCTACCTTCTATATAAGTTCTTTTATATTATCCTTTCCCTTAAAGCGACTTTTAATGAGTAAATATTGTTCCATTTCATACACAAGTTGAACAAGTTTCGCACGTATCTCAAATTCTTCGCGTGTAGCTGGTAATGGCATGTCTCTAAATAATCCCCTCATTTCTTGAAGCTGCCTTAAGGAAATAACGCCAGTACTCTCAGGGCTAATAGCATTACCAATGTTTTCAACAACATCTGCAATCATATCAGCTTGTTCATATGTCCATGATAAAGAAGCTGCTAGTGGTATCATTCGCTCTAAAATTTCGAATTGTTGCATACGCATATTAAAATAACGATAGTAATAATCATCTTCTCGCATAAATGCATTCTCAAGTTTTTTAAACGATAAATCTCTTGCTTCATTTAACATATTCTCGGTTTCAATGAGTTCTGCCCCACTCCAACTACTTTCTCGATTTCGTAAATACACAACCATTTCAAACAAAATCGTTTTAAAATTGCTCTCTATTTTATCCTGATACTCTTTTAGCTTATTTTCACTACTCGGCATATACATATTTACTAATAACGCCACGCTAATCCCTATCGTTAATATAGCAATTTCATTTCCAACTATAAGCCATGTAATTTGCTTCAATGAATATAGATGCATAACAATAACTGAACTCGTGACAATGCCTTCTTGAATTTTAAGCATTACTGCAGTCGGAATAAATGTAAGTAACAATATGCTAATTGCAAGTGGTGTATAGCCGATCGTTTCAAAAATACAAAACGCGAATACCATTGATAATATACAAGCTAGAAAACGATGTAACGACACTTGAAGCGATTTGCGCTTCGTATTTTGTACACATAAAATAACTAAAATACCTGCTGAACTATAAAATTCCAACCCTAATAACTGAGCAATAAAAACTGCCGCGCCTGTCCCTATTGCTGTTTTTACTGTACGGTATCCAATTTTAAACATATCATTACTCCTATATGTATAAACGTATTTACAGCTAGTATAAAAAAAGGATGACACAATGTCATCCTTTTCTACTTATTATTCACATAACCTTTTCATATTACAATATTTTTTGTAAAAATTGTTGCGCACGTTCACTTTTCGGTGCTGCAAAAAATTCTTCTGGCGCACTATCTTCTACAAGCTTTCCT
Source organism: Bacillus cereus group sp. MYBK227-1 (assembly GCF_051916325.1). Classification (NCBI taxonomy): domain Bacteria; kingdom Bacillati; phylum Bacillota; class Bacilli; order Caryophanales; family Bacillaceae; genus Bacillus; species Bacillus cereus group sp. MYBK227-1. The sequence continues at coordinate 669,183 of NZ_JBQAGK010000003.1, read as the reverse complement.
CCGTCCAAGAAAAGAACACGATCTGCCACTTCTTTTGCAAAGCCCATTTCATGTGTAACGATAGCCATCGTCATTCCTGTCGTAACTAACGATTTCATAACTTCTAACACTTCTTTCACCATCTCTGGATCTAGCGCCGATGTCGGTTCATCAAATAACATAACTTCGGGTTCCATTGCTAACGCTCTTGCAATTGCTACACGTTGCTTTTGTCCTCCCGAAAGACGATTTGGATACGTATCTTTTTTATCTACTAATCCAACCTTTTCTAAAAGTTTCTCAGCTTTCTTTTCAGCTTCTTGCTTCGTTATCCCTTTTACATTGATAGGAGCATACGTAATGTTTTCTAATACAGTCATATGAGGAAATAAGTGAAAATGTTGAAATACCATACCGACATTTTCACGAACATGCATAACATTCGTTTTCGGATTCGTTACTTCTTCCGTTCCAATCCAAATGTGACCATCCGTTGATGCTTCTAACATATTCATACAACGTAAAAATGTTGATTTTCCTGATCCAGAAGGTCCTATAATTGCAACTACTTCCCCTTTTTCAATCGTTGTTGTAATTCCTTTTAATACTTCGTTTTTACCAAATGATTTATGAAGGTTTTCAATTTTAATCACTTTTCTTCATTCTCCCTTCAATTGCCTTCCCGACTAATGTAAGAATAATGACTAACATATAATAAATCAGTCCAACAAAAAGTAATGGTTCAAGATATTTAAATGTCTCACCGCCTACAATGTAAGCACGACGCATTAAATCAGTCGCGCCTATTACCGTTACTACAGCCGATTCTTTTGTAAGTGTCGCAAATTCATTCACAAGCGCTGGTAATATATTTTTTAATGCTTGAGGGAAAATAATATTTCTCATCATTTTTCCGTATGGTACCCCTAAAGCCATTGCTGCTTCTGTTTGTCCTTTATCAACCGCTTGAATACCAGCACGAATTACTTCTGACATGTATGCACCTGAATTCAAGCTAAATGCAAGTACAGCAGCTAAGAATGCTGGTATTTCATAACCAATTATTTGCGGGACACCAAAATAAATAATCATTAATTGCAATACAAGGGGTGTACCACGAAAAATTGATGTATAAAAATCTGCTGCTATATATAATGCTCGTATTCTAGCAATTTTACAAAGTGCTAATAGCGTTCCTAAAATAAATCCTGCTAAAGCTGATACTGCTACAATTTTCAAAGTAACTTCTAAACCTTTTAGTATATATGGTATCGAAGGCGTAATCGCCGAAAAATCTAAGTTCATTCTTTTCATTCCCCTCACAGAAAAGTGAAAGGCAGCTTATTTTCCGCTGCCAAACCATTTCTTCACTAATTTATCCATTTCTCCATTTTCTTGCATTTTTTTAATTACTTTATTAAATTCTGCTGTTTTATCACTGTTTTTCGGAAGGGCAATTGCTGCTCCAACTTCTTCTGGTGCTTCTTTAATTTCAATTCCTTGTAAATCTTTCATTTTCTCTAAATAATTTTTAGCAACTGTGTCTTCTATAATTGCAGCGTCAAAACGACCAGCTTTAATTTCTTGTACGATTTCTGGTATACGGTCACGTCCCTCAACTTGGAAATCTACTTGTTTTTTAAATTCTGCTGCTTTCTCTTCTTGAATAGACCCTGTTTGTACCCCTACTTTTTTCCCTTTTAAACCCTCTACAGATTGAATGTTAGAATCCTTTTTAGAAACGACCATATTTTTCGCAACAAAATAAATATCTGTAAAATCAACATTATTTTTACGCTCTGCAGTTGGCGTCATGCCTGCCATTACGAAATCAACTTTTCCTGAACTAAGAGATGCTAATAAACCACCAAAATCCATATCTTTCACTTTCACTTCATACCCAAGTTCTTTTCCGATATATTTAGCAACATCAACATCAAAGCCGATAATTTCATCACTTTTTGAAGCTTCTACGTATTCATATGGTTTATAATCTGCTGAAGTTCCCATTACGAGTACTTTCTTATTTCCTTTTGTTTCTTTCGATTCCCCATTACTACAAGCGCTGAACATACTTAAAATTAAAATAAGTGCAAACGATATTGATACTAACTTCTTCATCTTTCTTCCCCCTAATAATGTATATTTAAAAGTTTAATAGAATATTTATTCGATGTTTGTATTGTATCAGCACTTTTATTTTTATGCAATATATAAAATAAAAATAAATAAACAAACAATATAAACGCTGTTTTTTATGTATAAAAAAATGCATAAAATAACACAACTATGCATATCTCAGAAATTTTAATAATAAATAAAAAAGGCGGCACATCCACTTGATTGTGGACGTGCCGCCTTTTCTCTTATTTTTTATAGTTCTTCACAATTCTCTTCGAAATATGATTGTAGTTTGGCAATAACTTGCATCGGTTCATGACCTTCAATTTCATGACGCTCTACCATCGTTACAATTTTTCCATCTTTTAATAAAGCAAATGATGGAGAAGAAGGTGGGTACCCTTCGAAATATTCACGCGCTCTTGCTGTCGCTTCTTTATCTTGCCCTGCAAACACCGTTACAAGGTGGTTAGGACGTTTATCATAATGTACGGAATGCGCAGCAGCAGGACGAGCAATACCACCTGCACAACCACATACAGAGTTTACCATTACAAGTGTTGTTCCATTTCTTTTAAACGCTTCTTCTACCGCTTCTGGCGTCGTCAATTCTGTATATCCAGCAGAGACAATCTCTTCACGCGCTTGGCGGACAACATCATTCATAAAAAAGTTAAAATTAATCACTCTTTTCCCTCCTCTAAAACTACCTATTTGTATCTTACCAGTTAATGTTTATGAAATACAAGTAAGTTTACTTGTATTTAAGTATAGAAAAGGTGTTAGAGCTCTTGCTCTAACACCTTTTCTTTAATGACCACGATGTTTTTGCTTTGCTTTTTGTACTTTCATTAAACGTCTTCTTTCTTTTTCAGCTTCTCGCTTCTCTTTAGACTGCACTTTCTTTTCTTGTTTATGCAATTCATAAGATAAACTAATCGCCTCTTGCGCCTTAGTAAAACGTTTAATATTTATTTCTTTTGCTGCTTGTCGTATGGTACGCTTTATGTTTTTAGGACGCTGTTTTTCTTTAATTTCTACACCACATTTTGCAAAGTGCTGAAAATGCTCTAAAAGTGCACTATTCACAAACATAAGCACTTCTTCATCTGACGGTTCCGCCCCAAAAATATACCTCGCTCCATACAATTTCCCTTTTTCTTTGCATGTAATGATTCCAACAAAAAATTGGCCATCGTGATATACTGTCAAATCCATTGACAGCCCCTCCTTTAAAAGATTAGAAATACGGGACATCCCGGAGGGGAAGGTTACTGACATGAAATCATGCGTCTGGACTACCAACCAGAACTGTGTTTTTGTATTTCTTTCACTATGATTATATCTTTTTTTCCATAATCTTCATATATTCAGCAATCATTTTTTTATGCGATCCTACAATATAGTCAGGTAGTTCTGTTACTGAAAAGAATTTAAGCTGAACTGCTTCTTCTTTATTCATAACAAAATCCCCTTCGTATTCATCTGTATAATAGGCGGTTGTTACAGATTGAAATTCATCACCGTTTGCTAATTTTGTAAAGTAGTTCGCTCCAGAAAATACATTGATTAGTTGCAAGTTCTTCACTTTTATTCCTGTCTCTTCATATACTTCACGATAAGCTGTTTCTTCTGGTGATTCACTAAGCTCCATTAGCCCACCAGGTAGTCCCCATTTTCCGTACGGCTCTGTCCGCTGCTGCAATAAAACATATCCATTTTCATTTATAACGAGTACAACAGCACCAACTAAAATTAAAGGGCGATGACCAACTATTTTTCGTAATTCTTCTACATATCCCACCGTATCGCCTCCTTTTTCGTTGTCCACACTATTGTATCATATGTACGAAACGACAAAATGCGTATATTTTTCATTTTTTTAACAAAATATTTATTTTATGTGATTCATCTACTGTAGCTAACATAATGGATTCGACTTCTGTACTCTCCTCTAGAAATTTTCTCGCCCACGCTTCTGTTTTTCCTAATAATGCAAGAACATCTTTCTGTATCCTCCCATCCTTTACTAATACAAAAGAAACTGGAGATTTTTTTCCCGCCACTTTAAGATCAAGCCGTGAAACTGCTTCATATTCTGGATACCGAAATATAGAAACGACACCGTTCGCTTCCCATAATGCTAATTTAATCGTTTGAATATCGCTCACATTTCGCATACGAAGTTCCGAAAACAAATATTCCACGGTAATTCTCGCCTTTTTCAAATTGCTAAAATCAATGGAACCATTATGTATAAGAATGATAGGTGCTGGCTCTAAAAAACGTCTCCATCTATCCCATTTCAGCATTAAAACTGAGCTTATAATATGAAGTACAACGAGTATGAACGTTGTAATCATCGAGCCCAGTAACCCTACTTTTTCATCAGACAATGCGTTAGAAATATTCCCACCAAGCAATAACACTAATACAACATCTAAAAAACGAAGTTGTGCGATAGACCTTTGCCCCATCGCTTTCGCAACTAATATTAAAAATATGTATGCTATAATAGCCCGAATAACCCATTCACTATTAGAAAGATGCCGTGCTCCTTCAAAAATATGCATATGCATCACTTTGCACTCCTTACCCGTCTCAAACTGCTATCCTGTTTTAGTTTGCAACGTTTATGAGCATATATGTAAAAAAGCTGGTTCGTTTAAAAACGAACCAGCTTTTTTTACTTAACTGAAAACATATATTTTTTATACGTTTTCCGTACCGATAGTATGAGCCCCATCATAATCATATTCGAGAATAAGGAACTTCCCCCATACGATAAGAAAGGTAATGCAATACCTTTTACAGGCATTAATCCAACGATCATACCGATGTTTTGGAATATTTGAACTGTTAATATACCGATCGATCCAGCGCATAATAATGTACCAAATAAATTATCAGCGGAATAACCAATAATAATTGTTCGATATAGTAGTAATAGGAACAAGAAGACAACTAAGGCTGCTACGATAAATCCACCTTCTTCGGCAATTGTAGCGAAAATAAAGTCAGTATGCTTCTCTGGGATATAGACGCTTCCTCCCCCAAACCCTTTACCTTCCATTCCTCCACTACCTACAGCTAAAATCGATTGTTGCGTTTGATAACCTTGATCTGCATTTTCAAATGGATTTAACCAACCTACAATACGCGACTGTTGGTGAGGTTTTAGTAAAGTAACTAAATTATTATAGAAAAAATCTTGATACTTAAAGAAAATAAATATTAAAGCAGATAATATGGTCAACGGAATAACTGTACATAATGCTATCAATTTCTTTTGAATACCTGACATAAATAAAATACATGCAATAGCAGCAGCATATAAGAACACCATACCTGTATCAGGTTGACTATATACAACCGCCATAGGTGGAAGTGACACTAGCATAATTTTACCTACTAGCTTTAAATCTGTTTGGAATGTCCTTGCCATATACTGTGCATTATGTTTTACTGCTATACTCGCTACTACAAGTAGCAATGCAATTTTGAAAAACTCAGACGGCTGAATTTGTCCAAATACTGGGAAAACAAACCATCTTTTTGCACCTAATTTTTCAGGTGTAAAACCTGATGGTGGTAATACTTTCAAAAGAATAAGTGAAGCAAACCCGGCAATATAAAGTGGCCAAGACAATTTTTGCAATTGATCTAAGTCGATGCTTGCAACAAGAAGTAACAATACAACCCCAATTATGTAGTTAACACCTTGTTTCATAGCAAAGTTTGCAGCTCCATACTGTCCCGTTTGCTGACTGCTATATATAGCAGCTATACTCGTCACACATAGTGCACACAAAATTAAAATTAATTTTACATCTAAACTTTTTAGAAACTCGGTACTTCTTTTCATGACATCCTCCTGAAACATTGTTACGGCAAAAATAAAAAACCAGGAGTCAACATTCTTCATGTTTTGACGACTGATTACACATTATCTATAAAACACTTATATAGAATAACTCTCTTTTTCATACAATACAATATATTATACTACAGTTTCATCAGTAAGATTTGCCAAAAAAATTATTCTTTTCTTATTTTATATCCATATACCATATATCAGCAATGTATTTTCGTAAATTCCTAATACATAATCGTTTATTGTAAGATTACTGGGAAAGGTATTTATACATATAGTAGGATGTAGATGAAGAAATAAGATAATAAAAAGCTCGCATAAGCGAGCTTTTTATTAATATACAGATGTATTGTTTTCTGACATGTTTTCTAAAATTTCTTTAACACGTCCTAAGAACTTACCACAAATTAAACCATCAAGTACTCGGTGATCAAGTGATAAACATAAGTTAACCATATCACGAGCACCGAACATACCGTTATCCATAATTACTGGGCGTTTTACAATTGATTCAACTTGTAGAATAGCCGCTTGTGGGTAATTAATAATACCCATAGATTGAACAGAACCGAATGATCCTGTGTTATTAATTGTAAATGTTCCACCTTGCATTTCGTCTGCTTTTAACGATTTCGTACGTACTTTTCCTGCAAGTTCTGTAATTTCACGAGCGATACCTTTAATTGTTTTCTCGTCCGCTTGCTTAATTACTGGTACAAATAGTTCTTCCTCTGTTGCAACAGCGATAGAAAGGTTAATATCTTTCTTCTGAACAATTTTATCGCCAGCCCACATTGAATTAATTTGAGGATACTCTTTTAACGCTTGTGCTACTGCTTTTACGAAGAAAGCAAAGAACGTTAAGTTAAAGCCTTCACGCTTCTTAAAGTCACCTTTAATTGAGTTACGGTATGACACAAGGTTTGTCACATCTACTTCAATCATCATCCAAGCATGTGGTGCTTCATGTTTACTACGTAACATGTTTGCTGCGATTGCTTTACGCACACCTGTTACTGGAATTTCGATATCTCCAGGCATTGTAGGTACAGAAACTGGTTTCGCAGCTTCTACTTTTTGCGCTACTGGTGCTGCTTTTGGTGCTTCTGGGCGAGCTTCTACTACTGCCGCTACACCTTCCTCTTTCTTCGCTGCACCTGCTTGCGGAATATTTCCAGATTCCACTAGCTTTAAAATATCTTTACGAGTGATACGGCCGTTTGCTCCCGTACCTTCTACTAGATCTAAATCAACGTTATGCTCACCCGCAAGTTTTAACACAGCTGGTGAAAAACGTGGTTTTCCATCAGTTGGTTGTTTTACTTTCGGTGCTTTTTCAGACGTAGCTACTTCTGCCTTTGGTTCTTCTTTCGTTTTTTCTTCAACAGCTGTTGCTGCTACTTCATCTGCGCCTTCTACTTGAATCACACAAACTACTTCACCTACAGCTAACGTATCACCTTCACCAGCGATTAACTCTTTTACAATCCCCGTGAAAGAAGATGGTACTTCAGCATTTACTTTATCAGTCATTACTTCTGCAAGCGGATCATACTTGTTTACGTGATCGCCAACATTAACGAGCCATTTACTAATTGTGCCCTCTGTAACGCTCTCCCCGAGCTGAGGCATTGTAATATTTTCTACAGCCATGTATAGTCCCCCCGATTAAAATTCCGCAAGTTCACGCATTGCTTTTTCAACTTTATCTGGATTTACCATAAAGAATTTTTCCATTGTTGGTGCATATGGCATTGCTGGAACGTCTGGACCTGCAAGACGTGCGATTGGCGCATCTAAATCAAATAGACAGTTTTCAGCAATAATTGCTGCCACTTCACTCATAATGCTTCCTTCTTTATTGTCTTCTGTTACAAGAAGAACTTTACCTGTTTTAGAAGCTGCTTCAATGATTGCTTCTTTATCTAATGGATATACAGTACGTAAATCAAGAATGTGTGCAGAGATGCCATCTTGTGCTAACTTTTCAGCCGCTTGAAGAGCAAAATGAACACATAATCCGTACGTGATAACTGTAATATCATCACCTTCACGTTTTACATCTGCTTTTCCGATTGGTAATACGTAGTCATCCTCCGGCACTTCACCTTTAATTAAACGATATGCACGTTTATGTTCGAAGAATAATACTGGATCTTCATCACGAATGGCTGCTTTTAATAAGCCTTTTGCATCATATGGTGTAGAAGGGATAACGATTTTTAAACCTGGTTGGTTTGCAAACATCGCTTCTACAGATTGTGAATGATACAATGCACCGTGAACACCCCCGCCAAATGGTGCACGAATTGTAACTGGACAAGTCCAATCATTATTAGAACGATAACGAATTTTTGCTGCCTCAGAAACAATTTGGTTTACTGCTGGCATGATGAAATCAGCAAACTGCATTTCAGCGATTGGACGCATACCATACATTGCCGCACCAATTGCTACCCCAGCAATTGCAGATTCTGCAAGCGGTGCATCAAGCGCACGATCTTCACCAAATTGATCATACAAACCGTGTGTCGCTTTAAACACGCCACCTTTTTTACCAACATCTTCTCCTAAAACGAATACTTTCTCATCGCGTTCCATTTCTTCGCGCATTGCTAATGTAATAGCATCAATATAAGACATTACAGCCATGAAACGTTCCCCCCTATTCTGCGTATACGTGCTTCAATGCATCTTCAGGTGCTGCATACGGAGCATTTTCTGCATATTCTGTTGCTTCATTTACGATATGCATAATTTCGTCTAACATTTGTTTTTCCGATTCCTCAGTTAATACACCAGCTTCTTTTAAATAAGCCGCGAATGTTATAATTGAATCTTTTTTCTTTGCTTCTTCTACTTCTTCTTTATCACGATAAACACGATCATCATCGTCACTAGAATGTGCTGTTAAACGATATGATACTGTTTCAATTAAAGTTGGGCCTTCACCACGACGACCGCGATCTGCTGCTTCTTTTACAGCTTTATATACTGCAAGCGGATCGTTTCCGTCTATTGTATATCCAGGCATACCGTAACCAATCGCACGATCTGATACGTTTTTACATGCTAATTGTTTTTCAACTGGAATAGAGATTGCATATTTGTTATTTTCACACATAAAAATAACAGGTAGTTTGTGTACACCAGCAAAGTTTGCCCCTTCATGGAAGTCACCTTGGTTTGAAGAACCTTCTCCAAATGTAACGAACGTTACTAAATCTTTCTTCTCCATTTTTCCAGCTAATGCAATACCAACTGCATGTGGTACTTGCGTTGTTACTGGAGATGAACCTGTAACAATACGATTTTTCTTTTGACCGAAGTGACCAGGCATTTGACGACCACCAGAGTTTGGATCTCCAGCTTTCGCGAAAGCAGACAACATAAGCTCTTTAGCTGTCATACCAAATGCTAGTACAACACCCATATCACGGTAGTATGGTAATGCATAATCTTTCTCTCTATCAAGAGCGAACGCCGCTCCAACTTGTGCAGCCTCTTGTCCTTGACAAGAAATTACGAATGGAATTTTACCAGCACGGTTTAATAACCACATACGTTCGTCTATTTTACGTGCAAGTAACATCGTACGGAACATTTCTAATACTTGCTCATCACTTAAGCCAAGCTCTTCATGGCGCTTTTCTTTTACTTCTGCCATTTTTCATAACCTCCTAAATCCACATTTTTATGCGTGTAACGCTCTTCCATCTACAGCAAGTGCTGCTTCACCAATCGCCTCAGATAATGATGGATGCGGATGAATTGTATGTGCTACTTCCCAAGGTGTTGCATCAAGTACTCTTGCAAGACCCGCTTCAGAAATCATATCTGTTACATGCGGTCCAATCATATGAACACCAAGAATGTCATTTGTCTCTTCATCAACTACAAGTTTTACGAAACCATCTGATTCTCCGTATACAAGTGCTTTTCCGATTGCGCGGAATGAGAACTTACCTACTTTTAACTTATAGCCTTTTTCTTTCGCTTCTTGTTCTGTTAAACCGACAGAAGCAACTTCCGGACTGCTATATACGCATTTTGATACCATAGAGTAATCGATTGGTGTAACTTCTTTCCCTGCAATATGTTCTACTGCAGCAATTCCTTCGTGAGAAGCAACGTGAGCGAGTTGCAGGCCACCGATTACATCTCCAATTGCGTAAATATGCGATTCTTTCGTTTGATAAAACTCATTTGTTTGAATGTATCCTTTTTCCACAACGATATCTGTGTTCTCTAAGCCAATATTTTGCGTATTCGCTTGTCTTCCTACAGATACAAGCATTTTTTCTGCTTTAAATTCTTTATTTTCACCGTTGTGTTCAGCTTGGATTGTTACTCCATTATCTTTTACCAATGTTTCTGGTAATACTTTTGCACCAGTTACCACTTTAATACCTTTTTTCTTGAATAGACGTTGCATTTCTTTTGAAACGTCTTGATCTTCTAGTGGTAATATCGTTTTCGCATACTCTAATACTGTAACTTCTACACCGAAGTCAGCAAGCATAGATGCCCACTCAATACCGATTACACCGCCACCAACGATAATAATCGAACTAGGAAGCGTTTCCATTTTTAGAGCATGATCTGAAGACATTACGTACTCTCCGTCTAATTCTAAACCTGGTAATGAATTTGGACGAGAACCTGTTGCAATAAGTACATTTTTTGGAATTAACATTTCATTCTCTTCTCCACTTGCAAGTTCAACTGAAATTGTCCCTGGCATCGGAGAGAAAATAGATGGGCCAAGAATACGGCCAATACCTTCAAACACATCAATTTTACCTTGTTTCATTAAATGTTGAACGCCTTTATGAAGCTGCGTTACTATCTTCTCTTTACGCTCTTGTACTTTCGCAAAGTTTAGTTCTACATTGCTTGCAATAACTCCGAACTCTTCGCTTTTTTTAGCAGTTGCATATACTTCCGCACTACGTAAAAGAGCTTTACTAGGAATACATCCTTTGTGTAAACAAGTACCACCAAGATTTTCTTTTTCGACTAGTGCAGTTTTTAACCCTAGTTGTGATGCACGAATTGCAGCAACATATCCACCAGTACCGCCGCCAACGATGACTAAATCATATTCTTTTGCCATTATCTCAACCCCTAGCTACCGTTTCTTTTTCACGTACAACGTATTCTTTTGGAGCTTCTTCTTCACGTAATACACGAAGTGCTCCTTCTGCTAACGCTTCTAACTCATCTTCGCCTGGATGTACGATAACATCTGCAATCCAGTCCACTCGCTCTTTTATTTCATCGACAAGAATTTTACTGTATGCCAGTCCACCAGTTAATACGATTGCATCGATTTTCCCGTGAAGTACAGCGCTAGCTCCGCCAATCTCTTTTGCAACTTGATATGCCATTGCTTTATAAATAAGAGTTGCTTCAGGATCACCTTTTTCAACCATTTGCTCTACTTTAATCGCATCATTTGTACCGATTAAACTTACAAGTCCACCTTGTCCGACAAGTTTTTTAATCATTTCATCACGGTAATACTCACCAGAGAAACACATTTCTACTAGTTGCCCTACTGGTACTGTACCAGCGCGCTCTGGACTAAATGGTCCTTCTCCGTTTAAACCGTTATTCACATCGATTACTCTTCCTTTTTTATGAGCACCAACTGTAATACCGCCACCCATATGTGTAACTAATAAATTTAAATCCTCGTATTTGTGATTTAACTGTTCAGCTACTTTACGAGCAACTGCTTTTTGATTTAATGCATGGAAGATACTTTTGCGTTCCATACCAGCAATGCCACTTATACGAGCAACCGGCTCCATCTCATCTACAACGACAGGATCTACAATGAATGCAGGAATGTTTAATCCAGAAGCAATTTCATATGCTAAAATGCCTCCAAGGTTTGAAGCGTGATGACCGCTAAAGCCATTTTTCAAATCTTCTAACATCGCATCGTTTACTGTATACGTACCGCCTTCGATTGGACGAAGTAATCCACCACGCCCACAAACAGCGTTTAATTTTGAAATGTTAATACCATGAGAATGTAGAACTTCTAAAATCGTTTCTTTTCGAAACTCATATTGGTCGATAATTCTCTTATATTTTCCAATCTGTTCTACGTCATGACGAATCGTTTCTTCTAGAACGGGTCTTTCATTATCAAAAACACCAATTTTTGTGGATGTACTACCTGGGTTAATAACAAGAATTCGATTTACAGACAATGTTGCTACCTCCACTAATAAATTCAAAAGGAAGTGGAAACCTCATAAGAGGTAACCACACCTTTTGTAAAAGTTATATATGAATGATTAGCGACGGCTAATAATATCGTGACCGTTGCGTAAGTAAGTGCTACGAGAATTCTTCAAGCTTGCAATGCGCTCTTCAGCTAGACGATCTGCCGCTACATAAGTTGCTATGCCATCGCGTTTTGAAATTTCGATTACTTTTGCAATCGTGTCATAAATAGACTCAACACGTTTTAGTGCACGTTCTCTATTGTATCCATATAATTCGTCTGCTACGTTAATTACGCCACCTGCATTAATTACATAATCTGGTGCGTATACAATACCCATTTCATGAATGATGTCACCATGACGATCTTCTTTTAATTGGTTATTTGCAGAACCTGCGATTACTTTTGCTTTAAGTTGTGGAATAGTTTCATCATTAACTGTTGCGCCTAGTGCACATGGTGCGTAAATATCGCATTCAACACCGTAAATTTCATTTGGTTCAACTGCTGATGCACCGAATTCTTCTACAGCACGTTGTACAGCTTCTTTATTAATATCTGTAACAATTAATTTTGCTCCTTCAGCGTGTAAATGTTTGCATAGGTGATATGCTACGTTACCAACGCCTTGAACAGCAATTACTTTTCCTTCTAAATTGTCAGTACCGAAAGCTTCTTTTGCAGCTGCTTTCATACCACGGTAAACACCGTATGCCGTTACCGGAGATGGGTTACCAGAAGAACCGAATGATGGTGAGATACCTGTTACAAAGTCAGTTTCTTCATGGATAATATCCATATCATCTACTGTTGTACCAACATCTTCAGCTGTAATGTAACGTCCGTTTAGTCCTTGGATATAACGTCCTAGTGCACGGAACATTGCTTCGCTCTTATCTTTACGAGGATCACCGATAATTACTGTTTTCGCACCACCTAAGTTTAAACCAGCTGCTGCGTTTTTGTATGTCATCCCTTTTGCAAGACGCAATGCATCTTCAATCGCCGCTTCTTCAGAATCATATGTCCACATTCTTGTTCCACCAAGAGCCGGTCCAAGTGTTGTATCATGAATTGCAATAATTGCTTTTAAACCAGATTCTTTATCTTGACAAAATACTACTTGCTCATAATCATATTTTTCTAAGTATTCGAAGATTTCTAATGTCATTGTCGTTTCCCCCTAATGTTTTACCCTTTTTGGTTTATTTTGAAGCAGTCGCAACTGCCAATGCTAATGAATATACTTTTGTTTCTGCTGAATCAGCACGAGATGTTAAAACAATCGGTGCTTTTGCGCCAGCAATCATTGCTCCTACTTTTGCATCCGCAAAGTATACGAGTGATTTATATAGCACATTTCCAGCTTCAATCGTTGGGACGAGTAAAATATCTGCCTTACCTGCTACATCACTTACTATGCCTTTATGCTCTGCTGCAATTTGTGATACTGCATTATCTAAAGCAAGTGGTCCATCAACGATACAATCTTTAATTTGTCCGCGGCGATTCATTTGTGTTAACATCGCTGCATCAATTGTCGCCTGCATCGCTGGATTCACAACTTCTACTGCTGCAATTGGTGCCACTTTTGGCAAGTCGATTCCTATTGCCCGGGCAACTTCTACAGTATTTTGTATAATAGCAGCTTTTTGTGTTACATCAGGTGCGATGTTCATCGCTGCATCTGTAACGAAAATAAGACGATCGTAATTTGGAACTTCAAATGCTGCTACATGTGAAAGTACGCTACCTTTACGTAGGCCCCACTCTTTGTTTAACACAGCCTTCAAAATATTCGCTGTTGGGATGTTCCCCTTCATAAGCACGTCTGCTTCACCATTTCTCACAGCTTTAACAGAAAGTTCTGCAGCCTCTGCACTAGACATTGCTGCAATCACTTCAACATGTTCTGAAGTTTGTAAACCATGTTCTTGTAGCATCCCCATTATTTTTTCTTGATTTCCATATAGACGAAATTGAGCTAACTGTAATTTAATTGCTTTCGCTACAGCTTCAATTACTTCATGATCTTCAGCTACTGCTACAGCTACAGTTTTTTTAGGCTGCCCTGCTGCTTGATCAATTAAGTATTCTAACTTCATATTTTGTAATCAACCCTTTCCGTCGTCCCTCGTCTATTTATAAAGCAAATACCGTGCCAACTTTTAAAAGTGGTCTTACCAATAATGAAAACGCATTCAAAATGCAGTAAAATCAATACTTTGGAAAATAACAAAAGATTCTGTCTTATTTTGTCACTTTTTGTATACCATGCAATAAATTGCACGGTACGCAATTTATTGCATGCTATTTTTTGCATGGTCATACTTTTCTAGCTTGTAATATAAATTTCGAACGGAAATTCCTAACGCTTTTGCAGTTTGCGTTTTATTCCCATCAAATCTCTCCAAATATTCATGAATAATATTCCCTTCAAACTCTGTCACTAAATGTTCAAGTGGCTTTTCTTCTAATTCAGGTAATAAATGAGATTGCTTTGACTCCACCTGCTCTTCGTTATGTAATGGCGGTAAATGGTGTACATCAATATAGGTCTCGTTATAATTCATAAAGATAATAGCTCTTCCCAGAATATTTTCAAGTTCCCTCACATTCCCTGGCCATTCGTATGATTGTAAATATAAAATGGCTGAATCAGTGAGCCCTTCTACATTACGACCGTAATCTTGATTAATTTTTTGAATCAATCTGTCCGCAATTGTCGGTATATCTCCTTTACGTTGACGAAGAGATGGAATTTGAATTGGGATTTTATTTAATCGATAATATAAATCCTCCCTAAACTTCCCTTCTAGAATAGCCTTTTCTAAATTCACATGCGTCGCTGCAATTACTCGAACATTAATAGGTATCGCTTTCGTTCCACCAACTTTTACAATTTCTTTTTCCTGCAGTACACGAAGGAGTTTCGCTTGTGTATTTGCAGATAACTCCCCTATTTCATCTAAAAAAATACTACCGTTATTTGCTTCCTCAAAGAACCCACGTTTCCCGCCTCTTTTCGCTCCAGAAAACGCCCCTTCCTCATAACCAAATAATTCACTTTCTAACAACGTCTCCGAAATGGCCGCACAGTTTACACGGACGAACTTATTGTATTTTCGATTACTTCCATTATGGATTGCATGTGCAAACAATTCTTTACCAGTCCCAGATTCACCGCGTAACAGTACTGTTGCTGGTGTATTTGCTCCTAGCTTCGCCTGTTCGATAGCTGCCGTTGTTTCATCTGAATTCCCGACAATATCATCAAATGAATATTTCGCTTCTAATGTGCGAATAATTTGCCTTGCTCTATTCAATTCATTTGTTAACTTTTGAATTTCCGACACGTCACGGATAACGCCGACGCTTCCTTTCAATATTCCATCCACAATGACTGGTGCCACGTTTACAATTACATCGCGCTTTTTTTGCCCAATCTTCATATGTATTCCGCGCACCGCACGACGCGTTCGAAGTACTTTCATATGCATACTTTCGCCTTCTACAATATCAGTTGTAGCAGGCTTCCCAATAATATCTTCTTCTGTTAAACCCGTTAATTTCGTATATGCCGGGTTAATGACTAAACCTCTTCCTTTTTCATCCACAACCGAAATTGCTTCTTCAGATGAGTTAATAATTGCCTCTAATAGTGTTTGAATTTCCTTTAAATCTGTAACTTCTTCCGCTAAATCTACAACTTCTGTTATATCTTTAAAAATTGCAAATGCCCCTTGTACCTCTCCGCCCTCTTTTAATATCGGTATACGCGTTGTAATAATTTTCTTTCCATTCTCTAATGTTAGTTCATAATTTACTTCTATTTGTTTCGTACGTATAATGCGAAGTAATTTACTAGTTGGAATGACTTCTAAAATATATTTTCCTATCGCCTCTTCTTTTTTATATCCGATAATACGCTCTGCACTTTTATTAAAAAGACGAACTTGTCCCTCTCGATCAATTACGATCATGCCATCATGTGTAGAATTTAAAATTAATTCTCCTTGTTGCGTTTGTTCCTCTAATCGCCCAATTAGCCCTTCCTTCTCATGCGCTAATCCTGTAACAATTTTTGCGATATCACCTGGTATAAGAAGAGTGTCTTTTTTCTTTTTTTCCAATAAAACCTTATGCACATCATCTTCACCTGTCATATCAAATATTACATCGATATGCATAGAAAGAAATGGAGTTACACTTTCTCCAATTGCAATCCCGTATTCCTTAGCAATTTGTAGTCCTTTTGCCAACGGATTTATATCAATAATCCCTATAATTTGAAATATATTCGAACTTTGTAACAGATTCAGCAGTGCGCTCCCGCCTTCACCTGCACCAACAATTAATACTTTTTGTTTCATATATCCCACTTCCTCTCGAAGTAACTCTGCAAATTTTTTCACACTTTTATCTTACTCGTTCAGCACCCTCTTGACAAACCCCCTTTCCCTATAACATCATTAAAATATACGAAATAATCTGAAAAGGAGCGTTATGTATGCAGCGTTACGTTGCTCTACTATTAGCACTCATCCCTATTTCATTAGCTGTGTTTGGTATAAAGTTAATGAGAGATACTGTATTCGGGATTCTATTTCCACCAATCTCTATACTGTGGTTACAATTTTTAATCGGCGCTCTCTGCTTCGGGCTCGGGTTTTATATCTTCGGTGGCTTCGTCTTGCACCGAGACCGTAAACGAAATAAAGTACAAGCTCGCTTTAGAAGATAGGAATGCCCCACTATTTATAAATAAAAAAATGAGACCGTTACACGCGGTCTCATTTTTTTATTGGCATTAACGTTCTTGCCGTTTCAGGGTAATCAGTAATAATCGCCGATATATTCATATCAAAATATTTACGCATAAGCGTTTCTTCATTAATTGTATAAGGGCGAACCTCTACACCACTTTCCATCGTTAGTTCGGCAATAGCATCTTGAAGGTAACGATAATTCGGATGTACTGCTGTAGCCCCCATTTTTTTCGCGTATGCCCACGGACTATGCAAACCTTCGCGATATAAAATTGCTGTTTGAATATCAGGAGCCATCATATGGCACCGTTTCATACTGTAGTGATTAAACGAAGAAAATATAACACGATCCTCTAGACTAAATTTCCGCACAAGCGTTATAACTTCTTCCTCTAAACCTCTGTATGGAATTTTATTATTTTTAAGTTCAATATTAAGTAGCAAACTCGTTTGTTCAAGCCATTCTAATACCTCTTCTAAAAGTGGTATTTTACAAAAACCTACTTTATCACCAAATTTATAACTTGCATCTAACTTGCATAAGTCCTCATATACATAATTCCGAACCGCGCCTTTTCCATTTGTTGTCCGGTCCACCGTTTCATCATGAATGACGACAACTTTTCCATCTTTCGTTAATTGAACATCAAGTTCAATTCCATCCGCTCTAAAAGACTCAGCCGCTTCAAATGAAATCATTGTATTTTCTGGGTACGTTCCAGCCGCACCACGATGTGCAAATATAAGAGTCATCCTCACTCCCCCAATCTTATGCTATACTATACGAAAAAGGAGGTACTTCTATGAGACCATTACAAATCTCTCCAGATACTGCAGTCCGCTTATCAAAAGCACTAGGTGTTCCACTTGAACAACTCATGCATATGCCGCAGCACATTTTAATTCAAAAGCTAGTTGAATTAGAAAAACAAAATAAAGACGAAGAATAATACAGTCCTGTTTTGCAGGACTTTTTATTATTTTCTATTATATCACGGATGCCTTTCCTACTAAAATCCTTTAACAGATGTACTACGATGTGATTTAGCCGTTCCTTCATCATTTAATAATGAATCACATCTTTTCTTTTTTTGTTACACGTCATAAAGAAAGCAGACTATTTATTTATAAGTCCCCATTGCGTTCTAAAAACACGATCATAAAAAAACTAGAAGCCCTTTATATTATTTTTTATTGAACGTGCGGAGCATCCCCTGATTCGTATAGTTCTTTCGCTTTTCCCTCCCCGAATGTAGTTAAAATATAATGTTGCTCTTCTAACGCATCCATTGCTCTAGTTACTTTACAAACGCTATCTTCTTGAGCATCCGAGAAATAATTGTGATCTTCTACAATTTTACTAAAATCTTTTTTCGCCCATCTATCAGCAATTGCTAAAAGTTCATTTTTCTTCGTAAAGCTACTCTTATTTATAATTTCTTTTAATTTTTTAGCATTACTTTGAATCATTGGGATAGAGCCCGATTTTCGTTCTGCCACCACTTTTTGATGAGTCATGCGATGCATCGCTGTAATGACTTCGCTTTCAGTAGAATTTTCAGTAACATACACATCAACAAAGACCCCATCCACCTCTCTACCTACTATTGTTTGGTCTTCTTTTTTATCTATTTGAGCGCTCACTTCTTTATCTACTGGATTATCTGCAAGTTCTAACATTCCAAATGTAACTGCAATAGCAAGAACTCCCATAGCTGCTACTATTCCTAGCCAAGTTGAAATTTTATTTTCCATTCCCCTTCTCCCTATCTATATCTATTTTATTGCCTTATAAAAAACTCACTTACATGTAATATTACTGAAAATAGGTTTTATTTTCCACACTATCAAATAATCTCTTTTTCTCAACAAAATAAAAAGACCAACGAATTATAACATTCATTGGTCTTTCATTAAAAAGTTTATTGGCTTTAAATTTGATATCGAGTATCAATTTCAAGAATTATTAAGCTTTACTAAAGCTTAAATCCCTTACTACTTTTACTCTCAACTAGCTTTATGTTCAAGTCTCAGCTTATCCGCAACCATTGCGATAAACTCAGAGTTCGTAGGTTTTGCTTTTGACATGGATACTGTATAACCGAATAAGGACGAAATAGAATCAATATTCCCACGGCTCCAAGCTACTTCAATTGCGTGACGAATTGCGCGCTCCACACGGCTTGCTGTGGTATTATATTTCTTTGCGATATCTGGATACAATACTTTCGTAATCGATCCTAATAATTCGATATCATTGTATACCATGGAGATTGCTTCTCGTAAATACATATATCCTTTAATATGAGCGGGTACACCAATTTCATGAATGATACTCGTAATACTCGCATCTAAGTTTTTCGGTTTTCCATCTACTGTTGTTGCTGATCGGAATGATGGTAGTGGACGCTTAATCATAGCGTTTGCTTTACCACTCACTTGACGAATATGACTCGTTAAATTCTCCATATCAAATGGTTTTAATATGAAATATGAGGCACCTAAGTCAACTGCTTTTTTCGTCACATCTTCTTGCCCGAATGCTGTCAACATAATTACGCTAGGCTGTTTTAACCTTTCAATATGTCGCATTTTTTCCAATACAGCTAAACCATCTAAGTGTGGCATAATAATGTCTAAAACGAGTACATCAGGTTGCTTATCTGTTAATAAGTTTAAACACTCTTGACCATTATAAGCAGTACCGATTACTTCCATATCATCTTGAGCGGCTACATAGCTCTCTAACATTGATACTAATTCTTTATTATCATCCACAAGACATACTTTAATTTTCTCCACAGCTTTTCCTCCCTTACCGAATCGATTCTCCGACATGTGTATCCTTCTAGGCTACATGAATTGTTCGACAATTGTGTGAAAATTCCCTTTTAAAGTTTCTTACTTTCCGATAAAATCACAAAAAAATATGTTTATCGTTCATTTATTCCCTTTCGCAACACATTCCATCATAGAAATACAACGAAACGTTCAACCCTTTCCTTTTATTTTACAACAAAAAACACCTCTTGCGGAGCTTTTACAAAATTTCAACGAATTTTTCAACAGAAAAAGCGAGCTAATAATATATATTAGCTCGCTTTTTTCTCTTGATCATAAATATTAATTCCAGCTTGATGTAACATCCATTCAATATGAACACCATATCCTGATGTTGGATCATTTACAAATACGTGTGTAACAGCACCAATTACTTTTCCATTTTGTACAATTGGACTTCCACTCATTCCCTGTACGATACCGCCCGTTTTCGCTAATAGACGTTTATCTGTTACTTTTATTACCATACCCTTTGTGGCTGGGAATTTTTGTTGCACTGTACTAACAACTTCAATATCAAACGCTTCTACTTTATCTTGATCAATAACTGTTAATATTTTTGCCGGTCCTTCTTTTACTTGATGAGATAATGCGATAGGCATCGCTTTATCCATTATACCGTTTTTCATATTCGTATTTAATTTTCCAAAAATACCATATGGACTATTAATTGTAATATTGCCAATCACTTCACGGTCTGGTGAGAATCTTGCTAATTTCTCCCCTGGATTCCCATGACTACCTCTTTCAATTGATGTAACTGTCGAGCGCATAATTTGTCCATCTTCGACTTGAATCGGCTTTTTCGTATCATTATCAGAAATAACATGACCAAGTGCCCCATATTTCATAGAATCTGGATGAACAAATGTCATCGTTCCAATTCCAGCTGCCGAATCACGGATATACAAGCCAATTCGATAAGACGATTCACCGTTGTCTTTTTGTGGAGTTAGCTTCGTACGAATATATTTTCCATCTCTTAACAATACAAGATTAAGCGGTTCACCTGTTTCTCCACTATTATGAATAAACGGTGCTACATCACTCATTCTTTCAATTGTTTTACCATTAATTTCAGTAATCATATCTCCAATTTGTACACCTGCTATTTCACCAGGAGATATTTTACCTTTTTCAGTTTGAATTAAATGATGGCCTACAACAAGTACACCTTTTGTATTTAATTTCACACCAATTGATTGTCCACCTGGAATCACTTTAAAATCTTTTAACACTTTCACATTTACTTTTTTCACTGGAAAACCAGCAAGCTGAAATACCATATCAGCTTCACCATTTTGATGAGAATTTACCATAAGTCCTTGTTTTTGTTCATTCGAACTCACTGTAAATACATGACGATTTGTGGATGAAGCTTTGAAAACTGGTAATGATGATATTTCTGATTGTTGTCCTTCAAAAACAACAAGTTGTTTCGGTGATGAAATAAACGTTCGAAGCGGTTTAAAACATCCAATAAAAACTAAAGAAACAAGGAGACAAAGACCTATTATTTTTCGAAATTTTTCTAATTTCAACTTGTTCACTCTCCTCGCTCCTACCCCACATTCAGCCTCTTGGCTTCACTTTTTAATCTCTCCTTGCAGTGCTTTATTTATAACCGGAAGAATTAAGAAATCGTCATTTGAGAAAAAAAGCTATCCATTACTGGATAGCCTCTGCTGTCTGTTTAAAATGATGCGCTTGCGTAAGTAATTCTTTCGCATGCTCTGTCGTTAAATCTGTGATTTCCACACCAGAAATCATTCGAGCTATTTCTGTTACTTTATCCTCCATAGTTAAAACAGTAACCGATGTAATTGTCCGATCATTCGCTACTTGTTTTCGAATAAATAAATGTGAATCTGCCATTGAAGCTACTTGAGGTAAGTGCGTAATACAAAGTACTTGCGAGTTTACTGATACTCGATAAATTTTTTCCGCAATAGCCTGTGCGACCCGGCCACTTACACCCGTATCCACTTCATCAAAAATAACAGATGCAACCCCTTGATGCTTAGAAAAAATGCTTTTTAAAGCTAAAATGATACGAGATAACTCTCCGCCAGATGCAACCTTTGAAAGTGGTTTTAGCGGCTCTCCTGGGTTCGTCGAAATATAAAATTCCACATGATCGTAACCATCCGCCGTAAGTCTTACCGGCGCACCTTCCACAAGGGGCTCTTCTACATTTCCTTCTCTCTTCATAATTCTCACTTCAAATTTCGTTTTTTCCATATATAATTCTTTTAATTCCTGATGAATTGCATTTGTAAGGTGTTCTGCAAGCTCATGACGCATATTACTTAACAACGTTGCTTCTTTCAGAATAACACTTTCTAATTCCTTCAACTGTTTCTTCGTCGTTTCAATATGAACGTCTTTATTTTGAATCGTAAAAATTTCCTGTTCAATTTTATCAGCATACGCTAAAATCTCTTCTACAGTATTTCCATATTTTCTCTTCAGCATACGAATTTCATTCAAACGTGTTTCGATTTCATCTAAACGATTTGGATCATATTCCATCATATCGAGCTTTTCTCTCAGTTGATAGGCAACCTCTTCTAATAAGTAATAGCTATTTGCAATTGAATCATGATTCTCCTGATACACTTCATCTAAATGTGTAATACTTTCCATTTGCCCCATTGCACTTCTTACATTATCTAACCCTTGTCCGTCGGCACTTAACGAACGATATGCATCACCTAACGCTTTATAAATCTTTTCAAAATTAGAAATTTGCAATCGTTCCTCAGTTAATTCATTTTCTTCATCCATCTTTAAATCCGCCTTGCGAATTTCTTCATGCTGAAATTGAATTAAATCTAAGCGATGTGCCATTTGTTGCTCATTTTCACTTAACGATTTCAATTGTTTTTTTAATTTTTCATAGTCAGCGTATACGTTTTGATATATGTCTAATTGTTTAACGATTCGATCCCCATCAAAGTGATCAAGCATAAACAGATGTCGTTCTTCATTCATTAAATCTTGCGTTTCGTGCTGTCCATGAATATCAACAAGTGTTTTCCCAATTTCTTTTAATATGCTAAGTGTAACAAGCTTCCCATTTACACGACATACACTCTTCCCGTTCGCAGCAATATCACGCTTTAAAATAATCATGCCATCTTCTATTTCTATATCTAACTCTTCTGCCTTTTCAATACATGGATGCTTCTCATCTTCAACATAAAATAGCCCTTCAATCTCAGCCTTCTCTGTTCCATATCGAACAAATTCTGCTGACCCACGGCCACCTACAAGTAAACTAATTGCATCAATAATAATCGATTTTCCGGCCCCTGTTTCACCGCTTAAAACCGTTAAACCTTTTTGAAAAGAAATATTTAATGCTTCAATAATAGCAAAGTTTCTAATCGATAATTCCGATAACAATGCCCCATTCACCTCGTTATAAAATAATCCCTTACTAAAGGATTTTCTCAGTTCTTCATTCAAATAATCATGCTATATATTTGTATGTATATACTCTTCTAACCCGCTTCATTGTACCAAACATTTGTTTTACGGGTCAATCCATCTATTTTCTAACTTTATGCAAACAAAATATTATATTACAATTGAAAATTCATATTTTTAACCAATAAAAATATCTTGTTCACTTTCCACTTTACGATGGAAAGCAAACAAGATTTTTTGTTACAACATATTTAAGAAACGATCAGAGACAACACCTGTATCGTCAGGTGTACGGCAAATAATTAAGCAAGTATCATCACCACAGATGGTTCCGATGATCTCATCCCACTCTAAATGATCAATAAGTGCTCCAAGTGAATGAGCGTTACCAGGCAATGTTTTTAGCACAAGCATATGTCCTGCCGTGTCTAATTTTACAAATGAATCCACTAGATTTCGTTTTAATTTTTGTAACGGGTTAAATCGTTGATCTGCTGGCAAGCTATATTTATAGCGCCCATCATGTAATGGCACCTTCACTAAGTGCAGTTCTTTAATATCGCGCGATACTGTTGCTTGCGTTACATTAAATCCCTCATTACGTAAAATATCAACTAATTCATCTTGTGTTTCAATTTCTTTGTTTGCAATAATTTCCCTGATTTTAATATGGCGCTGACCTTTATTCATACATTTGCACCTCACACTATCTCTTACCATAGTTTAAACATTGGTATACTTCACTTATTTATGTTAACTTATAATTCGTTTCTTGTACACAATTGTTTTTACAATCATTATACAATTACAGCAAAAAGAGGAACAACATATGTTATTCCCCTTTCCCTTTTTGTTTTAGAACTTCATGCGCTTCTGTAACAACTTGCTCTATAGAAATCGGAGAATGATTTTCGCCATTCTCACGTTCACCATGCCATTTCAGATGAATTAAAAATTCAATATTACCATCCCCACCCGTAATTGGTGAGAATGTTAAACCTTCCACATCATAGCCTTCTTTTAAAGCAAACTCGACAATCATTTCTACAACAGCTTCATGTACTTTTCTATCACGAACGATACCTTTTTTCCCAACTTGCTCTCTTCCAGCTTCAAACTGCGGTTTAATTAACGCTGCTACATCTCCGTTAGGCATAAGCATTGTTTTTAAAACTGGCAGTATAAGCTTTAATGATATAAATGAAACATCAATACTTGCAAATTGAGGTAAACCACGTTCTAAGTCTGCTGGTGTCACGTAACGGAAGTTTGTTCGTTCCATTACAACAACACGCTCATCTTGACGTAATTTCCACGCTAGTTGATTATATCCTACATCTAATGCATAAGATAATTTCGCTCCATTTTGAAGCGCGCAATCTGTAAAGCCACCAGTTGATGAACCAATATCTATCATAACTTTATCTTGTAAATCAAGATGAAATGTCTCTAATGCCTTTTCAAGTTTATAACCACCACGACTTACATACGGCATAACTTGTCCCTTCACCGTAATCTCAGTATCTTGCGAGATTTTCTCTCCTGGCTTATCAAGTCTCATCTCATTCGCATATACGAGTCCGGCCATAATGGCGCGCTTTGCTTTCTCACGCGTTTCTATAAGTCCTCGCTCTACTAATAGTACATCTACTCTTTCTTTTTTTACGCTCATTTGTTACGCCCTTTTTTGTTTTGATGGAATCATTGTATGAATACGGTCTACAACAGCATCTGTCGTTAAACCAATTTCTTCCAATAATTTTGTTACACTTCCGTGCTCTATGAAGCGGTCTGGAATACCCATTCGTTCAACTAATGCACTATGGTAACCATTTTCAGATGCAAATTCAACTACTCCTGTTCCAAAACCACCGATTAAACAAGCTTCTTCAATCGTTAAAATCGGTATATTCTTTCCTAGAAGATCATGTAAATATGCTTCATCCATTGGTTTAATAAAGCGAGCATTCACTACTTTCACTGAAACCCCAGCTTTTTCAAGACGCTCAGCTGCTTCCATTGCCATTGGTATTGTCGTACCAAACGTTAAAATAGCTGCTTGTGTACCCTCTTTTAACGTCTCCCACGTACCGATTGGAATCGCCTTTAATTCTTCATCCATATGAACGCCAAGTCCATTACCGCGCGCATAACGCAATGCGATTGGTCCATCTTCATATTGCATCGCCGTATAAACTAAATGTTGCCCTTCATTTTCATCTTTCGGCATCATAAGCACCATATTCGGCAAGTGACGTAAGAATGAGATATCAAATACGCCTTGATGCGTTTCACCATCTGCTCCTACTAATCCCGAACGATCTATTCCGATGAAAACATTTAAATTTTGGCGGCATATATCATGAACAACTTGGTCATATGCTCTTTGTAAAAATGTTGAATAAATCGCTAAGAATGGCTTCATTCCTTGCGTTGCCATACCTGCTGCCATTGTTGTAGCATGCTGTTCTGCAATACCTACATCAATCATACGATCTGGGAATTCTTTTTGGAATTTCTCAAGTTTTGATCCCACAGGCATTGCAGGTGTAATTGCTACGATACGCTCATCTGCTCTCGCTAGCTTAAGTACTGTTTCACTAACGACAGCACTCCATGCTGGTGCAACTTCTTTCGGCTTAACGAAGTCACCTGATTCAATTTTATAAGGTCCTGTTCCATGCCAAGTTCCAATAACGTCACTCTCAGCCGGTTTATAACCTTTTCCTTTTTTCGTAATAACATGAACGAGTACTGGGCCTTTTGTTTTCTTTGCATATTGCAACGTTTCGAATAACTTTTCATAATCATGCCCATCGACTGGACCTAAATATGTAAAGCCTAACTCTTCGAAAAAGACACCAGATACTAGTAAATATTTAAGACTATCTTTTATTTTCTCTGCTGTCGCAGCCACTTTCCCGCCAACTGCTGGGATTTTCTTTAATATATACTCTAATTCATCTTTTACCCAGTGATATTTTCCTGCGGTACGTAAACGACCGAGCACATTATGAAGCGCACCAACGTTTGGTGCAATTGACATTTCATTATCATTCAAAATAACAATCATGTCTGTTTTTTCATGTCCAATATGGTTCAATGCCTCTAAAGCCATTCCGCCTGTTAAAGCACCATCTCCAATAATTGGTATAACATATTCTTTCGTTTTCTTTAAATCACGTGCCAGAGCCATTCCCATTGCAGCCGATAACGAAGTCGAGCTATGACCAGTTTCCCATACATCGTGCTCACTCTCACAACGTTTCGGGAAACCACATAGACCTTGATATTGCCTTAATGTACCAAACTCTTTCGCGCGTCCAGTTAAAATTTTATGTACATAGGATTGATGTCCTACATCCCATAAAAATTTATCTTGCGGGCTATCAAATAATTTATGCAGAGCAATTGTGAGTTCTACTACACCTAAATTAGGTGCAATATGTCCACCTGTTTGAGAGAGCTCTTCAATTAAAAACTTACGAATATCCTCACTCAATCCCTCTAGTTCACTGATAGACATATCTTTCAAAAAACTAGGGTTTTGAATTTGCGTTAGATCCACACGGATCACTCACTTTCATTTCATAATCTGTCAACATGTCAAATATTATAAAAAACATTTACACAAAACAAGAAATTCTCTTTTCTATTTTTCGTCTTGTCCCGCTATTAACCAGTCTATTGCGCCTTAATCCTATTATAAACCATATTTCTTTAGGCGATGAAAAAAATAGCCGCTAACACGAAGTGATAACGGCAATGTAATCTACATATATTTTTGCCAATAACAAGAAAAGAAAAACCTTTTCCTACATTTATATCATAAAATGATGAATGACTCAACAAATGAAAACGCTGTTATATTAGTTATTACGTTTTGCAATCAAATCGCAAATAGATAGTAAATATTCATCTTGTAATTGCAAGGAGCTAATCGCACCTTTTGCTTCTGCAATTGTTTCTTCTAAAATATCCTTTGCTCTATCTACAGTAAACAACGTCGTATATGTGCTCTTTTCATTAGAAAGATCACTACCAATCGGTTTTCCAATCTCTTCTTCAGTTCCTTCGACATCTAAAATATCATCTCGAATTTGGAAAGCTAGACCGATATATTTGGCAAACGTAAGCAACTTTTCTTCTTGCTCTTCTGTCGCATCAGAAAGTATCGCACCCGCAAGTACAGCAAATTCAAGTAGTTTTCCGGTCTTATGTTTATGGATGTACTCCAATTCATCAATCGTAAGGCGTTTCCCTTCCGCTTCCATATCTGCCACTTGTCCGCCAACCATTCCTTCTGGTCCTGCTGCTTTTGCGAGTTCAAGTACAAGTCTTACTTTTTTTTCAGCAGAAATTTCTTTTTGCTCATATGCCATAATAACTTGAAAAGCGTATGTCAATAAGCCATCTCCTGCTAAAACTGCCATCGCTTCACCAAATACTTTGTGATTTGTGGGCTTTCCTCTTCTTAAATCATCATCATCCATACAAGGTAAATCATCATGAACTAACGAATATGTATGAATCATTTCAAGAGCACAAGCTGCACCTACTCCAAGATTTCTTTCTTTCCCAAACGCTTGTAATGTTGCAAACAAAAGTAACGGGCGGAGACGTTTTCCACCCGCTTCCAAAGAATATGCCATCGCTTCACGAAGTACATTTGGACATTGTAATCCATTTGCATAGCTTACAAGTTTTTCTTCTACGAAAGTTTTACTTTCTTTCAAAAAAGTATCAAAAGCAATCGTCACTATGCTTCATCTCCTAAAGCAGTAAACGGTTCAAGCTCTCCATCTTCCCCAAGAATAACTGCCATTTGTTCTTGTACATTCTTCAACTTCTCATCACAAAGCTTAGATAATTCCATACCTTCTTTAAAATAAGAAATCGCTTCTTCTAAAGGTACGTCACCTTGTTCTAGCTTAGAAACAAGATGCTCAAGTTGCGAAATTGCCTCTTCAAAGCTTAATTTATTTTCCATTATTCAATTCACGCTCCTCTATGCCTGATACGCTACAATCTAGTATTCCATCTTGTAATTGAACTGAAACAGCATCTCCAAGGCTTACATCTTTCACACTTTTTAACACTTGCTTCTCTTCATCATATACAAGCCCGTACCCTCTCATCATTACTTTAAGCGGACTTAACGCTTCAAGTTTTTGAGCAGCTCTTACAAAGGCAAATTCTTTCGTTTGAAGTAACGTTTGCATTTCACGTTGTAATTGCTTTTGCAACGTTTCCACAGCTACCTTCGTTTGCATAATTTTTTGAGATGGGTGGTGCTTCTCTAAATAAAATGAAAGTTGCTTTAACTGATTCACCTTTTTATCAATATAGCGCTCTTTCGCTAAAACAAGCTGTTCTAGCGCTCTATCTAATTGCTCTTCCTTTTGCTCATATACTTGTCTTGGATAACGGAACGCATACGATTTTTGCAACACTTGTAGTTTTTCTTCTTTTTTATGTACTAACTCTCTCATTGCTCTTTGCAATCTCAGAGTTCTTTGTAATACCTTTTCTTGTAACTCTATAATGTTAGGTGCTGCCAACTCAGCTGCTGCGGTCGGTGTTGGCGCGCGTAAATCTGCAACAAAATCTGCAATTGTAAAATCTGTTTCATGGCCTACTGCCGAAATAATAGGAATTTCACTCTTAAAGATTGCTCTTGCAACCATTTCCTCATTGAAAGCCCATAATTCCTCAATAGAACCTCCACCACGACCAACGATTAGTACATCTATCTCTCCCATTTCATTCGCTGTACGAATCGCTTGTACAATCGAGGGAGCCGCTGACTCCCCTTGTACAAGTACCGGAAATACAATAACATTCCCAATTGGATAACGACGTTTAATCGTTGTTATAATATCACGAATCGCTGCTCCTGTTGGCGACGTAATCACACCTATTGTTTTAGCGTAAGGAGGAATCGCTTTTTTATAAACTTGAGAAAAAAGTCCTTCCTCTTCTAAACGAACTTTTAACTGTTCGTACGCTAAATGTAAATTTCCGACTCCGTCAGGCTGCATGTCTTGAATATAAATTTGATAAGAACCACTCGCCTCGTAAACAGAGATTTTTCCTTTCACGAGTACCTTCATCCCATTTTCAGGTTTGAATTTAATATTACGATTATGGCCCGCAAACATAACCGCTGCGATTCTTGCATTTTCATCTTTCAATGTAAAATACATGTGGCCACGGCTATGATTTTTAAAGTTGGAAATTTCACCTTTTAACCAAACAGACTGCAAATGCGGATCATATTCTATTTTTGTTTTTATATAGCGTGTTAACGCTGTAACGGTTAAATATTGCTTCTCCATTTCTCTCTCCTCATAGCCGACTCAAATTATTTACAAACGACACCTGCACGTTTGGCAGATTCAACAGTATTATGAAGAAGCATTGTGATTGTCATTGGACCAACACCCTTTGGCACAGGTGTAATGTAACCCGCAACATCTAACACGTTGTCAAAGTCAACATCACCACAAAGTTTTCCTGTTTCTAAACGGTTAACACCAACGTCAATTACAACCGCCCCTTCTTTAATATAATCCGCTGTTATCATTTTAGGTCGTCCAACAGCTACGATTAAAATATCAGCTAACTTCGATAACTCTTTCATATTTTGCGTCTTAGAATGACAATATGTGACAGTGGCATTTTCATTTAAAAACAATTGCCCCACTGGTTTACCGACAATATTACTTCTTCCAATTACTACTACATGTTTTCCAGAAATATCAAGATTTGTTTCTTTTACTAATTCTACAATACCATGCGGTGTACATGGAAGGAATGTATCTTGTCCCGTCATCATACGTCCCACGCTGATTGGGTGAAATCCGTCTACATCCTTTTCTGGTGAAATTCTTTCAATGATAGCTTTTTCTTCAATATGTTTTGGTAAAGGTAATTGCACTAATATGCCATTAATACGGTCATCGCCATTTAAGCGATCGATTTCAGCAAGCAAACGTTCCTCAGTAATTGTTTCAGGAAGTTCAATTAGCTCTGAGTAAATCCCTACTTGTTCACAGCCTTTTTCTTTTCCTTTCACATAAGAACGAGATGCTGGATCTTCTCCAACTAAAATAACTGCTAATCCTGGTACAATACCTTGCTCTTTCAACTTCACAACTTCTTCTGTTAATTGTGCTCGTTTTTTCTCCGCAACTTCATTTCCTTTGATGATTACTGCTACCATTTTAAGATTCCCCCTTAAAGAATTTACAGTGTATCTTTTATATTAGATAAAACGCCGTTAATAAAACGACGAGATTCCTCATCCCCAAATGTTTTAGCAATTTCAATTGCTTCGTTAATTGTTACGTTGTGTGGAATTTCTTCCATGTATTTCATTTCATACACAGCTACACGTAAAATACTGCGATCAACAATACTAATACGCTCAAGCTTCCACTTTTTTAAATTTTGACGAATCGCTTCATCGATTACTTCTTTATTTTCTACAAAACCTACTACAAGTGACTCTAGAAACTCATTTGTTTCTTCGCCTTCATCTAGCGTGTTTTCCACTGCTACTTTCGGTTCTAATTCACCTGTAATATCCATTTGGTATAATGCTTGCATTGCTCTTTCTCTAGCCGTCCTACGTTTCATTGTAACTCTCCTTTATGCTTCAAGTCTTTCCTTATACTTTGTTATATTATTATAATTTATAAGCCGTCAATTCACTTACTCTTACAGTTTTCATTGATTTTCCAACCTTATAATACAATGATAATAACACAATTTATCGTTTCACACACGGGTTACAAGGCTGAAAAATAATAAAAAGATTAACTTCAAGTTCCATATCTTATCACAATGTACGTTTTTTGGAAAAACGACACATTTTCTTGTTTATTTCTTATTTTTTGAAATAGTATAATAATTAGAGGGTTGTAATTTGTGAAGAAATGAAACGATAAAAAAGATGCCTATGTTACTAGGCACCTTTTCATTCTTACACTGGTTCGATTTCTGTTTTTTGTGTTTCGAATGTTACGCCAACGATGTGAACATTCACTTCTTTTGGCTCAAGTCCTGTCATTGTAAAGAGTGCTTGGCGAATATTGTCTTGAATCTTTTGTGCAACAACTGGAATTGCTACACCAAAATACATTACAACATAAAGGTCAACGATAATATCTTCGTTTGCTAATTCAACCTTTACACCTTTACCATGATTTTTCTTACCTAACTTCTCAACAACATCTGTAGCAAAATTACCGCGCATTGCCGCTACACCTTCTACTTCAGCAGCTGCAATACCTGCAATTACTTCAATTACTTCTGGTGCAATTTCTACTTTACCAAGAGTTGTATCTTGACCCATATCTAACATATGTTCAGCCATGAAAAAAACCTCCTTTAATGTATCACTGCGTCACAAGTTCATGCTCTTCCAAAAATTTCGTATTAAACTCACCTTTTACAAAATCAGGATGATCTAGCAATTGCAAATGGAACGGGATTGTTGTATGTACGCCTTCAATGACAAATTCACTAAGTGCGCGCTTCATTTTTGCAATTGCCTCTTCACGTGTTTTTCCGTGAACAATTAATTTAGCAACCATCGAATCATAGAAAGGTGGGATTGAATATCCCGGATATACAGCTGAATCGACGCGAATACCAAATCCTCCTGGTGGTAAGTACATTTCTACTTTACCTGGAGATGGCATAAATTTTTTGGCAGGGTTTTCCGCATTAATTCGACATTCAATTGCCCAACCATTAAATTGTACTTCTTCTTGCTGTAACGATAACTTTTCTCCTGAAGCAACAAGAATTTGTTCTTTAATTAAGTCCATTCCTGTTACCATTTCAGTAACCGGATGCTCAACCTGAATTCTCGTATTCATCTCCATGAAGTAAAAGGTTTTCGTTTTATATTCATAAATAAACTCAACCGTACCAGCACCTGTATAATCAACCGCTACCGCCGCTTTAACTGCCGCTTCACCCATCTGCTTGCGAATCTCTTCATCAAGTGCAGGTGATGGACTTTCTTCTAATAGTTTTTGCAAACGGCGCTGAATTGTACAATCACGCTCTCCTAAATGAATGGCATTTCCATGTGTATCTGCCATTATTTGAATCTCAACATGGCGGAAATCTTCAACGTACTTTTCTAAGTATACACCAGGGTTCCCAAAAGCGGTACTAGCTTCTTGCTGTGTAATTTGAATTCCTTTTATAAGCTCTTCTTCATGGCGTGCAACACGAATACCTTTTCCACCGCCACCTGCAGTCGCTTTAATAATAACTGGATATCCAATTTGATTAGCAAGCTCAATCGCTTCTTCGGTATTTTTAATAATCCCTTGTGAACCTGGTACAATCGGAACCCCTGCTTCTTTCATTGTATCACGAGCAACGTCTTTTGTGCCCATCTTTGAAATAGCTTCTGGACTTGGACCGATAAAAATCAAGTTACATTCACGGCATAACTCTGCGAAATCTGCATTCTCTGCTAAAAATCCGTATCCCGGATGAATAGCATCGCAGCCTGTTAACTTCGCAACGCTAATAATGTTTGTCAAATTTAAATAGCTTTCTTTCGAAATCGTTGGTCCTACACAATACGCCTCGTCTGCAATCTGTACGTGAAGTGACTCTTTATCTGCTTCTGAATAAATTGCAACTGTTTCAATATCCATTTCTTTACAAGCACGAATAATTCGTACAGCAATTTCCCCACGATTGGCTATTAATACTTTTTTTATCATCACAAAGACTCCCTTATTACGCTTTTACAAGAAATAGCGGTTGTCCATATTCAACAAGCTGTCCGTTATTAACAAGAATTTCAACAATTTCGCCCTCTACATCAGCATCAATTTCGTTAAATAACTTCATAGCCTCGACAATACATACGATAGAATCTTTCGATACTCTATCCCCAACACTTACATATGGAGGTGTATCAGGCGAAGAAGAAGAATAGAATGTACCTACCATCGGTGATGTGATTTTATGTAGGTTTTCATTTTGAACAACCTTCTTCTCTTCTTGTTTTGGCACTTCTGCTTGCGCTGCTGCTACTGTCGTTTCAACTTCAACAGGCGCTACTGGTTGCATAGCTTGTTTTGCTGCAGGTGCTTGCACAGCAACAACTTCATTACCACGCTTTTTCATTTTGATTGTTGTACCGTCTTTTTTGTATTCAAATTCATCAATATTAGAGCTATCAATTAATTTAATTAATTCACGAACTTCTTGAATTTTAAACATGTAAAATCCACTCCCATACTCTTGTTTGTCCCGTTTTTACAGATTCTCGTCACGAAAACTAGATTGACTGTAAAAATACGATGTACTCTATTAGAAAATATATTTCATTAACTAATAGAAATATTTACTATTTCCATCTTACGATAAATTTTTTAAACATTCCAATTTATATTTCTTTATAATAAATCGAAATTCCTGTAAAAATATTATTCCAATAAAAATTTAATACCTAGTAATAATACCAAGTTTCACATGAAATTGGCAAGACCACTTCTTAAAAAACATTCACTACTTTTGCAAAACGTTACAAAGCAAACATGCCATTCCCTCCTCACTCTTCACCACACCTATAGTCAATAACATATTTTTACCAAATATTATTTTTTTGTTTACACGCCGTTCATCATTCCTTCATATAAGAATAGTATGTTCAAAGTGTAGAAAATATATTGTGTTGAGGTGTGGAAATATGATATGGCTCATTCTCTTTTTACCTGCCGTAATCGTTTGGGCATGCGTTCTTTTCATCCACGTCAAATCCGGAAAAAGTAATCATCAGTACCATGAACCATTAATCTTTTACTCACAACGTGTTTCTCCATTCCGAGTTGAACATAGTAAAAATAATTACAAAGACGACATAGAAAAAAGCTATCGAAAATGATAGCTTTTTTCTATTCACACATTTACTTGCATACTCTATTTTACTATTTGCATACCCTTTGCTTAGTAAAAGATAATAATCCGCAGGGAAATCCCTACGGATTAAAGTTTCACTTATTTCGCTGGTGGATCAAATTTCACACCTACATCTTTTGATCCGCCTTCACTTCTTACAAGTTGAATAATTTTATTTGCTTCTTTCTGTGAATGTTTTGCCGCTTTAACCGTTACTCTAATATCAGTGCCATCAGCTCTTACAAGAGCATCTGGATATCCTCCTTGAGATTTAATTACTGTCTCAAGTAATTCTTGCTTCGTTTCCATTGTCGTAATGGCATCAAAATTTTCTTTCGCTTTATTCTTTTCTGTTGCTGAAGCTTTTGTTGAACTCATCACTTCTTGTAATTTTGCTTTTTGTTCACTACGCTGATCTTCCATTTGCATACGTAAAGCTGTGAAATTCTCATCACTTGATTGAACTGATACATTGCCCTCTTTTTTACTTGTTTCTTTTTTTGCATTTTCTTTTTTGTCTGTTTCTTTATTTGTTGTTTCCTTGCTTGTATTTTCTTTTTTCGGAGTTTCTTTAGGCGCTTCGTTTGTTACTGCTTTATCAGTACCTTGTTTTTCTTGTCCAATCTTTTCACCTGTTGCCGGCGATGCTGTATTCATTTTGTCAGGAGTTGTCACGTAATACACAGATAGTACAACAACTAAACTTAACATCGTTAATAACCAAACTGTTTGTTTTTTTAACACTTTATTTCCTCCCTATCAATTTTTCGGTGAAACTGAAACGCGATGGGCCGGTACATCTAGCAGCCTTATCACAGCTTCTTTTACCATTGCTTTAACTTGTATATTATCCACTCCCTTTGCTACGACAAGAACACCACGTACTTTCGGCTTCTCTGTTCGTAAAACAACAGGAGTTTCTTTATCCCCTTCACGTATAATGACAGTCTTTTCATCAAGAGACTCGTCCTCTACTTCTCTCTTACCGCCTGTTTTATCTGTTTCACCTGTTGTTTGTGAGCGTTTCACTGTATTTTTTTCTAAAATTTTTTCTTCAGATGAATCTAAATTCACTTTAATCGTTACGTCTTTTACTCCTGCTATTTCTTCTAAAGCAGTTTTTAATTCTTGTTCATACGCTTTTTCATATTTTTCTACATTTGACATATTATCATTATTTTTTTGTCCAAAAGTTGGTACATCTTTTTCCTGGTTTTGAGTTTTTTGTTCTTTAAATACAGGTACTTCTTCTTTTTTACTTGAAAAAAAACTACTAGAAAACATAAGCAAAATTCCAAGTATGAGTAGGACAAGTAAGAACTTAGGTGTTACCTTTCTTCCCTTCTCATTACTTTCTTTTTCATCTCCATTCAATAAGTTTCGAAAAAATGAGAACTTCGAATTTTTATCTTTATTGTCCATTTACTCTACCTGTCCTCCCTTCCATTTGAACTTGGATTTGTTTATTCTCTAGTTGCCACCTGCTTGAAAAGAAGTCTTTCATTTCTACATTCGTTTCCTCTACTTTTTTCGGTGGTTCTTTCGTGTTAATTTCAACTGGTTTTACTGTTTCGATTGCATCATTTTTACTACGTTCTTTTTCTTTTAACGTCACAACAACAGATTGAATATCTTTCGCTGACTTTACTTCCGCTGTGCTTTCCGCTGCGACTATTTGTATTTCAGAGACTGACATACCATACTGTTTCTCAAACTCTTTTCCTACTTCTTTTTTCATTTTGGTAGCCATCTCTTCTAAACTATATGCACGTGTTAGAGCTTGTATTTCTTTTTTCTTCGAATCTATTGAATTTTTTACAGATCCTTCTGCTACGTACTTTTCTTCATTAAAATTTGCAATTACTTCATTTACATCTGTCTGCAATAGTTTAAAAAGGGGTGTTAAAATTAATACGACTAACAAAAGACTTACAACGAATTTAACGTATTTTTGCAAATTCGAATTTGGAAGAATAAGATGAAGCATTGTCGCTAAGAGCAAAAAAACGATAATATTTCTGATCCACTCTGTAACAAATTGCATACTCTTCACCTCCTACCGCATCATAAGTGTAATATTCCCCGCAGCAATAATAATTGTAATACTTAAAAAGAACATAAATGATACGATAGCTAAGCAAGCAAATACGTAAATGATGCTTCGTCCAATAATGTCTAAGCATTGAATAATTGCTCCGCCGCCAACCGGTTGCAATACTGCTGCTGCGAATTTATAAATAAATGCGATACAGAAAATTTGAATCGCTGGAAAAGCAACAATTAAACATAAAATGACGAGCCCAATAATTCCGACTGTGTTTTTCAATAATCCTGATGCGCTAATAACAGTATCTGCCGCTTCTGTAAACATCCTTCCGACTACTGGAATGAAGTTCCCTGTTACAAATTTAGCAGTTTTCACAGCTATTCCATCAGCAACGGCTGTTGCTGTTCCTTGTACAGATAATACTCCTAAAAAAATCGTTAAGAAAATACCGATAATCCCAACGCTAACGTTTTGCAGAAGCTTGGACAATTTCGTCACTTTATATTGATCACTCATTGTACTTACAATACTTAATATCGTTGCCAGTAATAAAAGCGGTAGAACGATATAATTCATAAGAAGCCCGCTTGTATTCATTAAGAAAATGATAATCGGATGAAAGAAAGATACAGATACAACCCCGCCACCAGTCGCTATAAGCGCCAATAAAATTGGCAATAGCGCTAATATGAAATCTACCATTGTTTGTATCGTTTCTCTTGCATATGTCATAACGACATAAAAACTATTTAAAGCAAAAATAATAAGTACCATATATACAACAGCATCAGCAATTTTACTTACACTACTTTTTGAAAAAGCGGATTGCAGTGATTGCAACAATGCACTAAAGATTGTGAGCATAATGAGTGTGCCAAGCAGTTTTCCATTAGCTGCAAGCTCATGAAATAAATATTTTAATAACCCTATCATCCACTCTTTTAGAGAGAATTCTTTTTCTCCCTTTACAAACTCCATAAAACTCCCTTTTTGACTCTCTGGCAAATAGCCTCCATATTTTGTAACAAGCCCGTCCCAAAATTGCTTCACATCTTCAATTCCGAGCTTATCCAATTGTTGATCAACGACGTTTGTTTCTACAGGAGAAGCTTGTACAACAACCGGTAAAGAAAAGAAAAGGAAGCAAGCAAATAGCAGCTTAGCTCCAAACCTCCTCAACATTCACTCCCCCTTATCCCGTCGGTAAAAATCCGAGAATAGTTTCAATTACAACCGTCAAAATAGGAATTGCCATAACGAGAATTAAGATTTTCCCAGCAAGTTCAATTTTCGAAGCGATGGCACCTTGACCAGCATCTTTTGTAATTTGAGCTCCAAACTCGGCAATATAAGCAATTCCAATAATCTTTAGTAACGTTTCCACGTAGACGTTACTAACTTTCGCTTCACTCGCTACTCTCTCAATCATTTGTAAAATAGAATGAATTTGATCGATTAAAATTAGAAACATCACGCTACCTACGAACACAATAAATAAAGATGTAATACTAGATTTATGCTGGTTCAAAACAGCAGCTAAAAACGTAGCAACGAGGCCTAATCCGACAATTTGTATAATTTCGATTCGAACCGCCTCCTTTACTGGAAGAGAAAGACACTTTTAATCTTGTCGAATAGCGTATTAATTAAAAATGCAACATGAAATAAAATGACGACAAAACCGACAAGGATAACCCAATTTGCAATATCCTCACGCTTCAATTCTTTTAGTACAGTATGAATGAAAGCTAAAACAATGCCGATTCCGGCGATTTGAAATATTAATCCAACATCAATGGACATCGCCTTTCTCCCCCCTATAGCAGTAAAATTACAATTAGTAGCCCTGCTAGTACCCCTAAGCTCTTAATCATTTTTTCGTATTGCAGTTGTAAAGCTTTCGCTTCCTCTTCTTCTCTCTCCAAATGTGTAATACATAAGCGAATATGTTTTTGTTGTGATTCACGATCATGTTGCCCGAGCGTTTCACCAAATTGCTGCAGTATTTCATACTCGGTTTGTTGAAAAGCCGTCAACTTCCAATTCTCTTTCAAACTATCTATCCAAGCTTCCCTTACCGTTTGTTCTCCACTTTCTAGTTTTTTAGCGAAACTTTGAAATATCCAATTTAATGGCTTTGGCATTTGTTTAACTAATCGCTCGGCAGCCTCAGATAAAGGTGTGTGTCCATACATAATTTCTGCCTCTAATGATTGAAGTGCTGATTTTAATAACCTAAGTTGCCTCGGCCTCTCACTGTATCTTTTAGCGTACGAAAACCCGAAAAAGGTGCTGACCGCAACGATTAACACTGCACCAAATATTTTCACCATACGCCCTCAGCCTTTCTATTTGATAACACTGGTTTTCCATATTTATCTTTCACCTGCATAACCGTTCCTGGACCCCTCGCTTTTGACAACTCCACAAACCTATCAAATATACCAAGCTCTAGCACTGCCTTGAGCGATGGACGTCTCACAACATCCTCATAGGAAAATCCGTGTGCGCTTATAAAAAGCTGAACACCTGCATGCACTGCCTCCATAATTGCTTCACTATCTTCTTTACGGCCAATTTCATCTACGATCAAAATATCAGGACTCATAGAACGAATCATCATCATCATTCCTTCTGCCTTTGGACATGCGTCTAACACATCGACTCGGGTACCAAAATCATATTGCGGGATTCCTTTCACACAGCCAGCAATTTCTGAACGTTCATCAACGATCCCCACTTTACAGGAAGGAATTTCCGAAGCACTTACCCCTTGACTCATGCAACGTGCTACATCTCTTAAAAGTGTCGTTTTTCCCGTTTGGGGAGGGCCAATTACCATCGTGTTTAACCACCTTTTTTCATACAAATATGGCAAAAGCGGTTCAGCAATCCCTATTTTTTGACGAGCAATACGAATATTAAAGGAAGAGACATCACGAATCATTTTCACTGCGCTTTTTTCTGTAATGACTTTTCCTGCTAACCCGATTCTATGCCCCCCGCGAAGCGTCACATACCCACGTTTTAATTCCTCTTCCATCGTATAAATTGAGAATTGACTTAATTTATTCAATAAGTAAATAGCATCCTCTGCAGTAGTGATATAGTCATAAAAAAACACCTTTCCGTGTGCAATACACTCTAGCGGCCTTCCAATTCGAACACGAATTTCCTCTAAAGCATCGTATTGCTTACATTCTTCAATTAAGTACTTCATCGTTTTTGGTAAAACTTC
Organism: Bacillus cereus group sp. MYBK227-1; assembly: GCF_051916325.1. Classification (NCBI taxonomy): domain Bacteria; kingdom Bacillati; phylum Bacillota; class Bacilli; order Caryophanales; family Bacillaceae; genus Bacillus; species Bacillus cereus group sp. MYBK227-1. Next base: position 629,703 of record NZ_JBQAGK010000003.1, on the reverse strand, counting down.
TAATACCTCTTTCATCGGCTTCTCCCCACTATACTCGACTTACTATTTCAGTAATGCGATAAAAATACAGCAAATTCCAAGCGCTAGAAAAAAGAGCTTCAAGAAAGAAATTTCACTTGCTACACTCGCTATCCCAATTGTCATTGTTAAAATTAATACGGTAGGTCCAACAAACGCCAACATACCATTTATAAACAACGCTTTCTTCGCATCATTCACATAAAGCATAAGCAAAGCAGCAAATATCTCCGCACTACCTGAAAATAATCGAAGTGCCCCCATAACAAGCACGGATGTTTCCATTGCCGCTAGCCACTGTTTCATTCTTCCACCTTCTCCCGTAACAGTTACTAACTTCGTATTCTAAAAAAGAATATATTTGTACAACCATATGCAGAGGTTGTCTATTTCAGAAGTAAAAACATAATTTTTCTCTAAAGTCTGAATTAGAATCTGAATATTCATATTATTTTATGGTATATTATGGTATATTTAGTTTGAAAGGGGTTTAAACCATGCAGCACATCACTTTATTACCACTAGATTTATGCTATACAAATGTGATTTTCGAGCTATCAAGTGATCCACATATAAAAAATGCATTGGGGATAACGGTAGAAAACATCGAAGACACGAAAACATTTCTTCTTTTCGCAATAGAAGAAGAGCGTCAAAAGAAATCCTTATCGAGAATGATTGTGAATGAAGAAAATGAAATAATTGGCCTCACCACACTTAAACATATTAATAATGAAAAAAAGCAATCTCACATTGGTAGTTGGATTGGCTATCCATACTGGGGAAAAGGCTATAACGAGGCTGCTAAAAAAGAAATCTTTAAAATCGCCTTTTTAGACTTACAACTTTCCTACGTATTTGCTGGTGCTAAAACGAATAATATCCGCTCACTAAAAGCACAAGAAAAACTACCCTATATTTCATTGCATGTGGAAAACAAGTTTCCAGACGAACACGCTGCACTAGAGAAAGAAGTAAGGTCACCTTGCTCTCTGCATGTCGTGTCACGTGAAAATTTTTTAAACTGGTTGAAATTACAGAATGAGGAGGAAAAATATGAAGGCATTGAAAATTAGTTTAACCGTTGTAGTAGAATTAGCTCTTATTTATCTTTTTTCATTATTAGTCGGTTGGTCATTTATAGAGACCTTTTTCCTTGGTAGTTTAGCAATATTTGCAATTATGTGGTTAATTATTATGAGTAACCATAGAAATAACATTACAGATCACGCAATAAGCAAAACATTAACTGGCGTTGAGACTGGCGAAATAAAACCATTTCAAATTGTTTTGACTCCATCTATTATGGGTACTCTTTCACTTGTTTTAGTCAGTTTTATAGTAACAGCTATTTACTATCTACCCTATTTCCTATAAAAAAAACACTCGTGAATTATCACGAGTGTTTTTTTACTATGCACGAGAAACGTATTTACCTTCACCAGTGTTGATGATAAGCATTTCGCCTTCGTTAATGAAGATTGGTACTTGTACAACAAGACCAGTTTCTAATGTAGCTGGTTTTGTTACGTTAGAAGCAGTATCACCTTTAATACCAGGCTCTGTTTCTGTAACTTGTAATTCAACTGTGTTTGGAAGTTCAACACCAAGTACTTCGCCTTGGTAAGTCATAATTGCTACTTCCATGTTTTCTTTTAGGAATTTAAGCTCGCGCTCGATTTGTTTTTCACCAAGTTCGATTTGCTCATAAGTTCCGTTATCCATAAATACGTGAGCCTCACCGCTTGCGTATAAGTATTGCATACGACGGTTTTCGATGTGTGCTTTTTCTACTTTCTCACCTGCACGGAATGTTTTCTCTTGAACAGAACCTGTGCGAAGATTACGTAGTTTAGAACGAACGAATGCAGCACCTTTACCTGGCTTTACGTGTTGGAAATCAAGTACTTGCCAAAGGGCATTGTCCACTGAAATTGTTAAACCTGTACGAAAATCGTTTACTGAAATCATGTAAAAAAATCCTCCTGTGTATTACAAAATAATAAGTTCTTTTGGTGATTTCGTAATTACTTCATTACCTTCACTTGTCACAATGATATCATCTTCAATACGTACGCCGCCAATACCTGGAATATAAATACCTGGCTCTACTGTTACAGCCATACCTGGTTCAAGTACTGTATCAGAACGGAACGCTAAACCTGGTGCTTCATGGATTTCAAGACCTATTCCATGACCAGTAGAGTGTCCAAAGTATTCACCATATCCTTTTTCCGTTATGTAGTCACGCGTTAGCGCATCAGCCTCGCGACCTGTTAAACCAGCTTTAATACCGTTCACACCACGTAGTTGTGCTTCTAAAACGATATTATAAATTTCTTTTAATTTATCAGATGGTTCACCGACTGCAATCGTACGAGTAATATCAGAACAATATCCTTTGTAATAAGCGCCGAAGTCTAATGTAACGAAATCTCCTGTTTCTATCACTTTTTCAGATGCCACGCCGTGCGGTAATGCCGAACGAAGACCTGAAGCAACGATAATATCAAACGAAGAAGATGTTGCTCCTTGTTTTCTCATGAAAAATTCAAGTTCATTTGACACTTCAATTTCAGATACTCCCGGGCGAATGAATGATAGAATATGCTCAAAGGCAGCATCTGCAATCTGTGCAGCTTCCTTTAATATCTTAATCTCTGAATCAGTCTTTATCAAGCGTAACTTTTCTACAAGTCCAGAAGTCGGGATAAATTCAGCATCAATCGCTTCCTTATGCACTGAATAAGAACTATATGTAAGAGTATCTTGCTCAAAACCAAGTTTTTGAATTCCAAGCTCTTTCACTTGCTTTGCCACTTCATCAATGATCAATCCTGCGTGCTGTACAACCTCATATCCAACCGCTTGTTTACTTGCCTGATCGACGTAACGGAAATCTGTAATAAATTGAGCACGATCTTTTGAAATAAGAACAACGCCTGCTGTTCCTGTGAAGTTAGCCATATATCTACGACTATGTTCATTTGTTAACAAAATACCGTCAATGCCAGCCTCATCAAATGCACTTCGTAATCTTTCAATTTTCTCCATTACTTTATGCCTCCCTCAATTTCTCCATTAATGCAAATAACGCTAACTTATAGCCATAAAAACCAAATCCTACAATTTGACCTGCACAAACAGCTGCCGTCACAGATTCATGACGGAACGATTCACGCTGATGAATATTAGAAATATGTACTTCAATAACAGGAATCGAAATGCTCGCAATGGCATCACGAATCGCATAGCTATAATGCGTAAATGCTCCCGGATTTAAAATGATCCCTTCATATATATCTTCCGCTTCATGAATAATGTCGATAATGGCACCTTCATGATTCGATTGGAAACATTCTAACTCCACTCCCATTGTTTCTGCTTCTTGCTTCATATCTGCTTCAAGTGTCGCTAGCGTGCCCTTTCCATATACATTTACCTCACGAACACCGAGGCGATTTAGGTTAGGACCGTTTACGAGGAGTAACTTTTTCATATTCTTAAAACTCCTTAATATTAAATATCTATACAATATTTTAACATAGGAGTTACTTATTTGAATAGTTCGTCTTCTCTTATCCTTCTTGTTCTGCTTTATTGCTATTTACTGCGTAAGAAACAGAATATGCTATAAACACACCATACAATATAAAAATACATATTGTCGTCACAATTGTCTCTTTTGGTAAATGGAGCGCACTTTTAATAACAGGAGCCATTAAACCCATCCCCAAAAACAGTAGTGCCCACCAAAATAGCCCATAAATAATTCCCGCTATAATCCCTTCAAACTTCGCAAAAAATGCTTTATACAAAAAGGCGATCAAAATTGAAAGAAGTCCCATACACACTATTCCGAACACATTGCCCCATACCCCCTCTTTCCAACTTCCAAACGCAAATGGTAAAAGGAAATAATTCGGTCCCGCCTCCGTGAATGAAAATATATGAAGGAAATACCAGATCCCGCCCCAAAAGATTCCACCAAACAAACCAATCTGCACAAAATTCCTTGTTCCTAATTGTTCTTGACTCACATCGACACCTCCGCTCAATAGTATGCCCGAAACTATTTTGAAGCATGTTTAAATCCTGCGAAATTTGTCTATAAAAAGAATAAGAAATGTCCGACTCTCATAACATTTTCCCTTGTCATCTACTTGTATTTGCCGATAAAATAAAGGAAACTCGGTGATTGTCTTATTTCAAAACGACAGAACCCAGTATGACAATTGCCTCTTTTTCTACATAAGAGAGAAACAAATACAGGTTGGTGTTAACATGGCAGAAGAGTCAAAACAAATATATGGCGGGCAAGCGGTCATAGAAGGAGTTATGTTTGGCGGTAGAGAATATACTGTTACAGCGGTTCGTCGTAAAGATAAATCGATTGAATTTTATCGATTACCACGCGTTCGTAATAAAGTACTATCTACCCTAAAAAAAATTCCATTTTTACGAGGGATTGCCGCTATTGTAGATGCAAGTGCGAATGGAGCAAAGCATTTAAACTTCGCTTCAGAACGATTTGACGTCCACCCAGAAGATGATGAACAAATTGCAAATAAAAAAGAAGAACAATCAAAATTAACGATGGTATTAGGAGTTGCAGCTGTTGGCGTTTTATCTTTTATATTCGGTAAAGTCATTTTCACAGCAGTTCCTGCACTATTAGCTGAATTAACGAGACCGATTTTCCCATCTCATACTGGGCAAATCATTGTCGAAAGTGTCATTAAGCTCATGCTATTATTGAGCTATATATACTTTATTTCTTTAACCCCACTTATTAAGCGGGTATTTCAGTATCACGGTGCAGAGCATAAGGTAATCAATGCTTACGAGAATAACCTTCCTCTGACTGTAGAAAACGTTCAAAAGCAAACTCGTCTCCATTATAGATGCGGCAGTAGCTTTATTATATTTACAGTCATTATTGGAATGTTCGTTTATTTCCTAGTCCCTACAGATCCTCTTTGGGCACGAGTTATAAACAGAATTTTATTAATTCCAGTTGTACTTGGTATTTCTTTTGAAGTATTGCAATTTACAAATCGATTACGAGATATTCCCGTATTACGCGTACTTGGATATCCTGGATTATGGCTACAACTATTAACAACGAAAGAACCAACAGATGATCAAGTGGAAGTAGCAATTGCATCGTTTGAAGAATTATTACGTTTAGAGAACAAACAATAATTATTTAAAAATGGTGTTCAACTCCTTTCCTCATCGTTAATATACTAATTTCAATATATGTTTTTAGGAGGTGTCCCTTATGAACGGTCGTTCGTTTACTTTCGCTATATTTGTGCTTATTATCGGATTGGCAATATTCGGCCTTGTTTCATCTGTTATTACAAATCCCATGGGTGTATTAAGAAATATCGGGTACATGTTACTTGTTGTCGGTATCTTTTACTTGCTATACAAGATGTTTACAAATTCCAGTGGTTCCGCAAATTCGCAAAGCTCATATAAGCGTGCGGCAAAACAATCGAACCGCAAACATGGGAAACAAAATGTAGCACCCCTAGGCAATTCCTTCTTTAAGTCAAATACTTCTAATGACAAAAGTAAAAAAGGGAATTCTTCCACTTTGAAACGAAAAAGAAAACAGTCTCATTTAACTGTCATTGAAGGCAAAAAAAGCAAAAAGAAAGACCGTGCTTCCTTTTAGGAAATACGGTCTTTTTTTATACTTTGAAGCACTTCTTTTAAACTTTTCTCTCTCATACTTTCAATTCGAAGATGATGATTTTCAAACGGTAAATTCCGTGTCACATCATTAGGTACCACAACGCACGTTAATCCCGCTGCAACTGCTGCTCTCAATCCATTTAATGAGTCTTCAAATACAACAGCTTCAGATGGCTTAATTCCTAATTCTTCTATTGCAACTCGATAAAGAGCTGGATCTGGTTTTACCTTCTCAACATCTTCTCTCGTTTTAATTACTTCAAAATATTCTCGAATTTGTAGCTCTTCTAAAAAATGAATAACCCATTCTCTAGAAGAACTAGAAGCTAGTGCAATTTTTAATCCCATTCCTTTCGCTTCTTCTAAATATTCTTTTACCCCGTCACGAGCTTCTGGTATTCTCATTTTCTCTTTATGTAAAGTTGCCACTTTTTCTTTTAATACACTTTTGTTAAACTTCTCTTTTAATTGATCATTTAAATATGTATAAAGTACCTCATCTGTTGTTCCAATGCATTTCGCAAATTCCTCTAAAGGTAGTTCCCCGCCGTATTCACGAACAGCATCTCTGAAAGAGTGAAACCATATCGTTTCTGTGTCCACAATTAATCCATCAAAATCAAAAATAATTGCTTTCATAATTCTCCCATCCTTTTCGAATTGAAATAAAAAAGGAAACGCCATACGTTCCCCTTAATTACTTTTCTCTTCATTTGCTCTTTGAACACCGCGAAGTGTTTCCACTCGGAATGCATCTTGTTCAAAGTATTGCACTAAATCACCAATGCGATCAATCGCTTCCCAACTTAAATGATGTTCAATTCCTTCTACATCATTGTAAATTTTACTTTCATCCACACCGATAATACGCATAAATTGCTCTAGCAAGTCATGACGATATACGAGACGTTCTCCGATTTTTTTACCTTTTGTTGTTAATACAAGCCCTCTATATTTTTCATAAATTAGATATTCATCTTTGTCTAATTTTTGCACCATTTTTGTTACAGAGGATGGATGTACACTAAGCGCTTCAGCAATATCAGATACGCGGGCGTAACCCTTTTCATCAATCAACAAATAAATTTGTTCAATATAATCTTCCATACTAGGGGTAGGCATCGGTTTCCTCCATCCAAGTTCATTTTGCTTATTCCGTACGAAGCAATCAATAAAATGATACACCAGAAAGAATAACGTGACAAGTTGAAAACGAGCCTAAATATATAAAACAAAAAAGAATCTGTATTTGCATACAGACCCCCCTTAAGTAAAATATTGTATTTCTGCATTAGGAAAAAATTCATTTATATAACCTCTTATCGTTTCTTCCAATACTGCTGCATCATCCTTTTTATATACATATTTTCCGATGCCATATCGTCCCCATTTATACTTCCGCTTCTCTTCATCCATTTCAAGCTTCGTATTTGGATAACGCTCTTGAATAACCTTTTTCGCTGGTTTCGTAAAACGATGCTGAATTAATTCAAACGTTAAATTTGGTATCGTCATATCTTTCAGCGCATTGTACAGTCGCTCAAATAGTTCACGATATCCTTCTTCCCATCCTTCATGCATATAAAGTGGCGCGACTATAAAACCAAGTGGATAACCTGCACCTGCTACTTTACGTGCCGCCTCAATTCGCTCCTCAAATGGCGATGTCCCTGGTTCAAAATTTTTAATTACATATCGTGAATTTATACTAAACCTGAAACGAGTTTTCCCATTATGCTTTGCATCTAATAAATGATCAACGTGCGAATATTTCGTGACGAAACGTAAGCGCCCATATTCACTTTCTCCAATGAATTCAATCGCCCGCTTTAATGCATGTGTTAAATGATCAATCCCAACAATGTCTGATGTACACGCTGCTTCAAATCTTGTTATTTCAGGTGCCCTTTCATCCATATATTGCTTTGCCTTCTCAAATATTTCATCAAGATTGACATACACACGAACGTAAGGCTTACTCCCAAGTGTTGTTTGCAAATAGCAATAATGACAATGTCCCATACACCCTGTTGCGAGCGGAATTGCATATTCAGCTGACGGTTTTGACGTATCAAACTTTAGCGTCTTCCTTACTCCAACGACAAGTGTAGCCTTTGCATTACGATACTTTTGCAAATCATTTTCTCCTGGCAAATTTCTAATTTGATTATGTGATGTCGTTTCACGAATTTCTAATCCCATCTTCGTAAACTTCTCATAAAGCTCTTTTCCAAGCGGATATTCAAGTGCCTTTGGTTCAAAGTAAACGAGTTTTGGCATAAATGGTTTCATGTGCTTCCCTCCCTCTCGTTAGTATGGGAAACGTTGAAAAATTAACACGCATTAAAGTTTTCCACTTCAGTAACTTGCGTTGCAAGTTACTGAATGTTATAATTTGGATAACAGCTACCTTGCAACGCAAGTTACCTGAGTAAAAGGTGGTGAAATCATGCACAGCCAAATGTTAAAAGGTGTACTAGAAGGTTGCATCCTATACATCATTTCACAAGAAGAAGTGTACGGATATGAACTGAGCACAAAATTAAATAAACACGGATTTACATTCGTAAGCGAAGGAAGCATCTATCCGTTATTATTACGTATGCAAAAAGAAAAATTGATCGAAGGCACATTAAAAGCTTCCTCACTCGGTCCAAAGCGAAAATATTATCACATAACCGATAAAGGATTAGAGCAGCTTGAAGAATTTAAACAAAGCTGGGGAATGGTTTCAACTACGGTAAATAACTTATTACAGGGGGAGTGATAGGGATGAATGCACAAGACATGATTGAATTGAATAATAAAAAACGTGAGCTTCTAACACCTGAAAATGAAGTTGCTTATAGCGATATGTTAATTTATCTTCGTTTATCTAACGTGCCAGAGCAACAAATGGAAGAACTGTTACTAGAAATATTAGATCACCTCATCGAAGCACAAGCAGAAAATAAAAACGCTTATGACATCTTTGGAGATAATTTACAATCTTATTGCGATGAACTTATATCAGCTTTACCAACTCAAACAAAGTTAGAAAAAGCCTCTTTAATTGGATTTTCTATTAGCTTACTTCTTGCTATACAGTTTGGCATAAATGCAATTATTTCATTTTTTATGTTTTTCTTTGAAAAAAACAATACATTATCAAGTCCGCCTTTTAGCATCCTTGGAACTACTTTGTCTGTTTCAATAATTATACTAGGTATACTATTTATTTTATATTTATTAAAGCGTTACTCCTTTAATCAGAAAATGAATTGGAAAAGAAGAATTCTATTTGGATTCGCATTTGCTACTCCATTTTGTTCCGCTGTATTCTTAAATATTTATTTCCAAAAGCAACCTTATCTCATTTATCATCTAAACTTTTGGCAAAATGCTTTAATTGCTATCTTATTTTTTATTTTATATAAATTACTATATAAAAAATCAAATTTTTAACAGCCCTTCAAAAGGCTGTTTTTTCTTCTGTCTAATTTTACAAATTGAAAAATTTCATAAAGAAAATAAGAAAAATGCAAAATAATTAAAGTTAATTGTTGACGTGATGCTTTTATTATCGGTATCATAAATCTTCGTGAGCAATTATTTTTCGTTATACGATTTTTTTATTATTACTGAATTTTTGAGAGGAGAAATTAGATGTCAGTTAAGAAGAAAACGCAAGTACGCACCGGCAAAATGGTACGTGAACTAATGTTAGCAGACGAAGATGTAAATGCTTCGCTAATTATGGTATATAGTGAAAACGGTGTAAACGCAGAAATTAAAATCGAGGGCTTAACGCCGAAATGTAACGAAGAATTATTTTTGAGCGGAAACGTGGATTGGAACAAGAGTGTTATTTATAAAATTGTTGATTTCACTGGAAACGCTGAAGTTGGTAAAGTTACATTAACAGCGATGAACAAAAACAATGTTTCTCTAGAAATTGAACGCGTTATGTGGAGTAAAGAAAATAAAGAAGCTGCCGAGCAAGAAGAAACACAGGTAGAAGCAGCACCGAAAAAGGAAGTAGTTGTAGAAGCTCCAAAAGCAATTACGCCTGCTCCTAAGCCTGTTACGCGTGTGGAAACACCTGCTATGGCACCTAAGCCTACTCCGGTACCGACACCGAAGCCAGTAAGCGTAGAAGCAGCTGTAGAACTAGTTACTCCAGCGCCTGTGAAAAAAGCGGTCCCTACTCCAGTTACAAAGCAAGAGACAGCACCGGTTGCTCCTGCAAAACCGAAGCAGCCTGCTTTGACTGAAACAAATTCAAAACTACAAGAAAATTATGTTAAACTCGTGAAAAAGACAATTGAAGTTTGTCAAGATTACGAGCTTGGCATCGACATAGATGATTCTATTGAAAGCTTAAAAGAAGAACTACAAAGCCAAGGTATTAGCGTTACATTTGACAAAGAAATTATGGACGTTGTAAGTCGCCTTCGTTCTTTACAAGATAAAGGAATCAAAGTAGAAAAAGTACTTAATTTACTATAAAAAAATAAGAGATGGCAATTGCCATCTCTTATTTTTTATAATTCCACTCATTACTTTCATACTTTTCTTTCGCTAACGTTTGAACTTCATGTAACTGTTCTTCTGTTAATTCATATGGAACAAGTTCTACATCCAATCCTTTTTCAAAGCCAACTTCAAACGCTTTAATTAACTGTTCTATCGTAAATGTACGGTCTGTTAATTCATTAATTGCTACTGCTTTAGAAGAGAACATACTCTTCATGCGTTCCTTCACACGTTCATTTGGGAATAAAAATAGATCATATAGTTCATCTAAATCAATTTCTAATGGAATCGATCCATGCTGTAGAATAACACCTTTTTGACGCGTTTGAGCACTACCAGCAATTTTTCGTCCTTCCACTACAATTTCATACCAAGATGGTGCATCAAAACATACGCCGGAACGTGGATTTTTTAAATTTTCACGATCTGCTTCTGTTTTTGGAACTGCATAATATGCTTCTAACCCTAATGCCTTAAAACCATCTAATAAACCTTGCGAAATAACACGATACGCTTCTGTAACTGTTTTCGGCATATTCGGATGATCTTCAGACACAATAACACTATACGTTAACTCTTTGTCATGTAGTACACCCCTGCCGCCTGTTTGACGACGAACGAATCCATATTTCTTTTCGTTAACTACATCCATATTAATATCTTTTTCAACACGTTGAAAATACCCAACTGTTAATGTTGGTACTTCCCATTCATAAAAACGAATTGTTGGTGGCATTTTCTTTTCACTTTGCCAATTTAATAAACATTCATCTAACGCCATATTAAATGCCGGTGAACATTGACCAGAGTTAATATAACACCATTTTTCTTTTCCCATCCTGCACCTCATATAACCAATTATTTTTCACATTCTCTAGTCTACCAAATTCGACAAAATTTGTGAAAGAATACGAAATTTCTTCTTATATGCAAATGAATCTGTTGCATAAATACATAAGGGCATTATAATATTGAAAGTAGGATAAGAAAAAAGGGAGCGATAGAATCGTGTCAACAACTTGGATTATTTTATTAGCCGTAATCGTAGCATTTATCGGCTACACTGTATGGATGTACTTCTATCAGAAAAAATTAATTAAAACTCTTACAGAAGAAGAATTTCGCGCTGGCTACCGTAAAGCACAGCTTATCGATATTCGTGAAGCAGACGAATATAACGCAGGGCATATTTTAGGTGCACGTAACATTCCGTTATCACAAATTCGCCTTCGCCATAAAGAACTTCGTCAAGATCAACCTGTTTACTTATATTGCCAAAGCGGATTCCGTACAGGTCGTGCAGCGCAATACTTAAAAAAACAAGGCTACAAAGATTTCTACCAATTACAAGGTGGATTTAAATCTTGGACAGGCAAAATTAAAAAGAAATAATAACATACAAAAAACTAGCTGAATAAATCAGCTAGTTTTTTCATTTCATCTTATTCGCAATGTATAATAAATTCTGCTTGATTATCTTTTCATCGTTCTCTTCTACATTCCGATACAGCAGTTGATATTCAATTCCTTTCTCTTTCCATATAAGCGTAGCAAATTCGTCACCACGTTCATAATCATCTTTATTTTTAAAATAAGCAGACGTTCCATTATTCAGTTTCATTTGTTCTTGAAATCGCTTCTCTTCCACAAGATCCGGAAAACTATAAGGAAAGTTCGCGACATTTAACTCAATATACTCATTTCTACCTGGCTCTTTCTGTTTATATTTAATCGTTAAGACAGTGCTCTTTTTCCCAAGCGTTCTTACTTCCCCCTTCACATCACTTGTAATGTCGTACGGTAAAAACGTTGGAACTTTAAACTTCACCGGAAAATATTTTGGAAGCTCCTTTAGCGGAATAGGATCTGTAACACGATCCATAGCTCCTCCCGTTGTTCCCACAAAGTGTTTTTCTTCTTGCATCGTTTGCTGAAACGAACACGAACTAAGCACGAAACTAGAAAACACGAAACAAATGATTCTTTTTTTCAATTTGTTTCCGCCCTTTCATATCGCTCTCTTAACGAACGAAGCGTTGATATTCTCTTCATATTCGCTTTGTCACCAAACTCCACCTTTGAAAACTTTCCACGTTATTCTCACACATTTTGACAACACTTTTTGCAAACAAAAAAGACCCCTATCATTCTTACGCCCAAGTGAAAAGGTTACGCGAATAAAAAGAAGTCTTATTAATACCATAGTTTGTGAAAAGCTTTTCAGGTCAAGATTTTTTCTTTCTTATTATTTTCCCTTTATAATAAGGGAAAGAGGTGATACATATGGCCAATATAAAACAAATTGCTAAAACTGCTGGTGTATCGATATCAACTGTTTCTCGTGTCCTGAATAATCACCCTTACGTAAAAGAAGAAAAGCGTAAGCGTGTTCTAGATGCTGTTGAAGAATTAAACTACGCAAAAAATATAAATGCTGTCCATTTAATAAGAGGGAAAACATATACAATTGGCGTTATGCTTCCTTTCATTAACCTCCCCTACTTCAGTACGATTATTGAAGGAATCGGAAACGAAGCGTTATTAGCTGGGTATCATATTAATTTATGTCAAACGAATTACGATAGCATTGAAGAAATTCGTGTTCTTGAAATGATGAAAATGAAACAATTTGATGGGATGATTATTTGCTCCCGAACGAGCTCTTGGGAACAAATCGAACCTTTTGCAAAATTTGCCCCTATTATTTCATGTGAAAAAATGAAACATCCCCTCATTTCATCCATCTACGTAGATCATTATGAAGGTTTCCGTCTTGGTACTGCCTATTTACTAAGTAGAGGCCATGAAAAAATCGGAATTTGTTTAGCAAGAAAAACAAGTGTAAATTCCATGGAGCGCGAAAAAGCGTTCGCCGATACACTTCGTAACGAAGGGAAAACGTTGCATCCTGAATGGATTTTCCACCAATGCTATACAATGCAGGACGGAGCACAAATACTCCATCGTATTTTAAATATGAAAAATCGTCCAACTGCTATTTTCACAGCGAACGATCAAGTTGCAGCTGGTTTATTAACAGAGGCTCGAAAACATGGTATTCGAGTACCTGAAGACCTTGCTATCCTTGGATTTGATAATCATGAAATTTCAAAGGCATTAGAAATTTCCACAATTGAACATCCCGGTCTCGCAATGGGCTCACATGCTTTTTCTTTATTCCATAAGCAGATCCAAAGCGAGCAAATTGTCGGCAGTGCAAAAGAACTTTCATTCCATTTAATTGAGCGAGAGACTGTCTAAAAAGAGCGTTACTTATAACGCTCTTTCTCAGCTCTTCACCTATTGACTTTATATTTCCCATCTCATATAATGAACCTAACGAACGGTAGGTAGGGGATGAAAATGACAGCAAACCGCATTAAAGCTGTAGCACTTTCTCATTTCGCACGCTACGGCTATGAAGGAACTTCATTGGCAAATATTGCTCAAGAAGTTGGGATTAAAAAACCATCGATTTACGCACACTTTAAAGGAAAAGAAGAGCTATATTTCATATGCTTAGAATCTGCTCTTCAAAAAGATTTGCAGAGCTTCACAGGCGATATCGAAAGCTTTTCCAATTCGTCCACTGAAGAATTGCTTTTAAAATTATTAAAAGGGTATGCAAAACGATTCGGTGAAAGTGAAGAATCAATGTTTTGGTTACGAACTTCTTATTTTCCGCCTGATGCATTTCGCGAACAAATTATTAATAAAGCAAATGTACACATTGAAAACGTCGGAAAACTTTTATTCCCTGTATTTAAAAGAGCAAGCGAACAAGATGAGCTGCATAACATTGAAGTAAAAGACGCCTTAGAGGCTTTTCTATGCTTACTCGACGGTCTTATGGTTGAACTATTATACGCAGGTTTAAATCGTTTTGAGACACGTTTAGACGCTTCTTGGAAAGTATTTTGGCGCGGACTTTCAAACTGACGGATTGCTCCTTTGCAATGCGTCGTTTTTAAGCACTTTACCTAACGACTGGTAGGAAGGAGAAATGACATATGGCATGGATTTATGTAATCATCGCTGGTATTATTGAAATATTTTGGGTGATTGGACTAAAAAAAGCAGAGGCACCACTTGAATGGGCTGGTGTTGCTCTATTAATTACAATTAGTTTCGTCTTATTATTTAGAGCTTATAAAGATTTACCTGTCGGCACTGTATACGCAGTCTTTACAGGAATCGGAGCTGGCGGAATCGTTCTTACAGAGATTTTCATCTTCGGAGAACCTTTCTCTATCGTAAAAGTTTTATTAATCGGTTTAATCTTCTTCGGAGTAATTGGTTTAAAACGAGTAACAGAAGAAAAAGAAGCGAAGGAGGCCGCATAAAATGGCTTGGGTATTTTTAATTCTAGCTGGTATTTGTGAAATTATTGGTGTACTCTTTATGAAAGTAGCCACTGAAAAGAAAGGCTGGGCACCAAAAGTTATTTTAATCGCTAACTTCGGCGTAAGCTTCTTCTTCTTATCTCTTGCGATGAACACATTACCGATGGGAACTGCTTACGCAATTTGGACTGGAATCGGAACTGCTGGAAGTGCACTTCTAGGCATTCTCATTTTCCGAGAATCAGCGGATTGGCGTCGTCTTGCTTTCTTAAGCTGTATTCTATGCGGCGCTGTTGGCTTAAAACTATTAAGCTAACGTGAGGTGAATGTCATGTGGAAAGAACAAGGAAAGAAAATATTAGCATGGATCACACTTGGTATCGTCATTCTATTACAAATAAGTTTTCATATAATAGAATCATTGTTTCATAAAGTATTATCCATTCTCACATTCCTTCCTAACATGACACTTGAAATTATATCAATTGTTTGGTCCATTATCGCCTCCATTGCAATCGTCATTATATGGAGTATCGCCAAACTATGGAATAAGTTATTAAAAAAGGACAGTACTTCTGAAAAAGAGTAACTGTCCTTTTTTATATTCATTCAGACTTTCTGTAGAAGTTAGATGTGATAAGACAAAACAGACCAACTATGGCAATACTTATACCAACCCTTTTATGTAAACTTGGAAATAGCGGTGGTATATCCGAGTAAACATTTGCTAATATGAGACCGATTGAAAATAAAAATATTCCTATTCTATATAACCATTTTCTTTTGTTCATCATTCTCCCCTCCTAACATTTTTCATACACTCCTTTCTTTTGGACATACTACCTAAAAAAGGAGTGGATAATATGCAAAATTCTATACATAAGCAAATTCTATTTTTATTTTTCCTCTTTCTTATTCTCGTTATCGTTTTCAGCTTTATATTACATACTCCAAAAGATGTACCAAATAGCGTTTCTTTTTATAAACTACTGCTCTCGTATTGTCGTTATTGAAGAAGGTGCCTTTTTTAAGGCACCTTTTAAAATTCTCTTTTTTCATATATTTTTACTGAAACAAAGGTAGATGCTATGAACATGCACATGGAACTAATGAATAACAAGCTGTTGTATAGTTGAATTTGTTCTAAGTTAATTTGAAACAAAGCTTCTAAAACAACTATCGGTGCCATGAATATTACTATCGTAATGAAAATGGTTTTCTTATACCCTAGCCAAAAGGATATTGGTAAAACAAAACTTAAATACAATAAAATAAAGCTAATACTAGCAACCATTGTCGTTTCAATAAATTCAAATAAGTTAACCCCACTCTTCATTCCCATCGTGAAACAACCGACCGTTACATTTATAAAAAGAATAATAATTGCTACTATATATTTCGCATACACAATTTGTTTTCTCAATATTGGTAAACTATTTACTATAACTTCACTCTCATTTTTACTATCTGCTTCAAATGTTTTTACTGTTGCCCCAATTGTAATAATTACTGACATAATTATGAACAGATTTTCCGTATCTGTTAAGGCCATATAAAAGAAAACAGGATACAGTATGTACCAAATTAAAAATTTCCATTGAATGATGAAATCTTTTAAAATTAGTTGCTTGATCATGTATTACCCCTCCTAATATGAAAATGCCCCTTCTATAACTCTGCCTCCTGAAACATTTTCATTGAGAGAAACATTGATATGACTATACTTACTAACACTCCAATACCAAGAACACCCATTGCTAGTGTAGCCTCTTGAGAGTGGAGTACTTTTAGCATAATTGTTTTATCACCAAAAATATTGCACATAAGACCAATCATACCCATTAAAGGAAAAAGCATACTCAAATTTAAGACAGTAATAACTTTATATCCCCCAATGTAATTAGTCGGTATCGTTACTGCACAATAAATCAAAGTTGCTACTATTGCTGAAAATATTGCATACCCAGGCATAACTATATCTCTGTTCAATAAAATATTTCCTAATATTACGACTATAAAAGTTACACTCAAACCAGCCATAATAAATAATGAACTTGCAATATATTTAGCTATAACTATCTCTGTTCTCGTTATAGGCAAACTCACTAACACTTTTTCTGCTTTACTTTTCTCGTCATAATAAAAAGAAATATATATAATCGTACTACATGTTATAAATACTCCTATTGCAATCCCCATTGGTTCGACGGAATCCTTAAAAATAGATAAAATGGGTATTAAAAAATAGAAAGGAAACATCTTCTTCTGTAAGAAAAACTCCTTCAAAATCAATTGTTGCATATAAATTCTCCTCTCTATAAATCACGCGTTTCATAAATTTTAATTGTAAGAAACATAGAAACGATATAGACACTAGCTAATATCATTCCTCCAACTATAAATACACCAATATGTACTGGATTCATAATCCACTCACTGAATGAAGATGTTGTTTCATACAGCCCATCACTAATAAATATCCAAAGAATTACACCCACTCCTATTGATGCTGCTGATCCTATACTTCTTACTACCTTCGATTTTGTACCATAATAACTAGGGAAAAACGTGACAACAAAAAATGTGGCATAAACAGCTCCATTTATGACTTCATACCATGGAATTTCAATGTATAGATTAGGATGATATACACCGATATCACTAATAACCACAATACCCCTTATAAGAAAAACAACTAACATCGTAGAGAGAATGGCACCAACAATGAATATTGCACAGGAAATATATCTAGCAATTATGATATCCTTTCGACTTACCGGTAAACTATTTATAACAATGTCACTTTTATTTCTTTCATCCATAACGGTTAACGTCATAACCGATGAAAAGGTTATAAATAGACAACTCATTGGAAATAACAATTCACCACTTGCATCTAACATAAAGAACAAAAGGGGCATAACAAGATTCACTAACCAAATTACCCGAAAAAAGAACAAATCTTTATATACGAGCTGACGCATAGGCACCTCTCCCTTTCGCAGTGTAAACGATAATGTCATCTAATGTAGGCTTTTCTAGTACAACCTCATTTCCAAACCAATCGATAATTGTTTGTTTATCCTTCGCTAAACCTTCAAAACCAAATTTATTTTTTCGTAATCCAACAAATAGTTCTTTTCCTTCTCGGTCTAATAAATCATTACTTCCTTTTACGATTACGTAGTTCTCCATTAAGTCTTCTTTTTCACCAGTAAATATAATTTCTCCATCGTTGATAAACGTAATATAATCTGCAATGCGCTCTAAATCTGTTGTAATGTGCGTTGAGAATAATACGGATACTTCATCTTCCATTACAATTTCTTGCAACATATCAAGTAATTCACTTCGAACAACTGGATCTAACCCTGCTGTCGGTTCGTCCATAATAATAAACTCTGCGTGGTGCGAAAGTGCGATGGCAATCGCAAACTTCATTTTCATCCCTTTAGATAGCTCTTTAATTTTTTTATACTTTGGAACTTGCAATCTATGCATATACGATTGATACTGCTCTTCGTCCCACTTTTTATATAACGGTGCAATAATACGCTTCATTTGTTCACACGTTAAATCTTCGTAATAATGATTTTCATCATATACAAAACCAATATTTTGTTTTATGTCCTTTTCGGCTTTCTTATTGTCTTTGCCAAAAATTTTTATATCGCCGCTATCTTTTCTAATTAAATTCATAATCATTTTGATCGTTGTACTTTTCCCAGCACCATTTGGTCCGACAAACCCCATAATATATCCTCGTGGTAATGCAAAACTTATATTTTTCACTGCAAAATCTTGATAACTTTTACAAACATTTTTTAGCTCTAACATCTCTTATTCCCCCTTATATAAACACGCAATCATCTGCTGCAATTCTTCAAGTGAAAGCTGCAACACTTTACTTTCTTTTACGATTTCTTCAGCTTTACTTTCCAATAGGCGAAGCCTTTGTTCTTTTAATAGTTCATTATTTTTACGTGAAACATAAGTCCCCTTCCCAGCAACAGTTTCTATATATCCTTCTTTTTCAAGCTCCTCGTATGCACGCTTCGTTGTAATGACACTAATTTGTAATTCCTTCGCTAAGCTACGAATAGACGGTAATTGATCTCCACCCTTTAAACCGCCATTTAAAATAAGCTGGCTTAATTGTTTTCTTATTTGCACATAAATAGGGTCTTGGGAAGAATTCGAAATAATAATATTCATGTTTTCCTCCAGTGTGTGTATATACTGTATATACCTTATATATACAGTATATACACACCATCCTATTTTTGGCAAGAAAAAAAGACCAACATTTTCCTGTTGGTCTTTCGTATATGTATCACTTTTCAAAGCGATCTAACATCTCGTCTCTCATTCCGAAACTTACTACTGCAATTCCTATATACATAAACAGAAGGAATGCCGGATGAACCGTGTTGTACCAGCTGCTGTCAACAATTAAGTAAATCGTTAATGCCACAACAAGAACAAACGCTAAGATAAACATATAAAAGTGTCTTGTACTACCCATGATAAACTCCTCTCTTCTCACTTCACCATTCAACAGTTTATTTTATCGAATAATTCGATATGACTCAAGGTTAACTTTCTGTTATGTAATCAAGTTCCACCTTTACAATGTCCTCACATGCTATTGAAATGATTGTTCCTTGTTTATCAATCGCCGTCACTTCTCTATTATCCATTACACGATTTGCTACTCTTTCTAACACTTTCCCTTGGTCTCGATAGCAAAATTCTTTTACATCTTTAATTGTTTCTCCATTTTCTAAATGGTATACCATTCTATAACATCGATATCCCACACTTTCACCCCCGTCTTGTTCGTTTTTTCACATATACATAAAAATGAGTAATCTTTGCCTCATCACATCTTCTTAATTTCAATAAAATTCTAACAAAAATAAATACTTTTATCAAACCGACTTTTTCAACAAAACTACCTATAAAACTACACCTTTACACCATTAGGAAACAAAAAATATATTTTTTTAACATTTTCTTCACTATTTCTGCATAAAGTGAAACTTTAATCAGTGGGGATTTTTGTTCATCCCCACTGATTATTAGTTGAACCAATCGGGCATTTACGGACAGTTTATCTCCCACCTGGCTTCTTTGCACCAGCTAAGTTTTGAGTTGGAAGTTTACTGTCCGTTAATGCGGGACAAATTATCCATACAAAAAAAGAACCCGCCTCAGCGAGTTCTTCTTTTGTTATTCTAATCAAACTTGTACAGGAGCTGGCTTTGCATAACGTAAAACTGGTTTACGTGCAGCCATCGTTTCGTCTAAACGTTTAATGACTGTCGTATGCGGTGCTTCTTGTACAACTTCTGGATTTTCTTCTACTTCTTTAGCGATTTGAATCATCTTATCAATGAAACCATCTAATGTTTCTTTTGATTCTGTTTCTGTCGGCTCAATCATAATACATTCTTCCACATTTAATGGGAAGTAAATTGTTGGTGGATGGTAACCAAAATCAAGCAGACGTTTTGCAATATCTAATGTACGTACACCAAGTTTCTTTTGACGACGACCTGATAATACAAATTCATGCTTACAATGTCTATCGAATGGAAGATCATAGAATGGCGCTAATCTTCTCATCATATAGTTCGCATTTAATACAGCATACTCCGTTACTGCACGCAAACCATCTGGACCCATAGAGCGAATATACGTGTATGCACGAACGTTAATTCCGAAGTTACCATAGAATGGTTTCACACGACCAATTGCTTCTGGGCGGTCGTAGTTGAAGTGATAACCACTTTCCGTTTTCTCTAAAATCGGTTTTGGTAAGTACGGAATTAAATCAGCTTTCACACCTACTGGACCAGAACCTGGGCCACCACCGCCGTGAGGACCTGTAAATGTTTTATGAAGGTTTAAATGCACAACGTCAAATCCCATATCTCCTGGGCGTGCTTGGCTTAATACCGCATTTAAGTTTGCACCATCATAGTATAATTTACCGCCTGCATTATGGACGATTTCTGCCATTTCTAAAATATTTTCTTCGAATAGACCTAATGTATTAGGATTTGTTAACATAAGTGCTGCTGTTTCTTCGTTTACAACACGTTTTAAGTCTTCTAAGTCAACAAGGCCATTTTCATTTGATTTTACTGTAATTGTTTCAAAACCAGCTACAGTTGCAGATGCTGGGTTCGTTCCGTGAGCAGAGTCAGGTACAATTACTTTCGTACGGTTAAAGTCACCATTCGCTTCATGGTATGCACGAATTAACATTAAACCTGTCCATTCTCCGTGTGCACCAGCTGCTGGTTGTAAAGTAACAGTATCCATACCTGTAATTTCAATTAAATGCTCTTGTAAGTCGTACATTAATTCCATTGCACCTTGTACTGTCTTTTCATCTTGCAGTGGATGAATATTTGCAAATCCTGCGAAACGAGCTACACTCTCATTAATTTTCGGATTATATTTCATCGTACAAGATCCAAGTGGATAGAATCCAGAATCAACACCGTGGTTACGGTTTGAAAGTGCTGTATAGTGGCGCATAATATCAAGTTCAGATACTTCTGGTAGCTCTGCATCTTCTACTCGAATATAATCGCTCTCAAACACATCTTCTAGTTTCACTTCTTCTACATCTAATTTGGGTAAGCTATATCCTATGCGTCCTTCTTTACTCACTTCAAAGATAAGTGCTTGGTCTTGATTCTTCATTGGATAGCCCCCATTTCGTTTACAAGTGTGTCAATTTCCTCTTTTGTACGAAGCTCAGTTACTGCTACAAGCATATGGTTTTCATGCTCTTTATAATCACGGCCTAGATCGTAACCACCGATAATATTCTTTTGTAATAATGCATCGTTTACTTCTTTCACTGGACGTTTGCAATCTACAACAAACTCATTGAAGAATGGTCCAGCAAATGTTACTGTGAAGCCTTTCGCTTCAAATTGACGTTTTGCATACTGTGCTTTAGAAATGTTTTGACGTGCCATTTCTTTCACACCCTGTTTGCCAAGTGCCGTCATTGCAACAGAAGCTGCTAATGCATTTAACGCTTGGTTTGAACAAATGTTAGATGTCGCTTTATCACGACGAATATGCTGTTCACGTGCTTGTAACGTTAATACAAATCCACGTTTACCATCTGAATCTACAGTTTGTCCAACAAGACGTCCTGGAATTTTACGCATAAATGCTTTCGTTGTTGCAAAGTAACCACAGTGCGGTCCACCAAACTGCGTTGGAATACCGAATGGTTGTGCATCACCGATTACAATATCAGCACCAAATTTCCCTGGTGGTGTTAATGCGCCTAATGATAATGGATTTGAAGAAACGATAAATAATGATTTTTGTTGATGAACGATTTTTTCAATATCAGCTAATTTTTCAACTTGTCCGAAGAAGTTTGGATATTGAACGATTACACAAGCAACTGTATCATCTACTTCACTTTGTAATACATCTAAATCTGTTACACCATCTTTATGATTAATTTCAACAACTTCAAGATTTTGACCTTTTGCATACGTTTCAAGTACTGCTCTTGATTCTGGATGAACCGCGCTAGATACAAGAATTTTCTTTTTGCGAGTATGGCCAGCTGCTAACATTGCCGCTTCAGCTAAAGCTGTACCCCCGTCATACATAGAAGAGTTTGCTACATCCATTCCTGTTAATTCACAAATCATTGTTTGGAATTCAAAGATTGCTTGTAATTCCCCTTGTGAAATTTCCGGTTGGTATGGTGTATAAGCTGTATAAAATTCTGAGCGAGAAATAACATGATCTACAATTACTGGAGCATAATGATCGTATACGCCTGCTCCTAAGAAAGAAGCGTATTCTTTTAAGTTAGCATTTTTACTAGCCATTTGAGATAGCTCTTTTAAAAGCTCTGGCTCTGATTTTGCTTCTTTAATTTTTAAATCCCCTTTAAAACGAACACTCTCTGGAATATCAGAGAATAATTCATCGATCGTTTGAACGCCGATCGTTTGTAACATTTCTTTTTTGTCTTCTTCTGTCATTGGAAGATAACGATGCAACATGAAATCTACCCCTCTCCCCGTTACTTTGAACGTTTGTAAAATGGTGTTGGAACAACTACTGCTTTGACGCGTTTATTACGAATTTCAATTTCTACTTCTGTATCAACTGCTGCGTATTTTACATCAATTAGTGCTAAACCAATGCTTTTCTTTAACGTTGGAGATTGTGTACCACTTGTTACTTCCCCAATTTTTTCTTCACCAATAAATACAGGGTAATGCGTACGAGGAATTCCACGTTCGATTACTTCGATGCCGACTAATTTACGAGGCGCACCGTTTTCTTTTTGCTCTTTTAACGTTGCTTTTCCAAAGAAGTCTGCTTCTTTATTTGTTTTTACCGCAAAGCCAATTCCAGCCTCAATCGGTGTAATATCTTTTGATAATTCTTGTCCATAAAGTGGTAATGTTGCTTCGAATCGAAGTGTATCACGAGCACCTAAACCACATGCTTTTAAGCCCTCTTCTGCTCCAACTTCAAGAAGTTTCTCCCAAAGTTTTGCAGCATCTTCACTCTTACAGTAAATTTCGAATCCATCTTCACCTGTGTAACCTGTACGAGATACAAGTGCTGGAATTCCATCTACAAGAATATCGTTTTTAAATTTAAAGAACTTAATTTCTTTCAAATCTTCTGACACAACTTTTTGTAAAATGCCTTCTGCTTTTGGTCCTTGAATTGCAAGCTGTGCAACTTCACTAGAAACATTGACTACTGTCGCATCGCCAATTACATGACTTGCTAACCATTCGTAATCTTTCTCGATATTTGATGCATTGATTACTAATAAATAGTCTTCTTCACCACGTTTGTAGATTAATAAATCATCTACTGTACCACCATTTTCGTAGCACATAGCTGTATATTGTGCGCCCCCTACCTTTAAGGTAGATACGTCATTTGTAACAACACGTTGTAAAAATGCTAAACTATCTACACCTTTTACTTCAACTTCTCCCATATGAGACACATCGAACAAACCTGCAGCTGTACGTACAGCTTCGTGTTCTTCTTTAATGCTTGAAAATTGAACTGGTAATTCCCAACCACCGAAGTCGATTGTTTTCCCACCATACTTCGCGTATACATCAAATAACGGTGTACGTTGTAATGTAATCATGCTCTCTCCCCCTTATGCTTTGACAAATCAATAAAAGTTGCTTCCCTTTTCTAAACATTTTCATTCTGAAAAGATAGGATATACGGAATCTCATTATATTTTTTTATGAAAGCGTAAATAAAAAATCACTTTCTTGGATAAAATACGAAAGATTCCACACATTTCACACCATTATCCTAACATCATTCGCTATATTTCATCAATATTCTAGCATAAAAAATAATTTAGAATTTTTTATGTTAAAACACAATAAATACAGCTTTTGAGATTTAATACTTTATTATTGTCTATCATATAGCCTTTAATAACGATAATTATGCCTTCTTTTAAGGCAAATCATCATACATTAAAAAATAATTACTTTAGTTTATAAAAGGTGGGAGAGTCGTAATGAATGTCGATATTTCCGTAGATCGGACGTGGCAAAACAATTTTTTAAATAGAATTGATGAAGATGGTCCTTGGACAAACTGGGATTTATATCACTTAGCTTATGAAACAGAAAAATCGTTACTTGTTCCTACTTTTGATGGACTACAAGCACCGAAACATTTATCCCATTTCACACCGCTTCCGCATCAATTAGAAGTCGCTCAAAATGTAATTGAACAAATGAATGGTAAAGCGATTCTAGCAGATGAAGTAGGTCTTGGAAAAACAATCGAAGCTGGACTTATTTTGAAAGAATACATGGTCCGCGGGCTTGTGAAAAAGGTACTTATACTTGTCCCAGCTTCTCTCGTATCACAATGGGCATACGAGCTGAATACAAAGTTTTTCATTCCCGCTGTAGCACAAAAGAAAAGCTACTCGTGGGAACAAGCTGACGTAATCGTATCATCAATTGATACTGCGAAACGTTCACCACATCGCGATATCGTGTTGAACTTAGAATATGACCTTATTATTATCGATGAAGCACATAAACTGAAAAATAATAAAACAAAAAACTATGAATTTGCACAACGATTAAAAAAGAAGTTTTGTTTATTACTAACCGCTACTCCTGTTCAAAATAAGATTGATGAAATTTTTAACCTTGTTTCTTTATTAAAACCAGGACATTTAGGCAATCAATCCAACTTTGAAGAATATTACGCTTCCAAAAATCGTTCAGCCGAATCAGATGAAGACTTAAAAGCTCTCATTAATAAAGTAATGGTGCGAAATAGACGACATAATACCGGTATCGATTGGCCGAAGAGACATGTACGTACAATTTTTGTTGAGTTTAATGAACAAGAACAAGCTCTATATAATGATATCGAAAATTGGCGAGGACAAGACGCCTTCACATCTGCTTTCTCATCGTTAACGTTAAAACGGGAAGCGTGTAGTAGTCGTGAGGCTGTTTACTATTCATTGAAAAAGCATGTAGAAAAAAGACAGAAAGAAAATGAACATTATATAAAAGATCCACATATCGATGTGCTAATGGACAAAATTAATCATATTCCTTTCAACTCGAAAGCAACTAAAGCTCTAGAGCTTATAAAAGAAATTGACGATAAAGTCGTCATTTTCACGGAATACCGAGCATCACAGATGTACTTACAATGGTTTTTACAACAACACGGTATTTCTTCTGTCCCATTCCGCGGCGGATTTAAACGCGGGAAGAAAGATTGGATGAAGGAACTTTTCCAAAATCGTGCCCAAGTGTTAATTGCAACGGAAGCTGGCGGAGAAGGCATTAACTTACAGTTTTGTAGCCATATGATCAATTATGATTTGCCATGGAATCCAATGCGTCTTGAGCAAAGAATCGGACGTATTCACCGTCTCGGTCAAAAGAATGATGTTCATATTTATAACTTAGCTACAAAGCATACTGTTGAAGAACATATTCTGAAACTGTTATATGAAAAAATCAACTTATTCGAGCGTGTTATCGGTGAACTCGATGAAATTTTAACGAGAATTAATATGAAAAACATCGACGCGCACATTCAAGAAATTTTCGCGCAATCAAAAAGCGAAGGTGAAATTAGAATTAAGATGGAAAACTTAACATCTATAATCGACTTTGCGAAACGAAATGAAGCTGAGGTGCAAGGCTATGCAGCAACATGAAATTCATAATTACTTATACAATTTCTTTGAGGCGAATAACTGTGAAATTTTAGAACGTTCTCCTCATTTATTAGATGTACAGTTAACAATTGAGATGGATAAATTATTAATGAATCGCCCTTTTTATTGGCACTATCTTGAGAAAACAGGAGGCGTACCGAATCCGATGCGCCTTACTCTTATTACAAATCCAGAAAATGAAGAAAATGATGGTGAGCTTATTCACTACGGTTCACCACGTCTACATCAAATTTTCCAAACGACAAAAGAATTAGGCTCTTACATACGTTTATATGAGGATGTAAGACATAATGGGGCAACACATACACCGCTCCACCCTTGGCTCGGTATTAATATAAAAGTTTCCTATCAATGTGATCGAAAAAAAGACATCCTTCACTCGATTGGTATTCATCTCATTTCTGGAACAATGATGGCAAACTTTCATGAAACATTAACAAACATTAAACTTACACCAAAAATACCTGATTTTTGTTTTACGCTCTCGCCCATAATTAAACCTCAAAGTGGTTTACAACGCATAGAAGACGCTTTAAAAAATATAATTGCAGAAGATGACCATACGTGGGCAAAAGAAGCAAGAGTGCGTTGGAATCATGATTTAGACCTTTTAAACCGTTTTTATGAAGAAAGTGACGAACTTCCTGAGAGCTATGAAATTGAAAAACAAGCTCTGCAAGAACAGTATGAACCACGTATTACAGTGCAAATTATTAACGGTGGACTCTTTTATGTTACCGCGAATCATTTTCTATCAAAATAAAGCTCCTTCTGCTTTAGAAGGAGCTTTATTTCGAGTTACTCTCTATCCTCATTACGCTCTTGTTGTTTTTGCTTTGCCATGCGTTTTTGATACGCACGATCCTTCGCGCTCACATGATTTGCATCAGTTGGAAGATTTTCTTTCGAACGTCCAATTCCATTGCTCATCTTTCCCACTCCTTTTTACGTTTTTCAGAATACATGTTTATTTTCAGCTAGAGTTACAATCCTTATACAAAAAAATAAGAGCAGCCATTGGCCACTCTTACTCGCTCACATATTTTTGAAACATATCATGGATGCCTTTATTTACTAGGTTCGAGAT
Source organism: Bacillus cereus group sp. MYBK227-1 (assembly GCF_051916325.1). Classification (NCBI taxonomy): domain Bacteria; kingdom Bacillati; phylum Bacillota; class Bacilli; order Caryophanales; family Bacillaceae; genus Bacillus; species Bacillus cereus group sp. MYBK227-1. Next base: position 602,762 of record NZ_JBQAGK010000003.1, on the reverse strand, counting down.
CTGCTCGTCAGATTTATTCGGATAACGATCACGCAATCTGATAGATGCCTTCACCATTAAATTTTCTAATACAGAACGGCCACCTTCTCCATAAATAATTTCAGCATATTTAACAAGCCTTCCATCCTCTACTGTTGCTGGATTATGATTGAAGAAAAATTTACTCATTGTCTCCACCTCTCTCTTTTGATAACGTTTACATTTATATAGATTATTTATGTTATTTATTTCACAATATTGTATGCATGTATATTTAATTAGTTTCATTATAAAGCAACATATCGATAGTAAATATGTGATTTTCCGTCCATTTTGTGAACAAACTAAAAATGAAAGCGTTTCCTTTATTATATACTAAAAAAACTTACTACGCTAGGGGCAATTTTTTTCAATCTACTAATCCCTCAAAAATTGATATATTTTTTCTTTTCCCATTAAACCTTATACAATTTTCAGAAATTATATTATAAAATATATGTATGACTTAAGGAGGCTTTGTATGAATCAAAATAAAAAAGCTATATTAGATCTTGTCTTTTATCTCGTAATCCCATTCCTCATTTGGAAATTTGCAAAACCTTATATCGATCCTTATTACGCGATGTTACTTTCCTCTGTTCCGGGGATTATTTATACACTGTATACCTTTAAAAAAGAAAAACAGTTTAACGTGACAGGGTTCTTTATTTTAATTACACTCATTTCTAATACAACGGTAGATTTATTATCTGGGTCAGCTGAACGAATGTTGTGGAATGATGCATATTATCACATCGTACTCGGTATTATCGTCATCTGTACAATTTTCATAAAAAAACCACTCATGTTATATTTCGCTGCGGATATTGCAGCACTGCAAGGTCATGACCGTGATAAAAGTCGTGAGCTGTATCGTGATAGTCGTATATATCCAGCACTGCAATATTTAACGTTATTTTTCGGGCTACAATTTATATTAAAAAGCTTTTTAAAAATTTATTTCATCTCTGTTTTTGGTGTAGATGGCTATGGTGAAATGAGAGCGATTATGACCGCTGTAGGCTGGGGCATTTCTATTTGTATCGGAATAGGATTTGTATGGGTGAACAATAAAATACATGCCGTTACGGAAGAACAAGAATCCGTGCAGTAAATAAAAATCCCCTAGTGTAATACGACACTAGGGGATTTTTGGTTTGCTAAACATATGACTAAAATTCAACTTGATTTTTTTCTTTTACTTTTTACATTTCGGTAAAACAAAGCAGCACTCAGCGGCATAACACCAAACCACTTATTCATAAATGGCTCTTTTTCAGCACGACGTTGTTCTTTCTTTTGTTTTCGATCTTCTTTTGGAGCATCCATATACGACACAAACTGCTGCGTCACAAAGCGAACATAATCATTAGTAGACATATTATCATCACCTCTACTTGATTAGTATGTCCACTTTTTTATACATTAATCTTTTCCTTTAATTCATTCATAATTTGCTTTACAGACTTATTTGTCGTATCGATATGAATATGAGCCTCTTCATAATAAGCTCGGCGTAATTCAAATTTCGTTACAAATGCATCTATATCTTTCTTTTGAAATAGTGGACGTGTCGTATCTTCACGAAGCCTTTCTGCAATTACATGCGGATCACAATATAAATACACGACAGTTCCGTTCTCTTTCATCCACTTGCGATTTTCTGCTCGTTCAATAATTCCCCCACCAGTTGTAATAATGACATTATGGACTGGTAGCGAACGTAACATTTCGCTTTCATATTCCCGAAAAGCCATTTCGCCTTCTTCGGCAAAAATATTTCGAATTGCCTTCTCTTGCTTCTCTTCGATTTTTTGATCAGTATCTACAACATCCATTTGAAGTTCTTTACTTAACGCTTTTCCAATTGTTGTTTTCCCTGCTCCCATGTAGCCGGTTATGTATATAGATTTCATTTTCTGTCCTCTCAATCGTCATTTATTAATTGTTATTATAACGAAAGATGCTACTTTGTTTAATAAAAAAACGTTTTGTTCTTCATACTATGAAGAACAAAACGTAACATTCGCTTTTACTTATAAGTACCTCTTCTCACCCACTGCGTTGCAATCCATTTCTCGCCTTTCGTTACAGGTGCCCCTCCATGTAACGTAAGCTCATTTAGTGATTGATCTTGATAAAAATACTCAAAGTATACTGCCATTCCTTTTCTAGGATGTACAGAAAGATTTAATTTCGGGAAGTACGTTTCCCCGCCTTCTTCTACATCATTTAAGTACATTACAAGCGTACTAATACGATTGTTAGCAGCTGATCTACTATGTTCCGCAAAATAATCATAGTGTGCTTTATATTGTTGATCCACTTCATAATTTAAAATGTGCAATCCTTCACCATGCGACGCAGGAACATTCATGATAGATGAAATTCGTTTTTCAATCTTTGAAGTAAATTCATTATCTTCCAAAAATGCACCGCTACTTGTTCGAATATCATTTACATCACGTGATGAACCAATTTTAGAACGCTCCATTTTATTTTTAGACATTTCAATTAATTCATCACATTCTTCATCACTTAGTACATTTGCTAATACGACAATAAGAGGTTCTTCGAATTTTGAAATAATGTGTATTTCTCTATCTTCTGTCATAATCGTATTTCCTTTATGATCAAAAATAGTTTGTTCCTTATTTTCACCTATTTGATTGTTGTTTGTCATTTCCCTATTCTCCCTAAAAATAATGATTGGATAGCATGAATATATCATATTCTTTCTACCTTTCTCTTTTTTGAGAAAATTTAAACTTTTAATCATTATATTTATCCATTTCTTCTAAAAAATCAATTTAATTTACAATAGGAAACCTTGATTTATTTACATATATTTTACATATTATCCTTCTATCCAATCGACTATTTTCCCATCCTTTTTTCTATACCGAAAACCCACCGTATAGAAAGCTTCCTGTTTGAGTGTGCACTGCAACGTAACGAGAATTAAATCATTTTCAAAGACATAATTTCCACTCGCTTCTCCCTTTTCATACTGAAAGAAAAATGTACCTTCTTTTTCTTTTTGCTGTAAATCTTTTTTTATATCTGTAATAGATCGGTTAAGTAATTCATCCAATAAAAACTTTTGTTCTATTTCTATATAAAAATTTTTATCTGTAAACAACATATTTGTTTCGTATATAAAAAAAGAAGTTAATAAAATAAGAAAGATAATCGTTCCAGGCATTGTAAATCCATTTTGCTTTCTCATACGTTTATTCCTATTTCGCTATATCGCATAACTACACCTTCATATATTTTCCCACTAGTATCTTTCACATTTATAATGAGTACATGAGGTGTTAGTTTGTAAGAAACCGTTCCAATATTTTGTAAAACAACTTCCCTCCCGCGCCTATTTACCTTTCTTATAAGACGACTATTCTCTTTTTCATACGATACTTCACTCCCATTACGCGATCGGAATCGTAAAATACTTTCTCCATTTTCAAATGCTAGCTGTTCTCCAGATGATACTTCACGAAACTCCAATTGCATTTGCCCTAAATACACATCCCACTCCCAATCATTTAACCCTTTCGACTGTTTATTTTCCATTTCAATGAAATGTAGGCGGGGAAAGAGCAAAAAAAATATTGATAATAGAAACAGACATACAATCATTTCTATTAATGAAAAACCAAATTCTAATTTATTTTTTCTCCTACATAAAAGCATTGTTCCATCATTCTGTCTTTCACATCTCTCCACACAGTACAAACTTCATTGCCTCCCCAATATGTGTAATACACAATTCCATTTATATTCTTTTCTATTATTCGCTTGTCTTCATTTCCATACATATATATAGCTGCTTCTTTTTTTAATAATCCAGTTGCCTTATAACGAATTTGTATATTTTTTCTTTCTTGCATAACTAATACTGTTTGCGGTAGTAGTAACGATACAGCCATCATTAAAACACTTAACGATACAATCATTTCAGCCATTATGGATCCTTTTTGACATTTCACGATACGTAAATCTCCCTCTTCCAAGCTGAAATACAATTTCATATTTATAATTTCGATACGAAATTATAATCGTACCACCTCTATTAATATTTCCACTTGGATTATATGTCATCGGATTTGGAAACGTATGCAAATCAATTTGTATATCTTCTTCATACTCTCGCTTGACGATATAATACTTTGTACCTGACTCTTTTATAGCATACATATTTCTATCTTTATGCCAACGTAATGTATAGTGCTTTTGACGGTTTATCGCTAATTGCTGCATATACAAAATATCATTTGAAAACTGTCTCAAAAATTGTTCAACTTTTTGTCGCTCGTATAAGGAATGAACACTAAAATACGTAACTATACTTAATACAGAAATAGCAAATAAAACGAGTAACATTTCTAAAAAAGTAAACCCCTGTTGTTTCACAATGCCCTAATTGATACTGCGCCATCATCTGAAATATGAATAGATTCGCCATTCGGGCACTTATCAGTTGTAATATACTTTTCATCTGTCAGTTCTTTTAACGATGGAATTTTATTATGTTGTAATTGATATACTTGTATTTGCGCTTCTATAGATTTCACGTAAGCTGCACAACCTTTTCCTTGGACCGATGAGCGCTGTGTAACTACATTCGGAATAATTAATAGTAATAATATAGTTATGACAACCATTACTAATAGCATCTCTAACAGAGTAAACCCTTCCTCATTCTGCATACAAATGCCCCCTAAATAGAATTCATCATTTGAAACATCGGCATAATCATCGCTAAGTACATAAGGACAACGATTCCTCCAATACATGTAAATAAAATAGGCTGAATGATAACTAACATATGTTTAATTTTCCGTTCCATCTTTTCCATAATAAGATCGCTATAGTCACCTAATTCAAGCCCTAAATTGCCGTTTGCTTGTCCATGCGTAATAACATAAGAAAGTTCTTTCTCGTAATACCCACTTTTAGCAATGATAGATTGTAACTGTTCTCCTCCAATTAATTGTCTTTCAATCCGGCTCGCTTCATATTTAAAGAACGGATGATATCTTTGCTCCATCATTATTGTTAAAGCTTCACATACTGATAGTCCACCATTTAATAAACCACTCAACTGAGTAGCAAAATAATGTGAATGCTTTAAAATAAGAAATGTTTTGATGAGGGGAATACGAAGCATAATTTTTACCTGTCTAATATGTGGAAGTTTCCTAAAATACAACATGTATAAAATACCTCCAATAATAACAGTTAAAATAGCGGTTAAAATAATGTAAGGTAGCAGTTTTATTGCACTTAAAATTTGTTCTGTAAGTAGTGGTGTATTAGAACCGAACGAACTATAAACCATTTCAACCTGAGGTAATAAAATGAGTTTAAAAATAAAGAGCATGATTAGTAGAAAAAACATCAAAAACATAGGATACTGCATTATTTTCATCATGTCTCTCCTATACTTATCTTTCTTATAAAGAAGTGCACTTCCTTGTTGCAAAGCAAAAGAAATATCACCATGTTGCTCGGCATAAAATAAATAACTTAACATGTCCTGATGAAACTTTAACTGATGAAAAGAATCGTGTAGACTTTTCCCATCTTTTAACCCCTCAATCATGCGCTGCAATTGTACTTTCTTTTCTACAGGTAATTGAAACTGTAAAAATTCTAATGCTTGTAAAAGAGAGTAGCCTTTTTCTAATAATTCTCCTAAACGTTTCAACAATACTACTTGATCACTTAAACTCCATGTTTTCTTAAACATAAACATCTTCTTCTAAAAAACCTAAAGCATATCCTTTTCGTATTGACGATTCTAAAGTCTCATGTTTGTAAGTAACACATTCTCCACCAGCTTCTTTAAGCGCTTGTTTTAACTCATATCCATATAGTAGCTCATATATGCTAGCCTGCCTTACTTGCCTCATTGATTTACATAAAGTTGAGCACTTTCCTCTGCAAAACGGACACTTCAATTCGACAAGTCGCTGTGCAGCTACAGCCAATAAAGACTGTTCAATCTCTTGTCTCGTTATACCATAATCCATGAAGCGAATGATTGCTCCTTTCGCATCATTCGTATGCAGTGTTGTCATTACTAAATGTCCTGTCAAACTTGCTCTTATAGCTATTTTTGCTGTTTCTTCATCACGGATTTCACCGACTAAAATAATATCTGGATCATGACGTAAAATAGCCTTTAATCCTGTTTCATATGTGAGACCCGCTTTTTCATTTATTTGAATTTGTAATACATCGTCACTTCTTTTTTCAACCGGATCTTCAAGTGTAATGATGCGACGTGTTTTCTTTTTTCTAATTACCTCTAATAATGCATACATTGTCGTCGTCTTCCCAGATCCAGTCGGTCCAGTAAACACAAGTAGCCCCTGTGAATAGCGTAAAAACGAGAGTAGTTTTGCTGCCGTACTTGGAAATAACGAAAGATGTGATAAGGGCTGAACAGATGCTTGTAAATGAAGGCGAATAACGAGACTTTCTTGGTATACTGTTGGAAGTGTTGAAAGGCGTAAATACACTTCTTGTCCATCAATTTGCAAATACAACGAACCATTCTGTGGCTTCCGTTTCTCGCCTATGTCCATAGATGCTAAAAATTTGAAATGTGAGACAAGTTTTTCTCCAAATTCCTTTTCAATACACTGTCTCGTCATTAAATCTTTTCCTATACGTAGTTGAACCGCTACATCCTTCTGCCGGGGCACAATATGTAAATCTGACGCTTGTACCCTACACGCTTCTTTTAAAATTGCATTCGCAAAAATTTCAATCCCATTCATCACTTTTCCCTCCTCACTATGTATATAGCATGAAAACATGCGCAATAAAAATTTGGACTTTTGTATTTTCAATAGAGGAAAAAGGAAAAATATGTTTGTGAAATTATGAACAATTTCCGAATTATTGTCTGAAATTACCTATACTCATGTTTATCTGTATTATAATGTTATTATCTTGGATAAAGTGATAAAGGTGGAGATCCTCATGGAACAAGCTTTAAAAATTACAGGTGTATTATCTGACCCAACTCGTTATTACATTTATAAATATATTTCGCAAAAACATAGTTACGTAACGGTACAAGAAATTGCAGATGAGTTTGACATTCATCCAAACGTAGCGCGTTTACATTTATCTAAATTAGAAGATGTTCATATGCTAAAATCGGAAACGAAGAAAACTGGAAAAGGCGGACGACCGAGCAGATTGTATGTCTTATCTGAAGATGTTATCCAATTACAATTTCCATTCCGTGATTATCAATTGTTAGCAAGAATCGCATTTAATTCTTTACTTAGTCTTGGTGCTGCTGGTGAGAAAGCGCTATACGAAACAGGAAAACAATTCGGAGCTGAATTAATGCAACAACATATGCAACGTTTAAATGTGAGTGAAGATGCTTTAACAGTGGAACAAAAAGTTCAAATTGCAAAAGAAGCTTTCTCAACAGCTGGCTTATCACCTGCATTTGAATTAAGTGCAGATGGAACAAAAATTTTCTATGATGTACACAATTGTCCATTTAAAGAAGTTGCTGTTCATCATCCAACTGAAATTTGTAACATGCACGGAGATATGATGAAAGGGATTTTTGAAATCCTATTCCCTAACATGGAATTAACTCGAAATGATAGTCTATTAGATGGATGTAAATCTTGTAATTATAAACTAACAATTTAATTTTTCATATAAAAAGAAGCCAATAATAATTGGCTTCTTTTTATATGAACGAATATTTACAATAGTAAGAAAAATAAACTATAATGAGGTGAGGTTTACTTTTTTTAGAAAAGGAGGGAGATGGCATGGAGCGCATGTTTCGCGTTCTCGGCTTTTGGACTGGAATTTTCTCGGTTATGTTTTACGTAGGGGATATGCAACCGGCCGCACTACTATTTTTAGGACAAACAGGTTTCTTCGTACTTTTAAGCTATTTAAAATTAACAGAGCGTATGTATATATACGTATTTGGGGCATATTTAACTGTTTTCTTCATAGGATTTACATACTACACGACATTCTTACTTGTGCCTGGGGCTGGACATTAAAAGATGGCATTTTGCCATCTTTTTTTTAATTCCGGAATTTCCTAGTTGACTTATAGGTTTTATTACCTTATATTCTATATAACAGATTGGAATTAGGGGGAATCAACATGAATACACTGCTTGTCGGAATTAACGTTGCAGTCATGCTCATCTTAGTTGGCGTATTATATTATATGCAACGTAAGCATGTATCTTTTAATAAACGTGTATTTACCGCTTTAGGAGTCGGAATTTTATTCGGTCTTATATTACAATTTATTTATGAGCCAACTTCTAAAGTAATTATTGAATCAAATACTTGGTTTGGCTTAATCGGTAACGGTTATGTAAAATTACTTCAAATGATCGTTATGCCACTTATTTTAGTATCTATTATTTCAGCATTTACAAAATTACAGTTAACGAAAAACCTTGGTAAAATTAGTGGCCTTATTATCGGTATTTTAATTCTTACTACAGGAATCGCTGCAGCTGTCGGTATCGCTGCAAGTGCAGGATTTGATGTATCTGCAACCGGCCTACAACAAGGTGATGCAGAATCTGCTCGTCTGAAACTAGTTGAAGAAAGATTTACTTCTATTGAAAAGACAACAATTCCAGATAAATTATTAGAGCTATTACCTACAAATCCGTTTCTTGATTTAACAGGCGCTCGTCCAACATCAACAATTTCTGTCGTAATATTTGCAGCCTTTATCGGCATTGCCTTTATAGGTGTAAAACGAAAATATCCAGAACAAGCAGAGCTATTTAAGAAGATGCTTGATGCTGTATATGCAATCGTAATGCGTATGGTAACATTAATTTTACGCCTTACTCCATACGGCGTATTAGCTCTTATGGCAAAAACAGTTGCTGGTAGCGACATAAATGCTATTTTAAAACTTGGCAACTTCGTGTTAGCGTCTTACGTAGCACTTATCGTAATGTTCGTTATCCACTTATTATTAATTGCGCTATCTGGTTTAAATCCAATTCAATATTTAAAAAAGGTGTTCCCTGTATTAACATTTGCATTCACATCTCGCTCTAGTGCTGGTGCGATGCCATTAAATATTGAAGCGCAAAAAGAAAAGCTTGGTATTTCCGAAGGAATTGCAAACTTCGCAGCTTCATTTGGGGTATCTATCGGACAAAACGGTTGCGCAGGTATTTATCCAGCAATGCTTGCAATGATGGTCGCTCCAACTGTAGGAATTGATCCATTACAACCACAATTTATTTTAACTTTAATCGCTGTTGTTGCTATTAGCTCATTCGGTGTTGCCGGAGTTGGTGGCGGCGCAACATTCGCAGCTTTAATCGTACTATCTACAATGAACTTACCAATCGGTATTGTTGCTCTAGTTATCTCGGTTGAGCCATTAATCGATATGGGGCGTACAGCTCTTAACGTAAGTGGCTCTATGACAGCAGGTCTTATTTCAAGTAAATGGCTTGGTGAATTAGATCAAGATACGTACAATCAAGATGATACAAAAACTGGTGAAATTGCTTCATAATGAAAAAAGACGCTAACATACAATTGTTAGCGTCTTTTTTATTCCGTCCCCTCTTTATAGATTTTATCTTGAGAATTATCACTCTAAGTATTCTTCTAGTTGCTCTTTTAACTCTTCCTCAATCTCATAACAAGATTCATCAGTGAGTTCCCCTACTTTCTTACTCCCCAAAATGTTTGATTGAATTGGCATTCCTAAAAAGATTCTTTCACATTTCCAAATTGGAATATTATGAAATCCAATCAGCTCTTTTTCTTCATCTAATATAGCTATAGCAACTGATGAATAATAACCCACCTCAAAGGGATTCTCTTTTTCTCTTGCAAATCCCATATCTAATTCCATGTGTTTTTCTATGTATAAATGTGAATACTCTTTATGCAGTTTAAGTGATATTCGCTCTATTTCCTTCTCCATACATTGAATGTTCTCTTTTAACTCCAACGTAAACTCCTGTTCTTTATATTTCATTTTCGCCTCCTTAAACATAGAAAAAGAGAATACAATAACATATCCTCTTTCCTCAAATATATTTCATTATCTCACAGCCCGTCCTTTTCACAAATAACCATTTTGTTCGCACCATTTATGAAATTGTCCTACGTCTACTCCAACTAACACGATATCCTTTAGCTCTACATCAATGACTTGTTCTCCAATTACAATAGCAAACTGCGATGCTAATTTTGTCTCATTTTTCTTTACAATTCCAATTCGGTTCCGATGCGGTCCATCTTTTATATATGCTTTTTGTCCTACAATATCAAAGTTCAAAATTCTCACCTCTTTTACTGCGCTCAAATTGGAAATACGATCTCCACCTCGGAAAATTTCCTTTCATTGCACTATTTCTCTATATATATGACGAAACAATAAAAGAGTCCTTCCTTCTTTACAATTATTTTTTCTTTGTTTCATTTTTGTGATTGAAACGTAAAGTTTATAATAAAATACACTTGGAAGCGCTTTCTATGTAATTTTTTATGTTATAATATATAAGTAGAACTTCGTAAAGAGGGTTAAAAAATGAATACAAAAATGATTAAAAAAGTAATTGAAGCATTAAAAGTATATGGCTTTCAGGATGTATCATTCTGTGACAAAACGAGGCAATTTTTATTTCATAACGAAACCGATATTATGAGCGGCTATGCAGAAATAACATATAGTAGTCAATTTGAAAAATTCAACGTACAAATTCATCCAATTGAAACACATCACCAAGCAGAGTTACAAGAGATTGAAAGACATATACAAGCTTGTATAAGAAAAGTGGAATATTTAAACGCACTTCTTACCGGGCAGACAAAACTAGATGATAAAATTATTATTATGTAAAAAAAGAACGTGATCCAATCACGTTCTTTTTTCATTATACGTTCATCTTTTCCTTTAGTTGTAATCCTGTAACAGATTCTAATACATCCATCGATTCTCCAAATGTCATATCAAAAATTGTCTTGTCCTCTATGTATGGAAACTGTCTGAAACGCTTTTCTAACACCTTCACAGCATCTGATGTAAAGTTTGCACTATCAATGCCAAATTCTGTTTCAAGAAGAACGATCCAATCTAACACATGAAAACCTAATCCATTGACGAATGAAATCAATTTTTCTTCTGGGTTTGAAGATAAGAATACTTGGCGTTCCATCTCACTAAAAAGTTCTTCTCCTAAGATTTCAGCTAACTCATCATCATGTTCACGTTCAACAAGTTCTTCGTAGCCGTAATCATCCACAAGCTCTTCTACTTCTTCACTATCCTGACAAAGCAATTGACTAAGAAGTGCCTCTTTCTTAAATTCACTATTTTGTACGACTTCTAAAAAGCTCGTTTCCCATCCATTTTCTAATTTCATATTATGTACTCCTTTATATACGTTTCTTATCATCACTGTACCCAAAAGATCACTTTTATAACCTTTTAGGTAGTTACTATTATTTCATATGATTCATAACATAAGATGCAAACTCAGCTACATCTCCTTCAAAAATATTTATTTCTGGCAAGTGATAGAACGTTGTTTGGAGCGGGCTTCCTGCATGATATACATATATCGTTTTCTCTAGTGCAATCGCCATTCCAAACTCTGTATGGCTCCCATTTCCGCCATCTAATATAAGTAAAAATACATCCGCTTCTTTTACAGCATTTTGTTCTGCCTGACCAATTTCTCTTAATTGTTCTTCATTTGCTGCTTTTTCGTTTTTGGTCCAATCATATGTATGGTGCCATCCTGCATGTTTCAGTTCATTTGCTACGGAACGTACAAGATGTTTATTTTGGAAACCTGAGGCGATATAAAAATTCATTTATATACACTCCTTCATTATGTATAGGGAAACTCCTTTTTAGCGTTATTTGTTATAGCTACAATAAAGAACAACTTCAAAAAAAATCCCCATCTTTAAAACTTATTTGCGTTTAAATGATGGGATGCTTCATGGTCTTCTTTTATTTTTTGTTTTTTATAACTTTCATCAGCTAACATTTCTAGTTCAGCTGTTATCTCCGACTTTTCAAGCTCTCTTTCTTGCGAAAATTTCCTTGAAATATAAACAATAACACTACCAACGTACAACACAAAGCATATAATAAGTGCAGTATTTTCATAGAGACTTAGCTCCAACACAGTCACTCCTAATCCATTCGTATTTTCACGCCTTATTAATTGGAATTTCCCTATTAACCCATTTGTTATCCCGCTATTTGAGGGCAGTAAGACTCCCTCCTCAAAATTCAGTAACAGTAAAGAAGTTAGATGTGGGATGCACCCAACTGATTAAAGTTTCACTTTATTGTAACATAAAAATATCAATTCTTGGAATCTTTCACCCTACTAAAAGAGGCATGATTATTTCATCATGCCTCTGAAATATTTTGAATGATTGTTTTAATTGCTTCTTTTCCATTATATTTTTTTAGTGCTGTTTTATACTTCTCATTATTTTGATTTAATTCTTCGACATACTTTATAAGAGATTTTACATTTACATCTTCTTCATATAATACGGAGGCATATCCTTGTCTTTCAAAGGACTCTGCATTTAATATTTGATCTCCACGGCTTGCAAATTTCGATAATGGAATTAAAACCATCGGCTTTTGTAATGTTAAAAATTCAAAAATTGCGTTGGAGCCCGCGCGTGAAATAACAAAATCTGTTACCGCTAATATATCTGGCAGTTCTCCATGTACATATTCAAATTGTCTATATCCTTCTTTATTTTGTAAACTTTCATCAAGGTTACCTTTTCCGCAAAGGTGAACAATTTGATACTTTTTAAGAAGTTCTGGTAATGCTTCTCGAGCCGTATCATTAATTTTTTTCGCGCCCAAGCTGCCTCCCATAATCGTAATAACTGGCTTTTTACGTGAAAAACCTAAAAACGCTAAACCTTTTTCACGATTTCCCTTCAGCACTTCTTCACGTACAGGAGACCCCGTATATATTACTTTTTCTTTCGGTAAATGTTTCGCTGCTTCTTCAAATGTAACAAATATTTTCGAAGCAAAACGAAGCGCAATTTTGTTTGCTAGTCCTGGCGTCATATCAGATTCATGTAATAAAACTGGTACCCTGTTTAACCATCCGCCTATTACGACTGGTACAGATACGAAACCGCCTTTTGAAAAAATCACATCTGGTTTTAGTTTTCGAATTCTTACATACGCATCCATAACCCCCTTCATTACAAGAAAAGGATCTTTTATATTTTTTAAATCAAAATAACGACGTAGCTTTCCACTCGAAATACTATAGTAGGGAATGCCTTCCTTTTCTATAATCGTTTTCTCAATACCTTGGTGAGAACCAATATAAGAGATATCCCAGTTGTCTTCCTGTAAATATGGGATAATGGCTAAATTAGGTGTTACATGTCCTGCCGAACCGCCACCTGTAAAGACTATTTTCTTCATACGTCTCCCCCTTCTAGACTATAATACACTAAAATATCTTGCCTCAGGGTGAGAAAATACCATAGCCGTTACGGACGCTTCTGGCTCCATCATGAATCCTTCTGTTAATGAAATACCTATTTCCTCTGGATGAATTAAGCGAAATAGCTTTTCTTGATCCGCAAGTTCTGGACACGCCGGATAACCAAATGACACTCGTATTCCTCTATATTTCGTACGGAAACGTTCTTCCATCGTCAGTTCAGGTGAGTCCGGAATGCCCCAGCGGTCACGAATGAGCATATGTGTTTTTTCAGCAAGTCCTTCCGCTAATTCAAGCGCTAACGATTGAATGGCATGACTACGTAGGTAATCACCTTTCGCCTTCCACTCTTCAGCGATGTCCCGAACTCCTTCCCCAACCGTAACAGATAAGAAAGCAACATAGTCCATCTCATCTCCTATTGGGCGCAAATAATCACCTAAAGTACGATAGGGAGCCTTTCCTTGTCTAGGGAATGTGAAACGCTCTATAACACGCGTATGATCTTCTGGATCATATATTACAATGTTTTGTCCGTCGCTTTGCGCTGGGAAAAATTGATACACTACTTTCGGCTTTAACCAAGATTGTCCTTCCTGCAATAATTCATCTATTAAATCATTTAATTCATGTGCTCTCTTATCTCCCTCTTTCAAAAGCTTCTTCACATTTCCTTTTAATCCAAGGTGATGCCCAAGTAGCATTTGTCTATTCAGAAATGGTGCGAGATGAAGAGCCGGAATATCACGTAATACAATTCGTTTTGTTGAATCAGGCACCATAACCTCTGATTTTGGTAATGGCTCAATTACTGCTGGAATTTCTACTTTCTTCTCCTCTTTTTTTACGATATGAAGATGACGTTCTTTTTTATCCTGTTTCATCTTCTCACGCTCTTCTTCTTTTTGAAGCTTATTAATAATATCGAGCCCCGTCATCGCATCACTCGCATAACAAACGAGTCCTTTATATGATGGTGAAATCCGATTATCTGTAAACTTTCTCGTTAACGCTGCACCACCTACAACAATGGGCACATCAATATTTGCCGCTTTTAAATCTTCAGCAGTCGTTACCATTTGTTGCGCTGATTTTACTAATAAACCTGAAAGGCCTATAATGTCCGGCTTCTTTTCTTGTACTTCTTGAACAATTCGATCCGAACGTACATTAATTCCTAAATTAATAATCTCATATCCGTTATTCGCTAAAATAATTTCAACGAGATTTTTCCCAATATCATGCACGTCACCTTTTACAGTTGCTAACAATACTTTCCCTTTTTTCGCACTATCACTAGATTCCATATGTGGCTCTAAATAGCTTACAGCGGCTTTCATACTTTCGGCACTTTGCAATACTTCAGCAACAATAAGTTCATTATTATTAAATAGTCGTCCTACCTCGTCCATCCCTGTCATAAGCGGACCGTTAATAATATCAAGAGGTTTTCTTCCTTCTTCAAGTGCAAGACTTAAATCCTCGTGTAATCCTTGTTTCGTACCTTCTACAATATAATTTGCTAGTCTTTCATCAAGCGTTAACGTTTCTTGCACAACGACATCTTTCTTTTTAGCAACTCGGTAAAAGTTTGTAAATTCTTCTAACGTCTCTTTCGTCGTTTCAAACAGTAATGCATCTGCAAGGCGTTTTTCTTCCTCTGGAATCGACGCATAGCGTTCTAATTTTTCCGTATTCACAATCGCGTAATCTAATCCTGCTTTCGTAGCATGGTATAAAAAAACTGAATTTAATACTTCACGTCCAGCCGGTGGTAAACCAAATGATATGTTACTTACACCTAAAATCGTTAAACACTCTGGTAACGCTTCTTTAATAAGGCGAATTCCTTCTATAGTCGCTGCCGCTGAGCCAATATATTCTTCATCACCTGTCCCTACTGGAAACACAAGTGCATCAAAAATAATATCTGACGGGCGTATCCCATACTTCTTTGTAAGTAATTCATAGCTTCTTTTCGCAATTTCTATCTTTCGTTCCGCACTAACCGCCATACCGTCTTCATCAATTGTTCCTACAACTATAGCGGCACCATACTTTTGAAGAAGCGGTGTCACTTTTTTAAATCGTTCTTCTCCATCTTCTAAATTAATTGAATTAATAACAGCTTTTCCTTGAATATAAGTAAGAGCTCGCTCCATCACATTTTCATCTGTTGAATCAATCATAATCGGTACTTTTAAAACTTTCGTAACTTCTGCTAAGAAGTTTTCCATATCTTCTATTTCATCGCGATCAGGATCTGCCATACAAATGTCAATAATATGAGCATTTTTCTTCACTTGCGCTCTTGCCACTTCAGCAGCCTCTTCAAATTTCCCTTCTGCTACTAAGCGTTTAAATTTACGTGACCCAATAACATTCGTTCTTTCACCTACAAATAACGGTCTCATAGACTCATCATATTGCAGTGCTTCTAATCCACTAATTCCATGTCCTTCTCTCTCATGATGGTCACGAGGCCTAAGAGATGCTAGCGCGGATTTCATTGCTTTTATATATTCTGGTGTCGTGCCACAACAACCACCAATAATATTAATCCATCCTTCTTCAGCAAATCGCTTCACCTTTTCAGCAAGAGAAGATGGAGATTCATGGTAATGTCCATCTTCATCAGGAAGACCTGCATTTGGATAACAAGAAATGTAACACTCCGATAAATCAGATAGTGAACGAATATGGTCCCTCATAAACTCCGGACCAGTCGCACAGTTTAACCCAACAGATAATGGTTTCATATGTTCTACTGATAAATAAAAAGCTTCAATTGTTTGCCCAGCCAGAGTCGTTCCCATTGGCTCAATCGTTCCTGAAATCATAATAGGAACCGTTTTTTTCAGTTCTTCAAAAGCGGCTTGAATTCCAATATAAGCTGCTTTCACGTTACGCATATCTTGACTCGTCTCAACGAGTAATACATCAACTTCTCCTTTTAATAATCCTCGTGCCTGCCTTGTATAAGCCTCAATCAATTCTTCAAAAGTCACACCACCTGTAACACTAATTGCTTTCGTTGTTGGTCCCATCGCTCCCGCAACATATACTTCCTTCCCGCTTTCTTTAACAGCTTGCTTCGCCAAAAGTGCTGCCTTTTCATTTAGTTCTTCATCTAAATGAGACAGATCATAATCACTTAGTACAATATTCGTTGCCCCAAATGTATTTGTTTCAATAATATCCGCTCCAGCTTCAATATAAGCTTTATGAATCTTTAAAATAACGTCTGGTCTTGTTTCCACTAAATATTCATTACAGCCCTCGTACTCTTCTCCTCCGAAATCTTCAGCAGTTAAATCCTCTTGCTGAATCATTGTCCCCATTGCACCATCTAATATTAAAATGCTATTTTTTAATTTTTCTTCTATACACTTCATCAATTAATACCTTCTTTCACTTCTTGCTTTTCTCTTACATATTTAACAAGATGTTCTGTAATTTCATACTTTAAAAATGGTGTAATAAGATAAATACCATTAAAATATTTCATCGCTGCGTCGACCAATTCTTGTGAAATGCGGATCCCTTCCTCAATTGCTGCCTCTTTTGTTTCATGTCCATCCATTCTCTCTCTTATTTCTTCAGGAAGAGTAATACCCGGCACCTCAAAATGAAGAAAATCTGCATTCCGCTTACTTACTAACGGCATAATTCCAATAAAAATAGGTTGTTCCAAATGCTTTGTCGCTTCATACACTTCTTCAATTAACTTGATATCGTAAATTGGCTGAGTTAAAAAATACTCCGCTCCAGCATCTATTTTTCGTTCCATTCGCTTAACCGCTGCTTTTAAGTGCCTCACGTGAGGATTAAATGCGCCGCCTACAGAAAACCTTGTCGCCGGTCCAATTGATTTCCCTAAAATTGAACGTCCATCGTTCATTTCTTTAATCATTTTAATAAGCTCAATAGAGGATAAATCATATACAGAAGTGGCACCGGGAAAATCACCAACGCGCGCTGGATCACCAGTTAAAGCTAACACTTCTTCCATCCCTAACGCCGATAAACCTAACAAATGAGATTGTAGTCCAATGACGTTATGATCTCTACACGTTAAATGCGTCAATACTGGGATATCATGCTTCGTTAATAACGCACCCATCGCCATATTAGAAACACGAGGCGATGCTAATGAATTATCTGCTAGAGTAATAGCATCTGCTCCCGCTCTTTTTAACGCTCTTGCTCCTTCAAAAAAACGCTGTGTATCTAACGTTTTCGGTGGATCTAATTCCACTACAACTGTCGTTTGTTTTTTCGCTTTCTCTGCTAGAGTGACGCGAGCCTTCGAACGTTTCTCATGCGTATGAACGACTTTCGGCCTTTGAATCGTGTCTTTTTCTATTACAGGAGTAATATTCGCAACAGCGCGCTTCATACTTTGAATATGTTCTGGAGTCGTACCACAACAACCACCCAATAACCGAATACCTTGCTCAATAAATCTCGGTGTCATCGCTTCAAAATAAGCTGGGCTTCCCTCATATACGTAACGTCCATCCACATAATTCGGGAGGCCTGCATTTGGGTATGCTGATAAATAGCCATTTTGAGGAATCGATATCATTTTGAAAGCTTCCGTCATATGAAGCGGCCCTAGTTGACAATTCAATCCAACAACATTTGCACCGTAATCTATAAGTTGCTTTAATATTTCATTGACATCATTTCCATTTTGAGTCGTACCTGCTTCATGTAACGCTAATTGCGCAACAATTGGAATATTCGTTTGCTTACGCAATACTTTAACGGCATGAAGTAATTCAAATTCATCGTAAAAAGTTTCTAATAGTAATCCATCAACCTGTTCTTCTAGTAAAGCCCCTGCCTGTTCAAGTAACATAAACTCTCTTTCCATATCAGTCGTTGTAACAGCTCCGATATGTTTCATACCACCAATTGTTCCTAAAATTGCATTTTTATCTGTCACAGATGCTTTCGCTAGTTTTACTGCCGCTCTATTAATTTCTGTAACTTGATTTTCTAAACCATACATACGTAATTTCGCCTCATTTGCTCCATACGTATTCGTTTGAATTACATCTGCTCCAGCAGCTACATATTGTTTATGAATCGATATAATTAAGTCTGGATCAGATACATTCAATTCTTCAAAGCTACTTTGCAAACCATGTGAATGCAATAACGTCCCAACCGCACCATCACCTATTACAATTCCTTTTGATAATAAATCTAGTAATTTCACGACTCTCCCTCATTTCTATCAATATAAAAACCCCCTCTTCACTTTGAAGAGGGGGACATAATCGTTCCTCCTCTTATTATGCAAAACATTCGTTTTGCAGGTATTAGCACCGTTTCAAACATTTCGTTTGAAGGTTGCCGGGTTTCACAGGGCCTTTCCCTCCACCGCTCTCAATAAGAGTTGTCTTTATTATTTTATTTATGTAGCTAAAAGGAAATGCGTTCCCCTTTTAACAATGTTTGTTAATTTTTTAATAAATTTAGCATGCACAAAAGTAAAAGTCAATGACACTTGCGGAAAAATAAAAATTATTTAAAATAAAGTTGCAATTCAGTTATATTTTATTGTAAAGTTAAAAACATAATAAAAATTTCATACGAACATTCTTATCTAGAGAGGTAGAGGGACTGGCCCTGTGACGCCTCAGCAACCATTAACATTTTGTTAATAAGGTGCTAATTCCAGCAAATTGTGAAAGATTTGACAGATGAGAAGAAGACTCTATTCAAACCGAAAGCCTTCTTCTTAGAAGGCTTTTTTTTATTTTATATTCACTTAATGTTTCAATTTAAAAAGGAGGAATTTTCATATGTCAACAATCGAAACAAAACTAGCACAAATCGGAAATCGCAGTGAAACTACAACCGGAACGGTTAATCCACCAGTTTATTTCTCAACCGCTTATCGTCACGAAGGAATTGGTAAATCTACTGGCTTTGACTATTCACGAACTGGCAATCCAACTCGAGGTCTTTTAGAACAGGCGATCGCAGACTTAGAATATGGCGAACAAGGTTATGCCTGTAGTTCAGGGATGGCGGCTGTTCTCCTCGTCCTTTCTCTATTCCGCTCTGGAGACGAACTTATTGTATCTGAAGATTTATACGGGGGAACGTATCGATTATTTTCTGAGCATGAAAAAAAGTGGAATGTTCGATGTAGATACGTAAATACACAGTCTATTAAACAAATTGAGCAAGCTATCACAACTGAAACGAAGGCTATTTTCATAGAAACTCCAACTAATCCATTAATGCAAGTTACTGATATTGCTGCTGTCGCAACTGTAGCGAAAAGGAACGGACTACTCCTTATTGTAGACAACACTTTCTACACACCTTATATACAGCAACCATTAACAGAAGGTGCTGACATTGTACTTCATAGCGCAACGAAATATTTAGGGGGACATAACGATGTACTAAGCGGGCTTGTCGTTGCAAAAGGAAAGGAACTTTGCGAGGAAATCGCTCATTATCATAATGCATCAGGTGCAGTTTTAAGCCCATTTGACTCATGGTTATTAATTCGCGGTATGAAAACGTTAGCGCTTCGCATGAGGCAACATGAAGAAAATGCGAAAGCAGTTGTTGCGTATTTAAATGATGAAGACGGGGTGACAGATGTATTTTATCCAGGAAGAGGTGGCATGATCTCATTCCGCCTTAAAGATGAAGCTTGGATTAATCCATTCTTACAATCTTTATCCTTAATTACATTTGCCGAAAGTCTTGGTGGTGTAGAAAGTTTAATGACTTATCCAGCAACGCAAACACATGCTGATATTCCTGAAGAAATTAGAACAACAAACGGCGTATGCAATCGTCTTCTTCGATTCTCAGTTGGCATTGAAAATAGTAACGATTTAATTCAAGACTTAAAGCAAGCAATTAAACTCGTAAAAGAAGGTGTAAGAATATGAGCTATTCTATAGATACACTCTTACTACACAACCAATATAAACACGACTCGCAAACAGGCGCTGTGAACGTTCCTATTTATAACACATCAACTTTTCACCAGTTTGATGTAGATACGTTCGGAAAATATGACTATAGCAGGTCAGGAAACCCAACTCGTGAAGCTCTTGAAGATATCATTGCTTTATTAGAAGGCGGAACAAAAGGATTCGCCTTTGCATCAGGCATTGCAGCGATTTCCACTGCATTCCTCCTTCTTTCACAAGGTGATCACGTACTCATTTCAGAAGATGTGTACGGAGGCACTTACCGAGTGATAACTGAGGTACTCTCCCGTTACGGTGTTTCACATACATTTGTTGATATGACCAATTTAGAAGAAATAAAACAAAACATTAAACCAAATACAAAGCTCTTTTATGTAGAAACACCTTCTAACCCACTTTTAAAAGTGACAGATATTCGCGAGGTTTCTAAACTCGCAAAATCTATTGGGGCTCTTACTTTTGTTGATAATACATTTTTGACACCACTATTCCAAAAACCACTTGAACTTGGAGCCGATGTCGTTCTTCATAGTGCTACAAAATTTATTGCTGGTCATAGTGATGTTACTGCCGGATTAGCAGTAGTAAAAGATTCAGAACTCGCTCAAAAGCTTGGATTTTTACAAAATGCATTCGGTGCTATTTTAGGACCTCAAGATTGTTCTCTCGTACTTCGCGGTCTAAAAACATTGCATGTACGCCTCGAACATTCAGCTAAAAATGCCAATAAAATCGCACATTATTTACAAGAGCACTCTAAAGTAAAAAATGTCTATTATCCGGGATTACAAACTCATCTCGGATTTGATATTCAACAATCTCAAGCAACATCAGCTGGAGCGGTCTTATCGTTTACTTTGCAGTCAGAAGATGCACTCCGCAAATTTTTATCAAAAGTAAAATTGCCTGTTTTTGCAGTTAGTTTAGGAGCTGTAGAGTCAATTCTTTCTTATCCAGCAAAAATGTCACATGCAGCACTGTCGCAAGAAGCTCGTGATAAAAGAGGAATCTCTAATTCATTACTTCGGTTATCAGTCGGTCTTGAAAATGTTAACGATTTAATATCCGATTTTGAAAATGCCCTTTCTTATGTAGAAGAACCTGTAAATGCATAGAGAAAAAGAAGATATGAGATTAGGTTTTCATATCTTCTTTTTATGCGGTTTAGCTATATTCATTTGAATTTCTTCTTTTCTTATAGTCCATAAAAAATAAAAGTATATCATCTATTTCTAAATAATGGATTAATTGATATATTAAGAAATAAAAAGGGGTGAAAATAATGGATACTTATGCAGATATTTTAATCGTTATCGATTTACAAAATGGCGTATGTTATAGCGAGGAGCATTTATTTGATTTACAGAACTTACTAAAAAAAGTAAATAAAAGAATTTATTCATATAGAAAATTAAATAAACCAATCCTTTTCGTTCAACATTGTGATGATGATTTAGTACCCGAGAAAGAACTTTGGGCTATTCATACCGATCTAGATGTTCAAGAACAAGATTTTTTTGTAAGAAAAACACATGCAAATTCATTTTATAAAACAAACTTAAAAGAAATTTTAGATCAATTATCTGTAAATCGCATTGAATTTTGTGGCGCCCAAACAGAGTACTGTATGGATGCAACGATTAAGTTTGCCCACGGACTAGGATACGAAAACTTTATGGGACAGAAAACAACCTCTACGTTGAATAATCCTTTTATGTCCGCAAAAGAGACAATTGATTTTTATGAGAACATATGGAATCACAGATTTTTAACGTTGCTAAAAGATGAATTTTAGAATAAATGACTAATGACTTGATCATCCTAAGATTTATCAGCCGTAATCAAATATTTCATTATCACCATAAAGAAGCGAATGACATTCAGCTTCTTTTCTTTTAACCTGTTTTATATTCTATATATATCATTATAATTCCTTTGTCATATTATTTTAAAAATTTCGTATATTCATTTGAAAGAATAAGAAAATCATGATAAAATTGTGTTACAAATATATCTATATCTTTCAATTTTTAAAACGCATCGAAATTTTCACCCAAAAATGTCATTTTACAAAAACATGCTAATTTACCTATTTTATTTACATCCGGGTCTCTTTTCTTACAATTTCTTTACTTTAGGACTTTTTTTCTGCAACAACTATTTTCTTTTCTTTAAATTTTTGGTATGTATAGTATGGTATAATAGCTCACACGGAGGTGGAAAAGAACATGTTAGAAACCTTTCAAAAAGAATTAGAACTATATGAAAGTAATGCAGAATTATTAAAAGTGCTAGCTCATCCTGTTCGTTTATGTATCGTAAAAGGATTAATCGAGCGCGGTCCAAGCAACGTTTCTACAATGTATACTGGCTTAAACATGCCACAATCTACAATTTCACAGCATTTAGCAAAATTAAAAAGCGCTAAAATCGTTTCTAGTGAAAGAAAAGGATTGGAAATTTATTACAAAGTAGAGAATGAAACAATCATTCAACTCGTTCGTGTATTATTAGGTTAGGGACTAATAATCGCAGAAAAAGAACGTATTCTATATTTTTTATCTCATATCTTTAATATAAATATATATCATGAGAGGAAATATATAATACTACATAAGTCGTATTAAAAAACAAGACACAGTATATACTGTGTCTTGTTTTTTATATTGTTACATACTGATCCAAATGTAAATGTTGCATATCTTTTGTATGTATAACAACATCAAACGAACTCCCTACTCCTCCATTTAAAATCATAGAACGAACTGCTCGATTTTGTTTTTGCGTTTCAGAAAAAGGATTCGTATCTTGATGGCTCGTAAGCTGTTCTAATATCCCTGCAGCTAACAAGAACTCAGATTGTTTCTTATGCCATACTGCACTCATTCCTTGCATACTAAAGATCTCCTTTAGCTCGTCCCAATGAACATGAGTAGTAAGATCCATTTCACCTGGATGCGCTAGTGGGTTACGCATTAGCTTATGCTGATAATATCCTCGCAAACTTCCTTCGCGGTGTGCTGGATGCATCCATTCTTCTTTTGTGTATCCGTAATCAACTGTAATACATATACCTTTTTGAAACCATTTCGAAATTTCTTTTATATACTCCTCCATAACAATTGGTACTTCAAAACGTTGCCCTTCAGCAATATAAATATTATATTTCAATAAATAGCGACCAATTCTTTTATTTAACGGCCTACATACTTCTGAAAGGTTTCCTTCCTCTGTATATGTAATACGTACTTCATACAATATACCATTTCTTTTCTCAATTACTTCAACAGGAAATGCATCAAACAACTCATTCGAAAAAAGAATTCCCTCGAAAGAATCTCCCATTTCACTATAGGAGGTATAGTACGATACATTAGAAAATGAGCCAAGTTGCTCCTGCTGTAATTTCCTATGAAAAGGGCTCACTTCAATCATTGAATAGTTTAAATTAATAAAGGTGTTTGGAGATAATTGCTTCCATTCTTGTAAAACATCATAGGCAAACTTCCCTGTTCCCCCACCAACCTCACAAATATTCGAAGCAACTTCACCATTTTCAACAAGACGAATAAAAAGTTTTGCAAAAGTTTTTGCAAAAACAGAGGATACATTGCTACTTGTAAAAAAATCCCCTTGTCTTCCAATCTTTTCACGTTCTTTCATATAATATCCATGACCCTCCGTATACAATACAAGGTTCATATACGTACTATATGAAATTGAATAATCCTTTTCTTTCCCCATCCATTCTCTTAAAATGAGCTCCATTCCCATAATAACTCCTTATTGTAAAAACGGATTATTTTCTTTTTCAAAGCCAATGCTTGTTTCTGGACCATGTCCACATAACACCGCTGTTTCATCTGGTAATACAAATAATTTCTCTTCAATACTTCCAATTAATTCAGCAAAACTTCCACCAGGCAAATCTGTTCTTCCAATGCTCATTTGGAACAATACATCTCCTGAGAATACAGCATTCGCTTCTTTACTATAATAAGAAATACTTCCTGGAGAATGTCCTGGTGTCTCAAAAACTTCAAAATTAAATGATCCAATTGTTAATGTACCTTCTGCATCAATAATATGATCCGCTGGTTTTGCTGTAATACTGCGGTTCATCATAAAAATTTGAGAGCCGTTTACAGTTGCATCTCCTAACCAATCTGCTTCTTCTTTATGTACGTACACAGGAATATAAAAAGCGTCTCTTACGGCATCAACAGCACCGATATGATCAAAGTGTGCATGTGTTAATAAAACAGCCAATGGTTTTAATTGTTCTTCTTGTAAATATGTAACGAGCTTTTCACCTTCATGACCAGGGTCAAAGATAATGCACTCTTTTTGATCGTTCATTAAAATATAAGCATTTGTTTGTAATGGGCCTAACGGCATTTGTATCCATTTCATATAAAAATCTCCTCCAGTTATTAAAAACTTACTTTTAATGATACAACATTTCTTTCTCTGAGGAAAAGAAAGGATGCTATCTCGACAATCATTTTTAAAACATGTACAATATAAAAGAGTAAATATTCCAAAAACTCATAATAAGAAATGGGTAGACAGAGGAGGATATTGTATGGGCCTTGTTATTATTTTTACACTTGTCACTCTGTTAGCTGTATTTGCTACGCTTAGAACACTTCGTGAAAAAAACTTTTTCGCGAGCGGCTTTGCAATTGCAACTGTACTCGTTTTCGGATGGTTTACGATCATGACTGTTCTATATAACGGGTATCCACCAGCAGCTTAATTCGTTTACACTTTATTCTTCATCGAGATTTTACACAAAAAGAGGAAGGGTTCCCCCTTCCTCTTTTCATATTTCACAACTTATATCATCTTCGCTTCGTATTTGTGCTTTTTTACAAGCCAAGCTCCTCCGATAACACCTGCATCATTACCAAGTGTTGCAATAGCTAACTTCGTGCTCTTTACAGCACGTGAGAAAGCGTATTGCTCGAAATAGCGTTGAATTGGTTCTAATAGCGCATCTCCAGCTTTAGACACGCCTCCACCAATAACAATTTTCTCTGGGTTCAATGTACTAGAAAGGTTCGCTACAGCTAATCCTAAATAAGAAGCTACTTTTTCTACTACTTCACCTGCTAATTCATCACCTTGTCCAAGTGCTTCAAAGACATCTTTTGATGTAATACGTCCTTCTTCAGCTAACATAGAACGCAACACGCTCTCTTTATTAGTCTCTTGTATTTTTTGCATAGCAACACGTACAATACCTGTCGCAGATGCTACTGTTTCTAAGCAACCAGACTTCCCGCAATTACATGGGAAAGCATTTTCTGTAACGACTGTAATATGTCCAATCTCACCAGCAGCACCACTCACGCCGTGTACAATCTCACCATTGGCGATTACACCACCACCAACGCCCGTACCAAGTGTCATACAGATTAAATCTTTTGCACCTTCACCAGCACCTTTCCACATTTCACCAAGCGCTGCTAAGTTCGCATCATTATCAATAACAACAGGTAATCCTGTTTCTACTTCTAATAAATCTTTTAGCGGATAGTTTTTCCATCCTAAATTAACCGCTTCATAAATCATTCCAGACGCCACATGTACAGGACCAGGAGCTCCCATACCAATACCAATTAATTTGCTCTTCAATTCGCCTAATTCTTCTAGCTTTTTATCAATTGCTTTCGCAACATCAAGTGTAATATGTTTTCCTTGCTCACCTGTATTCGTAGGGATTTCCCACTTATGTAAAATTTCACCGTATACATTAATAAATGCTAATTTAATCGTTGTACCACCAAGGTCAACACCAACTAACCATTTCTCTTCCATGTTGCTTACCTACCTTTATCTAATTCTTATTTAGCTCTTTTTGAATTTCTTGCTTCAATAAAAATAAAGCTGTTTGATAGTCTTGTGGATCGATTAGCTGTGATTGATTTAATTCACGCAATTCATCTTGCATTAATTGTAAATCTGCAATTCGATCTCCCGTATAAATAATCGTACCAAATTTCTTTAGCAATTGCTGAATATCATAAATAGATACCATTTCATCACCCTCTATGCTCACTTACTATAAAAAATTATAATAAGAAAACGTTCACATATTTTATTATAATCAAGAAGAAAAAGTCTCGTCAATTTTTATTTGTCTATACAAGCTTATTTATAAGCAGTGTTCCTTTTTCTGTAATAATTTTTTCTATGTTTTTATCAAATGGCTCTACTGGAATGTGTTTTACCATTTGAAAATCATACGCTAATGACAGCGTTTTCCCTTTATAATGCACGAGATAACGATCATAATAGCCACCGCCGTACCCAATTCGCTCTCCTCGTTCTGTATAAGCTACGCCTGGGACAATTTGAAGATCAATTTCATCCATATTCACTTCTTCCGTAAGCCCGGGAATCGGTTCACGTAAATTCATATACACCGTTTCTAATTGATCAAAATCATTAATTTGCCGGAAGGACATCGTTCTAGTTCCTTTATTACACTTAGGAACTACAACTTTCTTTCCTTCTTCCCAAGCTTTTTCGATAATAGGATATGTATTCACTTCATTTTCCATTGAAAGAGTAATTCCAATTGTTTTAGCTTCAACCCACTCTTTTTGCGCATACAACGAAAATGCAATCTGTTCTGATAAAGTTGTATACTGTTCTTCTGATAAAGAATTCATGTGTTCTATTATTTGTTTACGTAAACGTACTTTCTCTGCTTTCACACATTCTCCCCCTTACAGTGACACTTTACTCTATGCTGATAGTGTATCACTTTTAACATAGGAATCGAATAAAAAAAGAAACAGTAGGAAAATATTCCTACTGCTTACTTTGTTTCACGGTGTAACGTAGACTTCTTGTCACGCTTGCAATACTTTTTAAGCTCGATACGCTCAGCGTTGTTACGTTTATTTTTCTTTGAGATATAGTTACGATCTCCGCATTCTGTACATGCTAGAGTAATATTCACACGCATTCTTATTTCCCTCCAGTACTAATAACTTAAATCAGACTATACTATAATACCACTTTTAAAATAAAAATTCTACACCTTTTGATATTGTCTAATTTTTTCTATAAGATTTTTCATATTTTCCCTTGCTATTACTGGGTTTCTAGCATGTGAATACACCAAAAATTTTGGTTGTTTTGTGTCAGAAACGATATAAGACCACTCTTTTTCAGTATATTTGAACTGTACTCCTTCAAATATACCTTCTCCCTTCCTTTCTATATCATCCAATAATTTCCTCATAATTTCCCCTTTTTCATTCCATGAACATACCACTTCATCATAAAGTAAATAGAGCGGAGGTGATTGCTCTACTATGCTGAGAAACGTTTTTCCTTGCAATGCTATTAGCTCGAATAATTTTCCAATCCGATATAAAATATCTCGCTTCCACCTTACTTGAAACGACTTTCTTTCATCCTGCGTATAAAATAGAAGATAACATTCTCCTAACTTCAAAGACATTGGGTAAATATTTCCTGTCGATTCGAGTAAGAAATCTGGAATATCGACCTCTTCCAAATCTGTACCTTGGTAAATATTACTATGTTTATCGTATAACTCGAAATGATTTCCTTGCTCAGAAAACATAAGAGCCATATTCGCTTTACTTGATTTCATCAAAGCTTTCACATGATTTTTTTGTTCGCTTGCATAAATCCATGTAACTGTACAACCAAGTCTTTGTAGAAAGAGCATAAGTAAATGTTGCAACGTATCATTTCTCTTATTAATAAGAAGATGAAACTTCTGCATCTGTATTTTCTCGATATCAATATGCCCCAATATAACTTCTATATACTCATTCATAGAAACATGAACCAGCTTATTTCGCCCCATCTCTTTCTCATGCACGTAATAAAACAATTCGGACATATATACTTGTTCTATCTCTTTTTGCTGCTTATACGTTAACGGCATGCCAGCTTGACCATACAACTTTATAACAATCTCATTCTCATTCTCCACTTGAATGAAAACCCCACCTGCACATTGCAAATGATGAACACTATATTGAAAAAGTGACTCGTTCATTTCTTTACATTCCATCGTATGAATCCCTATACCATGAATAGCATGTAAAAATAAATTTTTATAAGAGGTTGTTTCTATATTTTCTTGACTTCCAATTAATATACTTTCTCCTTTTTTAAAAAGAGAACCATACGCCATCGCAATCTTCACGATAAACTGGGGAGTAATTTCAACATTCCCTCTTCCTACAATGCGGCTTTTTTGTAACCACCCTGCACTCATTTCACTTTCTTGAATACCAGCCGCTCCTACTATCGAATGACTATCAATCGCCTTATAAGGCCATAGTTTTCCTTTTTGCTTAATTACCGTACTTCTTCCGATGTGACAGTGATCCGCTACAACACTTTTTTGAAACAGTGTAACATCATCTTCAACTATTGTACGCTCTCCTATTGTCGTTTCTAATAGTTCACAATACTTCCCAATGTGGGCATTTGCAAAAACAATACTTTTTTGAAGATGAGAATAATTTGAAACGATACTATTTTTCCCAATAATAGAATATGGCTCAATTACAGCTCCTGTACCAATCTTTGCTCCTTCTCCAATAAAAGAGGGGCCATGAATTTTCGTCCCTTTACCAATCGTCACCCCTTCTCCCATCCATACCATCGGTAATACTTCTGTATAAGGAATAGGTACTTGTAACTTTTTCGTTAACAAATCAAATTGTGCTTGTCGATATTGATTAAATGTGCCGATATCTAACCAATAACCTTCTGACAAATATGCGAATAACACATTTTTGTTTGCCAATAACGGAAACACATCATGACTGAAATCAAAAAATTGCCTAGGCGGTATGTAAGAAAAGATTTCTGGCTCCATAATATATATGCCTGTATTCACAACATTAGATACTACCTCATTCCAGCCCGGCTTTTCTATATATCGTGTAACCTCCTGGTCTTTATTCATTACAACCAATCCAAATGAGAGTGGATTTTCTACTTCTTTCACAAACATTGTTACCATTCTTTTCTTTTGTTCATGAAACCTAATTCCTTCTGATAATTGAAAGTCAGTTAATGCATCCCCGCTTATCACAACAAATGTTTCATCTAAAAATTGTTCTGCTTGTTTAATACTCCCTGCTGTGCCAAGCGGAGGAGAGTCTTCAAAATAATACAAGTTAACTCCCCATTTACTACCGTCACCAAAATATTGCTTAATGGTCGTACTCATATATTGAACAGTAATTGCAATTTCACGAATACCATGCTGGCGTAATAACTCAATATTATATTCTAAAACTGGTTTTTCTAATAATGGTAACATCGGCTTTGGAGTATTACATGTTAATGGTCTAAGGCGCCTTCCTTTTCCTCCAGCTAAAATAACCCCCTTCATATACTTCAGCCTCCACTTATATAATGTTCAGTAACTCCATATACCATATGTATATTCCCTATCCCACATGAACTAGCAGCATAAACTTGATTAGTTAAACACATCCTCATTTAGAAGACTATATAATTAAATTTCTAACCTATAAAAAAGTACATTTCAAACAACAAGAAAGCGCTTACTATAAATTGGTAAATAATACTTATTAACGACAAACATATATACTAATTTTTCCATTACATTATGATACATCTTATCATCATAAACTAAAGGAAACAACGAGCTTTTTTTGTCATGTTTTGACTAAAAAAAGCAGGTGATTTCTCATCACCTACTTTCATTCCTACTCATTCAATAAATAATGCTTTCCTTTTACTAAATAAAAGACATTTTCAGCAATATTTGTAATATGATCTGCTACACGCTCAATATATCTCGCGACAAATGATAATTGTGTAATTTGCGTAATTGCTTCTGGTTGTTCCGGAACTGAAGATATAAACTCACGAATTGCTTTTCCATATATTTCATCAACGGAATCATCCATTTCAGCAATTTGTTTTGCAAAAGTTAAATTTTCTTGTTCATATGCTTCTAACGCTAAATGCAACATCTCATTTGCAACCGCAAACATTTCATCTAGGTTGTGCAAACTAACAGCCACTTCTTTTTCCCCAAGACGAATTGTAGCCTTTGCAATATTAACAGCATGATCTGCAATGCGCTCTAAATCTGTCGCTGTTTTAATTGAAATAAAAATCCTTCTTAAGTCACTTGCTACAGGTTGCTGCTTCGTAATGAGCATAAGCGCAAGATCGTTTATTTCCTCTTCTAAATTATCCATGCGGTAATCACCATCAATGACCTCTAACGCTTTCTCTACATCCCTTGTATGCAGACCTTCCATAGCAATCAATAAAGCCGCATTTGCTAATTCTCCAAGCTCAATCACCTTTTGCTGTAACGCTTTTAAATCACCTTGAAACTGTTCTCTTACCATTTTTCTTCCCCCTCAATATTATGTGCCATTATATAAAAGTGAAACTTTAATCAACCCTCATCAATCGGGATTTGATAGGCAGCAAGATCCCCTCCCTAACTTCTTTGCTTTCGCTAAATTTTAAGGTGGGGGTCTTACTGCCCGCAAATAGCGGGGTAAATCTCCTACATAGCCTCTTACGCTTGTAATAAAACTTAAGATAAGGAGAAGTATTACTTCTTTATTAACAGTAAGATAAAATAAGAAATGCCCTCTGTTAAGAGGGCATTTGCTCTTAGCTTTGAAACGATATCAACCAAAGCGACCTGTAATATAATCTTCTGTACGCTTATCTGAAGGAGTCGTAAATAATTTGTTTGTATCTGTATACTCCACAACTTCCCCGCTTAAGAAGAAAGCTGTTTTGTCTGAAATACGCGCTGCTTGTTGCATATTATGCGTTACGATAACAATACTAAAATCTTTCTTTAGCTCTTGAATTAATTCTTCTACTTTTAATGTTGAAATTGGGTCTAATGCCGATGTTGGCTCATCCATTAAAATAACGTCTGGCTCAATAGCTAAGCAGCGTGCGATGCATAGACGCTGTTGCTGTCCACCAGATAAACCGTATGCATTATCGTGCAAACGATCTTTTAACTCATCCCAAATCGCTGCTCCACGTAAACTTTTTTCAACAATTTCATCTAATGTCTTTTTGTCACGAATACCATGGATTTTTGGACCGTATGTTACATTCTCATAAATAGATTTTGGAAATGGATTTGGCTTTTGGAACACCATTCCTACATGCGTTCTTAATTCTTCAACTGGATATGATTTATCAAATATATTGCGTTCTCTATACTCAATTACACCTGTAGTTCGAACGATCGGTACTAACTCTACCATGCGATTTAATGTTTTTAAGTAAGTTGATTTACCACAGCCACTTGGACCGATAATGGCTGTAACTTCATTCTCATGAATACTTAAATTAATATCTTTTAAAGCATGGTCTTCCCCGTACCATAAATTTAAATTTTTCGTATCAAATACTACCTTCTTTGGCGCAGTCTCGATTTTCTCTTCGTTTTTCACCTGTACATTTACTACTGTTGCTACCATTTGAATTCCCCTTTCATCCACTTCCAACTTATTTTCGATTTCGTAACCATAAAACAAATATATTGATAAATAGCAACAAACCTAACAAAACAATCATCCCAGCTGCTGCTACATACTGAAATTCTTCTTGTGGCCTACTCATCCAATTAAAAATTTGAATTGGTAGAACTGTAAATCTATCAAACATACTAAATGGAACATAATTTGCAAACGCAAGTGCCCCAATAACTAATAGTGGTGCAGCCTCTCCAATTGCTCTTGATATCGCTAACGTACAGCCCGTTATAATCCCTGGGAAAGCATATGGCAATACAATTTGATACATCGTTTGCCACTTCGTAGCACCTAATCCGTAAGAACCCTCTAATAAAACACTTGGTACTGATCGAATTGCTTCTTGACTCGCCACAACAACTGTTGGTAAAACGAGTAGACTCATCGTCAATGCTGCTGCAACTATACTCTCTCCTAAATGAAGAGCATATACAAAAATAGTTAAACCAAGCAATCCAAATACAACGGATGGTACTCCTGCCAACGTTTGATTATTAATCTCTATTATTTTTTTAAATAGAGATTCCTTCGCATATTGCTCTAAATAAAGTGCTGTTCCAACTCCAAATATAAAAGAAACAGGTATAACAATACTCATAAATAATATTGTCCCTGACAAAGCTGCAGCAATACCAGCTTCTTTCGGATTACGTGAAGCGAAATTTGTAAAGAAATCTATTGAAAGATAACTTATACCTTTTTCAACAATTTGAAACAGTAACAAAAACAAAATTACGATTGAAAATAAAATTGCTATATAAAATAACAATTTGTAAATTCGATCTTTTAAAAAGCGTGATGCCATATTTTTTTGTATTTTTTTATGATTCAACATTCGCATATTATGTCATCCTCCTAAAACGGCGCATAATTGACTGCGAAATGATGTTCATAATAAAGGTAAACAAAAATAACGTTGCGCCTACAGCATACATGCTGTAATACGTAATCGTTCCATGCGGAGCATCACCTAAACTTACTTGCACAATATAGGCTGTTAACGTTTGAATAGAATGTGTCGGATCAAGCGATACATTTGGTGTGGATCCTGCTGCAATTACAACGATCATCGTTTCACCAATTGCACGAGAAGCTGCTAATATAATTGCTGCCATAATCCCTGTAAAAGCGGACGGAAACACCACTTGTTTTACCATTTCAAACCGCGTCGCTCCGAGTGCTAATGAAGCTTCTTTCGTCCCTTTCGCCACAGCTCTCATCGCGTCTTCAGATAGAGATGCAATTGTAGGCATCATCATAAATCCGATAACGATTCCTGGACTAATCGCATTAAAAAACTGTAAATCTGGTATAATCCTTTGTAAAAGCGGTGTAACAACTGTTAATGCAAAAAAACCATATACAATTGTCGGGATACCTGCTAATAGCTCTAACATCGGCTTTAATATTTTCCGTGCACTATTTGAAGCATATTCGCTTAAAAATACGGCACACGCTAAACCGATAGGAATTGCTACAAACATAGCAATTGCTGTTACAAGGAACGTTCCACATATAAGTGGTAATATACCGAATTTAGGATCTTCAAAAAATGGTAACCATTCTTTCTCCGTTAAAAAGGAGTATAATGATATTTTTTGAAAAAACATGATTGTTTCATTAGAGAGCGTAAAAACAATTCCAAGTGTCGTCACAATAGAAACACTAGCAATTATTTTTAGTAATAAAGGCACTATTCGATTGATTCGCTGCGTTTTTTTTCTTTGTTTTGTATTTCTTTCAATCAAATGTTGTACAGAAAATGTAATTTGACTTTTGTCATTATGAGCCAAAGATGAAAACCCCTTTCCACCCTGACATTACCTTTTTATTTCTGTTAACATACGCAGCTGTTCATTGTATTTTTCTTTTCTTAATTTTACATATCCGACCTCTTCAGCGAGGTTACCGACATGCTGAATCATAAACTCAACATAGTTTGCTACATTCATTTTATTTCGGATAGATGCATTATTCACATAAGTAAGTAGCGGCCTAGATAACGGCTTATACTTACCTGATTGAATGGTCTCTTTCGTCGGAAATACACCATTTACTTTTATTGCTTTCACCTTATCTCGATTAGCCATATAATAAGCATATCCTACAAAAGCAATGGCATGTTTATCATTCATTACCCCTTGCATAATAACTTGATCATCTTCAGACAAAGAGACTTTTTTTACAATGCGATGATTTTGTAAGATGACATTTTGAAAATAATCATACGTACCAGAGTCTACGCCTGGTGCATAAAACTTCACTTGTTCACGTGGCCATGTTGAATAAATTTGTGACCATCGCTTCTCTCTTCCATCTTCACTCCAAAGTAGTCGTAACTCGTCTACTGACATATCGTCTACCCATGTATTATGGCGATTCACAACAATCGTAAGACCGTCGTTAGCAACCTCAAAAGGTGTGAACTGAATAGAGTTTTTCTTCATTTCATTTTTCTCGACTTGTTTCATTACTCTCGAAGCATTATTTATATCTACTTCTCCTTTACTGAAACGATTAAATCCTCCCCCAGTTCCAGAAATACTGATGGAAATTTTCACGTCTGGATGCACCTTTGTATATTCCTCCGCTACTGCTTCTATAATAGGAAAAACCGTTGAGGATCCATCAACTCTCACTTCTCCCGTATCATTTAAAGCAAATGCAGTAGACATTTCAAAACAGAGGAACCATATTGATAATACGAAAACTTTAATCGGTGTACGCATCCATTTCACGTGTTCTTCCTCCTAGAAGTAACCGGAAATAACAGGATTACAGATATAAGAATACTGCTAAACTATTAATTCGGTTTTAATTGTTTGTAAAAGTTTTGTAAAGTTCCACAAAAATCAACATACGGTACAATTTTAATTCAGTAGTAGCTATTCATTTCCTCTGATGATTTCCCTATAAAACAGTTATCCCCTATCCCATCATATACAAGTATCATTTATACGGCCGCGTTTTTTCAATGTTGTATACTTGTCCACATTTATTACACGATATGCATAAACCATAAAAAAAAGCACACTATCTTTTCAGATAGTGTGCTTTTTTACAACTTTTTTATTCATCATCTTGCTCTTTATTTTTATTGTCTTTATCATCTTTTGGAGCTTCACCATTTACTTCCTTGTTTTTCAAATCAAAGTAAGCGTCCATAATTTCACGACCAATATATCCATTAATACCAGTCTTATCATCATGTACCCATGGAACGACAACAGAGAATGCTACTTCTGGATCTTCAAGTGGCGCATAACCTACTAATGTTAAGTTATATGTTTCCACGCGTTCACCTTTTGCATTTCTACCAATCTCTTTATCTCCACCATACACAGTTTGCGCCGTACCCGTCTTCCCTGCCGCTTTATATTTTGCACCTGTAAAGTATTTTGTAGCTGTACCACCTGAATCATTATACACTTGTCTAAATCCTTCTTGAACATGTTTAATTTGCGATTCCGGCATATCAATACGATTTAATACTTTCGGTTCCATAGATTGAACAACTTTCCCAACTTCATCTGGTTTCACTGCCGGTTGACGAATTTCTTTTACAACTTGTGGTTGCATGCGATATCCGCCATTGGCAATCGTCGAAATATATTGCGCTAATTGAAGCGGTGTATACGTATCATACTGTCCAATTGATAAATCTAGTAAGAAACCTGGTTGACTACTTCTACCCATCTGACCAGCAGATTCATTCGGTAAATCAATTCCTGTTTTTACACCAAGTCCAAACTGTCCAAAATAATAACGCATCGTATCAAATGCTTTTTGAGGTATATCTAACGTACCACCTCTCACATATTTAACACCGGCGATATTCATCGCTGTTTTAAACATATAAACGTTAGAAGACATTTTTAAAGCTGTAAGGTCATTAATGTATCCCATCGTTTTCCAAGACGACTTCGTAGGTGTACCTTTTAATTTAATTGGTTCATCCAATTGCACCGATCCTGGTTGAATCGCACCAGTTTGATATCCAGTAAGTACTGTTGCACCTTTTACAGTTGATCCCATCGGATAAGAACTTGTCATGGTACCTAATGCAAAGTCATTTACTTTCGTTTGACCATCTTCGTTAACTAATTGTTTCCCCGCCATAGATAAAACTTCACCATTTTTTGGGTTCATCATTACAACGAATGCGCGATCTAAAAGAGGTTCGCTTCCTTTAAATCTCATTAAATTCTTCGCAAGAATATCTTCCACACGCTTTTGTAATTCCATATCAATTGTTAAATTCAGATCATTACCACTTTGTCCTTTTGATACATTAATCGTTTCTAAAATATTACCGTTTTTATCTGTAACATTTCTAACTTCTGCTTTCGTACCGTGCAGACTATCTTCATACTGTTGTTCAAGATAACTTTTTCCTACTCGGTCATTTCGATTATAATCACGAACAAGATAGTAATCTAGTCTTTCTCTCGGTAAGCCTTCATCAGATGTCGACACCCCACCTAGTACACTTCGGAATAAATCATCGTACGTATATTTTCGCTCCCAATCAACATTCGTATCTACACCTGGTAATGCTGCTAGGTTTTCACTAATAATCGAATATTCCTTTTCTGTAGCATCCTTTTTAATAACTTGAGGTGTCATTGCATATCCGCCGTCCATCTTACTTTTAATCGCTAGTATTTCTAGATCTTTTGCGGATAATTGATTAATCTCTTCTTCTGTTACACGACTTCGCTGACGCTCGTCTAATTCTTTATCATCAATTTTTTTATCTTTAAACTCTTGACGATCTTTATTCGTAATTTTTTCTTTAGCTTCCTCTTTATGCATAGCAAGCCAATAATCTTTTTTATCGCGATCTGTTAATTTATCTGTCGGTACTTCAATCAAATCTGCTAGCTTTTTCGCTGTTTCTAAGCGATCTTCTGCAGTTGATCCTTTCATTTTTGTAAATGTAATAGTACGAACGGCTGCATTATCTACTACAGGTCGCCCATAACGGTCAAATATTTTCCCACGCGGTACAGGATTACTTATCGTTGAGTTTTCTTTCTTCTCCACTTCATTCTTATATTCTTCACCGCGAACAATTTGTACATATCCGAGCCTTACAATAACCGCGGAGAACATTAAAAACACGCAGAAAAACAGCACGTTTAACCGAAAAGGAACGTGGGTCTTTTTCTTATTTTGCTTCTGCTTCTTGCTCATACAAACCCCCTCTACCAACAGCTATGTAATGTGAAAGGGACACCTTCATACAGGTGTCCTCACTGCTGTCTTACATCTTTTTCTATTCTAGCATAAAACAAACGAGAAGTTAACCTTCTGGTTCAGTTTGATTTTGCGCGTTCCCTTGCGTTACAACACTTGCTTTACTCGCATTTCCCTCATCATATTTGACATTTTTAACTGCAAAATAAATAAGAAAATGTCCAGCACCTAAAATACATAATAAGTAAGGTAAACTTTTTTCAGGTGGAAAGAATAGTACAGCACATAAAAAACTTAAAATGGAACAGATTCTTCCGGCGTTTAACCACAACTCCCGAACAACGACATATTCCACACGCCATTCTCTCGCATTTTTCGCTCTACCAATTACGTCATATGTCATTGATCCGTACGGAACAAGTAAAATAGGATATGCAATTGCAATACATGCCGCATAAATAAGTAATTTCGTGTATGTAACATTGAAAATAACTAAAAAGACGACAGCATATAAAATAATGCCTCCAAGTAAAATTGCTTTTTTTCGCCACTCCTTCTTTAACATACGAGCAACTAAGTAATAACATACAAAGGATACAGCAGAGTTCACTAAACTGTATTTCCCTAATGCAAACTCACTATTAGTTGCTAAATAAACATATACTGAAATGACAAAAATAAACGTTCCTTCTCTCAATCCTTGGAAAAAATGAGCTCGTGTAATCTTTCCCCAATTTTTATCAATCCGTCGTTCTTTCAATACTTGCACGATTTCATAACGACCTTCACATTCTCTTTTAGATAAAAAGAAGCTTAAGACGACAGCAATTGCAAATAGAACTAATGAAAGAAAGAATATAACAGTATAGCCACTCCATTTCTCCATACGTGAAATTGTGTATCCTGCTGCTATTGGTCCAATCATTCCAGAGAAGGATGTAAGAAGTCCAAGAAACCCATTAAAGAAATCTCTTGTTTCTGGTTCTGTAATTTCAAATGTCAATAAGTTAAAAGCCAACCAGTAAAAACCGTATCCTACTCCTAAAAGAGCCCCCATTAATAAAATATACTGAGAAGCACTTTTCCCTGCTACTAAGACAACAATAAAAAAAATTGCGAGCGTTCCTACTCCTATTCGTAATAAAATCGAGCGATCGATACGTTTCGCTAATTTTCCCCCTACAAGAAATGTGAGAGGCTGTAATACCACGCTGGCTAAATTATACAAGCCAAGATTCACATAATTTTGTGTTTGTTTCCATAAATAAATATTTACAAACGTATTCGATAAAGAAATTGCGAGCGTGTATAAACCTCCTATAAGGAGCAATAACACTAAATCCCGATTCACTTCAACGTCACCAATTATATGTTTCCATTTCATACACAACTCTCCTTTACTTCATGTTCTAGTCTTCCAAAGACAAGCCCAATTATGTAAAAGGAAAGCATAGAAAAAAGCTAGGAGCTCTCCCCTAGCTTTTTCTATATTTATTACGATTATTTTGCTTCTTGGTAACGTTTTTCAGCAGCGTTCCAATCTACAACGTTCCAGAATGCGCCGATGTAGTCTGGACGACGGTTTTGGTAGTTTAAGTAGTAAGCATGCTCCCAAACATCTAAACCGATAACTGGAGTTTTACCTTCAGTTAAAGGAGAATCTTGGTTTGGAGTGCTTGTTACTTCTAACTCACCATTGTTTACTACTAACCAAGCCCAACCAGAACCGAAGCGAGTTGCGCCAGCTTTTGCGAATTCTTCTTTGAATGCATCGAAGCTACCGAATTTTGCTTCAATTGCAGTTGCAAGTTCACCTACAGGTTGTCCTCCGCCGTTTGGAGATAGGATTGTCCAGAAGAATGTATGGTTAGCATGTCCGCCACCATTGTTACGTACTGCTGTACGGATTGCTTCTGGTACTTCGTTTAAGTTTGCAACTAATTCTTCTACGCTTTTGTCAGCTAATTCTGCATGACCTTCTAAAGCAGCGTTTAAGTTTGTAATGTACGTGTTGTGATGTTTTGTATGATGGATGTTCATTGTTTCTTTGTCAAAGTGAGGCTCTAAAGCATCATACGCATAAGGTAAATTTGGTAATTCGTGTTTTGCCATTGTTATATTCCTCCCAGTTTATGTATTGCCACTTAAGTGACATACAACTTCATTCTACCCTAATTGCCATAGGGTGCAAACAAATAAATCACATTGTCTTGCTATCATTAAAGTAGCAAAATTCCCACTTCTTTTCAATTAAAATGCTCATATATTCCGTAAAAAAAGCTTCCTTCTACAAGGAAGCTTCCTGCTAACATAATAAACATGCGAAATGGATATGGACCCTGTAGGACTCGAACCTACGACCGGACGGTTATGAGCCGTCTGCTCTAACCAGCTGAGCTAAGGGTCCACAATTATGTATGTAACAACATATCAAATAAAGGAATTCCTATCGGATATGCTCTTTAAGAAATGTAAGATAAATTTACCATATAGAAAAGAAAAGTGTCAATTGTATTTTTCTTATTTAAAAGAAGAAAGTTAATAAAAGAAATTTAGTTATCTCCACTATATGTAAATATAATATATCTTGAGATTCTCTAGATTCCTACGTTACAATGATTTTATACATACATAAAGGAAGTGAATCTATGTCCATATTTACCCAATTCGTAAAAAGCATATACTCGCCTAAAGATATGGCGCTATTCCGTTTTCAAAAAATCGGTAAAACCATTTTGTATATTATGCTACTTTGCTTAATTACTACTATTCCAAGAACTTTTTTGTACGGTAGTTTTATCCAGGATGGTGTTGGCATGGTAAATCAAGTCATCGATAAAGATTTACCTGATTTTAAAATCGAAAATGGCGAACTAAAAGCTGATATTGATCAACCTATTGAAAAAGAAGAAGGAAATACACTTTTCGTATTTGATCCAAATTCAACAGACCTAGAAAAATATCAAAATAAAACAGGTTTATTTGTTTTAAAAGATAAAGTAGTCTCTATGGGAAATGGTCAAACACAAACGTATTCTTATAACGATTTGTTAGGTGCATCTCTTGAGAAAAAAGATCTACAAGAATTTATTTCTTTATTCGATAATATTTATCCAATTTTATTATTTGTTATTGGATTCTTAGTGTACCTATTCCAATTATTCATAACTTTTGTAGGCGTGACTTTACTTGCGTTCATCGGTTCTGCTATGAGCGGTCAACGTAAACTATCCTATAAACAAGTTTGGACACTAACTGCATACAGCTACACAATTCCAACAATCTTCTTTATGATTATGGATGCATGCAAGATTGTCGTACCTGGATCAACATTCATCTATATCGCAGTTGTTTTAATTGTTCTGTACTTAACAATTAAAGAAGTTCCAAAACCGAAAGAAAAATAAGAACGAAAAAAAATGCCTAAATAGGCATTTTTTTTTTGGACAAGCATATATTCCTAGCAAAGGAGTGAAGAATATGAAGAGATTAGGTATATTCCTATTCGTGCTTGTTCTCGGTTATATATTTTATTACGATATAAAAATCGGTACTTTACCGATGTTAAGTTCATATAAAAAAACAACTGCTGCTCAAACAATTAAAAAAGAAAACACAGACAGTCAACAAAATAAAGCGAACAAAACAGAAAAAGAAACGGATGTATCTTATAAAACAATTGAAGTAAAAACTGGTGAGACAGTTCTTTCTATTACAGAACAAATTAACAAGAAAAAAATTCCTTCCATAGAAAAAGTCATTGACGACTTTAAACAATTAAACAAAAGTACCTCTGCTACAAAAATACAAATTGGAAAGTCTTATAAATTCCCGTTATATCAATAAGCTATCACTTAATCCTTGTCAATTACATAAAGGCGCTGATACAATAGTAAAAGTGAAACCGAGTACTTCGGTTTCTATAGCCCTATATCACGTATACTATCATTGATATGAGGGACTAAATAAGAAACTTCTTTTATAAGGAGAGCGATCTATTCGTGAATGAAATGACTCATCGTACAAAAACACGTCCAGTTAAAGTCGGTAATTTAACAATCGGCGGTAATAATGAATTAATTATACAAAGTATGACAACAACAAAAACACATGATGTTGAAGCAACAGTTGCTGAAATCAAGCGTTTAGAAGAAGCCGGCTGTCAAGTCGTCCGCGTTGCCGTTCCAGATGAACGCGCAGCAGATGCTATTGCTGATATAAAAAAACAAATCAACATTCCACTTGTTGCTGATATTCATTTTGATTATCGCCTTGCTTTAAAAGCAATTGAAGGTGGCATCGATAAAGTACGTATCAATCCAGGTAATATTGGTCGTCGCCATAAAGTAGAAGCTGTTGTAAATGCAGCAAAAGAGCGCGGTATTCCAATCCGTATCGGTGTAAACGCTGGTTCATTAGAGCGACACATTTTAGAAAAGTACGGGTACCCAACTGCAGATGGTATGGTTGAGAGCGCGCTACATCATATTAAAATTTTAGAGGACTTAGATTTCCACGATATTATCGTATCTATGAAAGCCTCTGATGTTAACTTAGCAATCGAAGCATACGAGAAAGCTGCTCGTGCTTTTGATTATCCATTACATTTAGGTATTACAGAATCTGGAACATTGTTTGCCGGAACTGTAAAAAGTGCTGCTGGTCTTGGAGCAATCTTAAATAAAGGCATCGGAAATACACTACGTATTTCATTAAGTGCTGATCCAGTTGAAGAGGTAAAAGTTGCTCGCGAATTATTAAAATCATTCGGTCTTGCGTCTAATGCAGCAACACTTATCTCTTGTCCAACTTGTGGTCGTATTGAAATCGATTTAATTAGCATTGCTAACGAAGTGGAAGAATACATCTCTACACTTCAAGTACCAATTAAAGTTGCAGTACTTGGTTGCGCTGTAAATGGCCCTGGTGAAGCTCGTGAAGCTGATATCGGTATTGCCGGTGCACGTGGAGAGGGATTATTATTCCGTAAAGGGCAAGTCGTTCGTAAAGTGCCAGAAGAAATAATGGTAGAAGAACTGAAAAAAGAAATCGACGTAATTGCTGCTGAAATGGCTGCTGAACGAGAAAAAGAAAAAGAAAAAGAGACACAAGAACAATAAAAAGAAGGTTGCCACAATATTTGTGAGCAACCTTCTTTTCTACGTAAAAAAGCTCGTCAGTTATATAACCGACGAGCTTTTACTTTGCACATTTTGGACAACGACCATATATTTCAAACTTATGACCCGTTACTTCATAACCGGTAAAATCTTTATTCATAAAATCCATTGGGCAGGAAGTAATCTCTTTCGTTCCCCCACAATCCAAACAAATAAAATGATGATGATGTTCCATAATAGAACAAGTAAAACGAAAATGTTTTTCACCATTTAATTCCGTTTGTTCTAAAACACCAATCTCAGCAAAAACTGTTAAGTTACGATAAATCGTATCAAAACTAAGCCCTGGATAATCGTCCTTCATATGCTCTAAAACGTCTTTCGCAGTTAAATAACGATTATGTGCTGCAAATAATCTGAGCATCTCTTCTCTTTTTCCAGTATGTTTGTATCCTTTTTCTTTCATTAGGCGTAAAGCTTCTGTTAGATTCATACCTATCCCTACTTTATGCAGTTTTTTTCTTCTTCCATAAAATCGCACCGATTAAAATAAGAACTGCTATCATAACAATTGTACCACCTGGCGCTAGATCAAGTTGATACGAAGCAAACATTCCACCAATTACTGCAATTTCACCAAATAAAATGGAAAAGAAAATTGTTTGTTTAAATCCTTTAGCAATACGAATACTTGCTGCAACTGGTAACGTCATTAATGATGATACCAGAAGAACCCCCACTACACGCATTGATACTGCAATGACAAGAGCAACTAATATAATGAAAATAAAGTGAATCCATTTCGCTCTTAAACCAGTTGATACTGCGTATTCCTCATCAAATGATAATAGAAACAGCTCTTTATATAATAAAATAATTGTCGCAACAACAACAATTGCTACAATCCCAATAATAATTAAATCTGTACTTGTTACAGCACTGACACTACCAAATAAATAACTAAATAAGTCTGTGTTAAATCCATTTGCAAGTGAAATGAAAATAACTCCAACCCCCATCCCTGCCGAAAGGATAATTGGAATTGCTAATTCTTGATAGTGCTTATATACAGTTCGTAACTTTTCGATTAGTAGCGCTCCACCAATCGAGAAAATCATCCCCATATATAAGGGGTTTAAAAATCCACCTGTAAAAATGGTTTTTTCAAGTAATAAACTTGCTGCAATACCCGATAACGTCACGTGACTTAATGCATCCGCAATAAGAGATAAACGACGAATAACAACAAACACACCAATTAGCGGTGCAACAAGTCCAATTAAAATACCAGCGTATAAAGAATTACGTAAAAAGTCATATTGTAAAAAATCTTGTATCATTATATCCTCCCGTGATGCTCATGTTCGTGTTCTAAACGATGAACATGATGTCCATATAAGACGGACATTTCTGCATCTTCTAACTCTCGGAACTTCTCTACATTTCCATGGAAATGTAGATGTTGGTTTAGGCATGCAACATGTGTTACTTTTTCAGTAACAGCTCCCATATCATGAGTAACAAGAATTAATGTGATCCCGAGCCTTTTGTTTAAATCCTCTAATATTTCGTAAAAACTTTCCACATTTTTCACATCGATTCCAACAGTAGGCTCGTCCAAAATAAGCAATTCAGGATCACTAACGAGCGCACGAGCAATAAATACACGCTGTTGCTGTCCACCAGAAAGCTCTCCAATGTTACGACCTTGAAACTCACTCATCCCTACATCAGCAATTGCTTTTTCTACCTTTTTCTTATCCTCTTTTGTGAAAAAGCGAAAAAGCCCTTTTTTCGAAACAAGTCCCATTGACACAACTTCAGAAACAGTTGCTGGAAAACCAGAATTGAAACTATTTGCCTTTTGGGATACATAACCAACTTTGTTCCATTCCTTAAACTTCTTACTATCAACGCCAAACACGCGAATGCTTCCTTCTTTTGGCTTTAAAACACCTAATAAACACTTAAGTAAAGTTGATTTACCTGAACCATTCGGTCCCACTAAACCTAAAAAAGCTCCCTTCGGAACTTGCAAATTAATATTTTCTAACACATTCCGATCTTCATATCGGAATGTTAAACCTTCAATTTCTAATATATTATTCATAGCATCTCACCTATTTTAATTCAGAATGATTCCGATTTATATCTATTTGAATTATAGTACAGCTTATTATAGTTGTAAACCAATCTGCCTAAAATATATCTATTTTTTCAAGAAACCTTACTATTATAACAAAAAGCAGA
The DNA here is from genome assembly GCF_051916325.1 of Bacillus cereus group sp. MYBK227-1. Lineage (NCBI taxonomy): Bacteria > Bacillati > Bacillota > Bacilli > Caryophanales > Bacillaceae > Bacillus > Bacillus cereus group sp. MYBK227-1. The sequence goes on along the minus strand of NZ_JBQAGK010000003.1, from coordinate 558,132 downwards.
GAAAAATTCTCTGCTTCCGAAAAATATTCCTATAAACTTTTTAGTGAATAGCCGATTTAAACTTACCACCATTTGTCTCTTGCGTGCTCATAATCGTAACAAATGCATTTTCATCAATTTCATGCACAATTGATTTTAACTTCGTCACTTCTAGACGCGTTACAACTGCATAAATAACTTCTTTTTCTTTATCCGTGTAACCACCTTTCGCTACAAGCTTTGTAGTTCCACGGCCAAGACGATGCAAAATCGCGTTTGATACTTCCTCATATTGATCAGATACAATTAAAACCGCCTTCGTTTCATCTAGCCCTTGAATTACTGTATCGATCGTTTTAAATGCGATATAGTACGTCATAACAGAATACATCGCTTGTTCCACACCAAACACAAATGCTGCCCATGCAAAAATAAATAAGTTCACAAACATTACGAATTCACCAACAGAGAATGGTAATTTCTTCGTTAATAAAATCCCCATAATTTCAGTTCCATCTAGCGATCCACCATGACGAATTACAAGTCCTACACCAAGACCTAAAATAAGACCACCAAACACTGTCGCTAAAATAGGTTCTGTTGTAAATGGTGGTACCGCATGTAACGTTGACTCAATGAAAGCTAACGCTACAATACCAAATGTCGAAGATAACATAAATGTTTTTCCAATTTGCTTATAACCGGAATACATAAATGGGATATTGAGAACAACGACTAAAGTAGAAAAACTTAACCACCAAATGTTAGGAGTAAGATAATCTAATATAAGAGAAATACCAATAATTCCACCATCAATAATTTTATTTGGCATTAAAAATAGTTCAATTGCTACCGCCGCGCATGCTGCTCCAAAAATAATCATAACTAAACGATAAATGAGATGAATAACACTTTCTTTTCGATGTTGCTTTTGCTCCATAAGTCCTCCCTTTACTCTTTTTCTGTAGTTTTGTCCTTATATTATAACATACGCTTCTTTTCCTCATGAAAAAGAAACTCCACACGAATATGTACAAGCTATATGCTCATATATTTCGATAGAAGAACGCGTGAAGGAGGATAATAAGATGAACCTCATTAAACAAATTGTTAATAAAAAATTAAATCATATTTCTACAAAAGAGCTATTAAAATATAGCAAAGAATATGAAGTTCCCATTACAGCCGCACAAGCTGATCAAATCGTTTTACTTATGAAGGGTAAAAATATTAATATTTACGATAACAACGAGCGACTAGAGCTTTTAAAACAAATCGCAAAAGTAACTTCCCCTGCCACTGCCCAACAAGTAAATACATTATTTCAGCAACTACTAAAATAAGGAGGGGATTTCCCCCTCCTTATTGCGCTTTAATTTTTTCAAGAAGCCCTTCATCAAAAGTGCCGTTTTTCAGCATTTCGATTTCCAATTTGTATGGTGGCTTCTTATCTTTTTTATCTTCCCCTACATACGGTGTTTCAAGAATTTTTGGTACATGCATTAACTGTGGATGATGTACAATGTGATGCAATGCTTTATACCCAATGTGACCAAATCCAATGTTTTCATGACGGTCTTTTCCTGCTCCGCGTACATTTTTACTATCATTAATATGAAGTACTTGTAAACGATCTATACCAACGATCTTATCAAATTCGTTTAATACGCCGTCAAAGTCATTTACAATATCATATCCTGCATCGTGCGTATGACACGTATCAAAGCATACAGATAGCTTTTCATTATATTTTACACCATCAATAATCTTTGCAATTTCTTCAAAGCTACGACCGCATTCTGTTCCTTTTCCTGCCATCGTCTCTAACGCAATGTTAACCGTCTGTTCTGGCGTTAATACTTCATTAAGCCCTTTAATAATTTGTTGAATACCAGCATCTGCTCCAGCACCAACGTGCGCTCCTGGGTGAAGAACAATTTGTTTCGCTACACCTAATGCCGATGTTCTTTCAATTTCCATGCGAAGAAAGTCTACGCCTAATTGGAATGTTTCTGGCTTCGTCGTATTCCCAACATTAATAATATACGGCGCATGGACGATAATTTCCTCAATTCCGTTCAGCTCCATATGTTTTCTTCCTGCTTCTATGTTCAATTCTTCAATTGGTTTTCTTCGTGTATTTTGCGGTGCACCTGTATAAATCATAAACGTTGTTGCACCGTATGAAACAGCCTCTTCACTTGCTGCTAATAACATTTTCTTACCACTCATGGAAACATGAGATCCAATCTTTAACATACAATCACCTCTTCAATATACAATAGATATAATGATAGCATAATTTGTAGAAATATGTAGTGAATTGTTTGTTCACAAAAGACGCACTACACAAATTCATATGACTATTTAGACAGACTATACTCTTCATTTAAATTAGCGGGATTAAAAAAAGATAAGGGAAACCCCTTATCTTTTTTTATTGCTATATTTTCTCTTCACTTTGTCACGTTCTGTTGCAAGTTTACGTTTATAGTTTGGTTTTACTTTTTTCGGTTTTTTAATAACTTTCGTTGCCATAACATCAAGTTCGTCATTTGGTTTTTTACGGCTCTTACGACGACGACGCTCACCTAAATCTGCCCACTCATCTCCACGTAAATCTACATGTTTAAACTCGATATGACGTTGTTTTTCTAAGCTATCTAACGCTTCTTCGTTTGCTGGATCATAAATCGTCACTGCAATACCAGAATGCCCCGCACGTGCTGTTCTTCCAACGCGGTGAACGAAGAAATCTAAATCTGATGGTAGCTCATAGTTAATAACATGGCTAATCCCTTCAATATCAATACCACGTGCTGCTAAATCAGTCGCAACAATATATTGGAATTCAAGGTCACGAATTTGTTTCATCATTTTTTTACGATCACGTGGTGATAAATCCCCGTGAATTCGTCCAACTTTTAAGCCACGTTCCATTAATCCATCAGCAACTTGGTCTGCCATCTTTTTCGTATTCGTGAAAACAACTGCTAAATACGGTTTAAATTGAAGTAGCATTTTATGCACTAAATCAATTTTATTACGATGTTTAGAAGGCACTAAATAGTGTTCAATGTTTCCAGCTGCAACTTGTTTTGGATTGATATGAATATGCTCTGGATTCTCCATATATTTCTTCAGAAACGGTTTTAGTTTTTGAGGAATTGTTGCAGAGAAAACTAACATTTGCAAGTTTTTAGGCATGCGTGCTGCAATTTTGTCTACATCATGAATGAATCCCATATCAAGCATTAAGTCTGCTTCATCGACAATAATCGTATTTGCTTTATGAACAAATAATGCTTGTTCTTCAACTAAGTCTTTAATACGTCCTGGTGTCCCAACTACGATATGAGGTTGTTTTTTCAATTTCTCAATTGAACGTTGTTTATCAGTTCCACCAATTAAACAACGTGCTGTAATCATTTGGTCTTCCGCACAAAACTTTGTTAATTTCACGATTTCTTCGTAAATTTGTTGTGCTAACTCACGAGTAGGCGCTGTAATAACAAGTTGTACTTCTTCACGACTTGCATTAATTCTGTTTAATGTAGGAAGTAAGTATGCATGTGTTTTCCCAGAACCTGTTTGGGATTGTCCAATTACACTTACACCTTTTTTCACGACTGGGAAAATTTTCTGCTGAATTCCTGTCGGCTCTGTAAAGCGTAGTTCACGAACTGCATCTATTAAAAATGGTTTAAAATCATACTGTGTAAAAGTTTGTTGTGTCATAAGTTACACCTTCTTTCTAAAATTTCTACTGCGCGCACAAATCAGTCAAGTCTACATTATATCGAAATCTACAAGTAAAATCCATCTTTAGTTTAGGTTTTCACTTCAAAAACTAACCTTCTTCCCTTTTATTGCATATTGTATGTGTATATACCTAACTGAAGAAAGGAGGATTTCTCACATGTTTCCGAAATCCCCTACAAGGCAAATGTATCCGAATCCAGGGCAGCAACCTTATACACCATATCCAATTCCACAACTACCACCAATGGCACAAAAAAAGAAAGGTTTTCTTGCTAAGCTTTTTAAAAAACACGATCCAACCGAGCCATTTATGCAAATGGTTCCACCTTACCGACAAATGGAAGGGCAACCAATGATGCATCAGCAACCACCACCGCAGCAATACCAGCAACAATATCCGCAGCAACATCCACAATATCAACCATACATGCAGCAACATCCTGAGCAAATGATACCGCCTCAAATGTATGAATCAAATGAAACGCGCGGCGGCTCAACTACAACTGCGGCAACAGCAAGCAGTGGCATCGGCAGTTTTTTTTCGAACTTAATTTCGAATCCAACTAATATGATAAATAACATCGAAAAAGTATCCCAAGTCGTTCAATCTGTAGGTCCTGTCGTCGAACAGTATGGTCCTATTATGCGTAGTCTACCAAGCATTGTTAAAATCCTCACCTCTGGAAAAAGCACGGAAGAAAATCAAACGGAAAATGTAACAGAGCCAGTTGAGGTAGAAAGTCCGCCTCCTGCACCTCAAAAAAAGAAACGAAAACGAAAGAAAATAGTGATTGAACCTGTAATAGAAAAAGAGTTACCGAAAGAACCAGTTCAACAAACAGCAACAAAACCAAAACTATATGTGTAACAATCCTTTGTTTTCTATCCACTCCTCCTTTATAATGTAAAAGACTATGCACAAAAGTATCCCTTGTTTAGAAGGAGAGGATTACTCATATGAAAATTGTTAAAATTTCCCCTCGTGGTTATTGCTACGGTGTTGTCGATGCAATGGTAATTGCACGTAACGCCGCATTAGATAAATCATTGCCGAGACCCATTTATATTTTAGGTATGATTGTTCACAATAAACATGTTACAGACGCTTTTGAAGAAGATGGAATCATCACATTAGACGGTCCAAGTCGCTTAGAAATTTTAGATAAAATTGATTCTGGTACTGTTATTTTCACTGCACACGGTGTTTCTCCAGAAGTTAAACAACGCGCAAAAGAAAAAGGTTTAACAACAATCGATGCTACTTGCCCAGATGTTACCAAGACGCATGACCTTATCGAAGCTAAGAAAGCGGAAGGGTATCATGTCATTTATATCGGTAAAAAAAATCATCCAGAGCCAGAAGGCGCAGTTGGTATTGCACCTGACATCGTTCACCTTATCGAAAGAGCCGATGATTTAAAAACATTAGAAATCCCAACAGATAAAATTTTAGTAACAAATCAAACAACGATGAGTCAATGGGATGTTCAACATTTAATGGAGGACATTCAAAAAAAATTCCCAACAGCAGAATTCCATAAAGAAATTTGTTTAGCAACTCAAGTTCGCCAAGAAGCTGTCGCTAAACAAGCTGATGTTGCAGACTTAACAATTGTTGTTGGTGATCCGAAAAGTAACAATTCAAATCGCTTAGCACAAGTATCACAAGAAATCGCGGGTACAAAAGCATATCGAGTTGCTGATGTAAGCGAAATTCAATTAGAGTGGCTACAAGGTGTAGAAAACGTAGCTGTTACAGCAGGTGCTTCTACTCCAACGCCAATTACGAAAGAAGTTATCGCTTTCTTAGAGCAATATAACCCAATGAATCCCGCTACATGGGAAAGAGTTCGAAAAGTACCGTTACAAAAAATATTACCTCGCGTGAAAGTGAAAAAAGAACAATAATAAAAACCGTTGCTTGCATGAGCAACGGTTTTTATTTTTCTTATACAAATATAAATGGATCTGTATGTAACTGCGAAGCATGAATGTGTACATTGAGTTTCTTTGCATCCACTTTTTCTTGTAATTGCTTTTGTACACCTTGTTTCATTACTTTTTCAACATTATGTCCTGGGTCAACTATATTTAAACCGAGCATCATCGCATCATGAGCAACATGATAGTACATGTCACCAGTTACATATACATCTGCTCCTTTAAATTTCGCTTGGTTTATATATTTATTACCATCTCCACCAAGTACAGCTACTTTACGCACTTTATCGTCTAACTTACCGACAACTCTTGCGCCCTTCACGTCTAATGATTGTTTCACATGTTCTGCAAATTGACCAAGCGTCATTTCTTCTTGTAAGTATCCTATTTTTCCTAGGCCTAACGTTTCACCTTTATTATCAAGCGGATACACATCGTATGCTACTTCTTCATAAGGGTGCGCCGTTACCATTGCTTTAATCACTTTCCGCTGTAATGAAGCTGGAATAATCGTTTCGATCCGCACTTCTTCTACACGTTCTAACTGTCCAGTTTCCCCGATATAAGGATTTGTCCCCTCTTGAGGTACAAATGCGCCCGTACCCTCGCTACTAAACGTACAGTGGCTATAATTGCCGATATGACCAGCACCTGCGTCTCCTAATGCATTCCTTACTTCTTCTGCATGAGTGACTGGCACAAACACAACAACTTTTTTCATTTCTTCTGCATATGTCGGTGCCAAAACTTCTGTATTTTGCAATCCTAACGCCTCAGCAAGTAAATCATTTACCCCGCCCTTAGCAACATCCACATTTGTATGCGCTGCATAGATTGCAATATCATTTTTAATACACGTTTCAATAATTTTCCCATACGCCTTATCTGTATGAATCGCTTTTAACGGGTTAAAAATTAAAGGATGATGAGCAATAATGACATTTGCCCCTAATTGAATTGCTTCATCCACAACTTCTTCCGTTACATCTAACGCAATCAATACGTGCCGCACGGGTTTATTAAGCGCTCCAATCTGCAGGCCAATCTTATCTCCTTCCATCGCCAAATGCTTCGGATACATACTTTCAAATAAAGAAATAATTTCATGGCCATTTGGAATTTTACTCATGATAAAACCTCCCCTATCATTTTCATTTTCGCTTCTACTTCCCCACGCTTCGCTTTTGTTTCTTCAGAATCAGCTGCACGTTCTAACTGTTTTAAAATATTTTGGAAGTTTTTTAATTCTCCTTCCCATTTTTCAACGAAGGCTTCACTTTTTTCTGTTATTAAAAATGGTCCCATAAACAATTCAGCTTGTTTATTTTCAGAGTAAGGCGCTGCAACATTTCCTCGCTCCCCTACTAAAATTTCGTAAATTTTCCCATCTTCTTTTACGATTTTTTCATGGATAAGCTCCCAACCATTCTCAATAAACCATTCACGAATATGATGCGCTGCAATATTAGGCTGTAAAATTAAACGTGTTACACCTTCTAATTTTTCTTTACCACTTTCTAAAATGTCACGAATTAACGCTCCGCCCATTCCGGCAACTGTAATTACATCTACTTCTCCTGGTGCGATAACAGCTAATCCATTCCCTTTACGCACATCTACTTTATCTTGTAAACCACTTTCAGCTACAGTTGCTTGCGCAGAGCGAAATGGTCCATCTACGACCTCTCCTGCAACTGCTTTTGTAGCAATATTATTTATAATTGTATAACACGGTAAATACGCATGATCCGATCCAATATCAGCGACTGTAGATCCTACTGGTATTTCACGTACAACTTCTTCTAATCGTTTTGAAAGCTTTACTTCATTCATGTATTTCCATTACTCCTTCTCTTGTCAGTCTGTCTCCATGATAATGAATTTATAGTAGTTGTTGCAAGCCCATAACAACAATTCACTGCTCTATCATTCATCGTATTTTAGAAAATATAGAAAAACAAGCCCTTTGCATAAGCAAAAGGCTTGTCATACGGAACTTTATTTTTTCTTCGATAACCAATCAGCTACTTTAGCGGCTTGATCAGCTGGAACTATATTGGCAGGCATATTGCCTTTTCCTTTCGAAAGAATTTCTTTAATTTCATCCTTTGAAAGTTTCCCACCAATTTTTTGCAAGTTAGGTCCAACTGCCCCTTGTAACTGATCACCATGGCAGCTCGTACAGCTTTGCTTCACAATATCTTCTGGTTTTGATGCCGTTTGTGCTGGCTTCCCGCCATTTTTTGCATCAGCTAACTCTTTAGATTTATTTAGCCCCTGAAATGAAAATACAAACATAACGATAATACCCAATGCTGCAATAAGAGCGAACGGAATCAGCGGATTACGTTTCATATCTCTTCTCCCCCCTCTATACCCCTAAATAGTTAGATGATTCAGTCATTTCCATTGTACTTGAAAACGCTCTATCAGAAAAGAGTAAACTACCACTTGTTAAAAATATTCCATAAATTCAGTTTATTGTTTTTTATTGTCATATCGCTTATTATTTCGATAATTATTAACGTTTCTCATCATATTTTTCGCTTTTCTACATATATTTTTGTATAGAATAAACAAAATTAATCGAAAAATCGAAAAATGAGCATTTGCAAATCAAAAGACAATTCTGTAAAATAAATTACAAGAAATTGTAATCGTTGCCGATAGCTAAATTTTAACAAAAATTAACAAAATAAAAAAGTTTACTTCACAATGGTGAAGTAAACTTAAAAAATAACCTATTCTAAGAAATCCTTAAGACGCTTACTACGGCTTGGATGTCTTAATTTGCGAAGTGCTTTTGCTTCAATTTGACGGATACGCTCTCTCGTTACGCCAAATACTTTCCCAACTTCTTCAAGCGTACGAGTTCGTCCATCATCTAAACCGAAACGAAGACGTAGAACATTTTCTTCACGATCTGTTAGCGTATCTAACACATCTTCTAATTGTTCTTTTAGCAATTCATAGGCTGCATGGTCCGCAGGCGATGTTGCTTCTTGGTCTTCAATAAAGTCACCTAAATGGGAGTCATCTTCTTCACCAATTGGTGTTTCAAGAGAAACTGGCTCCTGTGCAATTTTTAAGATTTCACGTACTTTTTCTGGAGCAAGATCCATTTCTTCACCAATCTCTTCAGGAGACGGTTCACGACCTAAATCTTGTAATAATTGGCGTTGTACACGAATTAACTTGTTAATCGTTTCAACCATATGGACTGGAATACGAATTGTTCGCGCTTGGTCTGCAATGGCACGTGTAATAGCTTGGCGAATCCACCAAGTTGCATACGTACTAAATTTGAAACCTTTACGATAATCGAACTTTTCAACAGCTTTAATTAGACCCATATTACCTTCTTGAATTAAGTCTAAGAAAAGCATACCACGGCCTACATAGCGCTTTGCAATACTTACTACAAGACGTAAGTTTGCTTCTGCAAGACGACGTTTCGCTTCTTCATCGCCTTCTTCAATACGCGTTGCAAGTCGAATTTCTTCTTCTGCAGATAGTAAGTCTACACGACCAATTTCTTTTAAATACATACGAACAGGATCGTTGATTTTAACCCCTGGTGGTACACTTAAATCATTGAGGTCAAACTCTTCTTCTGTTTTTGAAATTTGGCGATTATTAGGGCCTTCTTCGTTGTCATTATCACCAACTAAGTCAATGCCTTGTTCACCTAAATATTCATAGTATTCATCCATTTGATCGGATTCAATTTCAAATCCATTCATGCGTTCTGCAATCTCTTCATATGTAAGAACGCCACGTTTTTTTCCGAGCTCAGTGAGTTGTTCTTTCACTTGCTCAAGGGTCATTTCAGTTTCAATTTGTTTAGAACGAGCTGGTTTGTCAGCCATCTGTTCCCCTCCTTACGCGAGATACAAACATTCATTATACTAAAACTTTATCAAAAAAGCTATTTTCTCGCTTTTTGATTTTGTAAATATGCTACATAATATTTAGCAGCCTCTACAGGATCTGTTTTTTCCATTTGTTTCACTTTAAAGATGATCTCCATCTTTTCAAGTTTTTCCTGATGCCGCCTAAGCGTCTCCAAATGGCCTTGCAACACTTCTTCTGTGTATTCTGGATTAATAAATTCATCCGTCGAAATATCAGTGATAATATTTTTCAACTTTTCATCAGAGAGCCAACTTAAAAATGTTCCGACTGAAGGTTCATTTCCCTTTTCATAATATGCGTATAGTTCATATAAAATCCCTTTATGTTCTTCTGTATGAAAATCTTCTATATGGGATTCCATACGAACAGCTACTTCTGCACTTTGCAACATATGGTAAATAATTTCTCTTTCCGCTCTTTCAAAACCTGTTAACTTCGGTTTTGTTTGAACGACTTGAGACGGTTTAGCAACCTGCTTTATTTGTTTTTGCTGTACCTTTTGTTCTTTGCGATATTGGTGCAATTGATTCAAAAGTGTTTCCATTGAATACGAAAATTCTTGCGATAATGACTTCAAATATGACTCTGCCTGCATCGCATCTTGTAACAACGATAACTCTTTTAAAACACTTTTCACATATTCTTCTTTGCCAGACTCATCTTGCAAATTTTTCCCTAAACGCAAATAATTTATTTTAAAACCAACAAAACTCACACTTGATTTCACAAGATTTTCAAAAGCGGTAGTCCCATATTGTTGCACATATTCATCAGGATCAAGCTTATCTGGCAAGGATGTGACTTTCACTTGGCAACCAACTTTTAGCAATAATTGCCCTGCTTTCATCGTCGCTTCTCGCCCTGCTTTATCACCATCATAGCAAAGAACAACAGTTTCAACGTTACGTCGCAGAAGTTTTGCTTGTTCTTCAGTTAAAGCTGTTCCCATTGTCGCAACAGCTTCTTCCACACCACTTTTTACCGCAGCTAGTACATCGGCATATCCTTCAAAAAGAACCACTTGCCCACGCTTTCTAATAAACGGTCTTGCTTGGTGGAAGTTATACAACAATTTACTTTTGTGAAAAATCGGTGTTTCAGGGCTATTTAAATATTTCGGAGTGTCATCCCCTAACGCCCTTCCACTAAACGCTATCACCTTACCTTGTAACGTATAGATCGGGAACATAACTCTTCCACGGAAGCGATCGTAATGACTACCATCCTTCTCACTTCTTATTAGAAGGCCAGCTTGTTCCATACTAGACAGCGATAAACCTCTTTTTTGTAAAATTTTCGTCGCCGCATCCCAAGCAGGTGATGCATAACCAATTTCAAACTTCTCAATCATCTCTTTCGTAATACCACGGTTTAATAAATATGAAAGTGCTTCATTTCCCTCTTCCGTATTTACTAATAAATGATGATAATACTTTTTCAATAATTCATGAGCTTGTTGCATGATGACAGTGTCATCAGATATGTCTTCTTGTTGTCCTTGTCCTGATGTGTACTCTGCAACCGCAATTCCATTTCTTTCGCCTAGCTTTTGAACAGCCTCGGTAAAAGCCAGTCCTTCCATTTTCATTAGAAAGGAAAATACATTTCCACCTTCTCCACATCCGAAGCAATGAAAAATTTGCTTATCAGATGAAACAGAGAATGAAGGAGAATTCTCACCATGAAATGGACAAAGGCCGAAATAGTTACGCCCCTGTTTTCTAAGTTGAACGTATTCACCAATGACTTCTACAATATCGGATGATGTCCGAATCTGTTCAACAACTTCTTCGGGAATTCTGTTCCCCATAACTCCATCTCCGTGTCGTATTTTGTATTCGATATAAATTAAAAAATTCCTTTATAATTCGACAATATTTTTCTAAACTTGTTAGAAAGTGTTGCCGATTACATTGTATAAACGATTTTGAACCTTTCCTATAGGTCCTTTATCTGCATAAATCGCATATACATACTTGCTATATAAAATTGTATACATTTGCTCATCTGTTACAAATGTATCTCTTAGAAACAATACATATACACCTTTTTCCAAGAAGAGTAGCAAGCCACATATACTGTTTGATCTTGAGATCTGTAACTTTTTCATGTTGATCCATATAACAATCAACTCCATTTTGTTCAGTATCTACAATGATCCAATTGCCTTGCTATTTCCTTAAAGGATGAGCATATGATGCGACAAACAAAATTCCGACATGAAATTCCGCTCCAACTTGCACAATTTCAGCCTTCACGGGATATACATCTACACCAACTAATATGTTGTTGATGTTTTGCATATTTCTGTATTCTACATCCCTTCTGTGAATCCTTCCATAATGTGCGTTTTCTTGTATAGATTTTGTCGATTTAACGTAATTACATGTCTTTTTCGTAAATCCTATCCCTAGTTTATTCTGAAAAATTAAAGTCTAAACGTAAAATATAGGTTTTTATCACAATTTTTTATTATAATATATTTTCTTCAACTACGCTACATATCCCTTTATTTTTTCATCTTACATTTCAGGATGACAAACTCACACCTTGAATATACTAAAAGACAAAGGAGTATAAGTATAACCATTACACTACAATCTATTACAAAATCCATAGGTATCATATTTCACACGAGCGAAAAAAGCACATTCACCTTTGGTAAATGTGCTAAAACATTTTTTGGTTTTGCACTGCATTCACAATAATATTTGCTGTTTCTTCAATCGCTTTATTCGATACATCGATTACTTGGCAATTTATTTTACTAATTACTTCCTCAAAGTGATCAATTTCTTCTTGAATACGATTAATATTTGCATATGTTGCTCCATCACTTAATCCAAGTGATTTTAATCGTTCTTTTCGAATATGATTTAACTTATCTGGCGTAATTTTCAAACCGAAACATTTTTCTTTTGCCACTTGATATAGTTCTTCAGGTGGGTCAACTTCTGGCACGAGTGGTACATTCGCAACTTTCAAGCGTTTGTTATGAGCTAAATATTGGGAAAGTGGTGTTTTTGATGTACGCGAAACACCAATCAACACGATATCTGCTTTTAAAATACCTCGTGCATCTCTGCCGTCATCATACTTCACAGCAAACTCAATCGCTTCAATCTTTTTAAAGTATTCTTCATCTAACCTACGGACAACACCTGGCTCATATCTCGGCACTTGCCCCGTAATTTCTTCAATTTGATCAATAAGAGGGCCGATAATATCGTATGCCTCTACCCCTTCTTTTGCAGCCTCTGTTACTAAATACTGGCGCATATCAGGCTTAACTAACGTAAAACATATAAGTGCTTGATTACTCTTAGCAATCGAAATCACTTCTTTTAATGTCCCTGTATCTTCTACATACGGTACACGTCTAATATCAGGAGCAAACGGGAATTGCCCCATTGCTGCTCGAACAACCAAATCAGCCGTTTCCCCTACAGAGTCAGATACGACATATACGATTTTATTATCCATTACATTACCTCACTTTAAACAAATTACACTTATTCGTTATTTACTAAATTTACAAACGCACGTGTAATATTTGTTTTTGTAATTCGCCCAATCACTTCTAAACCTTGTTTCGTATCTTTTACAACTGGCATTGCATCAATCTGTCTTTCTATTAATTCCATCGCAATATCATATAAAGAATCCTCTCTACGACACATCGCAATGTTTGGCATCCTTGTCATGATAATATTAACCGGAAGAGAGGTTAAATCCTGCTTTCCTAAGCTCGCTCTTAATAAATCTTTACGAGACACAACACCAACTAATAGAGTCATCTGATCTACAACGAACAATGTACCAACGTCCTCTAAAAACATCGTACAAATTGCATCGTATACGGAAACATTTTTATCAATTACAACCGGTCTAGATTGATAATCTTGTACTTTAATTTTCTTAACAGCTTCAGATAATAGCTGCCCCCCAGTTTTACCCGTATAAAAATAACCTACGCGTGGACGTGCTTCTAAATAACCAGCCATCGTTAAAATTGCTAAGTCTGGTCTTAGCGTCGCACGTGTTAGACCCAATTGCGCTGCAATTGATTCCCCTGTAATAGGACCGTGATCTTTTACAATCTGAATGATATGTTCTTGCCGTTTATTCAGCTCTATGATAATCACCACCTTTAATGCACAACGAAAAAAGTTATACTATCTCTTAAATATTATATACTAAATATGCTATTCGAAAAAGAAAGTATGTAAAAAGGACCGTATACGGCCCAAAATTATATTTGAAACTTATCAAGTTGTTCTAAAAAACGTCTTGATTTCAAATAAATTCCGCAATATTCATCATAATATGTATTCAATACTAAACGCATTTGTTTTTTTGTGCTATCCTTTACCGATACATTTCCGAGCCTATGTAAATCGAAATGGAAGAAAAGACGTAATAATTTATGAACAGCTTCTCCTACCGGTATACGATATGGGTCTTGCTCTGCATGACGTGAGCACAGAAAACCGCCTTCCCTGACGGAGAAGGCGACAAAGTCTGTTTCTTGATGACAAATCGCACATGTATCAAAGTACGGGCGCATCCCTAATACCGGAAGCATTTTCGTTTGATAAATTAATGATAATACTTCTGGATCAACACCCTCACACATATAATGCAACGTTTGATATAACATTTCAAATAAATACGGATTATGTTTTTTATCTTCTGTTGCTTTATCAGTTAACTCAACAATAAATGATGCATAAGCAGTTAAAAATATATCCTCGCGAATTTCTTTCATAGTTGAAATAATCTCGCCTTGTTGCAATGTTCCAAGCCCAGATCCCATTTGAATTAGAAAATGGCCATGTGTCATTAATTGCGACACAGATGCTAATCGGCTTTTCGGTTTTTTTGCCCCTCTTGCCATTGCACTTACCTTACCAAGTTCTCTTGAGAATATTGTAACAATTTTGTTCGTTTCTCCGTAATCTGTCGTACGGATAACGATGCCCTCAACTTTTTGAAACATGTTCGTCACCATCCAAGGTTTGAACAAAACGGGTCAAGAAATTGGAGAGTCTAGATGCGCTAGCTCCTCTTCATGTTGATCCATCTCATCGTTTACGTCTTTTTCCATTTCTTTCAAAAGCAAGTACGTTTCAATGCTTCCTGTTTTGGAGAAAAACTTCCAGGTAAAATCTAGCATAAGAATCCACCTTTCTCAATAAGCGTAGCCTATAAACCAATTTCCTTTGTTGTTATTAAATTGACCCATTTTGTCCATTTTCATGTGAGAAAAATTTTTCCTAATTTATCAAAGTTCATAAAAACCAATAATCAGTGGATGAACCAACCATCCACTGATTACAACTTTACTCTATTTTAGTACTCATCCTCGCGGAAACCTAGGTCACGAAGCTGAGACATTTTATTACGCCAATCTTTTTGCACTTTTACCCATACTTCTAAAAATACTTTAGAACCAAGTAGCGCTTCAATATCAAAACGAGCTCGCTTACCAACTTCTTTTAACATTTTTCCTTGTTTTCCGATGATGATTCCTTTTTGTGATGCACGTTCAACAACAATCGTTGCATTTATATAAACTGCCCCGCCCTCACGCTTTTGAATCGCATCGATAACAACAGCCACAGAATGCGGCACTTCTTCACGTGTTAAATGTAGTACTTTCTCACGAATAAGCTCTGCAATAATAAATCTCTCCGGATGATCCGTTACTTGATTCTCTGGATAGTATTGTGGTCCTTCTGGTAAATACTTTTTAATTGTCCCAATTAAAGCGTCCACATTATTACCGTCTAACGCAGAAATTGGTACAATCTCTGCAAACTCATGTAGTTTACGATATTGATCAATTAACTCTAGTAATTGCTCTGGATGAAGTTGGTCAATTTTATTAATGACTAAAAATACTGGTTGTTTTGTTTCTTTTAATTTCTCAATGATGAATTCCTCACCACGACCAAATCCTTCAACTGCATTAACCATAAACAGAACAATATCAACTTCTTTTAATGTCGTTTGCGCCATCTTTACCATGAAGTCGCCTAATTTATGTTTAGGTTTATGTATTCCTGGTGTATCAATGAAAATAACTTGTGCATCATTTTCTGTATATACACCTTGAATTTTATTACGAGTCGTTTGTGGCTTATCACTCATAATAGCAATTTTCTGGCCGATAATACGGTTTAAAAATGTAGATTTTCCAACATTCGGTCTGCCAATAATAGAGACAAAACCTGATTTATAACCTTTTCTATTCATGTAAATCCTCCGCTAAAAATGCTCCTGGTAACAATTCTCCGACTGTCGTCTCTTGAACGTCACCATGTAAGTTTGATAAGTATACTTTCGTATCCTGTTTACATAATTCTACCATAACTTGTCGACATGCTCCACAAGGAGGTACTGGACGCTTTGTATCTGCTACAACCGCAATGGCTACAAATTCGTTATCCCCTTCAGAAACCGCCTTAAATAAAGCTGTTCTTTCAGCACAATTACATAAGCCATATGATGCATTCTCAACATTACATCCACGATACACTTTTCCATCGCGCGTTAATAATGCTGCACCTACTTGAAATTTAGAATATGGTACGTACGCTTGTTTACGCGCTTCGATTGCTTCTAGAATTAATTGTTTACTATTCATATTCCCGCATCCTTCCTGTTCACAGCTATGAAGAGATACACTCTCTCATTAAAGGCCCTTACGGCACTTCCAAAGCTTAATAAAAGCTTCGGAATGCAACTATACCATATACGGTAAAAAGATAATAGCACCAATTATAACAGCTATAATTGCAAACAATAAAACCGCTCCTGCCGCAACATCCTTTGCAATTTTTGCAAACGGATGAATATCGGCAGTCGCTAAATCTACCGTTTTTTCCACAGCCGTATTTACCATCTCTAAACTCATTACACTCCCTATTACAATAAGTAATATCATCCACTCTATTTTCGTAATATGGAAATAAAAGCCGCAGCATATAACAATGACTGCGGCTAAATAATGGATTTTCATATTTCGTTCATGACGAAAACAAAAGAATATACCAGCTATAGCATATCCAAAACTATCTATAAGTTTTCCTTTTTTCATCGTCCTAATCCAAAAGCTTCTAAAATTTCTTTTTGTCTTCCGAACATTTCTTTTTCATCTTCTTCTGTCATGTGATCATAACCAAGTAAATGTAAAAAGCCATGTAACGCCAAAAATCCAAGTTCACGATCGAAAGAATGTCCGTACTCTTCAGCTTGCTCTTTCGCCCTTGGAATAGAGATAATAAGATCCCCTAACATGCGCGGCATCTCTGCACCAACAATCTCCATTTCTCCTTCTCCCATCTCTTCCATGGCAAAGGATATTACATCTGTAGGTTGATCTTTATCTCGGTAATCACGATTAATTTCTCTAATGCGCTCATTATCTACAAATGTCACCGATACCTCCGCACCATCCTCGATATTTTCCATTTGAGCTGCTTTTTCTAACACTTCACGAATTAAACTCATATACTCTTCTTTTACTTCTTCTGTTTCATCAATAAAATCAATTAACAAACTCATTCTTTCTCCTTTTCTTCCGGAGGTTCCGGATATGTAATACGCGAATGGAAAATACCATTTAACGTTTCACACAACGTTTTTCCAACGATTTGTAGTTCCTTAAACGTCAAATCACATTCACTAAATTGACCGTCTTGCAGTCGATCTTTAATAATACTTTGCACCAAATTATTAATTTGTTCTGGCGTTGGGTGATTCATAGAACGTACCGCAGCTTCTACACTATCAGCAATACCAACAATTGCCGATTCTTTCGAAGTTGCTTTTGAACCTGGATAACGGAACATCTCTTCTGTATATTTTTCTTTATCTTCTTTAATAGCTTTATAATAAAAATATTTCAGTAACGTTGTACCGTGATGTTGCCCAGCGATATCAATAATTTCTTGTGGAATATGATATTCTTCGAGCATTCTTACTCCATCCGTTACGTGAGCAATTATAATATCTTTACTCGTTACAGGATCTAATTTATCATGCGGGTTTTTAATTCCCATTTGGTTTTCAATAAAGAATTGCGGTTGTACTGTTTTTCCTACATCATGATAATATGCCCCTACACGCGCTAATACACCATTTGCCCCAACTGCTTCACAAGCAGCCTCAGAAAGATTCGCTACCATTACACTATGATGATATGTCCCTGGCGCTTCTAACAAAATTCTGCGTAAAAGCGGATGATTTGGACTTGATAGTTCCATAAGCTTCATACTTGATACGATTCCAAGTCCACTTTCTAAATATGGTAAAATCCCCATAGCCAAAACGGATGATATAATCCCTGAAAGTGAAGCCATTAATAATTGCGTACCAATTTCAAGAGGCGAAAAATTCCCATTACGTAATAATAAAAGCGCCGCCAATACGACTACATTTAATACAGAAACGAGTATACCAGCTTGTAAAATCATTGTACGACGATTTTTTTCTCGCAAGAAAATACTAACCGATAACGAACTTAACAATACGTAAATCCCTACACTATAATTTAATGTACTCGTTACTCCTTCATTAAACATAATACTTCCGCATACAGAAAAAATCATACTCGTTAAAAAGACAAATCGATCACCAATCATTAGTTTTACAAGTATTGTTCCCATCGCAACTGGGACAACATATGCAATCCCTGCGTATTCAAGTTTTTGAAACAAACTAATGATTTTCATTAAGACGATTGTGATAGACAAAATTGTAATATACGCTAAAACATACGGTCTATCTTCTCTTTTTCTCTTTAAAAATAATTCAAATTGTTTATGCATAAAGTATAGTAACACACCAATGAGTACCGCTAATCCAACATAAGGTTGAAAACCGTTCCCTTTTTCTAACAAACCAACTAATTTCAACTGATTATACACATCACTTGAAATTGTTTCACCTTCTCTAACAAGAACTTGTCCTTGAAGAATATAAACAGGTGGAACTAAATCTTCCTCTGCTTTTCTCTTCTCTTTCGTTAAGATTGGGTCATAAAAATAGTTAGCTGAAATTGCATATCTTCCTAGCGCCTTAATTGATTCTTTTAAACCATTATCAACATTAACACTATTCATCTCACTTACATATCGTTCTTTCGCATCTTTCAATTCGTCCATTTTAATATGCTCAGTCATGATACTATTAATCGCTGTGACCGCAGCATCTTTCGCTAATACTAATTGGCTCGGATCTGCATTAATCAAATTCAGTAAGTTTGAATCAGATAACTCTTTCGTTAAGTCAGCGGGTAGTTTCTTTTTTAACTTGTCCACTTTCTCAGCATCAGTCATCTTTTTTTGATCATCCGGTCCAACAGCTTTAATCTCTTGCACCACTTCATCCACTTTAGCAAAGACGTCATTCACAATATCAACTTTGTTTTGTTTATACTCACTTTTATATGTATATTGATCTTCAACTTTTGTAGCGGCTTCTTTTTTCTTTTTATCCGTTGTAACTTTATCTTCAATTTTTATAGGAGAATGGATTGTCTTTTTCGCAATAGAATACATATTAACATCTAATTGTTCTGGTTTTACATTATTCATAAGCGCAAAAAACAGCACTGCTCCTAACACAACGTAAGAAATCCAACTTAGTTTTTTCGAATGTTGTAAATTACGAAACCACTTAGAAATTTCTTGAGATCTTGACATGATTTCAATACCTTCTCCTCTCCAGAAATAAAGTGAAACTATTTATAGCTTTCATTTCTTCTACCAAACGATACTTTGAGGCAATATTTTATACACTAGTACCAATAGTTTATTTTCCTTATCTTTCATGATAGTAAAAAATATGACGTTCGCCAACCTTATCATACAAAAAGAAATGATCCTGACAAATAGGATCATTCCATTTTATCATATGCCTCAATAATACGTTGCACCAATGGATGTCTCACAACGTCCGTTTGTTCTAATGTAATAAATGACAGACCTGATACACCAGATAAAATATTAGCAGCTATAGATAGCCCTGATTTTACCCCTTTTGGCAAGTCTACTTGTGAAGGGTCCCCTGTAATAACCATTTTAGAACTAAAACCTAATCTTGTTAAAAACATTTTTATTTGAGCACCCGTTGTATTTTGAGCCTCATCTAAAATAACAAATGAATCATCAAGCGTACGCCCCCTCATATAAGCAAGCGGAGCTATTTCAATTACTCCTCGCTCCATCATACGCTGCGTATATTCTTGTCCAAGAATATCATGTAAAGCATCATATAACGGGCGTAAGTATGGATCTACCTTCTCTTTCAAATCCCCTGGTAAAAAACCTAAATTTTCTCCAGCTTCTACAGCAGGTCTTGTTAAAATAATTTTCTTTACATATCCTTGTTTTAAAGCCCTCACAGCCATTACTACAGCTAAATATGTTTTTCCAGTTCCTGCAGGCCCTATCCCAAAGACAATATCATTCTTCTTCATCGCATGAATATATCTTCTTTGCCCCATTGTTTTTACACGAATGGATTTACCTTTTGCAGTCTTGAAAATTTCTTCCTCATATAACTCTTCAAATTGAGCAATTTTCCCTTGTTGTGCAAGCTGAATCGCATACGCAACATCTCTCTCTGAAATTGATATACTTTTACGAATTACAACAAGTAATTGCTGTAAGATTTTTTCTACGAGTGCCACCGTTTCAACTGCCCCAGATACATGAACAGTTTCTCCTCTAGTTACGATCGATACATTCAGTTCTCGTTCAATTACTTTTAAATGCGCATCATTAACTCCAAAAAGAGCGATTGCTTCGTTAGCATTTTCCAATTGTTGGTTCATTTCTACTAATTGTTCTGCCATTACTCAGTCTCCTTGAATATCGGATTCGGATATTGGTTGTGGCTCTGCAATATTTTCAACCACAGTATAATGCAATGTAACTTTTAGTTGATCCGCCTCAACCTCTTTACTCAAAATCTTATCACTTACAATCATAGCATGTTCATCCAATTTTTTCTTTAGTTCTTTTTCGGCCATCTCCTTCGCTACTTTCAGCGCTTGCTTTTCTGTATATTCTCGATTCGCTTCTTCCTCTTCTCTCACAACATCTTTTTCATATGCAATCGGCAGTGTAAAACCAAATAATTTCACATCATGCTTTACACTTTCAGTACGAGAGCGTTTATACTTATCATGCTGAAATCCCCATATTTTTATTTTCGTATCCCCAAATTTAAGAAAATGTTCATTGTATACATTACCAGTATACACTTGGAATTGCGTCTTTAACGGGACATCCACCTTAGATGTATACCACGTTTCGCCATATACAATACCTTTCGCTGAAACAATCGTCGGACTTTCCTCATTACCATATATTCCCGATACGAGAATCTGTCCTTTTTCTACATGATCATTTTTCAGTACAACCGGCTTTCCAACTTCTACAAACGTTTTTGTAATAATCGCTTCTTTTTTTGCTACTAAATTTTGCGGCCTTTGTTCCTTTTCTTTCTTTGGTTCGTTTTTTTCAACAATTTTAAAATGATAAGTCGTTCCCCTTACTTCTAGTCCCGCCCAAGTAATGGCATTAATATTATCTGTCAAATGGCGTTGTACATCTTCTACATTCGGCATTTGAAATTGTAGTTTCCCTTTTTTAATACCCATTTTATCCAATTCTTTCATCAATATATATTCTGTTTCAGGTTTAGCTCCTGTAATTTCAATTTTCCAAACCATATTTGACATTGCAATCACACCAAAAAAGAAAATTAAAAAACCAATTAAAAATCCACTGTTTTTAATTAAACGTTTATTCCAAAAAGGAAAACCATAACGTCCAATAAAATATAATTTACATTCATTTTTTCTATAAATTGGTTTTATTTTTTTCACATCGCGTAACAACATACAAAAAACTAACGTTTCATCAGCTATCTTTTTAACATCCCAAACTAATAAATTCCTCCGTACACATTCATTAACAAACCGTTCCGCTCCTCTACCTTCAATTCGCACTTTTACATATCCAAGCCACTTTATAAACCATTTATTTTTCATTTACCACCTTCACTACCTTTCTAAAAGTAGATATACTACTTTTTATTTGAAGCATTAAAATAGCTCGTACTAAAATAAAACAGAGTAAAACTGTAATCAGTCTCTATCAACGGAACTTTTACAGGATAAAGAAGAAAAACTTCACAAATGGAAGTTTCACTTCAATCACCTTTTTTTTCATTTTCTAAAAATGTTACTTGCTCAATTATCCCCTCGAGTAAAAGCTCTTCTGGAAGAATCGTTTTAATAACAAAGGATTGTCCTTTAATTAATAATTGACCGTGTTTTAAAAGCAATCGCACTTCTTTATCTGAAAACACTAATAACCCCCGATGATTTTCTATATAAATATGTATTTGCCCAACAAGAGTAATCCGAGGTAGATCCATTAATACATCCACTGGTAGGTCTACTTGTTTTGTCAACCAATTTTTCATTTGTTCTAATTTCTTCATCTCGAAAGACCCCCTCTCATCCCATATATATGTATTTCTTCACAAGTGCCTATCGTGTTATAACGACTTCACTAACATAACTATATTCTGCAAGAGTTCATATCATGTTAATTAAAACAGTCGCTATATGAAATCATATTTGTCAGGACAATGATGGATCAGATAATAGAAGTATTAATACAAGAATATGCGCCCCTACAGGATATCAGTACAAGTTACATTAAGAAATTGAGCCTAGCGAGAAGTGGGAAACTTGAAAAAACCTGTTACAATTCGTTCTGGACGTGACATACTGACCATAGAATAAGTAGTTGTCATTTATTGGACAACTGAGATAAAGTAAAACTATAATCAATCCTCACCAATCGGGCTACCCGTTAATGCGGGATAAAATCAAAAAAAAAGAAAATTTCTTCACTCTGAATGTTACGTTGTAAGTAAGAATATTTTATAGATGGTTGTTATATGAATTTCAAAAAATATTAGGGTTCATTAAAAAATGAATTAATAAATGAGGAAATACGAAAGGAAATCGGCTTTGGTCAAGAAGTTTTGAATGTTATAAAACAAGTTACCGACAGTAATATCCAGCCATTTTATGCAACTGATGCAAAATCTAAAATAGTTAGAATCTCTTTCGTTACCTTTGAGGATTATGCTGAAGAGCAAGCTATAAAACTTCAATCTGAGTTTCAGAAGGCTCGGTACTTAGCTTTTATTCGCGAAAGAAGTTTTAGTCAAGGAAGTAAGAATAGGTGTAGAATCGGAATTATACAAGGAAATAATAAATTGAAACTTTAACTAGAGGGGTTTTTATCACTTACAGAAACGCTTTTTAAGCAATATAGCGTTTCTCCTTAATCAGAACAATAAAAAAACGTCTCATACGAAATGAGACGTTTTTTTATGCTAATAGCTGGATAACCAGCTTATTCACAAGTGATCCGTCTGTTTTACCTTTTACTTTCGGCATAACAGCAGTCATCACCTTACCCATATCTGCTTTAGAAGTCGCACCAACTTCAGAAATAACTTGCTTGATTACATCAACTAGTTCTTCTTCAGTTAATTGCTCTGGCAAATATGCGCTTAAAATCTGAATTTCACTTTGCAGTTTATTAACAAGGTCTTCACGACCAGCTTTTTTAAATTCAAGGAGGGAGTCCTTATACTGTTTTACTTCACGAGCTAAAACTGTTATTTCCTCTTCTTCAGTAAGAGTATGTTGCAGTTTAATACCTTCATTTTGTAAAGCAGCCTTAACCATACGAATAACGGTTAATTTTTCTTTTTGTTTATTCTTCATCGCTTGTTTCATATCATCGTTTAAACGACCGAGAAGACTCATAACTTACACCCTCTCTTAGAATTTACGCTTTCTTGCCGCTTCAGATTTCTTCTTACGTTTTACACTTGGTTTTTCATAAAACTCGCGCTTTCTTGCTTCAGCAAGTGTACCAGTTTTAGAAACCGATCTTTTAAAACGGCGAAGTGCATCCTCCAAAGACTCGTTTTTACGAACGACTGTTTTTGACATTCTCTTTCCCTCCCTCCGAAACATCACACTTACATACTAACTTCAGCATGCAAAAAGAAACACTTCTTCAGCATGTCTTTTACGATTATAATACATTTTATCACTTCAGGTCAACTATTTGGCAGAATAAAAGAAGAATAGAAGCATTTCCTTTTCAAAAGTTATGCAAATAACTAGTATCCTTCACTGATGAAGACAACTATATTTTTATCATTTCATCTTTTTTCATACAGGGATGCATGAAACGCCTCCCCACCTTCTATTACTTAACCGCTTCAAATAAAGAAAGCATGCAAACCGTTTCCGGTTGCACGCTCTTTTTATGCGCTAGCTGATTCTTTTTTCACATCATCTTCAAGAACACGAACAAATTGCGCTTCGTTATATGGATAACCAGCTTTCGTAATTTTCACTTTCACTAGCTTACCAATTAATTCTTCTGATCCTTCAAATACAATTTTCAAGTAGTTATCTGTATAACCTACATATAACCCTTCACGGTCGCCCTCTTTAAATTGCTCTTCCGGAATGATTTCAAGCACTTCACCTTCAAACGCTGATGCGTACTCTTTCGCTAATTGATTAGATAGCTCAATTAAACGATGAACACGATCGTTCTTCACATCTTCAGGAACTTGATCTTCCATGCGCGCTGCAGGTGTTCCTGTACGTTTTGAGTAAGGGAACACATGTAACTCAGAGAAGCGGTTCTCTTTAATGAAATTGTATGTTTCCATGAATTCTTCTTCTGTTTCACCTGGGAAACCAACGATTACGTCAGATGTAATCGCAAGGCCTGGTAACGCTTCTTTCAAACGATCTAAACGCTCTTGGAAGAATTCCATCGTATATTTACGACGCATACGTTTTAATACAGTATTAGAGCCAGATTGCAACGGAATATGCAAGTGACGTACAACTACTTCAGATTTATCTAACACTTCAATTACTTCATCTGAAATTTGACTCGCTTCAATAGAAGAAATACGAAGACGTTTTAATCCGCCTACTTCCGCTTCCATATCACGAAGTAATCCAGCTAAGTTATAATCTTTTATGTCTTCGCCGTATCCACCTGTATGAATACCCGTTAATACGATTTCTTTATAGCCTGCATCCACTAATTGTTGCGCTTGTTTAATAACTTCTTTTCCATCACGAGAACGCATTAAACCGCGCGCCCAAGGAATGATACAGAATGTACAGAAGTTATTGCAACCCTCTTGTATTTTTAAAGACGCACGTGTACGATCCGTGAAATAAGGTACATCAAGTTCTTCGTACACACGTGTTTTCATAATATTGCGGACAGCATTAATTGGTTGACGCTCTTTACGGAATTCTTCGATGTAACCTAACATCTTTTCACGATCCTGTGTACCAACTACAATATCTACACCTGGAATCGCCATAATTTCAGCTGGAGATGTTTGTGCATAACATCCCGTTACGCAAATAACTGCATCTGGATTTTGACGCACAGCACGTCTGATTACTTGACGGCTTTTTTTGTCCCCAGTATTCGTTACTGTACATGTGTTAATAACATATACATCAGCTTTCTTTTCATATTCTGTTCTTTCATAACCACCTTGTTTAAACAATTGCCAAATGGCTTCTGTTTCATAGTGGTTTACTTTACAACCTAACGTATGGAACGCAACAGTTGACATTGATCATCACCCCATCAATTCAAAATGATACGAAGCAGCACTTAACGCGTATAACGGCGCCGTTTCTGTTCTTAAAATTCTTGGTCCTAAACTACATGGTACAAATTTATGTTCACGAAGCGCTGTAATCTCTTCCTCAGCTAAACCGCCTTCTGGGCCAAATACAATCAATAGCTTTTGACCTGGTTTCATTGTCGTTAAAGCTTTCGCAAAATTAGATTTCTCGCCTTGTTTTGCTTCCTCTTCGTAAGCAACAAGACAAGCATCATACTCACCACTCATTGAAAGCAATTGCTTAAATGATGCCGGAGCATGTACTTCTGGAATTTCACTTCTATGTGATTGTTCCGCAGCTTCTTTCACAATTTTTCTTAAACGCTCAACTTTTTTATCAGCTTTTTTCGCATCCCATTTTACGATAGAGCGAGATGCTTGAAATGGTAAGAATGCAGCTGCCCCAAGCTCAGTTCCTTTTTGAAAAATTAACTCTAGCTTGTCTCCTTTTGGCAGTCCACTTGCAATCGTCACGAAAACAGGAAGTTCACTTGACGCCTCTACCCATTCTACAATAGCCGTATTAATAAATTCACTGGTAATTTCATCAATTGAACATACTGCTGTTTTTCCATTTACACAGCAATAAATATGATCACCAGCTGACATACGCATCACTCTTGCGATATGATGTACGTCATCACCTACAATGCGAATACTTGTCTCATTTACATATTTCTCTTCTACAAAATAACGTTGCATATAATCACCTTAGTAGAGTTTCGTTCCTTTCGTAAGTCAACACTTACGAAAAGAACGAAACGTTATCATTTTTCATATAACAAACGGCAAGTCCCTCACCTTATAGTGAGAGACTCCCCTTTTCATTATAGACTAAAATCTATATTACGCATTTCGTGCAATAATTGCTACCCAATCTTCCATTCGTAACACTTCTTCAATTGTAAATCCAGCTTTTTCTAGCGCCTCAGAAATTACTTTTTCCTTCGCAGCAATAATGCCCGATGTAATAAATAATCCACCTGACTTCACAACTCTTGCTGCATCTTCAGGGAATAATAGAATAATTTCTGCTAATAAGTTAGCTACGATTAAATCAACTGGACCTTCAATACCTTCTAAAAGACTATTTTGTCCAACAGACACGATATCATCTGTTTTATTTAAACGTACATTCATTTCTGCACTTTCAACCGCAACCGGATCTAAATCATACGCTTGAACAGAAGACGCACCTAATTTTGCTGCTGCAATACTAAGTACACCAGAACCTGTTCCTACATCAATAATGTTGTCACCTGGCTGTACTGTTTTTTCTAAAGCACGGATACACATCGTTGTTGTTGGATGAGTTCCTGTACCAAACGCCATACCCGGGTCTAATTCAATGATTTTTTCATCAGGAGAAGATGGTGTATATTCTTCCCAAGTCGGTACGATTGTGAATGTATCAGAAATTTGTACTGGATGGTAATATTTTTTCCAAGCAGTAGCCCAATCTTCTTCATTGACTTCGTTAACGGTAATATTTCCAGTACCAATTTCGATGTCGTAAGATGGAAGCACATCAATAGATGATTTTACACCTGCAATCGCTTCATGTAAAGAATCCGTTTGCGGGAAATACGCTTTTATTAATACACCTTCCGCCGGATATTCATCTGGGTTCAATGCATAAATTTCACCATATTGTTGCTCGCGCTCTTTCGTTAACTCCGCTGGATCCTCAATCGCAACTCCACTAGCACCAGCTTCATGTAAAATATGAGAGACAGCTTCTACTGCTTCTTCTGTTGTATGAATACTAATTTCTGACCATTTCACAATTTACCAACTCCATTTTTTATTTCCATTATTCCCCTTTGAAAGCACGTTTAAGCTTTCCGAATAAACTATCATCCTGCTCTTCTTGTCCTGCAAATTCACGTAATAAATCTTTTTGCTGTGAAGTCAATTTCGTCGGTACAACAACACGAACGACTACATATTGATCTCCTTGGCCGTATCCACGTACATTCGGAGCACCTTTTCCTTTTAAGCGGAATTCTGTTCCAGTTTGTGTTCCTGCTGGAATTTTCAGCTTCACTTTACCATGAACAGTAGGAACTTCCACTTCATCACCAAGCGCCATTTGCGCAAATGTTAATGGCATTTCGCAAATAATGTGATCTCCTTCACGCTCGAAGAATTCATGATTTCTTACATGAACGACAACATATAAGTCTCCTGCTGGTCCGCCATTTACGCCGGCTTCACCTTTTCCAGACACTCGAATTTGTTGACCATTATCGATACCCGCTGGAATTTTAACATTGATTTTTTTACGTTTACGAACTTTACCTGAACCGTGACATGTCGTACATTTTTCTTTAATAATTTGTCCAGTTCCTGAACAATGACCACAAGCTTGACGGTTTACGATACGACCAAACGGTGTGTTTTGTTCAACACTCACTTGACCAGAACCTGAACAATGTTTACATGTTTCTTTTGAAGTTCCTGGTTTTGCTCCACTACCTTTACAAGTATCACATGGATCTTCTACTGGAATTTCCACATTTAATTCCTTACCAAAAATAGCTTCTTCAAAATCTAAAGTGACTTGATATTGTAAGTCAGCACCTTGGCGCGGAGCATTTGGATCACGACGTCTGCCGCCGCCACCGCCAAAGAAAGAACTAAATATATCTTCAAAACCGAAGCCACCGCCGAAGTCTCCTCCGCCGCCAAATCCACCGAATCCTTGATTTGCACCAGCATGACCAAATTGATCGTACTGCGCACGCTTTTGATCATCACTTAACACTTCATATGCTTCTTGTACTTCTTTAAACTTTTCAATTGCATTTTCTTCTTTGCTTACGTCTGGATGGTATTTTTTAGCCAAACGACGATACGCTTTTTTTATTTCATCTGTTGAAGCGCCCTTGCTAAGTCCAAGGACCTCATAATAGTCTCGTTTACTCATAAATTTACAACCCCCGAATCTTTCACATAAACGTAATTTTAACACCGAAAGAAAGTGCTTTGCAACAAAGTTTCCTCACTTACAGTATGCAAAGCGAAAAACTTAAGATCCTCACACATCGCTTCTCATTCGTGAAAAAAGCCAAAGTCAAGGCACGCTTGACTTTGACTTTTTGTCATCTTACTTATTATGTTTACAGTTGAATTACTTGTCTTCTTTTACTTCTTCAAACTCAGCGTCAACTACATTGTCTTTCTTCGCGCCAGCGTCTTGTGCACCTTGCGCACCTTCTGCTTGACCAGCAGCTGCTTGAGCTTGCTCGTATAATTTAACAGTTAATTGTTGTACGATTTCTTGTAAAGCATCTTTTTTCGCACGAATTTCTTCAAGCTCGTTTTTCTCAATTGCAGCTTGTAATGCTTCTTTCGCTTCTGTTGCTTTTGCAACTTCAGCTGCATCTACTTTACCTTCTAAATCTTTTACAACTTTGTCTGTTTGGAATACAAGTTGGTCAGCTTCGTTACGAAGTTCAACTTCTTCCTTACGTTTTTGGTCAGCGTCAGCATTTGCTTCCGCTTCTTGTACCATACGTTCTACTTCTTCATCAGAAAGACCTGAAGAAGATTGGATTGTAATAGCTTGCTCTTTGCTTGTTCCTAAGTCTTTCGCACGTACGTTAACGATACCGTTCGCATCAATATCGAATGTTACTTCGATTTGTGGAATACCACGTGGTGCTGGCGGAAGGTCAGTTAATTGGAAACGACCTAACGTTTTGTTGTCAGCTGACATTGGACGCTCACCTTGTAATACGTGAATGTCTACTGCTGGTTGATTATCAGCAGCTGTCGAGAATACTTGTGACTTACTTGTTGGAATTGTAGTGTTACGCTCGATTAATTTCGTGAACACGCCACCCATAGTTTCAATACCTAAAGAAAGTGGAGTTACGTCTAATAATAGAACGCCTTCTACATCACCAGTAAGTACGCCACCTTGAACTGCAGCACCTAATGCTACAACTTCATCAGGGTTTACACCTTTATATGGCTCTTTACCAGTTTCACGTTTAATAGCTTCTTGTACAGCTGGGATACGAGTAGATCCACCAACAAGAATAACTTTATCTAATTCGCTTGGAGCAAAACCAGCGTCTTTTAATGCACGACGAGTTGGCTCTAATGTTCTTTCAACAAGACCTGCTGAAAGCTCTTCGAATTTCGCTCTTGTTAACGTTAATTCTAAGTGTAATGGACCAGCAGCTCCAGCACTAATGAATGGTAATGAAATTTGAGTTTGTGTTACACCAGAAAGATCTTTTTTCGCTTTTTCAGCTGCATCTTTCAAGCGTTGAAGCGCCATTTTATCTTGACTTAAATCAATGTTATTTTCTTTTTTGAACTCAGCTACTAAGTGATCGATGATAACTTGGTCAAAGTCATCGCCACCAAGACGGTTGTCACCAGCAGTTGAAATAACTTCGAATGTGCCGTCTGCTAACTCAAGGATAGATACGTCAAATGTACCGCCACCTAAGTCATATACTAAGATTTTTTGTTCTTCGTCTTGTTTTTCTAAACCGTAAGCAAGTGCTGCTGCTGTTGGCTCGTTAATGATACGCTCAACTTCTAAACCAGCGATACGACCAGCATCTTTCGTTGCTTGACGCTCTGCATCGTTGAAGTATGCAGGTACTGTAATAACAGCTTTCGTTACTGTTTCACCTAAGTATGCTTCAGCAGAAGCTTTTAAATTTTGTAAAATGATTGCAGAAATTTCTTGAGGTGTATAATCTTTACCTTCAACTTCTACTTTGTAGTCTGTACCCATATGACGTTTAACAGACATGATTGTATTTGGGTTTGTAATTGCTTGGCGCTTTGCAACTTCCCCAACTTGACGTTCTTCATTTTTGAAAGCTACAACAGAAGGTGTTGTACGGTTCCCTTCTGGATTTGGGATAACCTTTGGTTCTCCACCTTCCATAACAGCTACACAAGAGTTTGTTGTACCTAAGTCAATACCGATAATTTTACTCATGGCGAATCCTCCTAGTTTTATGTAAATTATTGATTTACTTTTACCATTGATGGGCGAATCACACGGTCTTTTAATTTATAACCTTTTTGGAATTCTTCCACAACCGCGTTTGATTCAAATTCACTATCTTCCACTTGCATAATAGCTTGGTGTTCATTAGGATCAAACTGTTTACCAACAGCTTCAATCACTTCCACACCTTCTTTAGTCAGCGCTTCTAACAATTGACGATGCACCATCTCCATACCTTGTAACAATGATTTCGTTTGCTCATCAGTCGCTTCCACTTGCATTGCTCTTTCAAAATTATCAAGAGCTGGCAAGATGTCTGAAACTAGACTTTGTGCTCTATATTTTTCAGCAGCCTGTTTATCCATTTGGACACGGCGCTTATAATTTTCAAAATCAGCTTGTAGACGTAATGTGCGACCTTCCGTTTCCGTTAGTTTCGCTTGTAACTCATCTACTTTTTCTTGTAAAAGAGCAGCCTCACTTTTTTCTTCTACAGTTTCTTCACTGTTTTCTGGCGTGACAGCTTCTTCAACTTGCGCTTCTTTTACTTCTTCTACCACTTGTTCGTTACGCTCTTCCACAATATTCACCTCCTTAAAAGGTATTAGGTATCATGCATAGCATGATTACCTAATCATTATATATTACACACAGCAATGAAAATTTCATCACTTGAGCGAATGTATTACTCTCATTTACTTTTTAAGCCCATCAGTAAATTGTCTCGTAAATAACTGTAACAAACTAATTACACGAGAATATTGCATTCTCGTAGGACCTAAAATAGCAATTGTTCCAAGTTGCTCTTCGCCGATCGAATATGTTGCAGAAATTAAACTACAATCCTCCATAGCCGTCGAAGAGTTTTCCCTACCAATTTTCACTTGAATCCCGACTTGTTTATGACGCAAAATGTCATAAAATTCGGCTTCATTATCAATCATGGTAAGTAAAGATCTAACCTTTTGAATGTCATGGAACTCTGGCTGCGAAAGCATATTTGCTTTTCCTCCAAAGTATATCTTTTCCGATAACGGAACTTGAAATGTACCATCCAACATTTTTATTGCACTATCGTAATTATGAACATACCCACGTAAAACTGTAACAATTTCCTTAAAGATTTTATTATGAAGTTCTTCCATCGGTACGCCAGATAGCTTTTCATTTAAAATATTAACCATTTTTTCTAAATCTGATAAATCAACAGATTCCGGAACGGTAATCGTTTTACTTTGTACATGCCCTGTATCGGTTACAATAATAGCGACTGCAGTTTGACGATCAAGCGGCACAATTTGTACATTTTTAAGTTTATTTGTACTTAACTTCGGTCCAAGAACAATTGCCGTATAATTCGTAAGTTCTGATAAAATTTGAGCAGATTGCTGTGCAATTTTTTCCGCTTCAAAAATTCTTTCAGCAAATAAATCTTTAATTTGTACAATTTCAGCGTTCGGTAAGTTTTGCGGCGCTAAAAGATGGTCTACATAAAATCGGTAGCCTTTCTCAGAAGGAACACGTCCAGAAGAACTGTGCGTTTTTTCAATAAAACCTAATTCTTCTAAGTCCGCCATTTCATTTCGAATAGTAGCTGAACTAAATGTGATTTCATCTTTTTTAGCCAACGTTCTAGACCCAACGGGCTGCGCTGATCCAATAAAGTCATCAATAATTGTTTGTAAAATTAAGAGCTGACGTTCCGTAAGCATCTCATCATCACCTCTGTTAGCACTCTTTGTCTTTGAGTGCTAAATCTATTAATAACTTACCAAAATTGACATTCAATTGTCAACGGAAACGTCACGAAATAATGAAACTTTTTCACGCCTATGGAACATTTAATTAGTCAATCAAAAATGATTGGAATACTTCATTCCCTAATAATTTTCCTTTTCGCGTTAAACGCACATGTCCATCTTCCTCTTCAAGCAATCCCTGCTCTTGGTTGCTTTGTAACTGCTTCGCGAAAACTTGATCCATCTCTACATTAAATTTATTGCGGAACGCCGTTTTAGAAACACCTTTTGTTTTTCGAAGCCCTAAGAACAGCTCTTCTTCCATTCTTTCTTTCTCCGTCACTTTGTGAACATCTAAATACGGAAATCCTGTTTCATCAATTTTATTAAAATATTGCTTCAGAGGACCAACATTTTGAATACGTTCTCCGTTCACATAACTATGAGCTCCAGCTCCAAATCCATAATACTCTTCATTATTCCAGTATGTGAGATTATGTCTACTTTTATTGTCACCTTTTGAGAAATTACTAATTTCATACTGGTTATAACCGTGTTTCTCCATTTCATCCATTACTATTTCATACATTTTCGCTTCATGGTCTTCACCCGGAAGACGTAATTTCCCTTTGTTCATTAAGTTATAAAACACTGTTTTTGGCTCCACAATTAATGAATATGCCGAGAAATGTTGTACACCAAGCGTAAAAGCAATATCTAATGTTTCTTTTACATCTTCTATCGTCTGTCCTGGCAAAGCATAAATAATATCTACATTAATATTTTTAAAGCCTACTTCCTGTGCCTCTCGAATCGCGAGGAATGCATCTTCCCTCGTATGCTTGCGCCCGATCTTCTCAAGAAGTTCATCACGGAACGTTTGCACACCAAAACTAATTCGATTTACTCCACCTTCTAGCAGTACATTTAGCTTCTCTTTCGGTAAATCTCCTGGATTCGCTTCAAATGTTAATTCACAATTCGGGGCGAACGGACGCAAATGACGATTAATAATCTCGAGTAATTTTTTTGTCTGTTCCATATTTAACGCTGTCGGAGTTCCCCCACCCACAAAAATCGTTTTCATACTATCAAATGGAACTTTTTGAACCGTATTTATTATTTCCTTCTCTAAATAATCTAAATATTGATCAACCGGTTGGCGTTCAATAAACACTTTATTAAAATCACAATAGTGACAAATGTGCTGACAAAATGGAATATGAATGTATGCAGCTTGTACCAAATATAACTCCTACCTTTCTAAAAAGAAAACCTCCGCACTCCGGAGGGTTCTCTACTTCTCTAACGTATTACGAATTTGTTCCATTCGCATTTTTCCCCAATCATACATCATTTCAACGATCGGTAAAAGTGACATGCCTAGTTCCGTCATATAATACTCAACGCGAGGAGGAATTTCGGGATATACTGTCCGATCAACAATCCCATCTTCCATTAACTCTTTTAATTGGTTCGACAAAACTTTATGAGAAATGCTTGGGAATAACCGTTGTAATTCACTGAAACGATGCGGCCCTTCCACACCAAGATGCCACAGTATCACAACTTTCCACTTTCCACTAATAATAGAAAGCGTCAATTCCTTTTCACAATTAAAATTACCATTTTGTATTTTATCTTGAATATCTTTTCGAATATTTTCGGACATTAACAATCTCCTAACTCTATATGAACTAAAAAGCTCTCTCATTATTGTAAATGAGAGCTGCTCAGATGTCTAAAAAGTAATTATACAGAAAAAAGAAGCCGCACAAACGACTTCTTTTTTATTTCAAATATTAGTTGTCATCCATTTTCAGTACAGCCATGAATGCCTCTTGCGGTACTTCTACAGAGCCAACAGACTTCATACGTTTTTTACCTTCTTTTTGCTTATCAAGAAGTTTACGCTTACGAGAAATGTCACCGCCGTAACATTTTGCAAGTACGTTTTTACGCATCGCTTTAATTGTAGAACGTGCTACAACTTTATTTCCGATAGTCGCCTGAATTGGCACTTCGAACTGTTGTCTCGGAATTAATTCTTTTAATTTCTCTACGATTACTTTACCACGGTCATACGCTGAATCACGGTGTACGATAAATGATAAAGCATCCACTTGTTCATTATTTAAAAGAATATCCATTTTCACAAGTTTAGATGGCTTATAGCCAATTAACTCGTAGTCAAATGATGCATACCCTTTCGTATTTGATTTCAATTGATCGAAGAAGTCATATACGATTTCTGATAACGGGATTTCATATGTTAATGTAACACGCGTTTCATCTAAATATTGCATATCAATAAACGTTCCACGTTTACCTTGGCAAATCTCCATTACAGCTCCAACATAGTCATTCGGAACCATAATTGAAGCCTTCACAAACGGCTCTTCTACACGATCGATAGACTGTGGATCTGGCATATTAGATGGGTTATCAACAATAACATCTTCACCGTTAGTTAAATAAACTTTATAAATAACGCTTGGCGCTGTTGTAATTAAGTCAATCTTAAATTCACGTTCAATACGTTCTTGAATGATTTCCATGTGAAGAAGCCCTAAGAAACCACAACGGAAACCAAATCCTAGCGCTTGAGATGTTTCTGGTTCAAACTCAAGAGCAGAATCGTTTAACTCTAATTTTTCTAATGCATCACGTAAATCGTTATAACGAGCAGAGTCAATTGGATACAGACCACAGAATACCATCGGGTTTAACTTACGGTAACCTGCTAACGGCTCTGCAGCTGGACGTTTCGCATGTGTAATCGTATCACCAACACGTGTGTCACCAACATTTTTAATCGATGCTGCTAAGAAACCTACATCACCTACTGTTAACTCGTCACGTTGCGTAGTTTTCGGTGTAAATACACCTACTTCTGTTACTTCAAATTCTTTACCCGTTGCCATCATACGTACTTTATCGCCAACTTTTACTGTTCCATTTACAACACGAATATAAGCAATTACACCGCGGTACGGATCATATAAAGAGTCGAAAATCATACATTGTAATGGCTCTTCTGAATCACCCGACGGAGCTGGTACTTTTTCAACAATTTGTTCTAAAATTTCTTCAATACCAATTCCAGCTTTCGCAGAAGCAAGTACCGCTTCTGATGCATCTAAACCAATTACATCTTCTACCTCTTGACGTACACGTTCTGGATCCGCACTCGGTAAGTCGATTTTATTAATAACTGGTAAAATTTCTAAATTATTATCAAGCGCTAAGTATACGTTTGCTAACGTTTGCGCTTCAATACCTTGCGCTGCATCTACTACAAGAATCGCGCCTTCACAAGCCGCTAAACTACGAGATACTTCGTACGTAAAGTCGACGTGTCCTGGTGTATCAATTAAATGAAGAATATACTCTTCACCATCTTTTGCTTTATAGTTTAATTGTACTGCGTTTAATTTGATTGTAATACCACGCTCACGCTCTAAATCCATAGAGTCAAGCAACTGAGCTTTCATTTCACGTTGTGTTAACGCGTTTGTTTTCTCTAAAATACGGTCTGCTAACGTTGATTTTCCGTGGTCAATATGAGCAATAATAGAGAAATTACGAATTTTTGACTGTCTTTTTGCTCTTTCTTCTTTATTCATCTATGTTCTCAACTCCTAATAGTCTCGCCAATATACACTAGCACTGATTATATCAATAGAGCAACAAAGATTCAATGAAAACTCGTGCTGCTTACGATACAAATCATTCTATCTATATCTTATGCGAATAAACCATAAGAGACAAACCCTTTTCAAATTTTAAAACGGCTGTCTTACAAACCAGTAAAACAACCGCCTCCCATGTTACTCTTAGCTAAAAATTCCTTTTATTTTCCCAACAACGATATCCGTTCCGAACTTCGTCATTTCATAAGCTACACTTGCTACTGCCATCCCAATTCCTTCTACAACATTAAAACTTCTTAAACGTTCTAACTGTTGTTGTTTTTCTGAGGCCGAAAACGAGCTACCCAAAATTTCTGATTCAGCACCTGTACTTTCTGTCCCTGTCATATGAGCTATTTGTTCATATGACAGTTGCTGATAGCCTTTCATACTTTTCAAACCATGATTAGCAAGTGCCACTCCTGCTATCATCATAAGTAAACATAAAGCCACACTACATATACACAAAAGCGTAAAGCGACTCAAACGATAATCATCTGTTCCCCTCAATGTGTATATGCTCCCGTATTATCTTGATCAATTTGATGATGCAGCGCCGCATTTAAACCACTCGCTATTACATTCGCCATATCCTCAATAAAAGTATCTACTTCTTTTGGGGTTACCATTAAATTATGACCAAGAGGAGATAGCACTTCATAAATCAGCCTTCTTTTTTCTTCTTCTTCCAACGTACCAACAGCACCTAAAAACATATTTCTGCTCTTTTCATCCGGCATATCTTCTTCCGTTAATTTTTTCTTTTCTCCAAATGAAAATCCCGCTGGTAACAAAGAGCGTGAAGGTTTATTTCCTTCTTTCATCTCTCGGCCGAAATGTTTCAAAATAAAATCAATCGTATCACTTGTAATCGAAACAGCATCGACCACAGTCGGAACACCAATCGCGATTACAGGGATACCTAATGTGTCTTTACTTAGTTCTTTACGTTTATTCCCAACCCCCGATCCGGGATGAATTCCAGTATCAGAAATTTGTATCGTGCTATTTACTCGTTCAATAGAACGGGCAGCTAATGCGTCAATCGCAATTACAAAGTCCGGGTTCGTCTTCTCAATAATCCCATAAATAACATCGCTCGTTTCGATTCCTGTAATTCCCATTACCCCCGGCCGAATTGCACTAACAGGCCTAAACCCTTCTTCTACACTTTCAGGCTGTAATTGAAACAAATGTCTCGTTACTAATACATTTTCTACAACTATCGGTCCAAGAGCATCTGGTGTTACATTCCAATTCCCAAGACCTACAATTAAACAGCTTGCTTCTTTTGTAACGCCAACCTCTTCTAAGAAATTAGAAAATTCTTTTGCAAAAATACGCTCCACTTTTTGTTGAAGTTCTGTATCTTGCTGACGTATACCTTGAACTTCAAGCGTTAAATAATTTCCAGGCTTTTTACCCATCGCTTCAGAGGCAGCTTCATCAATTGTTACTTTTGTAATTATAGTCCCCTCTTCTTCTCTCTCTTTTACAATAACTCCCTGTATCCCTTTTTGTTCCTCTTGGCTTTCTTGCAACATTTGATGGGCTTCTACAGCAAGGTCAGTTCTAATGCTATATTTACTTAAATCTAATGGTTCTTTCATCGTATCTCCTCCGTAATTCATAGTAAATATCGTTAGATTTCCCAAAGTTATATAAGGTCATTCTTTCCTTTACGTGAAATTTCATGGATATACTATTGCAATTCTCTTCACCGTTTGATAGAATATCACTTGTTCTATGTAAGAATCGAGTCATTCGATTGCACCAGGGAGGTGAAAAGTATGGCAAACATCAAATCTGCTATCAAACGCGCTAAACTTAGCGAAGAGCGTCGTGCACATAACGCTTCTATCAAGTCTGACATGCGTTCTGCTGTTAAAACTGTAGAAGCTTTAGTTACTAATAACGATCTTGAAAATGCTAAAGAAGCTTTCAAAACTGCTTCTAAAAAACTTGACAAAGCAGCTCGTAAAGGTCTTATCCACCAAAACGCTGCAGCTCGTCAAAAATCTCGCTTAGCGAAACAAGTAAACGCGTAAGGCGTTTAAAAAACGATCCATTTGGATCGTTTTTTTATATACAAAAAAGTTCATGTACTTAGTACATGAACTTTTTTGTGTCATCACATATGATTTAATCGCATTAAGAAAAACTCGAGCACAAGTTTCTTATCCATCTTTCCCGTCTTCATACTATAATCAACTTCCGCTAATTCTATAATCACTTTTTTTAATTCTTCAAAAGAGAAAAACTTCGTTTGATTCATTGCCAACTTCACGCGATACGGATGTACACCAATATGAGACGCAATTTGATTTTGTCCATAACCACGTTGCTGTAGCTCTTTCACTTGATACAACAAGCGGAATTGACTCACTAATAACGCAAGCAATTTAATCGGCTCTTCCTGCTGCGTAAATAATCCATCCAAAATTTGCATTGCACCTGCAATATCTTTTTTCACCACTTTTTCTGTCAAAGCGAATACATTTTGCTCAACGGATTTTGGTACAAGCTCTGCAACAAGTTTCGTCGTAATCTCTCCGCCCATACCGACGTATAACGTTAACTTGTCCATTTCCTTCGCCAACATTGTTACATTACTTCCCACAAGCTCTAGCAACAAACTAACAGCCGCGTTATCAATATGCACATGCACTTCATCTGCACGAGCAACAATCCACTTCTGAACATCCTGTATTTGCATCGCATTTGCTTCTACTACATCTGCTGTTTTCTTTAATAGTTTTGTAATTTTTTTTCGCTCATCAAGTTTTTCGTAAGGCGCAACAAAAACAAGAATAGAAAATGGAGAAGGTTCACCAATGTATTCTTCTAAAATTTTTATATTTTGCTCTAACTTTTCTTTTTGCGAAGTCAAAAATAGCGGTGATTTTATTAACAGTACTTTCCGTTCTCCGAAGAAAGGAAGCGTACGCGCATCCTCAACCACATCTTCTAAATACGCTTCTTCTAAATCGTATGTCACAACATTAAACTCTCGATCTTCTTCTTCAAGTGCTTCTGTCGTAATAAGCTTTATCGTTTCATTTATAAAAAAAGCTTCCGTTCCATATAGTAAATATAACGGAGCAAACTGTTTCTTTTTAATTTTTTTATGTATATCACTCATACTTTTTCCTACTCCCTAACTTGGCAATATATATTTATACTAATGCCCTAGCTTTTGTTTTACAAGTACAAAGGAACAGGCTTTATAACCCGTCCCTTTATTTATATTAAACGCCACGCAATAAGCCCCGGGTTTCTTATTGGTGTGCGGTAATCACCTTCCCTTTATTATTCGCAATAAAAATTTGAGTATAAGTGCCAACTGTTAACATGCTTGGAAACGAAAAACTCACATTACTTCATGATTTAAAAGTAGCAAAAAAGCTCGTTTTCTCTTCATATGGAAATTGTAGATTTTTTTCTGACAATATTTTATACTAAAGTGGAATGTTGGGGAGGGATTCTAAATGAATGATTTTGAACAAAACGTTCAAAGTAAACGCAATGACGCTATTGATTCAGGGGTAGGATTTATCGTCTCATTTGGTTTTTTCGCAACACTTTTCATCATTGCAACTGTTATTAAATTTATCGGTTCTTAAAGACTGCCACTTCATGGCAGTCTTCTCTTTTTCATCTATTATGTGTTTTATCATATGTGATTTTACTTTTAAAGGTTCCATTTTCCCCTTTAAAAACATAGGAAATAGCACCTTGCTTGTCCGTGCGCCATATCGCACTCCCCATCTTCTCAAAACGCTCTATCACTTCTTTATGCGGGTGTCCATACCTATTCTGCTTACCAACAGATATAATCGCTACACGAGGCTGTATGACGTTCAAAAAAGGCTCTATAGATGACGTATTACTCCCATGATGAGCAACTTTTAAAACATCCACTTGTAAATCTGGATATGCCTCTACTAAAATCTTTTCCCCTTCTTCTTCCAAATCGCCTGTAAATAGCCACTTCAACCCTCCAAATTTTGCCCATATTACAATTGAAGCGTTATTTTCGCTTTTTTCTTTTCCTTTTGGAGCTAAAACGAAAAATTCCGCTTCATTTACACTCCAACTCGCCCCTTCCCCCACTTCAGTTATTTTCATTTCCTTTTCTAATGCCTGTTTCTTGACTACTTTTTCTAATACTGCATCTTTTCCCTTTCGGCCAAATACCACTTCTTTTACAGGTATATATGATAATAATTCTTGCGCAGCACCTATATGATCTGCATCTCCATGCGTTACGATTAATTTATCAATTGTTTTAATACCTTCTTTTTGTAAAAAGGGTATTAAAACATCATTCCCAACAGAAAATTCATGCTTTTTTTGTTGCCATTCTTCCTTATTCACACGAAGCGTTCCACCTGTATCAATAAGATAAATCCCTTTATCATACGGAAGGCGAATTAATATTGCATCACCTTGTCCAACATCAATAAATGTTACACTTCCGCTTCCTCTAAAATATGGATATACATAATGACATGTGCTAATAAAAATAAATACACTCGCAACTATACAAACCATTTTTTTCGGCGCTCTTCTTTCCCAAACCATCAATATACTGACAATACTCGCGCAATATACAGCTACAAGATTGAAGGGCGTTTCCCCGAAGATAAGCTGGGTAAATGGTAAACTTTCACAATAACTTAGAAAATCATTAGACATACTCAAGCCTATTGATAATACATCCGCAAATCCTTTTGCAAGAAACGGGACAATTGGCATACACAGTAAAATAATAATGCTACATGGTAATACAATGATAGATAAAAACGGAACGTATAAGAGATTGAGGAGAATGCTATATGGAGAAAAATAACCAAAGTGATATAACAAAATCGGAGTACTAACGAGCTGTGAAATGATAGAAATATAAATAGAATTTCGGATTACTCCGTTGCTACTCCCTAACAATAACGGAGCAGACAAAAGTAAAGCGAAGCTACCTACAAAAGAAAACTGAAATCCAATATTAAAAACAAGATAAGGGTCATATATAAGCATACATATAGCTGTTACACTTAAAGCATCTAAACTAGATAAACGAATCGAGCACATAAAAGCAATCAACATCAAAACCCCTGTTATAGAAGCTCTTATAACAGAGGGTGAAGCCCCTGCTAAAACCATATACAAAGGAATACAAATGATAAGGCAAATTGTTGCTACCTCCCTCGTTGCACCGCTTCTTAGCAAAATAAAATATACTATCACCATCAACAATACAATGTGTGAACCTGAAATTGCTAACAAATGTACAAGACCAAATTGTTGATATTGCTCTTCCACTTCAAACGTCATTTGTTGTCTATCACCAAAGAGTAATGCATTCATAAAAGCACCTGATTGCTCTGGAAACATTTCTGTAACTTTCGAGATTGCTTGTTGCCTTAAAAGAAGAATCCATTGCGTGAACGACAGTGATGTTTTATAGCATTCAGAAATATATGTAGCCTCAAATGTGAAATGAATATGTTGCTTGTATAAATAATCACGGTAATTAAAACCATGAAAATTCCGAGCTGTTTCCGGTTCTTTCCTCTCACCCTCGAATACACATGATATCCCTGCGTATAATTGTTGCATTTTTTTCTTTTCCAAAGCTGATTTTATTCTATAACTTAACTGCACTATATTTTTATTCTGATCTTCAAATTGAAAAGATAGGCGATCCCCATTAACAAGCGGTGTGTTTTGTATAACCCCTCTTGTAACTGCATAGGGCTTCCCTAGAGGCTTATTCCATACTTGAACATAGGAAGTGTATATAACGCTACTAAAGCACGCTACAATACAAAAAATGAAGGTTTTACGCGAAGTGCGA
This sequence comes from Bacillus cereus group sp. MYBK227-1, assembly GCF_051916325.1. Classification (NCBI taxonomy): domain Bacteria; kingdom Bacillati; phylum Bacillota; class Bacilli; order Caryophanales; family Bacillaceae; genus Bacillus; species Bacillus cereus group sp. MYBK227-1. The sequence continues at coordinate 516,480 of NZ_JBQAGK010000003.1, read as the reverse complement.
TATAAACAGAAGAAAACATTTAAAAAGAGGCAAAAAACTATCAATAAAAGTGACGAGGAAAAGGCAATTGCAATCCCTATTATAAACGAGATTGCAACATACCCCCATTGTTCTTGCAACTTATACTCACTCCTTATAGCATCATTTTTGCTTTCGTGAATACATGCTGTAATTCTTCCATTGATAAATTATCTTTTTCTAAAGACACAAATAATTCTTTCAACTCTGTATAACGTTTTTGATCCTCTAATGCAGCAATATCATATTCTAGCGGAACGTGTTTCACTGTTACATTCGCTTGTTCAAATAACTCTATGGCGTATGGATGATTTTTATAATCCTGCGCATAATAAACCGCTGTAATACCACTTTGAATAATTGCCTTACAACATTGTAAACAAGGGAAATGCGTAACGTAAATTTCTGCTTCCTCTGTTTTCGCACCAAACTTGGCACATTGTAATAAAGCATTCATTTCGGCATGAATTGTCCGAACACAATGATTATCGATTACGTAACAACCATCATCTATACAATGTACGCCACCTTTAATTGAACCATTATATCCACCAGCAATAATTCGTTTATCGCGAACGATTGTCGCTCCTACCGCAAGCCTTGTACATGTACTACGCAAAGATAGTAGATGGCTTTGCGTCATAAAATATTGATCCCATGAAATTCGTTCCATATTTTTCACCTACTTTTTTGTCTACTTGTAGTGTAGCGAAAGAAGAAAAACTTCGTCAATCTTTTACGGAATAATAATTTGATCTTTTATCTTTTCAAGAGACTTCGCACCAATCCCATCAATCTCTAATAAATCTTCTATTTTCTGAAACGGACCATGTTCTTCTCGATATTTCAAAATACTTTCTGCCTTTCGAGAGCCAATCCCTGTAATTTTTTCTAGTTGTTCTTTCGCCGCTGTATTTATTCGAATCTTGCCATCTTCCTTAGAAGAAGTAAGCACCCCTTGTTCTGATTCATTTTTACTCGGTATATAAAGAAGCATTTGATCTTGTACAATTTGTGCTAAATTCACTTTTTTCATATCTACTTCTGATAAAAAACCACCAGCCTTTTGAACCGCATCCTTTACGCGATCTCCTTCCTTCATTTCATATACCCCTTCTTTACTAACCGCTCCTTTCACATCAATTATAATTGTTCTTTTCTGTTCCTTTGTATCCGATATTTTCGGTTTACCCTTTTTTTCGATCTCCTTCTCTTGTACATTCATTGTAATAGGCATTCGTTCTACACTCTGATTCGTTTTCCAAAAAACAAGAAAAAGTAAAGTTCCAATAATAGCTACTAAACCTAACCACTTTTTCGGAAAATCCCACATCATTTTACACCTCTAATCATAAATTTATAACATCATTCATATTGTTTAGGAGAAAGCTGTTACGAAGGAGGGATGAAACTTTGAACATAGGAATTATAGGGACAGGAAACATGGGGAATATACTAATCGATGCATTTTTAGAAACCCGTGCTGTCAAACCTTCGTGCCTTACAATCATTAATCGGACGCCTGCAAAAGCATATCATATAAAAGAAAAATACCCTTCTGTTCATATAGCAAAAACAATCCCGGAAGTAATCGAACAATCACAACTTATTTTTATTTGTGTCAAGCCGATAGATATATACCCTATCCTAAAAAAATACGCTGAACATTTTTCTGATGAAACGTGCTTAGTTTCTATTACAAGTCCAATATCTCCATCACAATTAGAGACTCTCGTACCTTGCCACGTCGCGCGTATCATTCCAAGTATCACAAATCGCGCGCTCTCTGGCGCCTCACTATTTACATTTGGAGATAATTGCTCTGAAGAATGGCAACAAAAACTACTTCGTCTATTCAAAAACATTTCTACACCTCTTGTAATAGAAGAAGATATAACGCGCGTTTCATCTGATATAGCAAGTTGCGGTCCTGCTTTCTTTAGTTATTTACTACAATGCTTCATTAACGCTGCTGTAGATAAAACAAATATTACACACGAAGAGGCTACTACTTTAGTAAGTGAAATGGTCGTGGGGATGGGGAAATTACTTGAAAAAGAAATCTTCACATTACCTACCTTACAAGAAAAGGTTTGCGTGAAAGGCGGCGTTACTGGGGAAGGCATTCGGGTTTTAGAAGAGCACGTTGGAGATATGTTCCATAAGTTAATCGAGCGAACACATGAAAAATTTGATGAAGATTTAGAATGCGTTGATCAGCAATTCAATAAACACACATAATAAATACGTCATTTTCATTCCAAATCCTTTTTATAAATACTTACTTTTTTACAATACATTTTCACTTCAACTACTATTCCCACACTTTACGCATACAATCTTCAGATTATGCTAGAACTAAAAATACATCTTCTTTATAAAACAAAAGCAACCTTCTCGGTTGCTTTTGTTTTATCCGTTTTTCTTCGCCATGAAGAAAATACGCTCTGTTTGTTCTGTAACTTCAAGTCGCTCAAAATCACCTGTTACACGAAGCACTGTAAAACCTGCTTCTTCAAGCCATTTCGTTAACTCTTCCACTTGATATGCACGTTGCACGTGACATTCGTCAAACCGATGGTACACATCTTCTTCCGGATCTTGAACAAAGAATGTTAAATCATGCTCTACACTATTTGATTCTTCACCAGGGAAGCAATTCCAAATAAGAGATATTTCTTCTCCATTCACTGTATACGTTTCATTTTGAAATACATGATGTATTTTATATAAAGAATGTACATCAAATAAAAACAAACCATCTTGACGTAAATGATGAAATACTCTTCTAAATGTTTCTTGTACTCCATCTTCTTGCAATACATAATTTAATGAATCACAAAAGATGGTTACACAATCAAACTCACCTGGAACATCAAGCTCTCGCATGTCTTGTTGATAAAAAGGAATAAAGTATCCCTCTCCTCCTAGTTTTTGCTGAGCGACTGTTAACATTTCTTCTGAAAGATCGACACCTATTAAATCGTAACCCTTTTGCACAAGCGGCAGGGTTACATTACCTGTACCGCATGCTACATCAAGAATTTTTGCCTCTTTCATATCTGCCTGCTGTAAACTTTCCTCTGTAAATTCCACCCATTTATCATAAGGGACATCATTCATTAGTTCGTCGTACAACAATGCAATTTGTTCGTATTTCATTGGCCTAACTCTTCTGTAATATCTTCACGTGGCACATCGCCCCATAGACGCTCTAAATTATAGTGATTACGCTCATCTTTATGGAATACATGAGCAACTACATCTCCAAGATCAACTAATACCCAACGTGCTTCGTCAAACCCTTCCATACGTTGTACGTCGATTTGGAACTCATGTGCTTTTGATTTAATTTCACGTGCAATTGCTTGCACTTGTTTGTCTGAATTCCCGTGACAAATAATGAAATAATCTGCAATTGGTGAAATACCTTGCATATTTAGGACAACCATATCTTCTGCTCTCTTATCATCAGCTGCTTTTGCCGCTAATACTAATAAATCTTTATCGTTCATTTACTCATTTCCTCCTTGATAACTGCATTGTATGTTTGGAATGTTAATGGATAAATCGTCTGATCTTTTTCCATTAAAAATTGAATTGTTCTCTTTAACGCAAATAATAAAGCTTGATTTATATCCGTATATGCGAGTTTACGAGCCTCTTCCACTCCTGGAAACTTTCGCCCAGGTTCAATGTAATCAGCTACATAAATCACTTTATCTAACATCGTCATATTCTCATGACCACTTGTATGATATGTAATAGCTTGCAAAATTTCAGAATCCGTAATGCCTACTTCTTTTTCTACTAAGTATGCCCCAACAGGTGCATGCCATAACTCTTTGTTATAGCAAAGTAAATCTTTCGGCAAATCTTCACGTTTAATAATCTCTTCCATCTCTGAAATTGCTCTACATTTCGCATAATCATGGAATATAGCTGCCATCTCTGCCTTTTTTTCGTCCACACCGTATAACTTAGCAAGCTCAATCGCTGTCTCCATTACACCAATTGTGTGTATATAACGTTTTTCATGCATTTGTTGTTTGACAATATGCAGTGCATTCTCACGATTCATACAACCCATTCCTCTCGATATATACCTGTACTTTTGCGGGAAGTAAATATTTACACGTTTTCTTCTCCTTATATCTCTCACGTAATAAGGATGAAGAAACTGCAAATTCCGGAATTTCCACTGTAGTAATCTTATATGGTGTATGCAATGTATACCCAGGTCTTGCAACTCCAACAAACGTTACAAGATTAAATAAAGCTTCAATGTTATACCACTTCGGTAAATACTCAACCATATCCCCACCAATAATAAAGTGAAACTGCACATCCGGATACTTCTTCGTCAATTGTAACATAGTGTCATACGTATAAGATGGGCCCTTCCTACTTAGCTCTTCTAAACAAATAGAAAAGTGCTCTTCTGCCTCAGTCGCGAGCTCTAACATATGTAAACGACTTTCTACACTTGTAATATTCCGCCCTTGTTTATGTGGCGGAATCTGGTTTGGCAAGAACCATACTTCTTCCAAGTTCAAAGCGTGATATACTTCATTTGCAATTAGCAAATGTCCATAGTGAGGCGGATCAAATGTACCGCCAATGATGCCAATTTTTCTCAAAAGAAACGCCCCTTCCTTTTACATACAGCAACTCTCCTCTATTAGGAATGAAGAGAGTTGCTATTAATAAAAGTTCAATTGGTTTCGCTCTCTACATCATTACGCATAAACGATAAAAATAGCGCATGCTAATCTTTTTATCGAGGAAGCTTAATTTGTTTATTTTCTCTTGATTCTTTGTATAAAACGATTGTGCTTCCAATTACTTGAACGATTTCAGCACGTGCACCTTTTGCAAGTTCTTCCGCAACCTCACGGCGATCAAATTCACAGTTTTGTAATACACTTACTTTAAATAACTCACGAGCTTCTAAAGTATCTGCGATTTGTTTAATCATATTTTCATTTACTCCGCCTTTTCCTACTTGAAAAATTGGTGTTAAATGATGTGCTTGTGCACGTAAAAATCTTTTTTGTTTTCCTGTTAACATATATGTTAGCCTCCAAGTTTTTCTATAACTAATTGTTTCATTCTCTCGATATTTGGCGTGCGTCCTGTCCACATTTCAAATGCAAGTGCTCCTTGATAAACAAACATATCAATACCATTTTGAATGATTGCACCTTGCTCTTTTGCCTCACATAAAATTTTCGTTTCAAATGGATTATAAATTATATCTGATACAATCATTCCTTTTTTTAACGAACAGATTTGTAATGGCGTATGTTCTACGTGTGGATGCATACCTATCGTTGTCGTCTGAATGATAATATCATAATTTCCTTGTTCTTCTGTCGCTTTTTCTAACGACAAAGCAACAGAATTAACATCGGCCGTACGTGCAGCAATAAGTTCCTTTGCCTTATCTACTGTACGATTGGCTACATCAATCTCTTTTACACCTACATCAGCAAGAGAAAAATAAATAGCTCGGCTAGCACCACCTGAACCAAGTAACAAAATACGTTTCCCTTGAAGTGGTTCATTACTAATTGACTGCAGCGCTCGAACAAAACCAATCCCGTCTGTGTTATAGCCAATTAATCTTCCATCCTTATGAACCACTGTATTTACTGCACCGATTTTCCTTGCCAATGGGTCAATCTCATCCAAATACTCCATAATAGCAACCTTGTGCGGAGTTGTTACATTAAATCCTGAAATACCTAATGCTTTTAAACCTCTTACTGCTTCCCCTAGCAATTCCTCTTCAACAAGGAACGCATGATAATGGGCATCCATATTCAAGTGTTCAAATGCATCGTTATGCATAACGGGTGATAATGAATGTCCAATTGGATTTCCGATTACACCATATAATTGTTTCATAAATCCCTCTCCATATTAAATTAAAGATTTACGTAGTGAAACACTTACTCCTTTTGGTACGTGTGCAACAATTTTTGCTCCTGGTTCGTTCACAGTAACCCATCCTAATCCAGAGAATACAACATCCGTTTTAGGTTCACGAATATTAAATTCGTATTTCACTAGCTCAGGCATATTTGCTAATTCTTCTGGCGTTGGTGGGCTTAGTAAATCCCCGGCATGATTTTTATATAATTCATCTGCTTTCTCAAGCTTTGTACGATGGATTGTTAAGCGATTCGAGAAGTGACAAGTAAATGCACGACGACCACCACTTACATAATCAAAACGTGCCAATCCACTAAAGAATAACGTTTGTTCTTCATTTAATTGGAATACCATCGGCTTAATTTCTTTTGTTGGTGTAATAAGCTTTAAGCTTTGCTTTCCAACATAATGAGCCATTTGGTGGTGGTTAATAATACCTGGCGTATCATATAAAGAAGACTCTTCGTCCAATGGAATATCAATTAAATCAAGTGTTGTTCCTGGGAAATGAGATGTTGTAATTACATTTTCAGTCTCATCACTAAATTCTTTAATCATACGATTAATAAATGTCGATTTCCCTACATTCGTACATCCAACAACATAAACATCTTTGCCGCCGCGATAATACTCAATAGCATCTGCTAGTTCAGCGATTCCTTGTCCCTTCGCTGCACTAATTAAAAAGACATCTTCTGGTTTTAATCCTAGCTGCTTTGCACTATAGCGCATCCAATGTTTTACTTTATCATGTTTTACTGACTTTGGAATTAAATCAGCTTTATTTCCAACAAGTAATACTTTATTATTCCCTACGAAACGATGTAAGCCAGGTAACCAGCTACCATTAAAATCAAAAATATCTACAATTTTGACTACTAATGCATCTGATTTTCCAATTCCATTTAAAATGCGTAGGAAGTCATCATCTGTTAACGATACATCTTGAATTTCATTGTAATGCTTCAAGCGAAAACAACGTTGACAAATAACTTGTTCTTTCTCTAAAGATGAGGCAGGAGCATACCCCACTTCGTTTTTATTTTCTGTTTGAATTTCTACACCGCAACCAATACATTTAATTGTTTCAGTCAAACTTTATTCCTCCCAGTTAATTAAACCTTTTTTCTTCATATTTTTCATAATTCTTCGTTCAATTTTTCGATTAAAGCGCGTTACTAATCCGTCCGTTTGTGCTACCGGTACAACTAAAATTGTATGAAGGCCTACTCGGTTGCCACCAAGCACGTCCGTCAGTAACTGATCTCCAATTACTACAACTTCATCTGGCTGCAAACGCATCTCTTGTATCGCACGCTTAAATGCGCGAACAAATGGTTTACGTGCACTATGAATAAATGGAATACCTAATGGATCAGCAAAATCTTTTACACGTTGCTCATTATTATTTGAAACGACCGTTACTTGAATGCCTTGCTCTTTCATTTCCAAGAACCATTTTTCAAGTTGCGGTGTTGCATTGGGACGATCCCATTCAATTAAAGTGTTATCTAAGTCAGTAATAACGCCTTTAATCCCACGTTTTTTTAAATCTTCTGGTTGAACATGATATACATTTTTCACATATTCATTTGGTAAAAATAGTTTCAATTTCTTTCACCTCTTTGAGGATTTTTCATAAAATTTTTCGACAACATTTTTCGATATATAACCTGTGGATAAAATTGTACACATTTTCCACATTAATTTTTCAGTTAATTTGGAATTTACTAACAAACTATACACACTTTATCCACCTAGGTATGTGGATAACCACTCGTTTGTGACTGTCATATTTTTTTGGTACATTAAATGCATCAACGAATCAATCCTTATATTATTAGGAGGTGACTCACCTTGAAAACAAAACATATGGAACAGTTATCCACTGAGTTACTCACTGAGTCTTATTATAAAGCAAAAGAACTAAAATTAAATCCCGACTTCATTTTACTTATAAAACAAGAAATCATTAGACGCTCATTAGAGGACAAGCTTGTCAAATCATCTTGATTACATATAAAGTGAAAGTTTAATCAGCCCTTACCAATTAAACAGTTAAAGGATAATTTATTGGATGCCCTGTAAAAAGAGCCATCCTACGATGGCTCTCGAATAAACAAGTACTCCCATCTAGGGGATTTCATCATTAAGTATCTTTGCCCATAACTCTTACTTACGGTTATAAAAGCTTTTCTTTATTTATGAGCTAAGCGAGTAGCTATTTTTTGACCAAGACGAAGCTCTTGTCCACTCTTTAATTCCTGCACTACTTCTATCATATCTTTTTCAAACAATAACACAACTGTTGAACCAAATGTAAAGTATGCCATTTCTTCACCTTTTTGAACAGTGTCTCTCTCATGCAAAAGCTCAATACTATTAACAAACATGGCACCTACTTTTACAAGAGCCATATGCTCGCCATCACTGCTTACTTCTGTAACAGAACGATAATTTTTTGACAGTGGTTCTTTCCCGTATTCCATACCAGCTGCATTTACCGGATATGATTTTCTACCGAGTACAAATCTTTCAGTCACAGAACCAGAAAGCGGACTATGAATGCGATGATAATGACTTGGACTCAAATAAATTACCATATATGTACCGCCTGCATATCGCGTTGCACGTTCTTCATTACCTAGCATATCCACAATTGAATAGCGCTTTCCTTTAATATCAAATGTTTTTGTATCCTCAATAGGACCTTGATCTGCAAAAACACCATCAACAGGACTAACGATACTCGATGCATCTGTATCAATACTACGCTTTCCTTCTTTTAGCTTACGCGTAAATAATTCATGCAATGTTCTATATTCCTTCAAACCCTTTTCCATCTCATCTTGATTAATTTGAAAAACTTTCGCATACGATGGAATAATGATAGAGCTCAAACGAGATTGTGCAAATTTACGTAATATATAAGAAGTAAAGCGACCATTTGTAAGTTCTATCATAAGTCGATATAATGTACGTCGCAAATTGCGAAACCCCCTAATCAGTCTATAACTTTAGTTTTCCCTTCTTTTCTTTCTATATCATATGTAAAATTGGTTCTTATTCCCACATATCATATAAAGCAACCTTATTATACATACAGAAAACTAAATATGGTATTATTCTTAAATTATTTAGCACCTTCTAATATTACAGATAGAATCCGTCATTTTCAACAGTGAACATGTATTTCTTCTTAGCATAACGCGTTTTCTTTTCTTATTTACAATAAGAAAAGCAGCCCATTTTAAATATGGCTGCTTCTAATACACTTTACTCTTTCGCTTTTTTCTCTTTCTCTGCCCTTACAAACTCGTGGAACATTTTCATTAAAGCACGCTTTTCAATCCGTGATACGTAGCTTCTAGAAATACCAAGCGCCTTAGCGATTTCCCGCTGTGTTTTCTCCTTATCTAGCCCAAGTCCAAAACGTTTCACAATCACTTCTTTTTCTCTTTCGTCTAAAATATCGATATACTCTTTAATTTTTTCTAACTCCATACTAAGCTGAATCATATCAATTACATCTTCAGACTCTGATTTTAATATATCAATAAGCGATATTTCATTGCCCTCTTTATCTTGCCCGATCGGATCATGAAGTGAAACATCTTTTTTCGTTTTCTTTAGTACACGTAAATGCATCAAAATTTCATTTTCAATACAGCGTGCTGCATACGTCGCAAGCTTCGTTCCCTTTCCAGCAGAATAGCTCTCGATCGCTTTAATGAGCCCGATCGTACCAATTGAAATTAAATCTTCTGCATCTTCTCCTGTGTTCTCAAATTTTTTAACGATATGAGCTACAAGCCGTAAATTATGTTCAATTAAAAGATTTCTCGCTTGAGCATCACCTTGCTCCATTAACTCTAAGTACTTTCTCTCATCATCTGATGATAACGGCTGCGGGAACGCATTATTCTTCACATAAGAAACAAAGACAAACACTTCTCGAACCATATATCCAATTGCGGCGAATAGACTCAAACCTTTCACCTCCGCCAAAATAGTGGTCTTTATTATGTGTATGTGGGCGTGAGGTTGTTTGTGTCTGTACAGTTTATTTATAAAACTCAACACTTCCAACATTTAAAATAATTTATTGTTATATTATAATTATATAAAATTGTTATTTATATATGAATATGCTATTAAAGGGGACATTATTCATGATTACATTAGAACGATTATTAAATGTAACAATTTATTTAGGAGTATTTTTACTTTTCATTTCGTTCATTACTTTTGTTATTAAAAGAGGGCCTGATTTATTATTTTTTCAATTTGGAATTTCTTTATTTTTTGGAGCTCAAATTATAACTGGAATAAAATTTTTTCATAACTATGGTTTCTCGTTTCACTCAAAACTAGAACTACTTATCTTTATTTTCTATGTAATTGGAATTATTACATGTATACTATTGTTCTTTCATTTTCAAAATCTGTATCGAATTTTTTTATTAATTTGTAGTTTTTTATTTTTAACTGGATCCAATTATTACTTTAAAGAAACATTAAATTTTAGTAAAAAAATTCCAAAGCAACATAAAACTTTTTTAAGTACACAAGAAGACTCTTTTCCAAAAGAAGTCCGTAAATTTTCAGAGGATTACAATAACATAATAAGGAATGACTTTTATGAAATACCGATGATTCCTACTGAATTACAGATTACAAGCAAAAAAGATTCTTCCCATAGTACATCTTTCTTAGTTGAACTTCATAATAGCGAGAATAAAATTACTGATGACTCTGTACAATTAACTCCATCAGACCGTTTTTATGTGCTGTTAAATACACAAAAAACAAAAATATCAAAAATAGTATATGAAGGGCAGAATTTTTTCACATTTACAGTCACACTAAAGGCTCTTAATTTACAGCAAGAACCAGAAATTCATAATATGTTTTTAGAAATAGATAAACGTAGAGCGATAAATCTTCTTAATTTTGAAATTAAAGCCCATACTAAAGAATGGAAAGTAATATTTAAAAGTGATAGTTCTCATTCCAATCTTCCTATCACATTTACTTTTGAAAAGCGAACAGGCAAATTATAAAAATAAAAAGAGTTATTTTCTTTGAAAAATAACTCTTTTTATTTTACTTACTCCAAATCTTTCTCCCAGTTTGGGCATCAATATAACGAATTTCCCGACTACAATCAAAAGGTTCTTTATATTTTTCATCTGTCGTTTGTTTGTACAGTAGTTTGTATTTCGTTTCCTCTGCATCATGATCTACAAACCATTCTAATTTAACTCGGATAGCCGCTCTGTATATTTCTAACGCTTTTTCTTTTGTTACTTTTGGTGTTGTTTCATATGTAAGTAATTTTTTTATAAAGTTGCTAGACTCCCCCGAGTAGTGCATAACAGCACCATTTTCTGCATTGATGTTGATCATAAATTGGTTATACTCTGCCGGAATATCATTTATATATACAGAAAAGATAAATCTTTCAATCCCATCTTCTTCTGCTTCACGTTCCTCCCAAAGACGCAGATATTGTTTGATATCTGGAATAACTCGTTCTAAAAATTGAAGTGCTTTTTGTAAACATTCCTCTCTAGACAGTATTTGCTTTACTTCTTTATCATCTGTCAGTTTTATAAAACCAGTTAATTCATTGGTTAATTTATCAATTGTAACGCTAACTAAATTATTATATTTCAACATCGGTAAATGCTTGTTAAAGAATTCATTCATTAAATATGGATTCTTTTCTTCTTTCTGTTTTTGTAATTCCTCTTTCGGAACAAATTTCATCCTTATTTCATCATCATTTTCCGTCTCATCTACTTTTGTAAAACCTTCTTTATTCCAGTCAAATAATTCGAATACGTCACCTCGTTGGCTACCCCTTTTTTGTTTTCTAACAGCCACTGTTGGCGGTAATTTATAATGATCTGGTCCAAATAAATCTTTACCTGTACTTGCATCAATAAATACATGACTAGGTTCTGGTACATACACAAGGTGGTACCCTTTTACTTCTTCTCCATTTTCATATTTACATAAAGAATGTGTTAAATCTACAAATACAAGCCTCATATCTTGTTTAGCCTTTAAGTTGTCTAAAACGATATTCTCCTCAACAATCTCACTTGGCCATAACGGCTTTTCTTTTATGCTTTCTCGTCCGTTATAATGAAAATTCACAACATTCCCTGAAGGATGCACTTGCACCACACATCCTGTATCCGGTAATGGATATCCATTTACTTCTTGCATATAATTTATTTCTTTCCAGCCACGCCAATCATCCTGGATAGTTACATATGTATAAAACTCTAATCCTTCTTCCACGTGTTTTTTTATAAATACATTTGCAATCTCTCTTACCCTATTCTCCTCTATAACTTCCTTATCACTCGAAAAATAATTTCCATCATCTATCCTAAATGCAATTAAATTACCAGTATGTCTATTCAATGTAATTTGTATCGTTCTCTCCTGATCCTCTTTATGCTCCCACCATAATAGATGATACGGGTCATCAACCCCTTCTTGATCATCTACAACAAGACTATATTCATCTGGAATGTTAATAATATGAGCCACTCGCTCTTTTCTTTCTTTATCTTTTTGATTCATCATACCGCTCCCTTTATTACATTTTAAGGTAATTATAGCAAACAAAACCAAGGAACTATAAAAAAAAGACTAGAGATATCTCTAGTCTTTCACTTCGTCTCACGATGTAACGTTACTCGCTTTAATCGTGGACAATATTTTTTTAGTTCGATGCGTTCTGGATTGTTTCGTTTATTTTTCTTAGAAATGTAATTACGATCGCCGCACTCCGTACAAGCTAATGTAATATTTACACGCATATTTAATTCTCCTTTCTTTCAAAGATCGCAACTAAAACGTAATGATTACGATTTATATATTATAAAACTTCATTCTATTTGTCAATTGCAAAAACAAGAAGATTCCATTTAGAATCCCCTTGTTTTTATAGTTAAATCAATTTTCTCCCGCATTAACGGGCAGTAAGACCCCCACTAATTAAAAGTTTCACTTTATTAAAACGATTCGTATGTAACAAATTCACTAATCGGCTTTCGATATCCTCGTGGGCGAGTTTTAGTCATATCACTTTTTCCTATCGTAATCATTAAAACAGGTACTATATGCTCCGGCATATTTAATTCACTTTGTACTGCTTTTTCATCGAAACCAATCATTGGACATGTATCATAGCCATAATATTTAGCTGCGTACATAAAAGTCATCGCGCTTAACGAAGCATTTCTAATCGCTTCATCCTCCATGAAACGCTCTCCTTTTCCTTCATATAAACCTTTCGTTTGCCTAATTGTATCTTCATATTCACATTCATCAATCATTTTTAAAACTTTCATACCGAAGTAAATATTTTCAACATTTTGGTATGCTTTTTTATCACCACAAACGAGCACTACCGCTGATGCACTCGATACTTTATATTGACCGAAAGCTAATTCTTTTAATCTTTCTTTTCGCTCTTGATCACGAATTACAACATAATGTGTGTGCTGCAAATTATAGCAAGATGGAGAAAGCTTAGTTAACTCAAATATTTTTTTAAAATCCTCATTAGGGATTTCTATACCTTGTATAAATTTCATTGCAGAACGTCTAGCAATTGCTAATTCTTCAAAGTTCACCATATATCCTCCTCAATAACTATAAATTCAAATATACATTAATTTATACAAATAGATAAATCAAATAAAAACACTTTAAATCCGAATAATAATTATGATTAACAGCAAAAAAGACAAAAAGCTGAAACAATTAGTTCATACGAAATTCACACGAATCTATTACTATAGAAACTGTACATAGTGAACTTATTAACAATCACGTTTATTTATATAAAATCTTACTCGAAAGGAGTTGAAAGTATGAAAACTAAATATCGCTTTATGATCTCATCATTTGCTGCTTGCGCTTATATGATTTGGTATTTAGTATAATAACGACCTCACTTGCAAATAGGAAAAGGTGTGTATATAAATGGAATATAATCAATCAACAGTTAACTACTGGAAAGCTTTTGTATTACCATATACATTTGCTTTAGAAGAGTTAAAAACTAAATTTGAAATTATGAACCGGGAAGCTCAATTTCTAGAGGATTACAACCCGTTTGAACATATAAAAACAAGACTAAAACAACCTGAAAGTATTATTAAAAAACTAGAGCGCAAAAGCTTATTACCAACAGTTGAAAACGCTCAAACACATTTACAAGATATTATTGGTATTCGTATTACATGTTGCTTCGTAGAAGATATCTATCATTTGAAAGAAGTCATTCAAAAACGCGAAGATATGGAAGTCATAGAAGTAAAAGATTATATCGCTAACCCAAAACGAAACGGATATAAAAGTTTACACATGATTATTAAATACCCTTTATCACTAAATTCTGGTACAAAAGATGTATTTGCAGAAATTCAGTTACGTACACTGGCAATGGACTTTTGGGCAAGTTTAGAACACAAACTTTATTATAAATATGAAGGGAAAATACCGGAGTATTTAAAAGATGAACTACATGATGCAGCAATGAAAGCTGAAGATCTGGATAATAAAATGGCCACAATTCGTCAAGATATTGATGATATTGAGGCATGTTCAAATCAAATTATGCTACCACTATAAAAAAAGGTTCTCGCCAATGAGAACCTTTTTTCTACCATTTTGGGAAGTACGACTCCTACACTTATTAAAGTTTCACGTTATTTTTTCTCTATTGTTCGAACCTCTTCAATCTTCCATTTATCCTCTTCTTTTCCAAGGGCATACTGTACTTTCTTTTGAAGAGTGATACTGTCGTCTACTTCCTTTTCTTTCGTTTCAACAATAACATACCCTACTTTACTAACTTTCATATCTATATGTTCCAATTCAATTTTCTTATTTCCCTTTTGAAATGCGGCTTCTTTTTGTGTTTTTAAGTCTTCAGCACTAGGCATCTTCTTTGAAAATAACTCCATATGTTCTGCAAGATTTTTTTCATTCGTCGTTCGCACAAATGTATGAATAACATCTTGAATAGATCTCTCTTCTTCTTTTGTTATTTGTACCTTTTCCTCAGTTTTTTTAGTAGTAGATTTTTGTTCTACATTATTCTCTTCTTGTTGACATCCAACTAGTAATACTACAAATACTAAAAGGAATCTTAATTTCCTAAATAAATTTTTCATATTCCCAACTCCTAAAAAGAAAAGTGAGGCATTTCGCCTCACTTTCGCTCTTAATTAGCGTCTTCCTTTATTCGGATCGCCGCCGCCAACAATATCAAAGACACGTTTCGCTATATTTGTATTCTCTTGAACGCCAGAGAACAAGTATTTACCTGGACCAAATGCATATACGTTCACATCTTCCCCTGTATGTCCACCCGTTGTCCAGCCTGTAACCGAGCGCTTATTGAAAATATCTTCAATTGCATTATCAATCTTTGTTACATCTTTTGAAGGAGCTATATCATTTACAGCTTGAATTTCTTCTGGAGTTAATTGTAAATCAATATACTTTTTCAATGTTTCTTCTACATTTGCACCTTTTGCAATCTCATTTGCCATAAAGTCTGGTGTACGCTTTGCAGCTTTAATTGGATCTACTTTAAAGTTATACTCGCCATTGGCACCTAAAGATAATCCACCAGTAGCGTGATCTGCCGTTGCAACAACTAACGTATTTTTATCTTTTTTCGCAAACTCAATCGCTGCTTTGAAAGCTTTTTCGAAGTCTTCCATTTCACTCATTGCACCAACAATATCATTATCATGTCCAGCCCAGTCGATTTGACTTCCTTCCACCATTAAGAAGAAACCATTTTTATTTTTGTTCAAACGCTCAATTGCTGCATTAGTCATTTCTTCTAATGAAGGTGTTTTCTCATTACGGTCAATCATTTTATCTAATCCACCTGGTGCAAATAAACCAAGAATTTGATCATTTTTATCATTTAACAATTGATCTCGATCCGTTACATAGCTATAACCAGATTTCTTGAACTCTTCTGTAAGATTACGATCTTTTCTAACAAAGTTCTTTACGCCGCCGCCAAGCATAACATCTACTTTATGCTTCCCTTTAATTTTCTCATCAAAATAATCATTTGCAATTGCGTCCATATTTTTACGGCTAATGTCATGCGCACCGAAAGCAGCTGGTGTTGCATGTGTAATTTCAGAAGTTGCAACGAGTCCCGTTGATTTCCCTTTTTCTTTCGCTTGCTCAAGAACTGTTTTCACTTCCGCTTTATCATTATCAACTGCAATTGCAGCATTATATGTTTTAATCCCTGCTGACATAGCTGTTGCTGCCGATGCAGAGTCTGTAATATTTTCATGTTCATCTTCTGGGTATGTTTTTTGTGTTCCTACAAGATGCTTATCAAATTCTGTAGATTCCATTTCAAAGGTTTTTGGATTATCTTTCATATAACGGTGAGCCGTCATATATGAAGGGCCCATACCATCCCCAATTAATACGATAACATTTTTAATCTTTGCATTGCTTCCGTTCTCATCTGCATTAACCTCACTAGAACGAGTAAAATTCCATGTTGCTACCGAAGTAACTGCTAATGATGCCACAACTGCAAATGGCCATGCTTTTTTCACAAACTTTTTCACTGTCTT
Source organism: Bacillus cereus group sp. MYBK227-1 (assembly GCF_051916325.1). Classification (NCBI taxonomy): domain Bacteria; kingdom Bacillati; phylum Bacillota; class Bacilli; order Caryophanales; family Bacillaceae; genus Bacillus; species Bacillus cereus group sp. MYBK227-1. The sequence goes on along the minus strand of NZ_JBQAGK010000003.1, from coordinate 499,873 downwards.
GTCCCCCTAATTAGGTTATTCATTTCCCACTATCAAATTTAATGGAAGACTATTAAGAGAAAATTAGCTGTATGTAAATTTTTTGTTAACTTATGTAAATATCAGTTATAATTTGTATAACTTTGTCTTTTTGTATCAATCATCCCGCCCTTTACAATTTAAATATAAACAAGTTGGATTTCATTTAACGTAAATCTCTTTTTTTACATTTTGACTCTATTTTTATGAAAATAAATAGAAATGCGGTGAGCCTTTATGAAAATAGTAAAGCTAAATGAGTCTTTTATTTTTGAATTACTTAATCTTTGCAAATCTGTTGGATGGTTACACGATGAAATTTTTATGAAAAAACAATTCGAAATGTATCTTTCTATCGGCACACTTGTAGGTTACATTCATGAAAACAAACTCATTGCCACTGGAGGAGTATTTCCCTTTCCAAGTAACTTCGCTTCCATTGGTATGTTAATCGTTCACCCTAATTTTCAAGGACGCGGATTAGGGCGCATGTTGCTAAATCATTGCTTGGAACAAATTCATCCAAAACAACCCATTGCACTTATTGCGACAAAAGCTGGCGAACCTCTATACACATCATGTGGATTTCAAACAGCAACAACGATTCATCGTTTTGAAAAGCAGACTATTAAGACGTATCCTTCTCACTTACAACAAGTACAAGAAGAAGACCTTATATCTCTTACTTCTCTGGATCAAATTGCAACTGGTATGAATCGTTCTCTACTTTACTCTTTGCTATTACCAAGGGCCGTATACTCTTTTAAAATTGAAAGAAATAACTGTATAGAAGCTTTTTCATTATGCATACAAAAGGGCAATATATTATGTATCAATCCACTTATCGCCAAGCAAGAAGAAGATGCTATCCAATTATTAAAAAAGATATGTGAATGTTGGAATGGTATAGTACGAATTAATGTTCCACACTCACAATTTACATTTCGTCAATTTCTTCAAACAGAAAATTTCCAAGAAACGCTCCTTTCACCTCTTATGATAAAAAATGGTAGCCAACTTCCTGGAAATCGTAATATGCTATTTGCTATGATAGATACAGCGTTATGTTAGAAAGGAGACACCTAATTGAAGCGATTTAGCTATTTTATGGTAGGTTGTCTTACTCTTACACTATTAGTAGGATGTAGTGCAGCAGAAAAGCCAGTAGAACAAGTAAAACAAGTTAAAAATACAATTACAGCGAAACTAGCTACCGAGGAAAAAATGGTAGAAATAGATGGTCAAACCATTTACTTTAAAAAGATTGGTAATGAAAAACCACCTTTACTTATGATTCATGGCTTTGGAGGGTCATCAGATGGTTTTCAAAAGATTTACTCCGATTTAGCAAAAGATCATACAATTATTTCTGTAGATGCTTTAGGATTCGGGCGCTCATCTAAGCCAATGGATTTTTATTATTCTTTTCCAACTCATGCAAATTTGTATTATAAATTAATGAAAAAACTAGGGTATGATTCATTCGCAATACTGGGGCATTCCATGGGGGGAGAAATTTCTCTAAATTTAACATATTTATATCCTGAAGCAGTTTCTCACCTTATTTTAACTGATGCTACAGGTGGCCCTCATACATTCGTTAATAAACAAGGCTCACCAAAACCACAATTGTCGACTGATTTAAATGCCGTTTCTTCTATTACAGATTATGATGAAAGCAAAGTGAAATTCAAACGTAATGATGAAGAGCATTATAATAAAATGAAATTATGGCCTAGACGTCTTAAAATTAATGCAAATGAAATAAAACAGCCAACTTTAATTATATGGGGCAGAAATGATAGTAGCGTTTCCTGGAAAGAAGGAGAAACGTATCATCAATTCTTAAAAAATAGCACTTTACATATTATTGAAAAAGGTTATCATGCACCATTTCGCCAAGAACCACAAGAATTTGTCGGGTATGTAAAAGATTTCTTTAAGAACAATCCGATTAAAGTTGAAAAATAACATAAACGGGTATCTCAAAATGAGATACCCGTTTTCATATATTAAGCAGCTTGCTTTTGGCGTTTTGGAGTTTTTGATCCTAATACTTTCGGGATAACGAAGCCATCCATTCCAAATTTCCCAGCGTTCATACCGGAAACAAGAACAAACATAGATAAGATAACCATCTCAGGGTTCACACCAATTGACCCACTAAACATATAGGAAAAGTTCATTACAAGACCAAAAAAGACCGCTGTTTTTGTTAAACAGCCTACAATTAAACCAATTCCGACTAAAATTTCTCCCCATGTTACAAGTGTATTAAACAAATCTACATTTGGAATTGCAAATTCTTGTAAGAATGATGCCCACCAAGATTGAACAGCCGGTTGTGCACCTTTAGATTTTTCAATTGCCCCTTGCAAATAACCTGTTGCATCGAATCCTTTTCCTTGTAGTTTACCGATTCCAGCCATTAACCATGTGTAACCAAGATATACTCGAATTACTGCTAATGCAAAAGAAACTGCTTTGTTTTCTCTTAAAAATTGAATAACCATATCTTCCTCCTAAAGTTGTAATTAAGTTAGTTACAGTTAATATAATAACATTAGTTACTCATTTTTCAAACGTTAATTATGAATAATTCATGACATGTGTATAAAACATTAAAAACTAACGTTTATATAGTAACTTTTATTACCTGTAAAAACTTGAACATATCATACCACAGGTGATAATCATTTTCATTGAAAAAAATGTAAAAAAATTGTGAGTTAAATGTGAAACACGTTTATTCGAATATAGAATAAACGTGTTTCATACTAATTATAGAATCGAAATGTATGTGTCTCCTCATCAATTAAACTCGCTTCTTGAAACGCTTCTTCTAACGTTTTCCCATGGTTAATAACCCCATAAAATAAGCGTATAGTAAACATAAGTGCTGCATTTCCATCTACATAATCAATCGATCCAATATATGATTTTGCACCACTATGTAAAAAAGATTTTGCAAGTTTTTGCTCCCCTAATGTGCACCCGCTATTTACAATATGTGTATTATGCAATTTTGCATATTTATAAATTTCTGCTTTACCAAAATACCCTCTCGGTTCATCTTGTTCATATACTTCTTCGCCTAACTCTTCCATGACAAACTTTCCTTCTTCACCATGAAAGCAAAAAATAATATAATTAATATCGTCAAATAAGTTCTTTCCAGAAAGAACTTCCACAAAATCTTTCGGTCTACCAATCCAATATGTCACAACTCTTGCACCAAAATACTCAAGAGATGCTCGTATTGATTGCGCCTCTAAATCCGAATTAAAACCAACTACTAATGCAATATTCAACAAACAACCTCCATCCTATAATCAGCCCTTATCAATCAGACTTTTATGAGATAAATCCATTTCATATATACCTGTTTCTTTCAAAAAATCTGATCTAGTTAAAACGACTTTATGTAAATATTGCCTATATGCTGTAATTGTTCCATCGTGAGATACAATGCAAATTCTTTCCGCACCCAGTTCATAACACCAAAGAAGAAATTCATCTACTATTTGCTGAAAACTATTCTCTGAAATAGTGTTTATACCTTCCTTCCATAACTGATTATTTGAGCTTTTCTCTATCGAAAAATGCGGAAATAACTTTGTTATCATTCCCTGATCTACTATATAATCGCACGGTAATGTTCTCGCTTCTTCTCGATAAGGAAAAATACGCGGAGATACATATGGATGAACGATTTTTTGACAAGCAACTTTCGCACTCCATATTGTCGCCGTTTGCAAAGTTCTAAGTGTAGGACTAGCAATTAATATATCCGCCTCTTGTAATGGCACATTGCATTGAAGTAATTTAGCCTGATTCCTTCCTTCATCCGTCAATGGCGGATGAAGCACTTTTAAACTTGATGGCAAATCCCTTGTATGTTCTCCTTCCCCGTGCCGAACAAAGACGATTTTCATCCCCTTCCTCCTCTCATTATGAAATCCTCTTACATATTTCTTCCCTATCTCATACTTTATTCCTGCTATATGAAAACCAATATGTAAAAAACATTTGACATGAAACTTTGTAAAATATTACAATATTATATGTAAAAAACTTTTTACATAGAAAGGAGAATTACATATATGAAATGGATAATTGTCTTTATTGGAATGATTGTATGGGGATATATAAACGGCTTCTTTAGTAGTGATAAAACTGCTAATCCTTGGATTACAGATGATGAACGTGAAACAAAAATTAAGCAAAAAGCAATTACGGCAAGCTGGTCCGGTGTTTTTATGTTTTGTACCATTAGCCTCTTAAATAAATGGTTAGGTTTAAGCACAAACGATAAATCACCGTACTTACCAGACACTATCGCAGCTATTTTAAAAGAAAATGTAGAGTTACAAGTTTTACTCATGCTATTTGTTATGTATGGAATATTTTACTTACATTATCGAAGAAAATTAAGTGCCTAACTTCTAACTCATGATTATCCTCCTAAATGGTTATAGTAATCATGACAAAATGAAAGGAGAGATATAAACATGAGTAACTCGAATGAATTTTTAGATACACTACATGAAAAACAAGCAAAAGATGAACAAAATAGAAAACGTCAAGGGAACGGAAACCCAGCGAAAAAGAAGCCAAATAAAACACATAAATAACAGTAAAAAACTGCCTAAAACGATCTTTTAGGCAGTTTTTTATTCTTCTTTCACCGAGATAACATTTTCCCAATTCCATTTCTCATAATACCACTCTGGTATATCTACATTTTCAATCCACTTTTTTTCATGTTTTCCATCACTATGAGCTATCCATATATTAGCTTTCTTACGATCTGAACGTATCCATATTAATTGATTGCTCTTCTTCATGAAAATTGGATGATAATCGCCTTGCTTATTAGATGACTTTGTAATTTGATATTGTTTATCGCTTGTGCTATTTATCTCATATAAAGATGGGAATGGCCTTTTTTCTGGCAGAGTTTCAAACCCTCCCTCTTTTGCTCGTGAAACGATAATTACATTATCGTTCTTCCATGTAAAATCCCAATCCACATATCCTTTCGGCGTAAATGTTTGCTGCTGGAGTGCTGGCAGTTCTTTTATTTTTAAATGTTTATTCTCTAATGCAACTCTCCCGCTTCCTTCAATATAAGCCAATATGTTTTTTGATGGCGCCCATTTGAACCATTCTGTATTTAATAGCATTTGATCTACTATTTCAAACCGACTACCATCTGCTCGAACTAAGCAAAGCGTATTACTATCAGCTGACCATGAAGCTGTCGGTACTGCTAAAAATGAAATCCACTTTTGATCTGGTGACCACTTAAAGCCACTTGCTACTAGCGCTAGGAAATCATCGTGTTCATTTGGCAATGCATACAAATGCTTCATTTTGTGAGGATTCATATGTGCATCTTTTTGCACTTCATATAGCTGAGCCCCTGTCCATCCTGTTGGAAGTAAGTGCGCTTCAGAGGATACAAGAAAGTTCTTTCCATCGGGGTACCATGCATAATCCCCTACACCAGCCGATACATTTTCAAAATCTGCATTCTTTTTTTCTACATCAAATGTATGTAATGTACCTGTAAATATAAATGCAATTATATTTTCTGTTGGTGACCATTGATAATTCGATGCTTCTGAGTGAAACGGCGTAACTTTCTTTCCATCTTTCAGCCGATATAACTCAAGAATATTTTGTTTCTCCCCTTTTACATATGCCAGCCATTCTCCATCATGTGACCACTTTGGCCCTGTTATGTTCTCTCCTTTTGTAAGTTGTTTTTCTTTCCCATCAACTTTAATCCAAAGGTTATGATGACGAATAAAAGCAACTTTCACACTATTATTTTCTGCGCTAGTAATAGCGATAGAACATAAAAACATAAACAACACTACACTACCACTTACTATTAGCCTTTTCATACCATCACTCCATTTCTCTCATAGCATTCCTCACTTTCTTCCTACAATATGTGAAAAATATCGATTCGACATAATCAGAAAAAATTCCCCAAGAAATTTTCAATTCATAGAGGATTGGTATGAATTATGTCGAAAGTATAGTTTAGCAAACATTTATATGTATAAGTTCTAACTAAAATGTAAGATTACATTTCTGAATATTAGCACTTTTTATTAGGGGGAGTATCAATGAAAAAAACTACATCTACACTATTAAGCATGGCGCTTGTCTTTTCTAGTTTTGGAGCTTTAAGCGCTCATGCTGAATCACTACAAAAGGAGAAGCAATTTAGTCCACAATTAAAAACAACGATTGAACAGTGGGGAGAACATAAAATTGCTCAAAATGTTGAAACGAAAACAACAAAAGAAATATCAGTAATTGTAGAATTGCAACATGCACCTCTCGCTGCTCAAAGTAATATTCAGCATGCTCCAGATTTACAAAATAGTAATGCGCAGTCTTATCATGCTGAGCTCAAAAAAGCACAAGAAGATACGACTAAGAAAATAAAAGAAAAAGCACCTGGTGCAAAAATTAAAGAAGTGTATAATACGTTATTTTCCGGATTCTCTATTTCAGTTCCTGGAGATCAAATTACCTCTCTTGCCTCTTTACCTGAAGTAAAAGCAGTCTATCCGAACTTAACATATAAATTGCATGAAACATCAAAAAGTACTACTAACGAAGAAGCACCAAATATCGGTGGACCGACAATTGGTGCACCTGAAGCGTGGAATTTAAAAGATCCATCTGGCAAACCGCTTGATGGAAAAGGCATGAAAGTAGCCATTATCGACTCTGGCGTAGACTATACACACCCTGACTTAAAGGCAAATTATATCGGTGGATATGACACGGTTGATGAAGATAGCGATCCAATGGATGGTAACGTACATGGTACTCATGTAGCTGGAATTATTGCTGGTAACGGAAAAATTAAAGGCGTTGCTCCAAACGCTTCTATTCTAGCCTATCGTGTAATGAATGACGGTGGAACTGGTACAACAGATGATATTATCCAAGGGATTGAGCGAGCGATTCAAGATGGTACGGATGTGTTAAACCTCTCCCTTGGGCAGGATTTAAATGTACCTGATCAGCCTGTAACATTAACGTTAGAACGAGCAGCGAAACTTGGTGTTACTACTGTCGTTTCAAATGGAAATGACGGACCAAAACCTTGGTCTGTTGATGCTCCCGGTAACGCAAGTAGTGTCATTTCTGTTGGAGCATCTACGGTTTCTATCCCGTTTCCAACATTCCAAGTAGCTGGTTCCAGCAAAACATATCAAGGGTTACCGTTATCAAAATCCGATTTTCCAATAGGAAATGATTCCCCTCTTGTATACGTTGGTTATGGCAATCCAAGTGATTATGCAAAGCAAGATGTGAAAGGGAAATTCGCACTTATTTTACAAGGTACTTCTAGTACATTAGTAAAAGCAGAACAAGCGAAGCAAGCTGGGGCACTTGGTGTGTTATTAATCTCTAGCGAAAAAGAAATTAATATGATGCCGGAATATTTTTCACGTGAACATCTAGCTGTCCCAGTAATGCAATTATCAAATACAAATGGGGAAGAATTAAAAACTTTAATTACAAAACGAAAGAAAAATATAAAAATTGGACAACCAAAGCAAACAGAACTTATCGGTAACTTTAGTTCAAGAGGACCATCACAAGGAAGTTGGCTAATAAAGCCTGATGTTGTTGCACCTGGAGTACAAATTACTAGTACAGTACCGCGAGGCGGCTATGAATCGCATAACGGAACAAGTATGGCTGCTCCGCAAGTAGCTGGAGCGGTTGCCCTCTTGCGTCAAATGCATCCTGATTGGACGACAGAACAATTGAAAGCGGCTCTTGCTAACAATGCCAAAACATTACATGATGTCAATGAAAATACATACCCTGTTATGGCACAAGGATCAGGTTTAATTAACATTCCGAAAGCAGCTCAAACAAATGTATTAGTAAAACCTAACAATGTCAGCTTTGGTCTTATTAAGCCAAATAGCGGAAAAGTAAAACTGACGCAAAATGTTACATTACAAAACCTTTCTAGTAAAAAGAAAAGTTTTTCAACTCGTGTGGAATTACTAGATGCAAACACAAACACAAAAGTAAGAGCTTCTGTCCCTTCATCGATTAGCATACAACCAAATAGTAGTACCGAAAAACCATTTACTATCAATGTAGATAGCTCACTACCACAAGGTGTGTATACTGGAAATGTATATGTAAAAGAACAAGGGGCAAAAGAAGAAATTCGAATTCCATTCACATTTAGTATCGATCCTAAAGATTATAAACGTATCGATGGACTTGAAATTATTAATTCTACTTTTAGCCCAAATGGCGACCACGTACTAGATGATAATCTCATCAACTACTATTTAGTTGCGCCTGTGGATGATGTCACATTGCATGCAAATTTAGTTACGAAAGAACGTGTAACGTATCAAGGGATTATCCATCAAGCTAAAAATGCAACTCCTGGATACAAACCTTTCAAATGGAATGGTACAAAAGCCGATGGCACTCCTTTAGCTGACGGGCTATATCAAATCGAAGCAGTTGCTTCTAATTCTGGCGGAGAAACAAAACAAACAGCTGCTGTATTTCTTGATCGAACTGCACCTAAGTTAACATACGAAGTTGACCAAGAAAATCTCGTAATTAAAGGAAAAGTTGATGATATTCTACTAGATTGGATGTCAGAATCTGGTTGGATAGCACCTGGTATTCCAGTGAGAATGCAATATGAAATTAACGGAAATGGTGTATGGGACCAGGCATTCCTGAACCCTTGGGAGAAAAGCTATGACATTTATTTCGATCGTACTCAATTACAAGAAGGAAAAAATACTATTCACATTGTAGCAACTGATGCAGCTGGCAATACCTCTAATTTAACTGTTAATTTAGAAGTGAAATAAAGTGAAACTCTAATCAGTGGAGATTTCGTTCATCCCCACTGATTATTAGCCTTCACCAATCGGGAGTTACGGGCAGTTAATCTCCCCTCTCACTTCTTTACTCCAACCGAATTTTGAGGTAGGAATTTTACTGCTCATTAACACGGGATAAAAAAATTTTGTTGACAATTTTTTTAATATAGTTTTATAATACAAAACATAGTTTAGTTGAACGAATTATATATCGGCTTTGAAGGAATACTAGTAGCGACTTATATCACTGTCTCAGAGAACTGATGGTTGGTGCGAATCAGTACATATACAAGCGTGAATTACAATTCTGGAGCTTCTTTCCCGTAATGCTTTTTATGCATGAAGAGAAAGACGGATCTTTCCGTTATCGTAAAGTGAGTGGTAAACAATTAGTTGTTTACAAATAGGGTGGTACCGCGATTTTTATCGTCCCTATCGGATTTTCCGATAGGGACTTTTTTGCGTCCATCCTCTTACACAATTTCATATATACGCGTTGAAAGAATCGCAGTAGTATCTTATATCCCTGTTACAGAGAGCTAATGGTCGGTGGAAATTAGCACATATATAAGTATGAATTACAATTCTGGAGCTTCTTTTTCGTAGTGCTTTTATGCATGAAGGAAAAGACGGAATTTTTCCGTTATCATTAATTGAGATGTAAGTATATTTTCACTTACAAATAGGGTGGTACCGCGATTCTTTCGCCCCTATCGGACTTTCCGATAGGGGCTTTTTCTATTTCTCACAGAAACAGATGTTAAATAATTCCGAATCTTATGATAAAATTTTATAAGCGCTTACAAAAATGAAAGGAGGTGATACAAGCTATACGAAATCGATATTCAATTTTATTGAAAAAAAGGAGGATGTCTAAATGACAAAGAAAACAGAAATTCCATCACATTTAAAACCATTCGTATCCACACAACATTATGATCAATACACACCGGTGAATCACGCTGTGTGGCGTTATATTATGAGACAAAATCATAGCTTCTTAAAAGACGTTGCTCATCCAGCCTATGTGAACGGACTACAATCATCTGGTATTAATATAGATTCAATTCCAAAAGTAGAAGAAATGAATGAGTGTTTGGCACCAAGTGGCTGGGGTGCTGTAACGATTGACGGACTTATTCCCGGCGTAGCATTCTTCGATTTCCAAGGACACGGATTACTACCGATCGCAACAGATATTCGGAAAGTAGAAAATATCGAGTACACACCAGCGCCAGATATCGTACACGAAGCCGCAGGACACGCACCGATTTTACTTGATCCTACATATGCAAAATATGTGAAACGTTTTGGGCAAATTGGTGCAAAAGCTTTCTCTACAAAAGAAGAACATGATGCATTTGAAGCTGTTCGTACATTAACGATAGTAAAAGAAAGCCCTACTTCTACTCCTGATGAAGTTAAGGCTGCTGAAAATGCTGTAATTGAAAAACAAAACTTAGTTTCTGGTTTATCAGAAGCTGAACAAATTTCACGTCTTTTCTGGTGGACAGTAGAATATGGATTGATTGGAAATATAGATGATCCAAAAATATATGGTGCTGGTCTCCTTTCTTCTGTTGGCGAAAGCAAACATTGCTTAACAGACGCTGTAGAAAAAGTTCCATTTTCTATCGAAGCATGTACAGGGACAACTTATGACGTAACAAAAATGCAACCACAACTATTCGTTTGCAAGTCCTTTGAAGAATTAACAGATGCGCTTGAAACATTTTCTAAAACAATGGCCTTTAAAACAGGTGGAAAAGAAGGTTTAGAAAAAGCAATTCGCTCTGAGAACTATGCAACAGCTGAGCTAAATAGCGGATTACAAATTACAGGTACATTTAGCGAGACAATTGAAAACGATGCAGGTGAATTAATTTACATGCGAACAAATTCGCCAACGGCATTAGCACTTCATAATAAACAGTTAGCGAATCATTCTACTTCTGTACACAGTGACGGATTTGGAACACCAATTGGATTACTCACTGAAAATATTGCATTAGAAAATTGTACAGACGAACAACTACAATCATTAGGAATTACAATTGGAACTATCGCTGAGTTTACTTTTGCAAGTGGTATTCATGTAAAAGGAACAGTAACAGATATTGTAAAAAACGATAAGAAAATTGCTCTTATTTCCTTTATCGATTGCACAGTTACTTATAACGCCCGCGTTTTATTTGATGCTTCATGGGGCGCATTTGATATGGCTGTTGGCTCACAAATCACTTCAGTATTCCCAGGTGCCGCAGATGCAGCAGCATTTTTCCCAATGGATGAAGAAGTTCAAGAAATTCCTGCTCCACTTGTACTGAATGAACTTGAACGTATGTATCAAACAGTTCGAGATATTCGAAGTGAGGGGATTTTACACGAAGCGCATATCGATCAATTAGTAGCAATTCAAGAAGTATTAAATAAATTTTATGCGAAAGAATGGTTGCTGCGCCTTGAAGTATTAGAGTTACTTTTAGAGCATAACAAAGGGCATGAAACATCTGCAGCATTACTACATCAACTTTCTACTTTCACAACTGACGAAGCTGTAACACGCCTTATTAACAATGGTCTTGCGTTACTTCCAGTAAAGGATGTGAAAAATGATGCTAAGATTAACTGAAGAAGAAGTTCACGAGGAATTATTGAAGGTAGATAAATGGATGGTAAAAGATGAGAAATGGATTGAACGAAAATATATGTTTTCCGACTACTTAAAAGGAGTCGAATTTGTCTCTGAAGCCGCCAAACTATCAGAAGAACATAATCACCATCCATTTATCCTTATCCAGTATAAAGCAGTTATTATTACTTTGTCATCTTGGAATGCAAAAGGTTTAACGAAACTAGATTTTGAGCTTGCAAAACAATTTGACGAACTATTTTTACAAAACGAAAATGCAATTATAAGAAAATAAAAAAGAGAAGCCTTTTTAGGCTTCTCCTTTTATTTTGAAATGGATACAATGTCCAAATGGATCCTCGACTTGTAATATTCCATCTTTGTACGTAGCAATCTTGCCAATATTTTTTAAGCTTTCACATACTTGCTCTTTTTGTTTTTCATCCGCTAGTACAATTGTGAAATATTTTAAACCAACAGAACCTGGCATTTGCGGTGGTACCCCTTCACCTTGCCACGTATTTAAACCGATATGATGATGATAACCACCTGCTGATACGAACAACGCTCCATTACGAGCTGGGATCGTTACTTCAAAACCAAGACCATCAACATAGAAACGTTTCGCTTCCTCTAAATCAGCTACATGAAAATGAATATGCCCCATCACAGTACCAGCTGGAAAGCCATTCCATGTACTTCCTTGCTGTAATAATTCTTCACCAGCTAACGGGTTACTAACAAATGGGAGTTCTCCATTCTCATCACGCCAAACTTCTTTTTGTCGATCATGATAAATTTCAATCCCGTTTCCATCTGGATCAGCTAAATAAAGAGCTTCACTAAAGTAATGATCGGCTCCGCCATGTAGTGGATATACCATCTCTACAAGATGACGAAGAACATTCGCTAAATCCTGTCTACTTGGTAATAAAATTGCGTAATGATATAACCCTGTTCTTCCTCTTTGCTTCGGAAAAGCTTCTTTCTTTTCTTCAATGATAAGAAGTGGTTCATCATTTTCATTCCCAAATGTAACGACTGCTTCTTCTTCTCTTAGCACCTTCATACTTAGTACTTCCGTATAAAACTCTAGTGATTTCTTTACATTAGATACGTATAAATGAACAACATCAAGTGTTGTATCGGGATGAAGTTGAAAACTCATCTTGTTAGCCCCCCCATTTAAATTAGTTCTTCTTTGACATTTTTTCTTTTAAGAAATTATCTACAAAGCCATCAGCTTTTGCAACAAATAAGTATGCACCCATTGCTAATAATGCAAGTTCTAATTCGAAACCAGGATTTTTTCCATCTCCCAATAAACCAGCTGACCATTTCACTTTTACGATTGCTCCAACCATAACAAGTGCAAATAATAATCCAATATATCTTACACCTAAACCTAGAATTAATAATAGACCTCCAACTAATTCAAACGTTGCTACACCGTATGCAAGTCCTCCTGGTAAACCAATACTTGTAAACCATCCTGCAATATTGTCAATTCCTGATTGGAATTTTGTTAAACCGTGCATGAAGAATGTTACCCCTAACACGATACGAATAATTAAGTTACCAATATGTTGATTCATTTCATTCTCTCCTTTATAGTTTTCTTATACAAAACTTTTATTTACATTACAAAACATACACTAATTTTTTTTATTCGTCAATTCATTTTCACTGGGAAAAAATATATTTTTTTTGCTATGATACAAATAGTTGTTTACAAAAAGGAGCTTGATTTTATGAATATTGGTTCTGCAATACGTGAAATTCGTCAACGTAGGGGCATAACAATCGCACAAATTTGTGAGGGAACAGGTCTTTCTAAAGGATTTATGAGTCAGGTTGAAAATAATAAAACATCACCATCTATCTCAACTTTAGAAACGATCTCCAATTTTTTAAACGTTCCCCTTCCCTATTTATTGTTAGAGCAAAAAGATCGATTAAAAATTGTCAAAAAAGAAGAACGGAAATACAGTGTATACGGCAAAGATGAGCAAAGAATTGAACACGTTGCGGAGCAAGGGGGCCTTCGCCTATCTTTAGTAGAAATCCCTACTGGATTCCCGAAAGAAAATTCACCAAATGCCCATGAAGGGGAAGAATGTCACCTTGTATTACGCGGAAAATTAGAAGTTCAGCACGGTGAAGATATTGCAATTGTAGAAGAAGGTGATTCTTTCTCATGGAATGCATGCGTTCCTCATATTGTTCGTAATATAGGAGAAGAAACTGCATTATTACTCATCTCTAGTTATGCAGAAAATCGAAAACGTGTTTACTAAATAATAAAAAAGAAGCCTGTTAAACAGGCTTCTTTTTATCCCCTTATAATTCCATAACTTGTCCCAACTAGTACAGTCTTCTCATGCTGATTGCGATAAACTGACTCGATTGAAACTTTTTTATAGCCTTCCATTTGCTCAACATTTGTTAAAGTTAGTTCACAAGTGATCGTATCTCCTGTGAAAACTGGTCTAATAAACTCACTTACTAATTCTCTTGCTATGTAATGTAACTCTTCTCCCACTTTCGTCCCAATGCTAGCAGTCAATAAACCATGAACCATTAATCTTCCATTTTCATCGTATTCCACATGGTGTCTACCTTTATCACCTGTAATATTTGCAAATTCAAAAACTTCTTCCTCAGTAAATCTTCTTTCATATTTAAATACATCCCCAGCTTTTACACTCATTTTTATCCCCCTAATAATAAACAGAATTTTCTTTTATTTTATCATAAAACGAGCCTCAATCCATTCTCTATTATCAAAAGTCTCAAAATTACCTCGCTATACTTTTTTACTTTCCATTCATTTATCGGTGACCATCTCTTTTTGCGACTTGATATCCATAATACGCACATGTTCCATTTCTCGATAGCTCTCTAACTTCAAATCCACAGCTTCTATAAAAATCAAAATTGTTCGCTGATGTATGCGCAAACCAATCACCGTGGGGAAGTTTTTGCAGGCAAAGAGCTACAAGCTTCTTACCTAATCCCTTCCCTCTATATTCACACTTCACAACTAAATTTACTATGTTCGCAATCATAATTCCATCAGAAATGACTCTAACCATCGCAATCATCTCTTCCTCATCCCAAATTGTGAAAGCCCATGTTGAATTTTCGAATGCTATCGTAAATTTTTCAATTTGCCAAGAAGGGATATTATCATTACTCCAACCGGCATCTTCAAATAAAGCTTTAATTGCATATGCTGGTACACTACTCGTTCCCTCACGAATAATAAGTCCATTATGATAAATGTACATGTAACCCCTCCCTTTATTTTCATATACCATTCTTCAAAAAATGCAATTTACCTTTAAAAAAGTAATTTTTTCATCCAACACGCTTAATAGAATAAACTAGAGCATCGATTCCATGAAATGACGTTGTTTTCTCGTAGCTGAGCCCAGTTTTTCTAGCAACAAATATTGAGGCGGGATGATTCGGATTAATAAGAGAAATTAATTTATTCATTCGTAATGCTTGGAAACCATAGTCACGAAATGCTGCCGCCGCTTCTTTTGCATACCCTTTTCCCCAATACTGAGGAAGTAACCAATAACCAATTTCAATTTCCTCTTTTCCATCTATTTTCTGCTTTACCAGCCCTGCATGACCAATTCTTGTTCCCGTTTCCTTTTCAATCAATACAAATAAACCGAGACCGTTTTTATAGCTAGGAATCACCCATTCCTCCAGACTTTTTTTACACTGCATATATGTTTTTAATGTCCCATTTCCAATATAACGCATTACCTTCTCGTTCCCCCATAGTGAAGCGTAGAACTGTAAATCATCCATTGTATATTTGCGAATTTGTAAACGTTCTGTATGAAACATGCTGGCACTCCTTTCCACTAATTTATTCTTCATTTCACGATCATGTTTTGTATGTATACGGTATGTTACTATTTATTATAAAGTGAAACTTTAATCAGTGGGGAATTTTGTTCACCCCAATGATTATTAGCCTTTACCAATCCGACGTTTACGGGCAGTGGATCTCCCGTCTAACTTCTTTTCTTTAACTGAATTTTTAGGCGCGAGTCTTACTGCCTGGAAAATAGCGGGATAAATGAACCAACAATAAAATACAGAATATTCATTCTAAATAACTAAAAAAAGCAGTAGACAAATATTGTCCACTGCATCCATATCATAACTAGCATAAAGAAAACTACAATTGAGGGGGGTGTAGGATTTTCAAATATACTAGATACTTATCCCGTTCTAACGGGCGGTAAACTTTCCAATTGTTTCAAGTGAAAAGTTTACCGCACATAAGAACTTCCTTCGTTCATTAAGATAGTATTGCTAAATAATCATATACACGCTTAGATTTCTCTCCACCCATTCGTGCATGTTGAAGAAGAGAAATACCATGAGGGCCAGATGCACGCAATGCTTCTGGTTGAGCTACTAAAATAGCTTGTACAACTTCTAATTCACCAAGCATAGCTGCTGCAAAAATATCCATCCGAGCACCCTTTTCTAGTAAATAAAGAGCAATATCTTTACGACCTACATGTGCCGATGCGCCTAACGCACTTTCCCAATCTGATCCACCCCAATTATAAGAGGCGTGAAGTAAGCTTGGTGATTCAACCAATAGCTCTTGTACTTTCTCTAAATCCCCGTGAGCTGCCATAACAAATTCTCTTACTAATTCAGTGGTAATACGCTCTTCTGTTTGCATCGCTCTTCTCCCCTTTTAGAAATTCGTTTCGGTGTAAAAAAAGGCTTGTCACTTCCCTGAAAAATATCTACATCTATGCCAAATACATGTTGAAACATTTCATGGCATAGTACTTCTTCTGGTATACCATCATACTGAATCTTTCCTCGCTTTAATACAAGTAAACGATCACTATATTGAGCAGCTTGGTTAATGTCATGTAAAACCATTATAATTGTCATTCCAAACTCCTCATTTAATCGTTTCACAAGTTCCATTACTTCCAACTGGTGAACGATATCTAAAAAGGTTGTTGGTTCATCCAATAATAAGACATTTGTACGTTGCGCTAGCGTCATCGCAATCCAAGCACGTTGCCGTTCCCCTCCTGATAAAGAATGTAAAAGACGATATTCATACCCTTCAAGATTTGTAACAGACAATGCCCAATCAACAATTTCTTCATCTTCTTTATTTAAGCGGCTACTCCATGATTTATGTGGACCTCTTCCGAACTCAATTAGTTCTTTCACTGTTAAGTCTAATTGATGATCATGCATTTGTGGTAACATTGCTAATTGCTTCGCTACATCAGCACTCTTCATCATATGAATATTTTTCCCATCTAAAATGATGTCCCCTTCGCTTTGTTTCAGTAGCCTTGCTATTAAACGAAGCAAAGTAGATTTTCCCGATCCATTCGGACCAATTAAACTAACGATTTCTCCAACCTTAATATGTACATTCATATTTTGCATTTGAAATCTTTCAGAGTGTGCGTAAAACACTTTGTTAACGGAAATCACTTTGTTTTCCTCCTCTATGAATTAAATATAAGAAGAACGGACCACCTAAGAAGGACAGTAAAATACCAACAGGCAATTCGATTGGGTCAAACCAACTTCGAGCTATTGCATCCGCAAAAACAAGTAATACCCCGCCGCCAAGGCATGATAAAGGTAGCAAATATCTATAATCATTTCCAACTAATAAACGTAGCATATGTGGTACGACAAGACCGACAAATCCAATAAGACCAGACACACTTACTGCAATTCCAGCTAATAATGTACTTACTACGATTAAATAAAACCGACTTTTTTCCACATTATGTCCTAATAACTTTGCCATTTCATCTCCAAGCATTAACACTCGAATATGCTTAATACCAAAGAAAGCTAATATAATGGCGACTATTGCATAATAAATAATCATGTTTAAATGTGCCCAACTTACACCACCAATACCGCCCGCTAACCACGGTAACACCGATTGTACTTTGTCACTATGTAATAACATTAATGCTGACGTTGCTGCACCAATTAATGCATTGATCGACACCCCTACTAAGACGATCCTTGAAGGTGGTGCCCCTTTTTGCCATGATAAAGCATAAATAACCATCGCTGTTATGAAAGCTCCTAAAAACGCCCCTAGTGGTAAAAAAGCTAGATGCTGTGGGAATAAAATCATGATGACAATTGCTACAAAGCCTGCTCCAGATGAAACTCCGATAATACCAGGATCTGCAAGAGGGTTTCTCATAACCCCTTGTAGCAGTGTACCAGATGCAGCTAAACATGTTCCTACTATAAACCCAATAAGCACTCTCGGTATGCGAAGATCCCATACAATTCGATGAACTGTCGAACCTTCCTCTTGTATACCTGTTAAAATATCTCGTATAGAAAAGGATAAACTTCCTGCGAAAAGACCGTACAAGAGACCTAGGATTGTTAATATAACTAAAGTAACTGCTATTATCCATCTTTTTTTCGCAAAAGGATGTTCCTTTTCTCTTACTACTTCACTACTTTCCATACGTATCATTTCCTTACATCTTGTATACTTTTATACATAAAGTCCATTGCTTCTGTAACTTTTGTACCAGGATTAGATCCAAATAAATCAGGTGGCAAAATAACTACGCGGTTTTGTTTTACTGCCTCTAAATTTTTCCACGCTTCATTTTTCATCATTTCGCCTTCGAATGCTTTTTTCACACTTTTTGGATCTCCGTGTGTAATTAAATAAATCACATCTGGATTCGCCTCAATAATACGTTCTACACTTAGCTGTGCATATTGCGGATATTCTTTCGTTTCTGGAAAATCAGAAGCAATATTTTTTCCGCCTGTTTTTTCTAAAATATCACCTGATAAAGATGTTGGTAATGCCGCTAAATAAGTACCTGGTGCGCCATACACTAGCAATGCTTTCACATCGCTCTTTTTCTCATATTTCTTCATTTGATCATTCATTTTTTGATTAATTTCTTTTGCTTTATCTTCTTTCTTCATTACCGTTCCATATAATTCAATATTCTTTTGAATATCTTGTACAGAATTCGCAGAAGAAATGATAACTTGCGTTCCTTGTCCTTCAACCGTTGGCACATTCTTTTGGAATCCATTGTTAGCAACAAGTACATCGGGCTTTAAACTAGCAATTTGCTCAAAATTCGGTTGATGTGCATTCCCAATTACTTGTGCTTTCTTTAACTCCTCTGGAAGAGTTAATTTCGTATCCGGGCGACCTACTATTTTTCCACCTAAAGCATGAATAATATCCATGTCCCCCATACTTAATGTTGCAAAACTTTCTGGCACTTTATCGAATGTTACCTTTCTTCCTAATAGGTCGGTAATTTCGATTTTCTCTTTTCCTTTTTCTGTTTTGGTTGCAGACGCTTTTTCGTCCCCTTTGGCACTGCAACCTATTAACAAGAAAAAAATAGATAAAATCGCTGTAAATAGCGTAATAGATTTTTTCATTCCTCCACCTCTAATTGATAATGATAATCATTAACTACTATTCTACTTTAATTGATAAGGATTATCATTGTCAACACGAAACGCATACATTTTTCTACAAAAAACAAAAAGCGTGACAAAAAGATTTTTTCTTTTCGCCGCGCTCTAGTTAACAATATTATTCACATTCATTTTCCTCTAGCTGGTCACGCATCACTTTCACACGCTGAAAGAAAAAGAACGATAAACTTAAAAATATAACGATGCTCCCCATCATAACAAAAAATTGGATTGTCTCTTTTGCTCCATTCGGAATCAACAAGCCAACCATTAACAATGTACTTACAGCGAGAAGAATTTGTCCGAACCGAGTATAGTCTTCTATTTTCCCTTTTAATTCTTTCATTATATTCTCACTCCTCCATTTCACTGTATCATATTCTATGAAACTGAAAGACCAGTAAATACAGGCATTCTGGGAGATATTTTCCAATAAAAAAAGAGCCGCTTTACTGCGGCTCTTTTTTAATCATTATTCACCTTTATATGCTTCCATATAAATTTCTTTCAGTTCTGAAATAAGCGGCAACTTTGGATTAGCAGTTGTACATTGATCTTCAAAAGCTCTTTCTGCTAATACTCCAACAACCTCTTCAAATTGCTCTTTATCTACTCCTTGTCCTGCAATACTCATATTAATATTTAAGCTTTTTCCAAGCTCAATAATTGCTTTGACGAGTGATTCCACCCCTTCTGCTGCCGAGCTTGCTGGAAGCCCGAGCATTCTCGCTATATGTGCATATCTTTCATCTGCCACAAAGTGCTCATATTTTGGGAACAATGCGTGTTTTCTTGGCTTAATAGCATTATAGCGGACTACATGCGGCATTAGAATGGCATTTGCGCGTCCGTGCGGAATATGGAATTCTGGTCCAATTTTATGTGCTAAGCTGTGATTAATACCGAGGAAAGCATTTGCAAATGCCATACCTGCAATTGCAGAAGCGTTATGCATTTTTTCTCTTGCTTCTTCATCATTTCCATCTTTATATGCTCTCGGTAAATATTTGAATACGAGATCAATAGCTTTTAATGCTAATCCATCTGTATAGTCATTTGCCATAACAGACACATACGCCTCAATTGCATGTGTTAAAACATCCATACCAGTATCTGCTGTTACATGTGGTGGAACTGTCATTACAAATTGCGGATCAACAATTGCTACATCTGGTGTTAATTCATAATCTGCAAGCGGATACTTTATATTATTTTTCTTATCTGTAATAACCGCAAATGGTGTCACTTCTGATCCCGTTCCTGATGTCGTTGGAATCGCAACAAACTGCGCCTTATTTCCTAATTCTGGATATTTACATGTACGTTTTCTTATATCTAAAAACTTCTGTTTAATGCCATAGAATGTCGTTTCTGGATGCTCATAGAATAACCACATTCCTTTTGCTGCATCCATAGCTGAACCACCACCAAGTGCGATAATTACATCTGGCTTAAAGCTTCTCATCATTTCCGCACCTTTAAAAACAGTTTCATCTGATGGATCTGGTTCGACCTCAAAGAAAACTTCAACTTTCACATCATTTGCATGCTTGTTTAAATAGTGCGCGACTGTATCGACATAGCCATGTTCAACCATTCCAGGGTCCGTTACAATAAATGCACGTGAAATGTTAGGCATATTTGCTAAATAAGCTGTAGCATGTTTTTCAAAATAAATTTTTGGTGGCAATTTGAACCACTGCATATTCTTTTTTCTATTTGCCAGCCTTTTTATATTTAATAAATGAGTGGCTGTTACATTTTGGGAAACTGAATTCTTTCCGTATGAACCACAACCAAGTGTAAGTGATGGAATAAATCCATTATATATATCCCCTATTCCACCTTGTGATGAAGGTGCATTTACAATGAGACGGCAAGCTTTCATACGTAACCCAAATTGCTTTTGCACATCTTTATTTGTAGAATGGATAACTGCTGAATGTCCTAAACCACCTAGGTTCAACATTTCTTCGCAATATGTAAATCCTTCTTCTAATGAATTCGCCTTCACACAAGCTAATACTGGACTCAGTTTCTCACGAGATAACGGATATGCTGCTCCGATACCTTGAATTTCAGCTACAAGCATTTTTGTATGTTCAGGAACAGTAATCCCAACTAAATCGGCAATATACTGTGCTGATTTCCCTACAATATCACTATTTACTGCACATGTATTTTCATTTATAACAAGCTTTTCTAATTTTTTTCTTTCTTCTTCTGTTACAAAGTAACAATTGTTTTCAATCATTTCTGTTTTAACATCATCATAGATTTCTTTATCGACAATGATTGCTTGTTCCGATGCACAAATCATACCGTTATCAAATGTTTTCGATAAAATTAAATCATTAACAGCTCGTTTTACATGTGCTGATTTTTCTATATAACACGGTACATTACCAGGCCCAACACCTAACGCTGGTTTTCCAGTAGAGTAAGCTGATTTCACCATACCAGCGCCTCCAGTTGCTAGAACGAGTGCTACACCATCATGGTTCATTAATTGTTTCGTCGCTTCAACAGACGGTCTTTCAATCCATTGAATACAGTGTTTTGGTGCACCAGCTTTCATCGCTGCATCATATACTGTTTTCGCCGCTGCCACAGAACATTTTTGTGCGGAAGGATGAAATGCGAAAATAATTGGATTTCTTGTTTTTATCGCAATTAACGCTTTAAACATTGTTGTCGACGTTGGATTCGTTACTGGCGTTACCCCAGCTACTACACCGACAGGTTCCGCGATTTCTATTATTTCTTCATGAGAATCTTCGTGAATAATTCCTACCGTTTTATCTTGCTTTATACTATGCCAAATATATTCAGTGGCAAAAATATTTTTAATGCATTTGTCTTCATATACACCACGGCCGGTTTCTTCAACTGCCAATTTTGCTAGCGGCATATGTTGATCAACACCTGCTAATGCCATTTCATGAACAATGTTGTCAATTTCCTCTTGTGTAAAACTTTCTAATGCTTGTAAAGCTTGTTGACCATTATTTACTAGCGTATCAATCATCTTTTTTACTTCCTGCATTTCATTTACAACTTTCTCTTTGACTACCATGTAAATTTCCTCCTATTCTACTATCACGGTCCTTATATGTCCCTATAGGTCAAAATAAGTCCCAATTAACATAAAAAAATAGAGATGCTTTCCTACATGAATTTCATTGTTTGTGAAATGTTTCACAAGTTTGTTCGTGAGTAACATTTCCTGAATTCAATATACATGAAATCATTTCGTTTGTGTATGTCTATTTTGTGAAATATTTCACAAAATGATGTAATAAAAAAACGCACTGCTCTATATTAGCAGTGCGTTTTTTTATTATGCTAGCGCTTGTGCTAAATCTTCAATTAAATCTTCACCATCTTCAATACCGACAGAAATACGAATTAATGTATCTGTAATTCCTAATTCTTTGCGGCGATCAGCTGGGATTGATGCATGTGTCATTTGAGATGGAATAGAAATTAAACTTTCTACTGCTCCTAAACTTTCAGCAAGTGTAAAGTACTGCAATTTCTCAAGTACTTTATTTAATGTCTCTTCACTATCTACATCAAATGAGATAATAGCACCAAATCCATTTGCTTGTTCTGTTGCTAATTCGTGGTTTTGATGTGATTCAAGACCTGGGTAATATACTTTATTTACTTTTGGATGATTATTTAAGAACTCAGCAATAGCGCGTGAATTCGTTTCATGTTCTTCCATACGAATTCCTAATGTTTTTAAACCACGAAGTAGTAAGAAGCTATCTTGCGGCCCAAGAATACCTCCTGTTGAGTTTTGTACAAAGTGAAGATCTTCTGCTAGTTGTGGGCTATTTACAACTACTAGACCTGCAACTACGTCACTATGACCTCCTAAATATTTCGTTGCACTATGAAGCACAATATCTGCTCCTAAAGAAATCGGCGACTGCCAATATGGCGTCATGAATGTGTTATCAATAATTGTTAATAAGTCTTTCTCTTTAGCAAGAGTAGATATTTTCTTAATATCAGTAATTTTTAGTAGTGGGTTCGTTGGTGTTTCCACATAAATTGCTTTCGTATTTGGACGAATCGCTTCTTTAACTTCCTCTAAGTTTGTTGTATCTACAAATGTATGCTCAATACCGAAACGGTTTAATACTTTTGTAATAACGCGGTATGTTCCGCCATACACATCATCTGTTAAAATAACGTGGTCACCTTTTGAGAACAACATAATTGTCGCTGTAATAGCAGCCATTCCTGAACCAAATGCAAATCCAGCATGCCCATTTTCTAATACAGCAATCATTTCTTCTAAAGCTGCACGTGTTGGGTTACCTGTACGTGAATATTCATATCCTTGATGCTTACCAACTGCTTCTTGTTTGTACGTACTTGTTTGATAAATCGGTACGTTTACAGATCCAGTTGAAGGTTCTCCTATGCGAATACCATGAATTAACTTTGTCTTTGCTCTCATTTTTTATTCCCATCCTTTGTATATGTCTTTACTTAAATAGCGCTCACTGCTATCAGGAAAAATGGTTACAATATTTGTACCTGGTGCTGCCTTCTCTGCCTCAAGTAAGCTCGCATGAAATGCTGCTCCTGAAGAGCTCCCAACGAGAAGTCCTTCTTTTTGCGCTAATTCTTTCACTCGTAAAAATGCATTTCGATCAGAAATCGTATGAATTTCATCAAAATAAGATGTCTTCAAAAATGGCGGGATAAATTCCAGTCCAATTCCTTCGGTCTCATGTGAACCAGCCTTACCACCATTTAAAATAGATCCTTCTGGCTCTACGATAACTGTTTTAATATCTATATTTTTTTCTTTCAAATAAGATGCAGTCCCCATAAATGTACCGCCAGTTCCTGCTCCAGCAACAAATATGTTAATCTCTCCATTCAATGCGTCCCACAGTTCAGGTCCTAATGTTTTAAAATATGCACGAGGATTTGCCTCATTTGCGAACTGACTTGGAGAGTATGAATTCGGTATTTCATTTACTAACTCTTTTGCTTTGGCAATTGCACCGGTCATTCCTTGCTCAGTCGGTGTATGCACGACAGTTGCACCTAGTGCTTTCATTAATTCTTGTTTTTCAATACTAAATTTCTCTGGTACACAAACAATAACACGTAAATCATGCTCTAATGCTGCAAGTGCCAGTCCAATACCAGTATTCCCAGCAGTCGGTTCAATAATTGTTCCACCCTGGGTAACAAGCCCTTTTTCTAGCGCATCTTCGATTAATTCTCTTCCTAAACGATCCTTAACGCTTCCGCCTGGATTATAAAATTCAAGCTTTGCAAATAAACGGACCCCTGTTGGAAGTGAAAAACGAGTAATTTCTACAATTGGTGTATGACCAATTAACTCATGAACTCCACGATATACATTCATCGTGTTCTCCCCCTTGTTTGCCAATAAAGAAAAGGCAACTGTATGTATTTTCTTTATATGAGACAGTTGCCTTTTTGTTACATTACTTTAACTCTTCTAACACTTTTACGATAAAGTTTGTAGAATGAAGAGCTGCTTGATCTAAAAACTGATCAAATGAAACATTTGATTCTTTACCAGCAATATCAGAAAGTGCGCGAATGATAACAAACGGAATTTCATATTGGTGGCATACTTGTGCAACAGCTGCTGCTTCCATTTCTACCGCATAAAGATTTTCAAATTTATCACGGATGGCTGCAACGCGGTTCGGATCACTCATAAATGAATCACCTGTTGCAATCATACCTTTTACAACTTGAATATTTTCTTCAGCCTGCATACATTTCTCAGCTAATGCAACTAACGCCTCATCAGCTTTAAATCCAGGCGGCATTCCTGGTACTTGACCATATTCATAGTTAAATGCTGTTACATCTACGTCATGGTGACGAACTTCAGTGGAAATAACTACATCACCAACGTTTAGAGAATGATGGAATCCACCAGCTGAACCAGTATTAATTACTTTTTCAGGCTTATATTTTTCTAATAAAATTGTCGTTGACATCGCTGCGTTTACTTTACCAATACCAGACTTTAACAAGATTACTTCATGCCCTGCTAATAGCCCTTTCGTAAATTCACAACCAGCAACCGTTTCTGTTTCTGCTTGTTCTAATTTGTCACGTAAAATACGTACTTCTTCTTCCATTGCTCCAATTACAGCAATTCTCAATCTAATCCCTCTTTCTATTGCTTAGTTGCCTCCATTACCCAAACGAAATGATTTAATCTCGTGAATGTTACATGGAAGCCATTGTTTTCAAAAATAGTCTGCATAACTGGAATACGTGTATAGTATTCCGTTTGCAAATCGTTTGCTAACTGGTGGAAACCTCTTTCTTGTGCTGTTTCAACAGTTTTATCATATGCATCTTGATCTGCAAATATCGTATCAGCAAACACTATTTTACCACCTTTGTTTAGCAATTGACTATACTTCGCAATCGCTACATTTTTTTCATCATCTGTTAAATGATGAAATGCATAGGTGCTTACAATGGTATCAATTGAATTTGGAACTTCAAACGAAAGAAAATCACCCTCTGTAATTGAAAATTCTTTTGGCAATTTCTCTTTTGCAATCATGCGCATTTCACGCGACGGTTCTATACCGTAAACTGTGCGGCCAGCAAGTAATAATTTATTTGTTAAATTACCTGTACCGACACCAAATTCTAATACATTACCAAATGACTTGTTAACTACATCCTCTAGAATGTCCTCATAATGGGCGAAAACTTCTTTATATTGTATATCTTCGCCTTGTACAAATGAGTCGTACGTATGAGCCCACTCATCAAATAAACCATTAAATTCTGTACCCATAAAAATTCCCCTTTTTCTTATCGGTTTTATCAGTATGATATTCCCTCTTTCTAAAAATGTCAATTGAAATGTACATGGTATTTCCTTCTTTTCTTTGTTACACTATAGTTGATTACATAGGAGAGGGGCCGTCTTCATGTCATTTACCTTTGAAATGTTAGAAGATAAAGTAGAGTTTTTTGAAGCGGGAGACTTAGCTTCTTTAGAACGAAAAATTAGTGAACAAATCGATAATAATAAAGCGCTTATGCTGGAAGTTCATCACATCTCTCATCAAATGGTTATGGATCCTGAAAGCAAAAGACCGTATTATAGCGCGGTTGTTCATTTTAAATTAAAGAAATTGCGTTAACAAAAAAGAGAAGCTCCTAAGGAGCTTCTCTTTTTTAGTTTAGAGTTTGAACAAGTACTGGTTTCCAGCCCTCATTGTCTACCCAATCAATATTTACGTAATATCTTTTCCCACTTTGCTTATCTTGAACATCACCATAAGCTTTGCTCTTTCCAGTTTTGTCTCTTCCAACAAAATGGAATACTAATTGCTCTTTCGGTATCTCAACACCTGCAGCAATTGCACTTTGCATCTCATTCCAATCTGATGACCCTTGTTTAAACGTCATCGCCGGTGATGAACCTTGTTCTGTTCCTACAGCTTTCCAAGAAGGTTTTGTGTAAGCCTCTTTTGCCTTAGATACAGTTTTTTCAGCTGATACTTTCTCGTTAGCTTTCGCTTCTTCTTCAGCTTTTTTCTGTTCTTCTTCAGCCTTTAGCTTCTCTTCTTCAGCTTTTTTCTTAGCTTCTGCTTGCTCTTGTTCTTTTTCTTTTTTCTTAGCAGATTCTTTATCTTCTGATTTTCCAGCTTTCTCATTCTTTGTTGTTTGTTGAGAGACTTTCTTATCAGTAGAAGATGCTTGCTCTTTCGTACTAGGAACGAACAATTGATATGCTACAATAGCTACTAATAGTAATACAATAGCGATTGCAATATTTAAAACACCGTTTTGACGACGTTTTTGTTGTTTCTGTTGGAATCTTGATCCTCCTGCCATTCTCCAAACCTCCATGCAGTTTTTCCTAATTGCTATTGTAACATTAAATCTAGAAAGGTTGAACATTTACAATGATATTTTCATGAAATGAAGACATTTCACTATAAATTGCAAGATTACTTTTCATTCTCCAATTGATAGATTGCTCCCACCATATCTTTAAAAATAGGTGTAACTTTATTCACTTTGCTATCAGTCTCTAGATCAACAACAACTAAAGCATATCTTGGATTCTCATACGGAAAATAACCTGCAAACCAGCGATTCACCCTCGTCCCTTTCCCCGTTTGCGCTGTCCCGGATTTTCCAGCGACACTTAGTGGCAACGAACGGAATGCCGTTCCTGTTCCTTTCTCCCTTGTTACAACGCCTCTTAATAACTCTTGTAATGTTTTCACTGTTTCATACGAAAGCTGTTTTCCATTTAACGTATGGCTCTCAAATGTAAAAAAATCCGCTCCATTTTTATATACTATTTTTTCAACAGCTTTCACTTCCATCTTTTCTCCATTCCTCGCAATCGTCGCCATCATATTGGCAATTGCTAGAGGTGATATACGTACATCTTTCTGTCCAATCGCTGTTTGTTCTACCGCTTTTTTATTACTTTTATTTTCTTCATTCCCCCAAATAGTAGTGCCTTTCTCTTCTGACATTTGCTCAAAATGAGGTGTATGAAATACAGAACCTTTCCATCCAACCTTTTCATTTGCTCCTAGAGCTGCTACGTATGTTTCTAACACCGTCCTATCCTTTTGTAATAGCTCGTTACCTAACTCGGAAAATGTCCTGTTACAGCTCCTAGCAAAGCTCTCTTTAAAGTTAAGCGTACCCATCCTAACTTGCGGGTCGTTTTCACCATATAAATCTTTATTACAGTTAAATGTCCGATTAAACAAATTTACTTTTTGATCAATGACTGCAGCTGCAACTACTGTTTTAAAAACCGAGCCTGGAAAATGTGGCGTTAACATTTGATTTTCAAGTGTAGTTTTATATAAATTCTCATCCCTTACTTGTAAAGACGGCTTACTAACCATCGCTAATATTTCATTTGTCTTTACATCAAGTAATACTAATCCCCCCTTCTTTATTTCGTTTGCTTCAATCACTTCTTCTGCTTTTTGCTGCAACTCTTTATGTAAAGTAGTTTGAATCCTAACTGGATAAAATGGATTTCCTGGTGAAGTGTATTTCGCTTGCTTTCCGAAAATTGGTTCTCCTTGCCGATCTACTTGATATAATACTTTTGCCTCTCCATCAGTCAATAGAAATTCATCAAATGATTGCTGTAATCCTGAAATACCTATCGGCGTTTGTTTTGAAATTTTTTTCAATTCTCCATATCGCTTTTGAAATTCCCTTTCGTTCTCCCCTACATCACCAATTAAATGACTTATCTCTCCAGTTTGTTTTAATCGCACTTCAGCTGCTACAATACCTAATACATGTAATTCATTTACCTTCTCCATCTGCTCTCGTGTCACTCGAAATGGAGCAGTTTCTCCTTGTAGGGTAAATGCTTTTTTGTTATTTTTCATTTGTCTTCTAATCTCTTGTCTCGACACACCAATGATATGCGCGATTTTCTCTAACATGTCATTTTTTATTTGTAAAAATGGAAAAATAATTAAAACAGGATATTTTTCCTCACCTATTTCTTTACCATTACGATCTATAAACTGCCCACGTCCATCGTCTACTGTAATGGATTGTGTGCGTTGCGTAACACTTTTTTCAATTAAATTTATTTTGCGATCAGTAAATGATTCTGTATCTATAATTTGAATTTGGATTAAACGACAAAGCAATAAAAACATAACGCTCATAAAACAAATTAAAACAATTGTAATTCTCCGTTTTATTTTCATAAAAAACACCTCGTCTATTGTAGTTTAGACGAGGTACTATTTTATTTATACAAGCTCCAAAACAAAAATAGATATTATATAAAGCTATTATTGTTTTTTTGGCTTCTCTAAAAATTTCGTAAGAAGCGATTTAAATTCAGTTTCATTCACTCCATTGTTTTTAGCAACTTCAATTACAGTAGTTGTTACATTAGCCGCTACTTTTAAATAGTCCTTACTGAAATTATCCATTTCATTTCTTTTTTCTTTTGCATTCTCAACTGTTACAGAATCAATACAAGTAATCATCTTATCTACAATATGTAAATAATTATTTTGTGCATCTATTATTTTTTGAACGTCATCTTTATTACTTACTTTCGATTGTTTTAAATATGTATATGCTTGATTCACTTCATCTTTTAAAATTTTATCATTATTTTTCGCCTGTTCTTGTAACATATTCTTCATATCATCTATTGTTTTTTGATCCATCGAATCTCGCAATAAATAATCTGGATTCCCAATCGCATAATCGTACTTAATCGTTACATCTTGAAATATTTTCATCACAATAGCTAATTGATACGCTACATCAAAATCATTGAATTCCTTTTTATCTTGTGGATTTGCTAAGGCTTTTGAACTCTCAGTTGCTTTTGAACTCTCAGTTGCTTTAATATCCTGTTTTTCTTCTTGCTTCACTTTTTCTCCCTTTGATGATGTAGTTTCCTCTTTCGTTCCGCAGGCAGCAAGTCCTAATATAGAGATACTACAAACCAATCCTGTAAAGATTTTATGTTTCATAATTAGCCCCTTTTCCCTTTTGAAACCTATATTCTCCAATTATGATATCAAAGTTTAAAATGTTTTTTTGACATTTTTTGTCGAATCACTCCCAGGTTTACACAATTTTTTCTATTCTACAGATAAAGTGAAACTTTAATTAGCCCTCACCAAGCGGGCGTTTACGAGCAGTCCGACGCCCACCTAACTTCTTTACTTCCGCTGAAGTTTGAGATAGTGGTCTTACTGCCTGGCAAATAGCGGGATAAAAAAAAAAGATTCTCCCGATAGGAGAATCTTTTTTTTTATTTTACAGAGACAATCTCTACTTGCATTTCTCCGCCTGGTGTTTGGATTGTTACTTTCTCACCAATTTGCTTACCTAATAAGCTTTTTGCGATTGGAGAATCGTTAGAAATTCTTCCTTCAAATGGGTCAGCTTCCGCGCTACCTACGATTGTGTACGCTTCTTCATCTCCATTTGGTAATTCTTTAAATGTTACTGTTTTACCTAATGTAACAACAGTTGATACTTCGCCATTATCTTTAATGATAACTGCGTTACGAATCATATTTTCTAATTGTGTAATACGTCCTTCTACGAACGCTTGCTCATCTTTCGCTGCATCGTACTCAGAGTTCTCAGAAAGGTCCCCGAAGCTACGTGCGATTTTAATACGTTCTACTACTTCTTTACGTCTTACTGTTTTTAATTGCTCAAGTTCGTTCTCTAGTTTTTGCTTACCCTCTTGCGTCATAGGGTATGTTTTTTCTGTTGACATATTTTCCACTCCTTTTATATACCAATCCCCCGAAAAAAAGAGGAGTTCCATATGAAAACTCCTCCGCTTCCATTGTTAGCGGAGGTTTCTAGTACCCTTGCACTAGCGGAGTTGTCACATACAACCCCGTATTTCCAATTCTTCTTTATATAAAGAAGATATGTATGGAAAGTTGATATAAATATGCCCTCACCTATATATAGATGAGGTTGCATGTTTCATTGTATTCGATAGGAAGGGAAAAAATCCCTTCCTACCGTATATCTTTTACTATGCTATTACAAATTTACTTTTTGTTCAAGAATTGTTGCAATTTTTGTCACCATAATATCAATTGCAACGTGGTTTTGTCCACCTTCAGGGATAATAATATCCGCAAATTTCTTAGAAGGCTCAATAAATTGATTGTGCATTGGACGTACAACATTTACGTACTGATCAATAACTGAATCCATCGTACGACCGCGCTCTTTAATATCACGCTGCATGCGGCGCAGAATACGAAGGTCAGCATCCGTATCAACGAATAATTTAATGTCCATTAACTCGCAAAGACGTGGGTCTTCTAAAATAAGAATTCCTTCTAAAATAATTACATCTTTCGGCTCAACTGGAATAATTTCTTCTGAACGCGTATGCAATGTATAGTCATATACAGGCTTATCAATTTGCTCATATGCAAGCAACTGCTGCAAATGTTCAATTAACAGATCATTATCAAACGCAAGCGGATGATCATAATTTGTTTTTAAACGCTCTTCCATTGGTAAATGGCTTTGATCTTTGTAATAATAATCTTGCTCTAAGATTAAAATAGAATGACCTTTAAAATGGTCAAAAATCGCTTTCGTTACACTCGTTTTACCTGATCCCGAACCACCAGCAATTCCAATTACAACAGGCTTATTCGTCCCCATTCGACTATCACTCTTTCTTATTGAAGTATGCTTTTGCGCATCATATTATTCACATACACTCGTTGATCCACTTTGAATTTCACGATTTGCAACGGATGTCTCGCTGCATCTAATTCGTTTCCATCCTCATCCCAAATTTTCTCCACCGTTTGCGTAAAGTTTTCTATTTCTGGTCCAAAGAACTCCACTTCATGTCCTGGTTTGAAATGATTACGTTGCTCAATCGTTACGATGCCCGTTTCTTCATTATAATCTAACACTAAACCAGCAAAATCATACGTTGTTTTCTTACTATGATTTCCAAACATTTGCTCTTGATGTCCTGGAACCCCTTCAAAGAATGCAGGAGCTGTATCACGATTTGCACATTTATCAAGCTCATCTAACCATTCTTGTTTAAACTCAAAGTTATCTGGATCCGCACAATAAGCATCAATTACTTTACGATATACAGTTGCTACAGTCGCTACGTAATGGATTGATTTCATACGTCCTTCTACCTTTAAGCTATCGATTCCGATTTCAATCATTTTCGGAATTGATAAAATTAAATTTAAATCTTTTGGACTCATCGCAAAGTGAGCATCTCCTTCTTGGAATAGAGGAAGCTCTTTTGCATCTTTATGTTGTGATACTGTTTGAACTAAATCATAATCCCAGCGGCAAGATTGGCAACAACCACCACGATTAGAATCACGCGCTGTCATATGGTTACTTAATGTGCATCTTCCTGAATATGCGATACACATTGCACCATGTACGAATGCTTCAATTTCAATATCCACTTTTTCTTTAATTTCTTTCATTTCTTCATAGCTTGCTTCACGAGCTAATACAAGACGATGTAAACCTTCTTCTTTCCAATACTGTGCTGCTTTCCAGTTGGATAGTGATTGCTGTGTGCTTAAATGCACCTCAACAGAAGGCGCTACGCGTTTACAAGTCTCAATGATAAGCGGATCAGCAACGATAATTCCCGTTACGCCAGCTTTTTCAATCCCTTTTAAATATTCCTCTAGCCCGTCCATATTTTCATTATGTGCAAAGATATTTGTTGTTACGTATATTTTTGCTCCATACTTCTTTGCAAACTCAACGCCTTCTGCCATTTCTTCTAGCGTAAAGTTACCTGCATTCGAACGAAGACCAAATTCTTGTCCACCTAAATATACAGCATCTGCCCCGTAATGGATAGCTACTTTTAATTTTTCTAAGTTACCCGCAGGGATTAACAGTTCAGGTTTCTTCACAATAACACGTTTGCCATCGATCACTCGTGAAATTTCTTGTACAGTCATTTCCTACACCCTCCTCGTTTAGTAAACCGTTTCTTTAAAGAAGAATCCTGTATCTAACGGACGATTTACTGGTTGCATTTCTTCTATTTCTTTATATAGATCATCTTTCACGTCATAATATGCATCACGATCTTCTACGCATAAATCAATCGCTTGACGATATTTCTTCGTTACTTCAATAATGTATTCAGAGCTTTTTAGTACACCGTCGATTTTTAAGCTATCAACTTCAGCTTCGATTAGTTCCTCTAATTCATCGATGAAACAAATATCGTTCGGACTCATAATGTGAGTACCATTTTCATCTTCATAAATTGGATATTTATTGTTACGCTCTGGGTCATATAAGAACATATTCTCTTCATATTTTTTCTTTTCAATGTCAAGATTACGTCCTTGATACTCAAAGTAGTTTCCTACTAATGAACGCTTCGATTGGAACATACAAGTCATACCGTGAATTTGTACTTCTAGTTCCACTTCAGCATTTTCTTTTAAATCAACAATTTCATCTAAGCTCAGCTCACGAGCTAATACAGCGCGCTTCGCTCCTCTTTGTCCCCAGTAGTTACAAGTGAACCAGTTTGTTGCTGTCGTTTCTGTATTCCAGTGCAACTGCATATTTGGTGCTACTTCGCGAACAGCCATTAATACCGCTGGATCTCCGAAAACAATTGCATCTACATTTACTTCGTTTAAAAATGAAACGTAATCTGTTAATTCTTCTACTTTATCGTTGTGGAACATAGCGTTCATGGCTACGTATACTTTCACACCATTTTCATGTGCAATCTTCACAGTTTGTTTTACATCTTCACGTGAAAACTCCCCTGCTAAACGTAAACCAAACTTTTGCTCACCGATCATTACCGCATCTGCTCCTGCTTTCGCAAGAGGTTCGATATCCGCCACCGCTCTTGGCGTTACTAACAATTCAGGTTTCTTCATACCTTGGTCACCCTCTCTTTTTACTAACAGCTACTCCATCACCAATTGGGAAAATCGTTGTATCATATCCTTCATGATTCATAAGCCACTCATTGTACGTCTTAATACGACGGATTAAACCACGTGTACGTCTGTTTTCAATTTTCTCTTTTGTCGTTACAAGACCGTGGTACATAACATTATCTGAAATAATTACTCCACCAGGATTTAATAACGGTTCATATAAGTCAAAAAAGCGACGATACTGTCCTTTTGCTGCATCAATAAAAATAACGTCAAATGTCCCGTGTTCTTTTACTTGTTCACCTGTCTCTAACGCATCACCGTAAATAACTGAAATACGATCTGTTACTGGGGAACGTTCTATATATTCAAGTGCTTTTTCATATCTCTCACGATTGCGCTCAACTGTCACAATACGTGAATTTGGAATAGCTTGCATCATACGAATACTAGAATAACCGATTGCTGTTCCAAGTTCTAAAATGCTTTTCGGTCCAATTAAACGTAAAAATTGCAGCATAAATTCCATTCCAAGTCGATCCATAATTGGCACATGATTTTCTGTTGCATATTCTTCCATTTCAAGAATTAATTTATCTTTCGGATCAATAAATGATAATAGGTACTCGTTAACTGCATCCTCCATAAATGGTCCTCCTTATTTACATGGAGAAGTGCCTCTATGACGTCTTTTCACACATAGAATGCAATAAAAATACAAGCCAGCTTTACCCTTAGCTTGTACGTCCCGTTTTGATATTAAAAACGATTCTTCTGCCAGTTTTTAACCCGATATATTTTACCACAAAAAAGAGGGATGTGCGACTTTTTTCGCTATCCCTCCCCATTTCACTGTTTTTTCGTAATGTATTTTTGCTTTAATGCATTATGCTCTTCTAATGTTTTCGCATAATACACTTCACCACTTGGTGCAGCTAAGAAATAATAATAATCTGTTTGCGCAGGTTCTAACGCAGCTTCCACTGAATGTTTACCAGAGTTTGCGATCGGCCCTACCGGCAACCCTTTTACAACATACGTATTATACGGTGAGTTGACCTTTAAATCTTCGTATAATACACGTTGTTTATGCTTTCCAAGTGCATATAATACCGTTGGATCCGTTTGAAGTGGCATACCTTTTGTTAAACGATTATAAAAGACACTAGAGATCTTTTGACGATCTGTAAAACCAGTTGCCTCTTCTTCAATAAGTGAAGATAATGTTAAAAGCTGATGAACATCCCAATTCTTCGCTTTCATTTTCGCCTCATTTTGAACAATGATTGCATTTGTTTTCTCAAGCATTGGAATTACAATTGCTTCTAACGTCGTATCTTTCTTATAAAACGAATACGTTGCAGGATATAAATAACCTTCTAATGGGTATTTAATATTACTATCAAAGATTTTATCTGTTAATAACTTCGGATACTTTTGCTGCATTTTTTGAATAAATGCTTTATCGTTTAATTGACGCGTAACATCATCTTTATTCCACTTTAGTTCTGTCGCAATCGTTTCTGCAATTTCAGTTACTTGCGCCCCTTCTTTAATCGTCACTTTATAAAGAGCTGGACGATGCACGTTGCCAGATGACATTTGTTCGATCACATCTTCAGCATTCATTGAAGGATTTAATAAATATGTACCTGCTTGTAAACTTTTCGATTTAGCCTTTGTATAAAAACTAAAAACTGTACCGTTTTTTACAGCGCCTTTTTCTTCTAAAATTTCTCCAATTTTACTTGTAGATGATCCTTTCGGAATTTCTACTTCAATCTCTTTTTTATTCCCGCTATCAACTGGTCCTAATGCAGATGAAATATACGCATAGACTGAACCACAAACTAAAAGCAATGCAATAATCGAAAATAAAAAGATGCGTCTACGCTTCTTTTTCACTTGATTCTCTATCAAAACATTTCCTCCTTACTTAATTGTAGACCGTATGTACACCTTTCTATACAGCACGATGTAAAAACGCAACAAATTCACTTATCTTTTTTAATTGACACTTTATTTTTCTACAATCCGTCTCATTATACTACAAAGACTTACACAGTTTCGACAAAAAATCTTTCATTTTACATATAAATACAAAAAAAGATGGACTGTATGTCGTCCATCTTTTCAGTACTTATTATTCAGCTTCTTGCTCATCAGCTAGAGTGTTGAACATTTCTTGTACCATTTCCCACTCTTCTTCAGATTCGATTGGAAGTAAAGTTCCGCCCTCTTCCTCATTTTGCTCATAAGCCATTGCATCATAAATTTGGTCTCCATCTTCGTCTACTTCACCGATTGGAGAGAAGACTACGTATGATTTTTTACCAAATTTTTCAGCGTCAAAAGTGAAAATAATTTCACATAAATGTTCGTTACCTTTTTCGTCTACAATTGTAATTTGATTTTCTTCCATTTTGGTCACCTCTTATTTACTATCTAAAAATCCTTGTAAGATTACGACTGCAGCCATCTTATCAATTACTTGCTTTCGCTTCTTACGGCTTACATCGGCTGAAATGAGTAGACGTTCCGCTGCCATTGTTGACAAACGCTCGTCCCACATTACAACGTCTAATTGTAACAGCTCCCGTAGGTTTTCTGCAAATTGTTGGCACGCTTCACCACGTGGGCCAATTGTACCATTCATATTTTTAGGTAAACCTACTACTATTTTGTCCACATTGTACTGCTTTACTAACTCACAAATACGATCAAAACCAAAGTGACCTCGTTCTTCGTTAATCTTAATTGTTTCTAATCCTTGTGCTGTCCAGCCCATCTCGTCGCTAATTGCAACTCCGACTGTTTTTGTACCTACATCTAAACCTAATATCCGCATAAACTACTCCTCACGATGATGTTTCAAGTAAGACTTCACAAGCTCTTCAATTAACTCATCACGTTCAAGCTTGCGAATGATGCTACGTGCATCTTTATGGCGAGGTATGTATGCTGGGTCTCCACTTAATAAATAACCGACGATTTGGTTAATCGGATTATAGCCTTTTTCTTGAAGTGCATCATACACAGTTAAAAGTACATCATTTACATGGACACTCTGTTTTTCATCTTGAATGCTAAACTTCATTGTTTTATCAAAACCGTCCATTTCAAGCACCTCACTTATATAGTAAGTATAGGGAGAAGAACTTCTCCTCTCCCTACCATTGTACACTACTATCTCTTTATTTTGAAACAGATTTAACGTACTCTTGTACAAATGCTAAAGCTTCTTCGACTTGAGCTGGGTTTTTACCGCCTGCTTGTGCCATATCAGGACGGCCACCACCGCCACCGCCGCAACGAGAAGCTACTTCTTTCACAAGTTTACCAGCATGGTAACCTTGGCTAATTAAGTCTTTCGTTACACCTGCTAGGATGTTTACTTTATCGTCATTAACAGACGCTAATACAACAACTGCTGATTCTAATTTATTTTTCAGATCATCCATCATCGTACGTAAGTTGTTCATATCTGCAACATTTACTTTCGCTGCTAATACATTCACACCATCAACTGTCATTACAGAATCAGTTAAGTTTCCAGCTTCGATATTGCTTAATTTCGCAGCAAGAGATTCATTTTCTTTTTGCAGTTGTTTCACTTCAGCAAATAGACCATCAACTCTTGTTAAAATATCTTTCGGATTTGTTTTCATTTTTCCTGCTGCTTCTTTTAATAAACCTACTTGATCGTTCATTAATTCGTATGCAGACTTACCAGTTACTGCTTCAATACGACGAGTTCCTGCACCAATACCAGACTCAGCAACGATTTTGAAAATACCGATAGAAGCTGTATTATCAACGTGACAACCACCACAAAGCTCTAAGCTGTAATCGCCAACTTGTACAACGCGTACAACATCTCCGTATTTTTCACCGAATAATGCCATTGCGCCCATTTCTTTCGCTTCTTCGATTGCTTTTTGAGAAATCTCAACATCAATACTTTCCCAAATTTTTTCGTTTACCATACGCTCAATTTTTTCTAATTCGTCAGCTTGTACTTGACCGAAATGAGAGAAGTCAAAACGTAGACGTTCAGAAGTTACAAGAGAACCTGCTTGGTTAACGTGTGTTCCAAGTACGTCTTTTAATGCTTGGTGTAGTAAGTGAGTTGCTGTATGATTTTTTACAACGCTACTACGGTTTTTCGTATCGATAATAGCTTTTACAGCCGCACTTTTCGTTAATGTACCTTCTTCAACAACAACTTTATGCAAGTTTTGGCCGTTTGGTGCTTTTTGTACGTCTTTTACAAGAACTTTCACACCATCTGCAAGAAGGTAACCACGGTCTGCAATTTGTCCACCACTCTCAGCATAGAATGGTGTTACATCAAGAATTAACTGTCCTTCTTCACCAGCTTGTAAGCTGTCTGTGTATTCGCCGTTTTTCACAAGTGCAACAACGTTACTTTCTGTTGCAACTGTACCGTAACCAACGAATTCGCTCGCTACTTTAATTTCTCCAAGGACACCACCTTGAACTTGCATAGAATCAACGTCTTGACGAGCAGCACGTGCACGCTCACGTTGTTTTTCCATTTCATTTTCAAAGCCTTCATGATCAACTGTCATGCCAGCTTCTTCTGCATATTCTTCTGTTAATTCAATTGGGAAACCGTATGTGTCATATAGACGGAACGCATCTACTCCAGAAATAACAGTTGTTTTTTCTTCTTTTGCTTTTGCAATTACTTCAGCTAAAATCGCTTCACCATCATGAAGTGTTTCATGGAAACGCTCTTCTTCGTTCTTCACAACTTTCGCAATGAAATCTTTCTTTTCAAGTACTTCTGGATAGAAGTCTTTCATTACTTCTCCAACAACCGGTACTAATTCAAACATAAATGGACGGTTGATGTTTAATTTCTTCGAATAACGAACAGCGCGGCGTAATAAACGACGTAATACATAACCACGGCCTTCGTTAGATGGAAGAGCACCGTCACCAACAGCGAATGTTACTGTACGGATATGGTCAGCAATTACTTTGAATGCCATATCTTTTTCTAAATCGCCATTACGATATTTTTCACCAGAAATTGTTTCTGTTGCACCAATCATCGGCATGAATAGGTCTGTATCAAAGTTCGTAGGTACATCTTGAACGATAGATGTCATACGCTCTAGACCCATCCCTGTATCAATGTTTTTCTTAGGAAGTGGTGTATATGAACCGTCTGGATTATGGTTAAATTGAGAGAATACAAGGTTCCATACTTCTAAGTAACGCTCGTTTTCTCCGCCTGGATATAATTCTGGGTCACTAAAGTCATTACCGTAAGCTTCTCCGCGGTCATAGAAAATCTCTGTATTCGGTCCACTTGGCCCTTCACCGATATCCCAGAAGTTTTCTTCTAAGCGGATAATACGCTCTTTTGGAACGCCCATTTTCTCATTCCAAATTGTGAATGCTTCTTCATCTTCTGGATGGATTGTAACTGATAGTAATTCTTTATCGAATCCGATCCATTTGTCGCTCGTTAAGAATTCCCAAGCCCATGTAATTGCTTCTTCTTTGAAGTAATCACCAATTGAGAAGTTTCCTAACATTTCAAAGAATGTATGGTGACGAGCTGTTTTCCCTACGTTTTCAATATCGTTTGTACGAATTGATTTTTGAGCATTTGTAATACGTGGATTTTGTGGGATTACACGTCCATCAAAATATTTTTTTAATGTAGCTACACCACTATTAATCCATAGAAGAGATGGATCTTCATGTGGAACTAGTGATGCACTAGGTTCTACTGCATGTCCTTTTTCTTGGAAAAAGTCTAAAAACATTTGACGAATTTGTGCGCCTGTTAGTTGTTTCATTGTATTTTCCTCCTTAAATATAAAAAACTCCCGTCCCTATAAAAGGGACGAGAGTTAACTCGCGATACCACCCTAATTATGAATTGATTACAATAACAATCAATTCATCACCTCATGGTGCCGTAACGTGGCAAGACGGCAGTGATTAGCTGCTCTCAGGATTAGCTTTCTGTTACCCTTCATTTAAAGCTTCTTTCAGCCATATGGAAGCTTCTCTCTATAAATGGACTGTAACGTACTTGTTCCGTCATTGATTTAATGTATTATATGACTAAATATAATAGAATTCTCTTAAGTTTGTCAATGTAGATAATCATTTATATTGTATTAATTGCTTATTAATCATAGGTATTCTACTATTCATTCTTAACAGCCTTTTCATATATTATGCGTTTATTAACAAATCGGAATCTCCTTATAAGAATGATTTATAAAAATTTCTAAATATTACTTTTTTTGCTATAATTAAATTATTGTTAATAAAATAAAGGAGCGATCACAATGACAACCTTACTTAGCAAAGCTAAAAACATATTAGCGACTGACGAAACGATATTATTTTACGCAGCATGTTCATTAGACATATTTATTTATCGTTCCGTCGCAAGGCCAGGATTGCTAATTTTAACGAACAAAAGACTATTCTTTTATGGGCCAGATGTAAGTAAGAATCCAATATTTGAAGAGTACTCTTTCGCAAAAATTTCTAATCTAAAAGAACAAAAGCGTCTTTTCAACAATCAAATTATATTTATGTATGATAACGAATGGAAAAAAATAAAACATATTCAAACAAATGATGTGAGCTCCCTCATTCAAAAAATACACGAGCAACTTTCTAAATAAATATATGATTAGCCCTCTATTTCTTACATAGAGGGCTTCTATACTTACACATCTTCTTTTTTCAAGAGCGGTCTCACATGAACAATGACAGTGCGAATAACTGCTAAAATCGGAACCGATATTAGCAATCCTACAATCCCAGCTACCTCTCCCCCAACTAGTAAGGCAAGCATAATAATAACGGGATGCATACGAAGTGACTTACCAACGATGTAAGGCGATAAAATGTTACTCTCCACAAATTGCAAAATCGCAATCGTGATCCCCGCCTTAATAAGTAAACTCGTTGATACTGTTGCTGCAATCATTAACGTCGGGATCGCTCCTAAAATAGGACCGAAGTATGGGATTATATCCGTTACCCCAATAATAATGCCAAGCAATAATGGATATTTCATACCGATAAACCAAAAAGAAAGAGCTGATACTCCCCCTAATACTAAACAAACAAATAACTGTCCTCGAATATAGCTTCCAAGTGACTTATCAATTTCTTTCGCAAGCATTTGCCCCGTACCTCGCCATTTACTTGGGACTAGTTTCCAAAAGATATGATAAAACTCACCATAATCTTTTAATATGTAAAATACAATGAACGGTATTAAGAAAATAATGAGCAATGAATCGAGTACACCACGAGCTGTACTCATCACTTTATTTAAAAGCGCTTGAATCTTCGTTTCCACACCCACAAAAAGTTGTTTCACCTTTTCATGAATGAACGAAGGGAAATTCGCTGTTTGTTCTGTAACGCCATCCATCCACGAATCGTACATCTTTGTAAACTGGGGAAATTGTTCATTAATCTCTTGTAACTGTTTAATAACGACTGGTGTTCCTTTATAAATCCCATAACCAATTCCACCAAAGAAAAGGATATAAATGAGCAAAATGGCAAGTGTACGGGGCATCCCTTCCTTATGAATTTTTTCAATTAAAGGGTGCAATAAATACGCAATAAAACACGCGATAAGAAACGGCGTGATTGCTACTTTAAATACAAAAATAATCGGTGCCCATAGCGGCTTAATTTTTAAAAAGACGAGCAGACAAAGAAAAACAAGTAACAATAATCCTAAACGATATATCCAAATGATTTTAAGATTCTTCACATGAAAAACCTCCTCCACCTTTATTTTGAAAATAAATGGGGTAGGTTATGTGCGAAACTTTTAAAATCTTTTCATACGGACCATACTGTTTTTTAAAGACGTACATATAAATAACATAACAAGGACAACCACCCCTGAGAATACAGCATGAATTAATATAATCAGGAGGGCTAATTATGGTTTTGTTTATGCTTGGATTATCAGCACTTTTTATGATTCTTGAATGGATTTGTATCGGGTTCGGTATTTGGAAGGGGTTCTTTATTCATTCCTCACGTAAAGAAAAAGCGAAGCAATTATGGCAGTATGGAATACTTGGCGTTGGCTGCTACGGTCTATCTTATCTTTTCTCAGAGATCGGACTTTTTTATTTGCATATGGGTGCATAAAAAAACTCCCTTGTCTACAAGGGAGTTTTTCAATTTATCGAAATGATTATAAGTAAGACTTAATCATCTTACGTGCTTTTTTCATATTGCGTTTTGAAAATACATCTTGTTTACGAGCATATTGATATGCTGCAGCTCCAACACCTAATGCGATTAATGAATTGCGTAGATTCAAAGTAAATCCCCCTTTTCGTTATCCGATCGTTCTTTCATTCTCATCAAATAAATCATCAAGAGAGCTTAATGAACCGTCTTCCTCAACTTGATGTGTATGGATTTTCCCCTTTGAAACCGATAATTCGATATAACAATTCCAGCAATAAAATTGGTTGACACCTATTTTTCCAATGTCTTTCCCTTTGCAATTTGGACAAATGAACATATGGCTTTCATCTCCTTACAGTCTCCCAGATTCTATTCGCCATTATGTCCAAACTGCATTCATTTATACATTACTGGAGCCTTTCAACG
Organism: Bacillus cereus group sp. MYBK227-1; assembly: GCF_051916325.1. Lineage (NCBI taxonomy): Bacteria > Bacillati > Bacillota > Bacilli > Caryophanales > Bacillaceae > Bacillus > Bacillus cereus group sp. MYBK227-1. The sequence goes on along the minus strand of NZ_JBQAGK010000003.1, from coordinate 457,682 downwards.
CTATGCGTTTGAAAGTTTCACTATATAATTTCACCTTGTTACATGAAATCATACGGTGAAATGTTTTCCACGTCCATTTCCTCGCCATTAACTGTGACCATCTGTACTTCTCCTTGTGACTCTTGCAAGCGACTAGCTAAAGTTGTTTGACGCATTGCATCATCAAGGCGATTTACACCAGATTGGAAAGCTGCTTCCTCCCCGCAAATAATAAGGAACTTCTTACTTCTTGTAATACCCGTGTAAATTAAATTACGACGTAACATACGGTTGTAACTTTTCACGATTGGCATAATAACAATCGGAAATTCACTACCTTGTGATTTATGAATAGAACAACAATATGCATGCGTAATTTGATTTAAATCGGGCTTCGTATACGTTACCTCAATTCCATCAAATGAAACGATAATCATATCTTGTTGCTCAACGTTTTCTTTTGCATAAAACACCGAAACAATTTCCCCAATATCACCATTAAACACTTGGCTCTCCGGCTGATTCACGAGTTGCAGTACTTTATCACCTCTTCGGTACACAACATCACCGTAAGCAATTTCTTTACTCTTTTCCCTCTTCGGATTAAATACTTGTTGCAGCGCTTCGTTTAATACATTAATACCAGCAGGCCCGCGGTACATCGGTGCTAATACTTGAACATCCCTTGCACTAAAGCCTTTTGTTTTAGCATTTTCGCAAACTTTTTTCACAACCTCAACAATTTGAGCCCCTGTACAGCTGATAAACGAACGATCTTTTTTGTTTTGCGCTAAATCTGGTGGTAGAGTTCCATTTTTTATCGCATGGGCAAGTTGAATCACTGATGAGCCTTCCGCTTGACGATAAATTTCAGTAAGCTTCACTGTCGGAACTGCGCCTGCATTTAATAAATCTTTTAATACTTGTCCAGGTCCTACAGATGGCAACTGATCTTCATCACCTACAACGATAACTTGAATATTCGTCGGCAACGACTTAAATAGCTGATTTGCAAGCCAAATATCAACCATTGAAAATTCATCGATAATAAGGAGCTTACCTTGGACAGGATCCGTTTCATTACGCTGGAAAGATCCTTCTGGCGTCCAACCAAGTAAACGGTGAATTGTGCAAGCTGGAAGTCCTGTCGATTCACTCATCCGCTTCGCTGCTCTTCCTGTTGGAGCTGTTAATAGTATTGGAAATGGATTATCATCACTGTATTCATTCGGATTTAACGATAATCCGTGAAGTGACGCATACATTTCAACAATCCCTTTAATAACTGTTGTTTTCCCGGTTCCTGGTCCACCTGTCAATAACATCATCGGTTTATGAAGTGCCGTTTGAATTGCTTCTTGCTGAAACGGTGCATATTGTACGTTCAGTTGTTCTTCAATTTCACCTAACGTTTTTAACACTTCCGCTTCTGGAAATGAAGGTGTTTCTTCTTGATTCATAAGCCTGCGAATAGACTTTACAACACCTTTTTCAGAGTAGAATAACGTCGCTAAATACACTCGTTCTTCTTCTATGATGACTTTCCCTTCACTTTGCATCGTTTCAATACAACCTATAATATCTTCCTCAGTCACTCTTCCTTCTTGATTGTTTAAAAGTGACATCGTTTCTCTTACAAGTTGATCTTTCCTCATATAAACATGACCAAGTTGTAATGAGACATTCTCTAATGTGTAAAAACATCCCGCTCGTACACGGTCGTCATGATTACCCGATATCCCTAACGCACGCCCTATATCATCCGCTCTTCCAAAACCAATCCCGTCCACTTCTTCAATAAGTTGATACGGATTATTACGAATCACTTCTAATGTCATCTCTTTATATTGCTGGTAAATCTTAATAGAAAGTTTCGTTCCAAAACCGTAGCCATTTAAAAAGCTCATTACTTTCTCTAATCCTTGATGTTCAACAATTGTCTCATATATTTCCTGAGCCTTTTGTTTATTAACAACACCATTTAACGCCTCAGGGTCATCCATAATTTTAGAAATAGCATGTTCTCCGAGATGGTCCACAATTTTTTCAGCTGTACGTTTTCCTATCCCTTTAAATAAATCACTCGCTAAATATTGCACCATACCTGCTTTTGTTTGCGGCAATTCTTTTTTAAATGTTTCAACCATATATTGTTTTCCATACTTTGGATGGTCCTTAAAATGACCTGTCAATGTAAACACTTCATCTTCATGCATGCGGGGAAAATGACCGTTTATCATTACTTTCTTTTCGTCATACGTTTCATTCGTTTCAATGACTTTCATACTGACAACGGAATAGAGGTTTTCTTCGTTGTGGAAAATGGTATGAAGAACTTGCGCTTTTATAAACTTTTTCTCTTCCTCAAACAAATCCATTGCATGTTGATTTCCCATCTTTCCTCTCCTTTCCGATATTTTCACTTTAATGAGCAGTACATCCCCCACCTTTTTAGATGAGGGATAACTACCCATTAAACTATATTTTTATCTTATTCAGCTTCTTGCTCTAATAAACGAACGCCATTACCCGCTAAAAAGTGATCTGGCTGAATTTCAGTTGCTTTCTTAAATAAAGCGAGAGCCTTCTCATTATTTTCCTCAAATACGTACGCAACACCTAAATTGTAATACGCATCTGCATGCTCTTCATCCATTTCTAATACCTTTTCAAAATAAGGTTTCGCCTCTTGAACATGTTCTAATCGCGCGAAGCAAAGTCCGCACTGGAATACAGCTTCTACATCGTTTTCATCTAATTCTGTTGCTCTTTGTAAGAATGGTAGTGCAAGACGATCATTTCCAAGCTGTACATGTGTGATACCTAACATAAATGTTACATCAGCTGATTGTAATCCAGCTTGCATTGCTTGTTCAAATACAGCTTTCGCCTCAGTAAATTGCTCTTGGCCATAATATACATTTCCTAAACCATAATAGGCAGCTGCAGATTTATCATCTAACTCTAGTGCGCGTTTATAAAATAAAATCGCTCGCTCGCTATCACCTAATACGTCTAATAAATTTGCAAAATTAATGTATCCAAGCGCATCTTTCGGATTTTCTTCGATTGCTTCTGTAAAATTTTTAGCTGCTTCTTCCCAGTTTCCTTCTTGCATATATTGAATACCTGTTTCAAGTTTGTTTGACATGTCCTTCACCTCTACAACAAATTATAACAAAGAATGTATTTTCCAAGCGAACGAAAATTCGCTTTATGTAAAAGAAACCTCTAACCGCTAATCGGCAGAGGCTTCTCGTTTATCCTAAATAATCCAATTTCTTACCACTACGGTATACTTCATCAATTGTAGCACCGCCTAAGCACTCATCTCCATCATAGAAAACGACTGCTTGTCCTGGTGTAATTGCACGAATTGGCTCATCACAAAGAATACGAACTGTATTTTCATCAACGATTTGAACCGTTACTTTATTGTCTTCTTGACGATAACGGAATTTCGCCGTGCACTTAAATTCTGTTTCTTTTTCTTTGTTACTTACCCATCCTACATTCGTAGCAATAACTTCATCACCATATAGAAGTTCGTTATGGAATCCTTGATCAACATATAAAATGTTTTCTTTTAGATTTTTCCCAACAGCAAACCATGGATCACCATTACCACCAATTCCAAGGCCATGACGTTGTCCAATTGTATAATACATTAAACCGTCATGCTTCCCTTTCACTTCACCAGATAATGTTTGCATTACACCTGGTTGTGCCGGTAAGTAGTTACTTAAGAAATCTTTAAAGTTACGCTCACCAATGAAGCAAATACCTGTACTATCTTTTTTCGCCGCTGTCGCTAAGCCAGCTTCTTTCGCCATTTCACGAATTTGCGGTTTCTTTAATTCACCTAACGGGAACATTGTTTTTGATAATTGCTCTTGGCTTAATTGATTTAAGAAATATGTTTGATCTTTATTGTCATCAACGCCGCGAAGCATTTTATATTCGCCGTCCATATAAGCAACGCGTGCATAATGGCCTGTTGCCACATAATCTGCACCAAGCGCAATTGCATGCTCTAAAAATGCTTTAAATTTAATCTCTTTATTACACATTACATCTGGGTTTGGTGTACGACCAGCTCGATACTCATCTAAGAAGTACGTAAATACTTTATCCCAGTATTGTTTTTCAAAGTTTACTGCATAATACGGAATACCAATTTGGTTACACACTTCAATTACATCATTGTAATCTTCTGTTGCTGTGCAGACACCATTCTCATCTGTATCATCCCAGTTTTTCATAAAAATTCCGATTACATCATAACCTTGCTCTTTTAATAAAAGTGCTGCTACAGATGAATCGACGCCACCGGACATTCCGATGACAACGCGTGTTTCGTGAGGTAGTTTGTTCATCATGTCACCTCCCATGCTAATTTTGTGTTAATCGCTTCACGATTTTCACTGTTTCGTACGCCGCTTTTTCAATTTGCTCTTTCGTATTTCCAAGTCCAAAACTAAAGCGTACGGATGAACGTATTTGATCGGAGTCTTTTCCAAACATCGCTACTAATACATGTGATGGATCAATCGAACCAGCTGTACAAGCAGAACCACTTGATACTGCAATGCCAGCAAGGTCTAAGTTCACAAGAAATGGTTCAATGTTCATTCCTGTAAAACTTACATTAAGTACATGCGGTAAGCGATGTTCTAAGTTTCCGTTTACCTCGAAAGTAATGCCTTCATTTTTGAAGACAGATACCATTATATCTTTAAACTCTTCATATTGGGCATTTTTTTGCTCACGAGTTTTTTCAGCTATAAGAATTGCATGCTGAAGCCCAGCAATACTAGGCACATTTTCCGTACCAGCACGGCGTTTTCTTTCTTGCTCTCCGCCTATTAATAACGGTTCAAATTTCACATTTGCACCAGCGTATAAGAACCCTACACCTTTTGGCCCATTAATTTTATGAGCTGAAATTGATAATAAATCAATTCCAAACTCTTTCACATTAATTTCTACTAAACCGTAAGCTTGTACCGCATCTGTATGGAAATAAGCTTGATGATCTTTTAGCAACTTTCCTATTTCCACAATTGGTTGCATTGTCCCTACTTCATTATTCCCAAACATAACAGATACAAGAATCGTCTCTTCTGTTAATGCCTTTTGTATGTCAGAAACTTGAATAAGCCCTGTTTCATCGACAGGTAAATATGTCACTTCAAACCCTTCACGCTCTAACAATTCGCACGTATGCAAAATCGCATGATGTTCAATTTGCGTCGTTATTATGTGGTTACCTTTATGACGGTTCGCACGTGCTACACCGATAAGCGCTAAATTATCAGCTTCTGTACCACCGCTCGTAAATATAATTTCATTCGGATTCGCATGAATGCTGCGTGCACACACTCGTCTCGCCTCATCTACTGCATGGCGAGTTTGACGTCCATAAAAGTGAATACTAGACGGGTTCCCGAATATTTCTGTCATATATGGAATCATCTTTTCGACCACTTCTGGGTGAGTCGGAGATGTCGCAGCATGATCTAAGTAAATGCGTTCCATTAAATCTCCTTCTTTCCAAATCGTTTCACAAGGAATTAAATGTAAAACATATAGCCCCCGTGATTTTCTTCCTCATAACGTACTAAATCTTCTAACGTTGTACTATCTAACACTTCTTGCACCGCATCACGAACACGCATCCATAACTGGCGCTGTGCTGGCTCTTCTTCTTCTATCATTTCTACAACACTAATCGGTCCCTCTAATACACGGATTACATCCCCAGCTGTAATGTTAGCCGGTTGATCAGATAATACATATCCGCCGTATGCCCCGCGCGTACTTTTTACAAGACGAGCGTTACGAAGTGGTGAAATTAATTGCTCTAAGTAATGCTCGGATAAGTCATGCGCCTGCGCAATTGATTTTAATGAAATCGGACCTTCACCAAACTTTTTTGCAAGATCAATCATAATTGTTAAGCCATAGCGGCCTTTTGTTGAAATCTTCATCTATTTTGCACCTCTTTTCAAATTTTCACTTCTATTGGTTATATCTTATTTATAAAAAGAACACAATTTAAAATCCTATGAAATTATAGCATAATATAGTATTATAAGAAATTTCAACTTGTGTATCAAAATGATAACATAAAATCACATTGAAAAACTCGGAAATTATTACAATTGAAAGAAAAATGAAAATATTAACCTTCATTTTTCCCATAAAACAGCATCCTATTTCAAATTCCGTAGAAAAAAATGATACGATAGAACGAGATTATATATTAAGGGAGACGGTCCAAATGAAACAACCACTCGCACATCGAATGCGCCCTACAAATATTCAAGAAATTATTGGGCAACAACATTTAGTTGGTGAAGGAAAGATTTTATGGCGAATGGTCCAAGCCAATCATTTTCAATCTATGATTTTATACGGTCCTCCAGGTACAGGAAAAACATCCATTGCCAGTGCAATTGCAGGAAGTACCGGTACCCCGTTTCGTCTATTGAACGCTGTTACTCACAATAAAAAAGATATGGAAGTTGTCGTACAAGAAGCGAAGATGCATCGACACCTCGTTTTAATTTTAGATGAAGTTCACCGTCTAGATAAAGCAAAGCAAGACTTTCTATTACCTCACTTAGAAAGCGGACTTCTTACTTTAATTGGTGCTACGACAAGTAATCCATTCCATGCAATAAACTCCGCTATTCGAAGCAGGTGTCAAATTTTCGAATTACACGCACTAACAGAAGAAGATATTTTAATTGGGTTAAAAAGAGCTTTAGAAGATAAAGAAAAAGGGCTTGGAGAATATGCAGTAACGGTAACAGATGAAGCACTACATCACTTTGCAAACGCCTCTGGTGGTGATATGCGTTCCGCTTATAACGCACTTGAGCTTGCTGTATTATCTAGCTTTACTACAGACGATCAAGCGGCTGAAATCACACTCGAGATTGCAGAAGAATGCTTACAAAAGAAGAGCTTCGTCCACGACAAAGGCGGCGATGCTCATTATGATGTATTATCAGCATTTCAAAAATCAGTGCGCGGAAGTGATGTAAATGCAGCACTCCATTATTTAGCACGCCTTATTGAAGCAGGTGATTTACAAAGCATTGGCAGACGCCTTCTTATTATGGCTTATGAAGATATTGGACTTGCTAGCCCACAAGCTGGACCACGTACACTAGCTGCAATTGAATCAGCTGAACGAGTTGGATTCCCAGAAGCACGCATCCCACTTGCAAATGCCGTTATCGAGCTATGCTTATCACCAAAATCAAATTCAGCTTATAAAGCACTTGATGCTGCATTACACGATTTACGCAACGGTCAAACAGGTGACATTCCAAGCCATTTAAAAGATAGTCATTACAAAGGCGCAGAATCACTTGGAAGAGGCATTGGATATTTATATCCGCACGACCATCCAAACGGCTGGGTAAGGCAACAATACTTACCTGATAAAATAAAAAGCAAGCAATATTATAAACCGAAAACGACAGGAAAATTTGAGCAAGCACTTTCTACTGTTTATGAAAGATTACAAACTTCGAATAAAACGAAAAATAAAGGGTAACATAAACGAAAACGTCACCATTATGGAGGCTTCGCTTATGAAAACACGTCAAGATGCATGGACAAAAGAAGATGATCTCCTTTTAGCAGAAACTGTTTTACGACATATTCGCAGCGGAAGTACACAAATAAAAGCATTTGATGAAGTTGGCGATGCGTTGAACCGGACTTCAGCAGCTTGCGGCTTTAGATGGAATGCTGAAGTAAGACCGAATTACGAAGATGCGGTGCAGCTTGCAAAAAAACAACGTAAAGAATTAAAACGTTCTGAAGCTAATATAGAAAAAAATCGGTTCACGAAAACGAAACAACTCGTAATTGACGCCGATTTTTCAGAAGATATTACGCCAAGTAAACAAGATCTTACAATGCAAAATGTCATTTCATTTTTACAAAATTTAGAACATAACAATCCTTCACTTGCAAAGTTGCAAACTGAAAATGATGTATTACAAGCTCAACTCACCTCTCTGCAAAAAACGAATCATGAACTTGAAACGAAATTAGCGGTACTCACAAAAAAACAACAAGCAATCGAAGAAGATTACGCGATGCTTGTTCGAATTATGGATCGTGCTCGAAAACTTGTTTCAGTCGAAGAGCAAGAAGAGCAAATTGCCCCGATTTTCAAAACCGATCAAAATGGGAATTTAGATATTATTTATTCTGCAGAGAATTAAAAACAGGGATGTCACTTTTTTAACTGAGTGACATCCCTGTTTGTTTTCGGTGAACCATATATAGATATCGGTAAATGAAATTATATTAACGGTTTTTCGAATATATCTATCACAACTTGCAATATATCAACGATTTTTCAAATATATCTATCACAACTTGCAATATATCAACGATTTTTCAAATATATCTATCACAACTTACAATATATCAACGATTCAATAAAGGATATCGATTTAACGACAAAGATTGACAATAACATTCCTCCTTGTCATACAAGGAAACTCCTAAAACAGATTGGATATTTTTCACTAAAATGTTATTATAAACATATACCTTTAAAGGGAAATGGTTGCTATTTCATTAATAATCTTCAAAATAACTCTTGGCCTTCTCGTCCTAACTTTAGCTCTTTTCACCATTAACAGTCTAAAAAAGACATCCGCCTATAAATCAGATAAATATGATTATTGCTTACTAACCTTACTTACATTTGAACTAGTAGTGATGCAAATATTCATATTTCTTTAATACATATAAAAAAGCATATATCCAAAATGGATATATGCTTTTCTTTTATTCTTGCCCTACACGTTTCACTTCTACGTTTTTAATGCGTTCACGTACAACGTGACTTGCCATAATTAAGCCTGCCACAGATGGTACGAATGCATTTGATGAAGGCGGTAATTTCGCCTTACGAATTTTTGCATTCTCGTCTGGTACAATTTCTTTACGTACTTCTTCACGAATTACGATTGGGTTTTCGTCAGAGAAGACAACTTTTACACCTTTTTTAATACCCTCTTTACGAAGCTTCGTACGAATGACTTTCGCAATTGGATCTGTATGTGTTTTAGAGATGTCCGCAATACGGAAACGAGTTGGGTCCATTTTATTCGCTGCACCCATACTTGAGATAATTTTAATTTTACGACGTAAACATTGTTTAATTAAATGAATTTTGAACGTAATCGTATCAGATGCATCCACTACAAAGTCTAAACCGTACTTAAAGAACTCTTCATATGTTTCATCTGTATAAAACATTTCTAGTCCAATTACTTCACACTCTGGGTTAATGTCCGCGATACGTTCTTTCATTAATTCTACTTTTGAACGTCCTACAGTAGATACTAAAGCGTGAATTTGACGGTTTACGTTTGTAATATCTACAACGTCTTTATCAACTAATACGAGACGTCCTACGCCAGAACGTGCTAACGCTTCAGCTGCAAAAGAACCTACACCGCCAATTCCTAAAATACCGACTGTACTATTTTTTAATATTTCAAGTCCTTCTTTACCGAAGGCTAATTCATTACGTGAAAATTGATGTAACATTCAGCTCTACACTCCTATTACAAAAATGGTCTACCATGTATTCTAGCGTTTTTCCGACTATTTGTATAGAAAAAGTTATAGAATTCCTAAAAATACATATTTCGAGAATGAAAACATAGACCAGAATTTTATTTCTTCCTAAATACACGTTTAAAAAAGAGGATTTAGAGAACCGAGCAGATCGAGGCGCTGAAGCCAGGAGGAGCGCAGTGTAGAAACACTACTCGAGCACCGGACTGGCGAAGCAACGATGAGATGCGACAGTTATCTAAACCGGACTTTTTAAACAACCTCTCAAAAAAAGTCTAGACGGTTATAGTATAACCATCTAGACCCTATTCTTACTTCTCTTCTTTCAAGCTTAATTTTAAGTTCAGTTCTTCAAGCTGCGCTTCTGCAACTGGGCTTGGAGCTTCTGTTAATAAGCAGCTTGCGCTTGCTGTTTTCGGGAATGCAATTGTATCACGAAGGTTCGTACGGCCTGCAAGTAACATAACAAGACGATCTAAACCTAATGCGATTCCGCCGTGTGGTGGTGTACCGTATTCGAATGCTTCTAATAAGAATCCGAATTGCTCTTGCGCTTCTTCTTGTGAGAATCCAAGTGCTTTGAACATTTTTTCTTGTACGTCACGCTCGTAAATACGAAGTGATCCACCACCAAGCTCATAACCGTTTAATACAAGGTCATATGCTTGTGCACGTGCTTTTTCTGGTGCTGTTTCTAGTAACTCAACGTCTTCACGGAATGGCATTGTGAATGGGTGGTGAGCTGCGAAGTAACGATCTGCATCTTCATCGTACTCAAGTAGTGGCCAATCAGTTACCCATAAGAAGTTAAATTTACTTTCATCAATTAACTCAAGCTCTTTACCTAGACGTAAACGAAGTGCGCCTAAGCTATCTGCAACAACGCTCTTCTTATCTGCTACGAATAGTAATAAGTCGCCAGCAGTAGCTTCTAATGTGCTCATTAACACATTTGCATCTTCTTCACCGAAGAATTTCGCAATCGGTCCTTTTAGGCCGTCTTCTTCAACTTTAAGCCAAGCTAGACCTTTTGCACCGTATACTTTCACGAATTCAGTTAATGCATCGATGTCTTTACGAGAATATTTACTTGCAGCACCTTTTGCATTAATTGCTTTTACTTGTCCGCCGCTTTCTACAGCACTTGTAAACACTTTAAAGCCACAATCTGCTGCAAACTCAGATAAGTCTGTTAGTTCCATTTCAAAGCGTGTATCTGGCTTATCAGAACCGTAGCGAGCCATTGCATCAGCATATTTCATACGAGGGAATGGTGCACTCACTTCTACACCTTTTGCATCCTTCATAACTTTCGTCATCATACGCTCCATCATATCTAAAATTTCATCTTGTGTTAAGAATGAAGCTTCGATATCGATTTGCGTGAATTCTGGTTGACGATCCGCACGTAAATCTTCATCACGGAAACAACGTGCTACTTGATAGTAACGCTCAAATCCGCCGACCATAAGAAGCTGTTTAAATAACTGTGGTGACTGTGGTAATGCATAGAATTCACCATCATGTACACGACTTGGCACTAAATAGTCACGAGCTCCTTCTGGCGTGCTTTTCGTTAAAATTGGTGTTTCTACTTCTAAGAACTCTTCTGTATCTAAGAAGTTACGAATTGTTTTTGTTACATCGTGACGCATTTTGAATGTGTTGAACATTACAGGACGACGTAAGTCTAAATAACGATATTTTAAACGCACATCTTCTGATGCATCTGTATCATCAGCAATGATAATTGGCGTTGTTTTCGCTGCATTTAGTACATTTACTTTTGTTGCTTGTACTTCAATACGACCAGTTGCCATATTGTCATTAATTGCGCCTTCACCACGTTCAACAACTGTACCTTCTACGTGTAATACGTATTCGCTACGAATTGTTTCTGCTACTTCTAACGCTTCTTTTGATGTTTCTGGGTTAAATACAACTTGTACGATACCTGTACGGTCACGTAAATCGATAAAGATTAATCCACCTAAGTCACGGCGTTTTTGTACCCAACCTTTTAATTGAACTGTTTGTCCAACAGCTTCTACTGTTACTTTTCCACATGCATGTGTTCTTTCAGCCACTGTAAGTTCCCCCTATATTAATTTCTCTGCTACGTATGAAGCAAATACATCTAACGCTACTTCTTCTTGTTCACCTGTTGCCATATCTTTTAAGTTAATGATGCCTTTATCTAGCTCATCTTCTCCTAATACAGCTACAAATTTCGCCTTTAGACGATCTGCTGATTTAAATTGTGCTTTCATTTTGCGATCTAAATAATCTTTTTCAACTGACAATCCAGCTTTACGAAGATCGAACGCAACTTTTGCAGCATGGTCTTTCGCTTTTTCGCCAAGCGCTACAACGTAACAATCAATGCTATGTTCAAGTGGTAATTCAATGTTTTCAGCTTTTAGCGCCATAATTAAACGTTCAATACTCATTGCAAAACCGATACCTGGCATTTCTGGTCCACCGATTTCTTGTACAAGTCCGTTATAACGGCCACCACCGCTTAATGTAGTGATCGCACCGAAACCTTCTGCCTCACTCATAATTTCAAAAACAGTGTGTTGATAGTAGTCTAAACCACGCACTAAGTTCGGATCTTTTTCAAATGGAACATCCATCATCGTTAATAGTTCTTGAACTTTGTCATAGTATACTGCTGAATCTTCGTTTAAGTATTCTGTAATAGATGGTGCTGTTCCCATTAATTCATGGTTACGGTCTTTCTTACAGTCTAAAATTCGAAGTGGATTCTTTTCTAAGCGAGATTGACAGTCAGAACAGAATTCGCCGATACGTGGCTCAAAGTGTGCGATTAATGCATCACGGTGTGCTTGACGGCTCGCTGCGTCACCTAAACTGTTTAATACAACTTTAATATTTTTTAAGCCCATGCCGCGGTAAAATTCAACAGCAAGTGCAATTACTTCTGCATCAATTGCAGGGTCATTACTGCCGATTGCTTCGATACCGAATTGTACGAATTGACGATAGCGACCTGCTTGTGGTCTTTCATAACGGAACATTTGACCGATATAGTATAATTTCGTTGGTTGTGTCGCATCACCAAACATTTTATTTTCAACGTAAGAACGTACAACAGGTGCAGTACCTTCTGGACGTAATGTTAAGCTACGCTCTCCACGATCTTGGAATGAGTACATTTCTTTTTGTACGATATCTGTCGTATCACCAACACCGCGTAAAAATAGCTCAGTGTGTTCAAAAATTGGTGTACGAATTTCTTTATAATTGTAACGACGGCAAATTTCGCGTGCTTGCCCTTCGATATACTGCCATAACTCAACAGTGCCTGGAAGAATATCTTGCGTTCCGCGTGGGATTTGAATAGACATATTCAGTTCCTCCTCAAATTGTTTTAATCTTAATAAAAATAAAAAAACTCCCGCCTCTACTGTTTAAACAGTAGGGACGAGAGTATTATACCCGTGGTGCCACCCTAATTGAAGCACGTATGCTTCCACTTTTTTAATAACGCTTAAATATGCGTTCATCCCTACTAAGCATATATGCCGTTCAAGTTGAAACCTCTAGAGTGTCATTCAATCAGTCATCATGCAGAAATGTTTTCAGCCTAAGACATTCCTTCTCTTTCCATGTGTGTCTCATTTACTCTTCTCTATCAACGGTTATATTCATATGTAAATATAAAATTACTATACGTTTGTTAAGTAGGATTGTCAAGTGCTCTAAGAACGTTCAATCTGCTTCTTTAAACGCTTTACATCTTGAAGAGAAATCCCAAACTCCGAAGCAAGCTCCATTGAAGTATTGTTTTGCTCTTTTGAAATAAAATCATGAAAATTCACGTTAAACAGTTGATTTGCACCATTTGTAACAGAATGCCCTTTTTCATTCATACGCATACGTATATCCCTCACATTCAATATGGATGTTTTACTTTTTATTGTTCCATATTGATGAGAGAGTTATACATAACCGAAACTGCTATTGATTCCAAATAAATGAACAAAACATACAACAATGTATAAAAAAGAGAGGATTATATAACCCTCTCTTTTTTATGAACACTATTTACTTTCTACAATTAAGGTCACCGGACCATCATTGATTAAAGAAACGTCCATCATTGCTCCAAACTTCCCTGTTTCCACATGTAATCCTTGTTTACGAACTTCTTCATTAAAGAAATCGTATAAACGCTCTGCATAATCAGGTTTCGCAGCATCCATAAAGTTTGGACGTCTGCCCTTGCGGCAATCTCCGTATAATGTGAATTGCGAAATAGATAGAACTTGTCCTTCTACATCAAGTACAGAATGATTCATCTTTCCGCTCTCATCTTCAAAAATACGTAAGTTTGCAATTTTTTCCGCAATGTAAGTTGCATCTTTTTCTGTATCTTCGTGCGTAATGCCAACTAGTAATGTTAAACCGAACGGAATTTGTCCTACGATCTCACCGTCTACTGTGACAGACGCTTTCTTTGATCGTTGTAAAACAACTCTCATCTTTCTACACTCCCTATTAATGCATCATGCGTCGTACTGCATAAATTTCTGGAACGCGTTTAATGCGTTCTACTACTTTTTTCAAGTGTTGTAAGTTACGAATCGAGATTGACATATTAATTGTTGCCATCTTATTACGGTCACTTCTACCAGAAACAGCTGAAATGTATGTTTTCGTCTCTGTAACAGCTTGCAGTACTTCATTTAATAAACCGCGGCGATCGTAACCTGAAATTTCAATATCAACGTTATACTCAATTTCTTTTTCAGGGCTACCTTCCCACTCTACCTCTAATAATCGTTCTACAGCTTCTTCTGTATGAACATTTACACAATCACGGCGGTGAATTGATACACCTCGGCCTTTCGTAATATACCCAACGATATCATCGCCCGGAACTGGGTTACAGCATTTCGATAAACGGATTAATAAATTATCAGCACCGCTTACCTTTACACCAGAATCCCATTTTCGAATTTTCATCGGTTTACGGACTTCTTTAACTTCAACAATTTCTTCTTCTTCGCGTTGTTTGCGGAACTTGTCCGTTAGTCGCGTAACAATTTGCGAAGCTGTAATTCCGCTATATCCAACTGCTGCAAACATATCTTCTTCATTTGCAAAGTTAAATTTCTCAGCGACGCGTTTTAAGTTATCCGGCGCCAATACTTCTTTCATCTCATACTCTAGACCACGTACTTCCTTTTCAACAAGTTCACGGCCTTTTTCAATATTTTCGTCTCTACGTTGTTTCTTAAAGAATTGACGAATTTTATTTTTCGCATGAGATGTTTGAGCAAGTTTTACCCAATCCTGGCTTGGGCCATATGAATGTTTCGACGTTAAAATTTCAATGATGTCGCCTGTTTTTAATTTATAATCCAGCGTCACCATTTTCCCGTTTACTTTTGCACCAATTGTTTTATTCCCAATTTCCGAATGGACACGATACGCGAAATCAATTGGAACAGATCCAAGTGGTAATTCCATTACATCGCCTTTCGGTGTAAAGACGAATACCATGTCAGAGAATAAATCAATTTTTAATGACTCCATAAATTCTTCTGCATTAGAAGCTTCATTTTGCCATTCTAATATTTGACGGAACCATGTGAGTTTCTTCTCTAATGTACCTGTTGTTTCTGCTGTTTTTCCTTCTTTGTATGCCCAGTGTGCCGCGATCCCAAATTCTGCAATTTCGTGCATTTCTTTCGTACGAATTTGCACTTCAAGTGGATCACCTTTCGGTCCAATTACAGTCGTATGAAGAGATTGATATAGATTTGCTTTTGGCATTGCAATATAATCTTTAAAACGACCTGGCATCGGCTTCCAGCACGTATGAATAATTCCAAGCACCGCATAACAATCTTTAATACTATTTACAACGACACGTACAGCTAATAAATCGTAAATTTCATTGAACTGCTTATTTTGCAGTGCCATTTTACGATAAATACTGTAAATATGTTTCGGTCTTCCAGAAATCTCAGGTTGAATTGCAACTTCTTTTAATTTCTCACGAATACCAGTCATTACTTCGTCTAAATATTCTTCACGTTCTGCACGTTTACGCTTCATTAAATTTACAATACGATAATATTGTTGTGGATTTAAATAGCGAAGTGACGTATCCTCTAGCTCCCATTTAATAGTACTAATTCCGAGTCTATGTGCCAAAGGTGCAAAGATTTCTAACGTTTCATTCGCTATGCGACGCTGCTTCTCTTGAGGCAAATGTTTCAATGTACGCATGTTATGAAGACGATCAGCTAGTTTAATTAAAATAACTCGAATATCTTGAGCCATTGCAATAAACATTTTGCGATGGTTTTCTGCTTGTTGTTGTTCGTGAGATTTATATTTGATCTTCCCAAGCTTTGTAACGCCATCAACAAGCATAGCAATTTCTTTGTTAAATTCCCGTTCAATATCTTCTAATGTAATCTCTGTATCTTCCACTACATCATGTAAGAAACCTGCTGATACCGTAGCTGGATCCATGTGTAAATCAACTAAAATACCTGCAACTTGAATCGGATGAATAATATACGGTTCACCCGATTTTCTATATTGTTCGCTATGCGCATCACGTGCATATTCATAGGCACGTGCCACTAGCTCAATATCTTCATCCGCTAAATATTGACTTGCTTTCTCGAGTACCTGTTCAGCTGTTAGTACCTGCTCATTTGCCATCGAATCACCTTTTATTGAAAATTGACTTTATCTTTATTTAATAGAATAAATTATATTCTATCATTATAACCCAATGATTGTGAATTGTGAAAAGGAAAAGATTTTACTGACATTTCACCATAATTTTTTGTTCAATTATACAAAAGTACCCGCTCCTCTCCAAGAGATTCACGGGTACTTTTTATCACCGTAGTTTTACCTATATAGTGATTAGTATTTTTCTAATACTAATACATCGTAACCATCTAACATTTTACGACCATCTAAGTAAGTAAGTTCTACTAAGAATGCAATTCCTGCTACAACTCCGCCTAGCTCTTCAACTAACTTAATTGTCGCTTCGATTGTTCCACCTGTAGCTAATAGATCATCTGTAATTAATACGCGTTGACCTGGCTTAATTGCATCTTTATGGATTGTTAAAACGTCTTTACCATATTCTTTACCGTAGTCAACTGTAATTACTTCACGTGGTAATTTTCCTAATTTACGAACTGGCGCAAATCCTACTTCTAACGCATAAGAAACTGGGCAACCGATAATGAAACCACGAGCTTCTGGTCCTACTACAACATCGATATCTCTTTCTTTTGCGTACTCAACGATTGCGTCTGTTGCTGCTTTGTATGCTTTACCGTCATTCATTAAAGGTGTAATGTCTTTAAACACAATACCTTTTTTCGGATAATCCGGTACAATTGCGATATGTTGCTTGAAATCCATATTTCTGAATCCTCCTCAGATCTAAAAGGTTTGTAAATACAAATCCTTTACCCTAACTGTTCTACTTCTTTATGATTACGAATCGTTTCAAACCATGTATATAGTTGCTGATATGTGCTATAAACCAATTCTTTTTCTAATTGTAAGTGGTTCATTTTCTCACGATATGTGTTCGATTCAATTAAATCACGCTTTTGTTTTTTGTCTGCCATAAAAATGACGCCATCTTTTATTGTAACAAATTCTAACTCAAAAAACACCTGTGTCATGAAATTTACTGTATCTTTTGACCAACCTTTATGACGACATAGTTGTTCTCCATATTGTCTTAAAGAAAATGGTGTTTTTTGGCTTAAGAAAGAATAGTACCATTTAAAGTGTTCTCTCGTCGGAACTGTACTAAATAAGTGGTTATTCTCTTGATAAAATAGCGTATAAATTCGCGCTGGGAATCCTACCTTAAATAGCTCACGTAATTCATCTGTTCCTTTTGGTAAATCAAGTAACACGATATATTGATCATCTAAATGCGTTACTTCTGAAGCATGCATGAGCTTTTCTTTATAGCTCTCTAAAGAAAATTTATTCAATACCTCTTCAGAAAAATACACCATTGTTATTTTTTCTTTCGGAAGTTCTGCTAAATTTGCTTCTGCATTACGCATACTACGCCAATCAAATAATTGCCACGCCTCTACAGCAATATCTTGTACCATTAGTTGTGGCTTCTTAAAGTTATTCCATTCATTAATAGACGCTTCTCCTATTACAGATACTTTTGCAACTGGAGAGATTTCTTTCGCATATGCACCAAAGCCAAATCCAATTGTATCCAGTGTTGCTTGTCCATCACGAAGAGCCATTTTTAAATGAGAGCCATCTGATCCGATTGCGCGAATGCTTTCTAACTCTGCATCTTTTACTGCAATACGTGGTTTCGGATTTCCAACACCAAACGGGGCTAGTTTTTGCATATCTTCAATTGCCGCTAGCGTTACATCCTCTACTTTACAAAAAACATCAACTGCTGTAATTGGAATAAAATCTTCTTCTGTTAAAATTGCATCTGCTTGTTCATTTAAGCGGCGACGTAATTCATCTACATCATTCATATGTAGCGTCATTCCCGCTGCCATCGGATGCCCTCCGAAGTGTGGTAATAACTCTCTACAATCTGATAAATTTGCAAACAAATCAAATCCTGCAATACTACGTGCTGAGCCTTTTGCTGTTTCTTTTATAGGATCAATGCTTAATACAATCGTCGGACGATAAAAACGTTCAACTAATTTCGAAGCAACAATTCCAATTACCCCTGGGTTCCAGCCTTCTTTCGCAAGTACTAATACTTTATTTTCTTCTGGTGGGAAGTTATTTTCCACTTCAGCGATAGCCTCTTCTGTAATTTGCTTTACAATATCTTTTCGCAGTTTGTTCAGCTCATCAATTTCTTCAGCTAGCTCTTTCGCTTCCTCTGGATCATCTGATAATAAAAGGTGTACAGCCGGCGCAGCATCTTCTAAACGCCCAACCGCATTAATACGAGGTGCAATTGAGAAACCAATACTCTCTTCGGTAATTTCACTTTGCGAAACGTTAGCAACTTTAAACAATGCCTTCAAACCAATATTTCTCGTCATACGCATATGTTTTAAACCGCGTTTCACTAGCAACCTATTTTCACCATGAAGTGATACTAAATCGGCTACTGTACCAATTACTGCGATCTCTAATAAATGTTCTGGTACACGGCCTAATAGTGCATGCGCAACTTTAAACGCAACACCTACACCAGCTAAATAGTGAAACGGATATACACCGCCATCTAATTTCGGATGTATAATCGCAAGTGCTTCCGGCAATTCTGGCGGTGGCTCATGGTGATCTGTAATAATTAGATCTATTCCAAGCTCTTTCGCTACATTCGCTTCATGTACCGCTGCAATACCAGTATCGACAGTAATAATTAGCGAGAACCCTGCGCTATGCGCCCAACGAAATGCTTCTTCGTTCGGTCCATACCCTTCTGTAAAACGATTTGGAATGTAAAATTCTACTTCTGCACCTAATTCTTGAAGAGCAAGATATAAAACTGTCGTACTACTTACTCCGTCCGCATCGTAATCACCAAATATTAATATTTGCTCTCCATTTTGAATCGCCTTATTTACACGTTCTACCGTTCTATCCATTCCTTCTAATAAAAATGGATCATGAAATTCTTGATTTTCTGTATTTAAAAAATCTAAAATCTTATCTTCTGTATCGAGTCCTCTACCGAGGAATAACGAAACGACAAGTGGCGATAACTGTAATTTACTTGCTAATTCACTCACTCGCTCGTCATTATATTCTTTTTCTTTCCAACGCGTCTTCGGTTGTAACACGAAATCACCCCTTAACCTGTTCATTATACAAGACAGATTAAGGGGTGACAATATAATGCAAACTACGATGCAATATCTATATACTAAAATGTTAATGATGTTTAATTTGGAGAATACGGATTTATATGTACGAATACATTTTGTACATTATCTTGTTTCATAAGTATTTCTTTCACATGTTTTCCAATACGGTGTCCTTCTTCTACAGTAATGTATGGATCTACGGACACTTTAATATCGACAATAACATAATGACCATGCTCCCGTGCATATAAAGAACCAATTTTTTTCACACCATCTACTTGAAGAACTGCTTCTCTAAGCGGAATAACATCCTCCTCATGAAGAACATGGTCAAGCGTTGCATGAATTGCTTCCGCTCCAATGCTCCATGCCATTTTTACAACAAGAAGTGAAACAACTAATCCCGCAATTGGATCAGCGTATACAAGCCAGTCTATACCAAGCTTACCACCTATTATAGCTGCACAAATACCGATTAAAGCTGCAATTGAAGAAAATACATCCGAACGGTGCTCATATGCATTTGCAATAATTGCATCACTGTTTACTCTTTTCCCTAATCGGAATTTATATTGAAACATTCCTTCTTTCACGACGATTGAAAGAACAACAGCAAATATCGTAATTCCTTTCGGCGGTTCTAGTTCTTGCGAAAAAGCTTTTATAGACGAAATCGCGATTTCAAGTCCCACAATAAATAATAATACCGCAACAATAATCGCTGAAATCGATTCCGCTTTACCATGACCATACGGATGATCCTCATCAGGTGGCTGCTTTGCTGCTCGCAATCCAAAAAGTACAGCTAGCGAACCTATTACATCTGATGCAGAATGCACGGCATCCGCTAATAGCGCTTTACTGTTCCCAATATAACCAATTACCGCCTTTACAATCGCTAATATAATATTACCAACGATCCCGACAATAGCACCAAACTCGGCCTGTTTAAAACGTTCATCTTTTTCCATAATTAAAATCCCTTCTTTTCTTAACCTATCTTTTTATTTTAACAAAAACAGCGATAACACCACCACTTTCTTCCATCTTCTTTCTGTTAAAAAGTTGCTATCTTATTGTATCCACAAACGAAAAAAGAGATGCCTCATAAAGAGACATCATCTTTTCTATACTTGCGGTTCAGATTCTACTTTCTCAACCTTCTTCTTGTTTCTTCCCTTTTTCAAACGACGGTTTTCAAGCATTAACCAAATTTGAGAGGCAACGAAAACAGAAGAGTACGTACCTACAATTAATCCAACAAGTAGCGCAAACGAGAAGTTACGTAGTGACTCACTACCGAAGATAAGCAGTGCAATTACTGGGAATAACACTGTTAATACGGTGTTAATCGAGCGACCAAGCGTTTGGCGAATACTTGCATTTACGATTTCTTCTAGATCTTTTATATCGCGCACTCGTTTTTTCTGTTTGTATAATTCACGGTTTCTATCAAATGTAACAATCGAGTCATTAATAGAATAACCGATGATTGTTAGTACTGCAGCAATAAACGTTAAGTCTACCTCTAGTTGGAAAATACTAAACATAACAATCATAACGAATGCGTCATGTAATAATGCAAGTACTGCAGATAACGCATACGTAAATCGGAAACGAATACTTACGTATAAAATGATAACCGCAGAAGCAATCAGTACTGCGATAAATGCATTTCGTGCAATTTCTTTACCGATTGTCGGTGAAACTGTACTTACGTTTGGATCTGTACCATATTTATCGTGGAAGAATGTTTTTGTTTTCGCAATTTCATCTTTTGATAAAACACCTAATGTACGAACTGCGAAACCTTTATTGTCATCTCCAGTCGGTACAATATTTTCTTCCTTCACATCAATGTTCAATTCTTTAAAATCTTTATGAACATCAGACACAGTAACGGCTTGTTTTGATTGCAAGTCGATACGTGTACCACTCGCAAAGTCAATACCAAGGTTCAATTTGAAAATTGGTAAGATAATTGCTCCTGCAATTACAACTACAATCGAGAAAATAAGGAATTTATGACCGATATTTACGAAATTAATACGATCAAATCTCGTTGGCGGATGTACTACACCTTTTGTTAATGGAATAATATCCTTTTGTTTCACACCAAAATATCCTGGTTTTTTATCAAAGTAACGGCTCTTTACAAGTAGACCTAGTAAGAAACGAGTACCGAATACGTTCGTAATAAAACCAACTAAAATACTTACGATTAAACTTGTTGCAAATCCTTTTACAGAGCTATTACCATAAACGAATAACACACCAGCTGCTGCAAGAGTCGTAACGTTTGCATCTAGAATTGTTGCTAATGAACGATGGTTACCAGCACGGAATGCCGACATCATTGACTTACCGATTTTCAGCTCTTCTTTCAGTCTCTCGTACGTAATAATATTCGCATCAACTGCGATACCTACCCCGAGCACTAACGCTGCAATACCTGGCAACGTAAGAACTGCATGCATCCAGTTAAAGACAAGTAATGTAACGAAAATGTATAAACCTAACATAATAACCGCTACAAGTCCTGGTAAACGGTAGAATACAAGCATAAATAAGAAAATAAGAGCGATACCAATCGCACTAGCGAAAATCGTTTGCTCTAACGCTTGTTGACCAAATTTCGCTCCAACAGATGTTGAATACATTTCTTTTAAATCAACAGGAAGTGCACCTGCATTTAATAAAGATGAAAGTTGTTTCGCACTTTCAACTGTGAAGTTTCCACCTACGATAGATACTTCAGCTTGGTTAAATACTTGGTTTACTGTTGCTGCTGATAAGAATTTCGGATTCGGTTTTGCAGATTCTGCTTTATACGAATCTTTTCCTTCTTCAAAGTCAAGCCAAATTACCATTAAATTCGTTGGTGGTGGCATTTTAGAAATTTTTTCAGTTACTTCACGGAATTTTTCAGCGCTTTTTAGTGTAAGACCTACGCTCGCACGGCCTTGCTCATCAAATGTTTGCTTCGCTCCGCCGCCTTTTAAATCCGTTCCATCCATAAGAAGGTTATCGTCCACATCACGGAATGTTAATTTCGCTTGTGTTGATAACATTTCACGTGCTTTTTGCTGATCTTGTACACCAGCAAGCTGTACACGAATTCGATCTTGCCCTTCGATTTGAATGTTCGGCTCACTTACACCGAGAACATTGACACGATTTTCAAGAGCACCTACTGTACTTACAAGTACATCTCGATCGATTTTATCACCTTTTTTGGCTGGTTTTACTTCATACAGAATTTCAAAACCACCGCGAAGGTCTAGTCCTAGACTAATTCCTTTTGCTATGTCTTTTCCTGCCGCACCAATTACTCCACCGATTAATAAGACGATGAGGAAAAAGGCGGCAATTCTCGTACCACGCTTTGCCATATGTACCCTCTTTCTGCTACTAACACTTTCAATAAATCTCTTACGATTCACTGCTATACGTGTGCATACGCCTGGTTAGTAGACTTCCTTTCTATAATTTTTGCTAGTTCATCACTAGCTCTATAGGTAAGCTTTTACACTACCTACACTTCCATCATTTATTTTCCTCTTCACTACCTCCTTTATATATAATCTTAGACATAATTATTTCCTCTTTATCAATACATATCATTATACTGCAAAAGGAAGAACAAACCAATTGCAGGCGGTTATTTATTTTCGTACTCATCAAATGACCAAAGTGGCGCTTGGTAAGCTTCAACAGTTAAATATGTCATATATTCATTAGCTGTTACTGTTAATACGTCATTAACTAATTCATACAATCTAACATCGCTGTCTATCTTCTTCCACTTTTTCACTTTAAGAAACTTCCAAATGTCATCATCTGTCACTCGGTCGTAACCGAACATTTGAAACTCTTCTACTTTACTTTCTAAAACGACTTGTAACTGTCCGCGGTATGATTCTACCAAAGCCTCTCTATCTAACATCTATAAACATCTCCTTCTTATTTCAGCACGAAAAAGTCGCTTTAATCCCGCTCTAATGGACAGCAATAACTACTTTCAAGAGCACTATCATACTTCACTCTCTTAAATGCTTGTCATTCTTGTCTCGTACGTGCATATAAATTATTGTAAATCATTCCATTGATTTTGAGAAGGTAGGAGAAGAACATGACGAGACAAAGCTTTTTAAAAGGCGCATTTATTTTAATGATAGCCGGCTTTATTACAAAAATACTCGGCTTTATCAACCGCATAGTAATGGCACGTATTTTAGGAGAAGAAGGCGTTGGTCTTTATATGATGGCCGTTCCTACATTCATTTTAGCAATTACATTGACACAAATTGGTCTTCCTGTCGCAATCGCAAAATTTGTAGCAGAAGCGGAAGCTGTGAACGATAAACAAAGAGTTAAAAAAATATTAACCGTATCACTAGCTGTTACATCCGTTATTAGTATCATTTTAACAATCGGAATTATGTTCCTCACACCTATTTTAGCAAAAACATTATTAACCGACGAAAGAACCTACTATCCATTAATGGCCATTTTGCCCGTTGTTCCTGTTATTGCTGTTTCTTCTGTGTTGCGTGGTTACTTTCAAGGGAAACAAAATATGAAACCTAGCGCTTATGCGCAAGTTCTAGAACAAGTCGTCCGCATTACCATTATCGCTATATGCATTCAATTATTTTTACCTTACGGCATAGAATATGCTGCAGCCGGCGCTATGTTATCAGCTGTTCTCGGTGAAGTTGCATCCTTATTATTTTTACTCACGTTATTTCAGCGAGAAAAACATTTATCAATACGCTCTGGATTTTTCACTACTGTAAAGGAAAGCAAAGGGACATTTTATTCTCTGATGGATATTGCCCTTCCAACTACAGGAAGTCGTTTAATCGGCTCCGTTTCATATTTTTTTGAACCTATTGTCGTTATGCAAAGCTTAGCAATCGCTGGTGTCGCTGCTTCTGTTGCAACCCAGCAATACGGTATATTAAACGGTTATGCATTCCCGCTCCTATCACTACCTGCCTTTATTACATACGCTCTCTCTACAGCGCTCGTTCCTTCTATTAGTGAAGCAATGGCAAAAAGACAACATAAATTAGTAGAGCACCGTTTACAACAAGCACTTCGAATTTCATTAATTACCGGCGGATGGTCTGTCGTTATATTATACGTATTCGCTTCTCCTGTTTTAACTCTTATGTATGGATCAGACAGCGCAACAGCATTCATTCAACTTCTTGCGCCTTGCTTTTTATTTCATTATTTCCAAAGTCCACTTACCTCTGTTTTGCAAGCTTTAAACTTAGCAAGAGCCGCAATGATGAATACATTTATTGGTGCCATCGTGAAATTAATCGTTATTTTTGTACTAGCATCAAGGCCAGAGTTTCAAATGATGGGGGTTGCACTTGCTATTGCTGCAAATATTGTAACAGTAACATTTCTTCACTACGCTACTGTTTTAAAAAAGATTACATTTACCATTTACGCAAAAGACTATATTTTCGGCGGACTTGCCATCGGTATCGCAGGCGCCTTCGGTTTTTATCTTCATAAATATATTATTTTCTCTCATTCCCTTGGCATACAAACATTATGGGAAATCACTTTAACAACAATTGTTTATATCGTACTTCTCTTCACTTTCAAACTCATTCGAAAAGAAGAGTTAAGTCGTCTCCCTATCATTCGTAAGCTTTCATTTTTGAAATAAGGTGAAACTTTAATCAGTGGGGTAATCTCCACTGATTATTAGTTATACTAATCATCCTTACTCTTCCAAAGGATAAGTCTCTAATTTTCTTTTACATCAACAAAAAATTGTCCATTTTGAAAACTACAGTATAAAATTTGTGTTATATCGTTATAACCTAAGTTTTTTAATTTCTCAATAAGCCATTCATCTGTATGCTCAATCATTTGTAAATGACTAGATTGAATTTCTCCATCAATAATAAGAGGAAGCGTAAACTGCAATGTATCTTGTTTATTTTTTTGTTTTTGAAAGACAGATAACTTCCCAGACGGTTCCAAAATAGCATATTCTACATCCCGAATATCTCCAACTCCTTGTTCCCTTAATTGCATCATTAAATCATCAAT
This sequence comes from Bacillus cereus group sp. MYBK227-1, assembly GCF_051916325.1. Classification (NCBI taxonomy): domain Bacteria; kingdom Bacillati; phylum Bacillota; class Bacilli; order Caryophanales; family Bacillaceae; genus Bacillus; species Bacillus cereus group sp. MYBK227-1. The sequence continues at coordinate 432,159 of NZ_JBQAGK010000003.1, read as the reverse complement.
ATTATATCGTTGGTTTCTCATCTTTTTTTCATCAATCTTTCCCGCATTAATAATAATTGCTGGTTCACCTTCTATTAAATGCCGAAATCGTTGAAACTTTAATGAAATGACTGACAAAATGATTTGTATGCACATAAGAAAAGTCATCGGAACTAATTGATGCAAAAGTGATTTATCGGTATTTTCAATTGCTACTACAGCCATTTCTCCAAGCATAATAAATACGACTAAATCTAATACACTTAGCTCTCCTATCTCACGTTTACCCATAAGACGAAAAATAATTAAGATGATGATATACAAAAGCATTGTCCGTCCAATTACCGATATCCATTCCATTTCTACATCTCCTTTTTTACGTATAGACTCCCCTATAAAAAAGAAACTAGTCTAACTTGAGCAAAAGGAAAATATGCTTGTATTAAAAAGGGGGAATGCATAAATGGATGGAACGAAAAAATTATCAACTGCAATTGGCTTCGGTATTGTTACGCTACTAATTCTCGCATCTATTACTAGTATGATTATGGCTCTTTTATTAAAGTTTACGAATATAAATGAAGGGACATTAACCGTTACTATTTTTATACTCGCTCTTTTATCTATGCTTATGTCTGGATTTACTGCCGGCAAAAAGGCTCAAGGAAAAGGTTGGCTAGTAGGTTTCACAACAGGGCTCACGTTCACTATACTCGTCTTTCTAGTTAACTATTTAGGCTTTTCTCAAACCTTATCGAACTCACAATTACTATATCAATTAGCATTAATGGGGGCGAGTACACTCGGTGGTATTTTCGGTGTAAATATGTCAAAGCAAAGTAACTAAAAAAGGCCCTGCACATTTCATGCAGGGCCTTCCACATTAGTTTTTCACAACTTCACGAATCGCATTGCGATCGAAAGTTAAGTGTGAACCACCAGATTTAATAACGATTTTTGTCTCATCTACTGATTCGATTGTACCGTGTAAACCACCGATTGTTACGATAGCATCACCTTTTGCTAACTCACTTTGCATTTGAGCAACTGCTTTTTGACGTTTTTGTTGCGGGCGAATTAATAAGAAATAGAAAATCGCAAACATCGCAACGATCATAACGATATTCATCATACCTGCATTCATCTTTTGTTCCTCCTTTTAAATTATGTATTAGAAGTTTTTAGCATTCGGTTTATTAAAGCCATACTGTTCAAAGAACTCTTCGCGGAAATCGCCAAGACGGTCTTCACGAATAGCTTGTCTCACCTGCTCCATTAAGTTTAACAGAAAATGAAGGTTGTGATAAGACGTTAAACGAATTCCGAACGTTTCATCACATTTCATTAAGTGACGAATGTACGCACGTGAGTAGTTTTTACATGTGTAGCAATCACAGTTTGGATCAAGCGGACCGAAGTCTCTTGCGAATTTCGCATTTTTTACAACAAGGCGACCTTCACTTGTCATACATGTACCATTTCGAGCGATACGAGTTGGAAGTACACAGTCAAACATATCAATACCACGAATTGCGCCATCGATTAACGAGTCAGGAGAACCTACACCCATTAAGTAACGAGGCTTATTATCTGGAAGAAGTGGTGTTGTAAACTCAAGAACACGGTTCATAATATCTTTCGGTTCACCAACAGATAAACCACCTACAGCGTAACCAGGGAAGTCCATTGAAACAAGATCTTTCGCACTTTGACGACGAAGCTCTTCGTACTCCCCGCCCTGTACAATACCGAATAAACCTTGATCTTGCGGACGTTCATGCGCTTTTAAGCAACGTTCTGCCCAGCGGCTCGTACGCTCTACAGATTTCTTCATATATTCAAAAGTAGCTGGGAATGGTGGACACTCATCAAATGCCATCATAATATCTGAACCTAATGCATTTTGGATTTCCATCGCTTTTTCTGGTGATAAGAATAATTTATCTCCATTTAAGTGATTACGGAAGTGAACGCCTTCCTCTTCAATACGACGGAAGTCACTTAAACTGAATACTTGGAAACCACCAGAGTCTGTTAAGATTGCACGATCCCAGTTCATAAATTTATGCAAGCCGCCTGCTTCACGAATAATTTCATGACCTGGACGTAGCCATAAATGATACGTATTACTTAAAATAATGCCAGAATCCATTGCTTTTAATTCTTCTGGTGACATTGTCTTAACTGTTGCAAGTGTACCAACTGGCATAAATGTTGGTGTATCAAATGAACCGTGCGGCGTATGCACACGACCTAAACGGGCACCCGTTTGTTTACATGTCTTAATAAATTCATAACGAATTGCTGTCATAACTTACTCCTTTTATTTGTTTCTCATTTTAGCGTGAGATGCAACGAACATTGCATCACCGAAGCTAAAGAAACGATATTTTTCTTTTACTGCTTCATTATAAGCATGAAGTACATTATCTCTATTTGCAAATGCACTTACAAGCATAATTAATGTTGATTTCGGTAAATGGAAGTTAGTAATTAAACCATCAATTGCTTTAAATTCATATCCCGGATACATGAAAATATCTGTCCATCCAGAAGCGGCGCAGAGCTTACCGTCATGATCTGTTGCAATTGTTTCTAACGTACGAGTTGATGTCGTACCTACAGTAATAATACGTCCACCATTCTCTTTCACACGATTTAATAATGCCGCTGTCTCTTCAGACATATGATAATATTCTGCGTGCATATGGTGTTCTTCAATCGTGTCTGCAGAAACTGGTCTAAATGTTCCAAGTCCTACGTGAAGTGTAATGAATGCTAACTGAACGCCTTTTTGCTTTAACTTCTCAAGTAACTCTTCTGTAAAGTGAAGTCCCGCAGTCGGCGCTGCTGCTGAACCGATTTCTTTCGCATATACTGTTTGATAGCGATCGCGATCTTCCAGCGTCTCTTTAATATATGGAGGAAGCGGCATTTCCCCAAGTTCATCTAAAATTTCATAGAAGATGCCATCATATGAAAATTCAAGCTGGCGTCCACCTTGATCTGCAGTTCCTGTGCAAGTTGCTTTTAATTTCCCTTCGCCAAAAGAAATAACAGTTCCTTCTTTTACACGTTTCGCTGGCTTTACAAGCGTTTCCCACTTATCACCTTCTTCTTGTTTTAAAAGAAGTACTTCAATGTGCGCGCCTGTATCTTCTTTCACACCGTGCAAACGAGCAGGCATAACTTTCGTTTCATTTAAAACTAAGCAATCCCCCTCATGTAAGTAAGAAAGAATATCCGTAAAATGTTTATGCTCAATATCACCTGTTTCACGGTCTAACACCATTAATCTTGATGTTTCACGATCTTCTAACGGGACTTGTGCAATAAGTTCTTCTGGTAAATGAAAATCAAACAGATTTATATCCATAGCTATATCCACCTATTTCTTATTTAAATCGATTTATTATATACATAATAAAAGATAATACAATACTTAACACAATACATGTAATGATAGGAAAATAAAAGGTAACGTTTCCTTTTTTCACAAAAATATCGCCTGGAAGCCTTCCAATGAACTTCCAAGCTAATCCAACAACGATGAGTAAGATCCCGGCTGTAATAAGCAGCTTTGGCATCTCCGTCATACTTTTGGTATCTCCATTCCGAAATGTTCATACGCAAGCGGCGTTACAATTCGGCCCCTTGGCGTTCGTTGTAAAAAGCCAATTTGTAATAAATACGGCTCATACACATCTTCAATCGTATGAGATTCTTCTCCAATTGTTGCTGAAACCGTTTCTAATCCAACTGGACCGCCACGGAATTTCTCAATAATACCAAGCAGTAATTTATGATCAATATGATCTAGACCTAATTTATCTACTTGCAGTAGCTCTAATGCCATTTGTGTAATTTCCATCGTAACCGTTCCGTTACCACGAACTTGCGCGAAATCACGTACACGTCTTAAAAGACGATTCGCAATACGAGGTGTACCACGAGCACGTCTTGCAATTTCTAATGCAGCTAACGAATCGATTTCAACTTCAAATACTTCTGCTGTACGTTCAACAATCGCAGAAAGCTGATCTACTGTGTAGTACTCTAACCTTGAAAGTACACCGAAGCGGTCACGAAGCGGTGCCGATAATGCTCCAGCACGTGTTGTTGCTCCAACTAATGTAAATGGCGGTAAATCTAGGCGTACAGAACGTGCTGAAGGCCCTTTTCCAATTACAATATCAAGGCAAAAGTCTTCCATCGCAGGATACAATACTTCTTCAATTGATCTATGCAAACGATGAATTTCATCAATAAATAATACATCCCCTGGCTGAAGCGCTGTTAATACAGCAGCTAAATCTCCTGGTCTTTCAATTGCGGGACCTGAAGTTGTTCTAACATTAACGCCCATCTCATTGGCAATAATATTCGCAAGCGTCGTTTTACCAAGACCTGGTGGTCCATATAAAAGCACGTGATCTAACGTTTCTTCACGCATTTTCGCCGCTTCAATAAATACTTCTAAATTATGTTTTGCTTTATCTTGGCCAATATACTGACGGAGCGTCTGTGGCCGTAATGAATATTCTAAATCCGCATCTTCATATGCAGATTCCCCTGAAAGGAGACGTTCGTCCATTATACTCACCTCTTACCATTTAGTAAAAGACTAAGTGCCTTTTTAATATACTGATCCGTCGTTAATGATTCTTTTAATAACTCTGGTACAACACGAGAAACTTCGCGTTCTGCGTATCCAAGTGCGCGGAGAGCTTCCAGTGCCTCATCAAGCTCAGCTGATGAACCTTTCTTCTCATCAAAACGTTCTGTGTCTGAGAATAAATCAACAAATGCATCTGGTACGACATCTGCTAGTTTTCCTTTTAAATCTAAAATCATTTGGCGTGCTGTTTTCTTTCCGACGCCTGGGAATTTCACTAAAAACTTCTCATCTTCATGCTCAATCGCTTGAACGACCTGTCCTGTTTGACCAGAAGCTAAAATTGCAAGAGCTCCTTTTGGCCCAATGCCAGACACGCCTAACAACTTTGTAAATAATAAACGCTCTTCACGTGTTTTAAACCCGTAAAGTGCCATAATATCTTCTCTCACATAATGATATGTATAGACACGGATTTCTTGCTTACTTCTTTGAAATACATACGGATTTGGTGTGAAAATTTGATAACCAATTCCATTATGATCAATTACGACATATTCCGGCCCTACATACTCCACGTAACCTGTAACATATTCAAACAAAATACGATCTCTCCCTCTTAAATCATGTATTCCATTTTAACATATTTAATGATAGAAAAGCGAGACTGCCCCAACAAATGTTCTCCACTTGAAACTTCTGTTATTTTCCATTGACAGAAAGGTTAAAGCACCTTAATATACAGAAGTCGATAATGATTATCAATACTAATTAAAGGGGTTACATCAGGATGAAACGTAAGCTATTTATTTTATTTACTATTATGCTCGTTGTTCTTTCTATCGTTGGCTGTTCTTCTCAAAAAGAAGAATCGAAGGCAAAAGAACAACCGAAAACAAAAGTTGTAAAACATGCTAAAGGTGAAGCTACAATTCCAGTAAATCCAAAGAGAATTGTTGACTTATCTGGATCAACAGAAGAACTATTACTTCTTGGACACAAACCTGTTGGTACAGCAAATACATATAAAGATAAAATCCAAAATCACTTAACAGACAAGTTAGATGGAGTAAAAGCAGTAGGTTGGTACTGGGCACCTAAAGTTGATTTAGAAGCTGTTACTGCTTTAAAACCAGACTTAATTATTTTAAACAACCGTCAATTAAAAATTTATGATCAACTAGAAAAGGTTGCACCTACAGTTGTTCTAGAAACAAACTTAGAAGACTGGCGTGGTAAGTTTAAAGAAGTAGGTAAGCTATTTGACGAAGAGAAGAAAGCAGACAAATGGATTGCAGACTACGATAAGAAAGCAGACTCTTTATCTAAAAAAATTAAAGAGAAAACAAAAGATGAGAACTTTATGTTCGTTGCAGTTACACCACAAAACTTCCGTGTATACGGTAGCTTCGGATACGGTGACATCATCTTTAATGACTTAAAACTTCCAGCAACAAAAGGTACGGATTTAAAACAAACGATGGCGCAAGTATCACTAGAAGGTCTAGTTGCATTCCAGCCTGACCAAATGTTTATTGTAAACTTCGGCGGCGAAGCTGATAAAGTTTACGAAGACTACAAAAACAGTGCCGTTTGGAAAGACAATAAAGCAGTTAAAAATAATCACGTATATGAAGTATCAAATGAAGTCTTCAATACGAAAGCATTCAATCCAATCGGAAAAGATATGCTAATTGATGAAATCGCAAAAGAAATTTTAGCTAAAAACAAATAAGAAAAAAAGCAGCTCACCATGAGCTGCTTTTTTTCTTACTTTGAACTGCGTATTGCTTCATTTTTTCAATCGTCTTCACAAAACCTTCTTTTGATTTAATACGAATGCCACGTTTCAATTTCGCACGTTCATAGCTCTCAAGCTTTTTCATATCAATTTGAAAGAAAGAATGGATCGCATTATCACTTTTCGGTACACCTTTGAAAATTTGTAATATCCCTTCCTCTGAAACACCAAAATACCCGCTCGTTTTCAATAACGGAGAAATATCATCAACTTTCTTTTGCAATACAATTTGTACATCATCACGATCAACGAGCTGCCATTCTTTATACTGCTGTAAAAACTTTTCTAAATCCGTCACTTTTTCTGTAAGTATTTCTTCGCTTACTTCGCCATCAACATACATACGCTCTAATAAAATTGTAACCTCAGGTTCTTTTTTCGTTACTTCTGGTACTGGCCCTTCCGCCTTCACATTCGTTCCATAAACGAAACAAAACATCATAACGAAAGCTTGCATCGCAATCAGTATCCATTTCATTTCCGTTCACCTCTTTTAGGCAAGATCATACTTTCATTAGTAGTTTTTCCGGAAATGGGGGTTTTATCCATATTACATTTCTTTCGAAAAATAAAAAATGCAGATAAGGGTTTACCTCATCTGCATGTATCATTTACTTTTATATAAAATGAAAGACGCCTGCAAAGCAGGCGTCTTGATGCGTTTACGGCGAGAGACCAGGCGACCACATTCGCGTGTTTAGCACTTAAGCATATCTCTCGTCTTACGTAAATTAGCTCATCGCTTTGCTAATATAACATTAATAAAGTATAAGTGCAACATGTTTATAAAAATATTTTATTTCCTCTTTCATCCAAATTATTTTATGTAAATTATAAATTGATAATTGCAATATATATGTTACAATTAATGTGACAGCGAAATCATAATAAGCAGGGGATGAATATTATGAAAAAAATAAAGGATGAACGCCTCATTCTTCAAATGTTAAAAAACATACGTATTGTCTTTCTTTTTCAATACATTGGCGTAGTTGGAATTTTAGGCTATATCGGATTCACTGAAGGCATTGATCAAATTACGAAATCTCCATTGTGGCTATTATTTATGTTTACAAGTATTTTACTTGCTTATTTACAGTTAAGTGTTTCAATCGATGTAGAAGAAGGCGAAAAGGAAATACAGTTAACTCCTTATTACAAACTTGTCTTCCACTCCCTTATTGTAGGAATCGTTACGGCTATTATTTATATTATTTTCAGTCCAGAAAGACCTCTATTTGAAGCTATTTCAACAGGTAGTATTCTTTTCATATGCTTTTTAGTTTCTTATTCCGTTAGTTATTTTATTAAAAAACGTCGCTTACAAGACAACGATGAATAAAGAGGAAGGGCTATCCCTTCCTCTTTTGTTTTGTTATCGCACTGTACCAGTTAAACCGTAACGAATGTCTCGGAACATATTCACTATGTCACGATTAAAATCGTTTGTAACTGTACCGTTACGTAGACGCGTACTCATTGCATCGACACGAGTAAACATATCATTTCTTACAGAAACATATACGTTTCTGTTTCCAACTTCATTTGCAACAGCTTGACGAATTTCGTTAGCCATCGCCGTTTCATTTGTCACTGTGTTACGTGGTTTTACCGCAATCGCTACATCGTTTCCATATACAACTGTAGACACACGGTCTACGTTATTCATACGTTTCACACGATTTGTTATTCTTTCAGCTGTTTTACCATCATTGTTAATGTATGAATTGTTCATTGTAATATTACGAGTTGGATGCGGATTAGCAATTTGTCCATTGTAATTTACATCTCGATAATAATTGTATCCTGTATCGTTACGACCATTTCTATATGTTATATAATCTGTATAACGATCATTACGTGTCACATTATCACGATACTGGTGTGTATCATTATAAGATGTACGCTCGTAATTGTAGTTACGTCCATCCATTGCATTGTTATCTTTCGGTGTACCACATGCAGCTAATGCACTGGTAACTAACAAAGAAGCAGCAATCACTTTTACTTTCGTATTCAATACAAAAACCCCCTCTGTTAGAATGAGCTTCTCTACTGAAAAGCTCCCTCTTATGATGAGTAACCGAGAAGGTTTTTACACTGTTAATATTTCACTGGGAATTTTCTAGCACTTCATAAAAAAACTTCATTTTCTTAATTAACAGGAATGTAAAAAAGGCGGGAATACTCCCGCCTTTTTAAACTTCTTCTTCGTCCTCTTCTTCTGAAACGGGCTCTCCAAATACATTCGGTGGATCTGGTTGATAATACATCGTTCCTGGCTGTGGTGCATATGCAGACTGAGTTGGTTGGTAATATAAAGGATTCGCATATTGCGGACCGCCTGGTTGTGGACTATATAGTCTACTTTCTCCTCCGCATCCACAATCTTCCTCACCCTGCACAAGCGGCGGCATATTATTATCCATTGGCATCATATTCGGGTTTGGCATAGACGTATATTGCGGTCCAAACGGCGCTCCTTGCTGATATGGCATTTGATATGGATTTGGTTGTTGATAATACGGATTCGGCGGCATCATGGGCTGTTGATACGGCATTTGATAGGGCATCATATTGGGTGGTTGATTGTTATCCATAATCGGCATCATATTGGGTGGTTGATTGTTATCCATGATTGGCATCATATTGGGTGGTTGATTGTTATCCATGATTGGCATCATATTCGGCATTTGATTGTTATCCATAATCGGCATCATATTCGGCATTTGATTGTTATCCATAATCGGCATCATATTCGGCATTTGATTGTTATCCATAATCGGCATTATATTCGGCGGCTGGTTGTTATCCATAATTGGCATTATATTCGGTGGCTGGTTGTTATCCATAATTGGCATTATATTCGGTGGCTGGCTGTTATCCATGATTGGCATTATATTCGGTGGCTGGTTGTTATCCATGATTGGCATTATATTCGGTGGTTGGTTGTTATCCATGATTGGCATTTGAATATTTGGCGGTATGACTTGTGGAATAACTACATTTTCTTTCGATACATTTGGCGATACTATATTCCCTACGTTTTCTTTTTTCACTTGCGGTGACACTATATTCCCTACATTTTCTTTTTTCACTTGCGGTGACACTATATTCCCTACATTTTCTTTTTTCACTTGCGGCGATACTATATTTCCTACATTTTCTTTCTTCACTTGTGGCGATACTATATTTCCTACATTTTCTTTCTTCACTTGCGGCGATACTATATTTCCTACATTTTCTTTCTTCACTTGCGGCGATACTATATTGTTTTTTTTCGTTTGCGGAGAAATGATATTGTTAGGTTTCATTTTACTAATTTGAGGAGCAATTAACTCGCTTCCTTTTTTTATTACATCTGAAATTTTATATTCTTTTTTCGGTTTTATTGGTGGTTGTGGCGGCTGCGGTAATACATTTACCGAAAACTTCGTGTTTTCTTTTTCCGCCGGTTTTTGTTTTTCTATCACAGGTGGTTTTTGAATAACAGACGGTTTTTCAACTGGTTTTTCTTTTTGAATTGGCTGTTCTTTTTGCGGTTTCACCTGTACCTCTTTTTGCGGCTTTACCTGTACTTCTTTTTGCGGCTTTACCTGCATCTCCTTTTGCGGTTTTACTTGCACTTCTTTTTGTGTTTGTTGCATAGCTGGCTGCTGTGTAATTGGTGCTGATTGATACGTAACTTCTTCTTCATCTTCTATTCCAAGCGGAGTTGGTGTTGCTGCAAATTCTTTTTGCTGCACTTCTTTTACGTATTGCTTTGGAGGCGCTGAACCTGCTCCAGCCTGTTGTTTCATGTGAACACTCTTGGATGGCACTTTAATTTTCATACCTGGCATAATTAAATCTGGATTACTAAGTTGTGTATTTGTTTTTTTCAACGTGTCAAAATCCACTCCGTACTTTTTCGCAATTTTCCAAAGGGTATCCCCTTTTTGCACGATATGAATTTTCAAATTTTCCCCCTCCTGTATAACTTATCTATAAGTAACAAATCTCATGAAGTAACTCTTTCTAAATAACATTAACTTCTTTTCACTTTTATCACTTCTTCGATTTTCAATATCATTCGAAGCGGAATAAGCATAAAGAACCACAATGATTTCTTCAAAACAATGTATGCCCATTTCGTTCTCGTTATGATTATATGTATGAAAAAAAGCAACAGGAATACCGTTGCTTTACACACGCTCTAACATACGATTTAATGCAAGAACCGCTTCTGCCGTTACTTGTTTCTCTACGCTAATAACGTTAATTTCTTCTCCTCTTTCTATCGTTTCAAGTGTCCATAATAAGTGAGGCAGATCAATTCGGTTCATCGTTAAGCACGGACACATAAATGGATTAAGTGAAACAATTTCTTTATCTGGATGTTGCTGAATAATTCGGTTCACTAAATTCATTTCTGTACCAATCGCCCATTTGCTACCAGATGGCGCTGATTCAATCATATCAATAATATATTTCGTTGAGCCTGCATAATCTGAAGCAGCTACAACTTCATAACAACATTCTGGATGTACAATAATATTCATATCAGAATGATTTTTTCGTACGCTCTCAATGTTCTTCACTGTAAAATTTTGATGAACAGAACAATGCCCTTTCCATAAAATTACTTGAATTTCTTCTATATCCCCATCGTACTCTAATGAATCTGTGTGTGGGTCCCATACTGCCATTTTATCTAACGGGATACCTAAATCGTACGCTGTATTTCTCCCTAAATGTTGGTCTGGTAAAAAGACGAGACGTTCTTTTTGAGTAAACGCCCAAGATACCATTTGCTTTGCATTAGAAGATGTTACTGTTGCTCCTCCGTTACGACCACAAAACGCTTTAATTGCAGCTGTAGAGTTCACATATGTTAACGGAATCATCGTATCTCCAAATAATTTCGTGAGCTCTTTCCATGCTCTTTCTGTTTGTTCAATATCTGCCATATCCGCCATCGAACAACCTGCACGCATATCTGGTAAGATGACAACTTGATCATCTGTCGTTAACATATCTGCTGTTTCCGCCATAAAGTGCACCCCGCAAAACACAATATATTTTGCGTCTTTATTGCTCGCTGCAACTTGTGCAAGCTGAAGTGAATCCCCTGCTGCATCTGAAAATTGTACCACTTCATCTTTTTGATAATGATGCCCTGGAATGAATAACATTTTCCCCATTTTCTCTTTAATTTCACGAACACGCTTTTCCATATCTTCCGTTGACATCGTGTAATAACGCTCTGGTAACATCGTTTCAATTGGCTGTACTTGTTCTAAAATACTCATATACGTTTCTCCCCTCTAAGCCACTTTCCTTATCCTTCAATATTGAAACTAATATCAAGTGCTTTCACTGAATGTGTTAACGCTCCAAGTGAAATATAATCTACCCCTGTTTTTCCGTATTTCGGTAAATCTTCAATTGTGATGCCCCCTGAAGCTTCTGTAACGATAGCACTTGGTACAATTTTTGAAAACTCCCGGATTTCATCTGGCGTACGATTATCGAACATAATAATATCAGCACCAGCAGCAACAGCCTCTCTCACCTGTTCCTCAGTTTCTGTTTCTACTTCTACTTTCACCATATGTCCTAACTTCTCTTTCACTGATGTAACAGCTTTTGTAATAGAACCAGCAAACGCAATATGATTGTCTTTAATCATGACACCATCATATAAACCGAAGCGATGATTAAATCCACCGCCGCACACGACTGCATGCTTATCAAACATACGTAGTCCTGGCATCGTTTTTCGCGTATCACAAATGCGAGTATGACTGCTATCTAAAGCAAGAACCGCTTTACGCGTCATCGTCGCTATTCCGCTCATACGCTGAATAACATTTAATATAACGCGCTCTGCTGTTAATAACGATGCAATTGGACCTTGCACAGTTGCAATGATTTCGCCTTTTTCTACAAGGTCCCCATCTTTTTTATGAAGCTCTACTTCAATTCTCTCATCAATTAATTTAAATCCTGATTCAATTACTAAACGTCCTGCAAAGACCCCTGTATCCTTCGCAAGAAACGTTCCTTTCGAAAGCAAGTTATCTGGAAAAATAAGCTGAGATGTTACATCTCTTTCCCCTATATCTTCTAAAAAAAATCGATTTAATGCTTCTTTAACTTTTATCGTGTTCATAAAGCCCCTCTTCCCCTCATTACACAAGTTGTCGTTTTCTCTTTACTCGAACAATCTCTTTCTTTCCTATATTTCTATCTGGATAATCACTCCGGTAATGCCCGCCAATACTTTCTTCTCTTTGCAAGGCTGACACAACTATAAGCTCACAAACCGTTAACATATTAATAAGCGTTATCTCTTCATTCGTAAGAACATCATGTTGTAATATCATATTTCGAACACCATACTTACTAAGCCATCTCTTCGCATAAGATAAACTTTGCTCTGTTCGCACAATCCCAACATATTTCATCATGCATTTTTGTATTTCTTCTTTCGTCGGTAAATGATTCAGAACGATAAACTTTGCTTCCTTTTCGGCTAGCATGTTCACCTTTTCTTTTGTCTCTCTAGATAAAATGTGTCGTCCGATTCTTTTTCCAAACACAAGACCTTCTAATAATGAATTACTCGCTAATCTATTTGCACCATGAACCCCGTTACAAGCTACTTCACCGACTGCGTATAAGTTCGGAATAGACGTCTCTCCATCACAGTTCGTTTTCACGCCGCCCATGTGAAAATGAGTACCAGGCACGACTGGAATAAGTTTTTTATTTATATCGACTCCATTTGTTTTACATATCGATGACACGGTCGGAAAACGTTGTTCAAAGTTTTGAATCATTTCGATGTTTAAGTACACTTTTTCACCCGCAAGTAGCTGTTCATGAATAGCCCTTGCGACTACATCACGAGGCGCTAAATCCTGTTCGGAATGTATATCCATCATAAAACGCTGCCCTTTTCCATTTATAAGGACAGCTCCTTCTCCGCGAACAGCTTCGGACACAAGACCAGAACAACGCCCACCCGCGTATAACATCGTCGGATGAAATTGTATAAACTCTAAATCTACAAGCTCTCCGCCTGCACGGTACACCATTGCAAGTCCATCGCCTGTAATCGTCTCATCATTAGAAGTAAAGGCGTATAAACCGCCAATACCGCCTGAAGCTAACACCGTATAATCTGCATTGTAACGTTTCAATTCTCCTTTATTGTTGCGAGTTAAAGCCCCAACACATTTATCTTTTTCTATAATAAAATCGAGCACCATTTCCTGTTCCACTACCGTAACGTATGGAGCTACTTCTTGAATAAGATGCTCTAATAAATTCTTTCCTGTTGCATCGCCACCTGCATGTAAAATACGACGTTTTCGATGCGCTCCTTCTTTTCCAAGATGAGGACCTGTTTCATCTCCATCAAATTTCATTCCATTTTCAATAAGGTTATTAATCTCTTTCGGTCCTTCCTCGACTAAATAACGGACCACTTCTTCATTGTTATAATGACACCCTGCTACTAGCGTATCTTCAAAATGATCATTAGGATTGTCGTATGTAGCTACCGCTGCGGCAATTCCACCTTGAGCTAAATGTGTATTATTATTACGTTTCGTCTCCTTTGTGATAATAATCACATTCTTTTCGTGACAAACCTCTTTTGCAACACGAAGTGCCGCAACGCCACTTCCAATAATTAAGACATCTGCGCTTGGCATAATTGTTGCCTCCTACTTTACACTTTTCAATTGTCTTGACACCTATATTTACATAGTTTTAAAATAATGACAAGAGTTTTTTTAAAATTCTTATTTTCACTACCATTTAAAAAGTAAAAGAAATGTAACTCTTACTAGAGAGAGGAACTTACATGATGATATATCTTGACTATGCAGCTACTACACCTATGAGCGAGGAAGCGTTACAAACATATATGAAAGCAGCTTCACAATACTTCGGAAATGAACAAAGTTTACATGATATTGGAGGAACGGCTTCTTCTTTATTACAAGTTTGCCGAAAAACATTTGCGGAAATGATTGGAGGCAAAGAACAAGGAGTATTTTTCACAAGCGGTGGATCGGAATCGAACTATCTTGCGATTCAATCACTTCTAAATGCCCGAAATAAGAAGCATATTATTACGACACCTATGGAACATGCATCCATTCGAAGTTATTTTCAATCTCTAAAATCAAAAGGCTATACGCTCACTGAAATTCCTGTTGATAAAAATGGACTCATTTGTTTAGTAGATTTAGAGGCAGCTATTACGGAAGATACTGTGCTAGCAAGTATACAGCATGGAAACTCTGAAATCGGAACCGTTCAAAACATTACAGAAATCGGGGCACTTTTAAAAAAATATAATGTTTTATTTCATACGGATTGTGTGCAAACGTTTGGTAAACTGCCTATCCATGTTTTTGAGATGGGGATTGATAGTCTTTCTGTTTCAGCACATAAAATATACGGACCAAAAGGTGTCGGCGCTTGCTACATAAATCCGCAAACTCGCTGGGAACAAGTATTTCCAGGAACTTCTCACGAAAAAGGATTTCGCCCAGGTACAGTGAACGTTCCCGGCATCGCATCTTTTTTAACAGCTGCTGAAAATATATTAAAAACTCAATGGGAAGAAAGTTTACGTTTTAAAGAGTTACGATCCTACTTTTTAGAGCAAATACAAACACTTCCGCTAGAAATTGAAGTAGAAGGTCATTCTACTTCTTGTTTACCACATATTGTTGGGGTTACAATAAAAGGAATAGAAGGTCAATATACTATGCTAGAATGTAATCGCCATGGTATCGCCATTTCCACCGGAAGTGCTTGCCAAGTCGGTAAACAAGAACCTTCGAAAACTATGCTTGCAATTGGAAAAACGTATGAAGAGGCAAAACAATATGTCCGCTTCTCTTTCGGACAACAAACAACGAAAGATCAAATTGATACTACTATTCATGCACTACACACAATTGGAAATCAATTTTATAGAGGTGTTAAATCATAATGAAACAAAATGAACAAAAAAAGATTTTAGGTGAAGAAAGACGACAACTTATCCTCCAGTGGCTTCTTGCTGCAAATGAACCGTTATCGGGGAATGAACTATCGAAAAAGACGAACGTAAGTAGACAAGTTATCGTGCAAGATATTTCCTTGCTTAAAGCACGAAACGAACCAATTATTGCGACTGCTCAAGGTTATTTATATTTAAAGCCACAAGAGAAGCAACAAACTTTTGAACGCGTAATCGTATGCCAACATAAACCAGCAGAAGTACGTCAGGAACTTACAATGCTTGTTGACCATGGCGTTACGATTAAAGACGTAAAAGTTGAGCATCCTGTATACGGTGACTTAACAGCCTCCATTATGGTAAGCAATCGCTTTGATGTAGAGCAATATTTACAAAAAATCGAAAACACAAATGCTTCCTATCTTTCACAACTAACAGATGGTATTCACTTACATACAATCGAGGCAGATTCTAAAGAAAAATTAGATGCTGCTTGTGAGGCGTTAGATAAAGCAGGATTTCTCGTTTATTAATGTAAAGCACAGAGTTTTTATCATTCTCTGTGCTTTTTTAATGCTATAATATTGTAATCAATCGTAAAGGAGATCAAATATGGGAATTGAACTCGTTCACTTTAGCATTGGCAAACCGAAACAAATGAAATATGGCGAAGATAAAGAAATGATAACAGGTATATGTAAAGATCCTACAGAAGAGGCCTTTCTCTCAAAAGACGGATTTCGTGGTGATGACGTAGCGGATTTAAAACATCACGGCGGACCTGATCGCGCTGTTTGTGTGTACCCACACGAGCATTACGCACTATGGGAAGAGGAATTTCAAACTACGCTTCCCGCTTCCACATTTGGTGAAAACATTACCGTAACAAATATGTTAGAGCATGACGTATGCATCGGAGATACATATCAACTAGGCGAAGCAATCATTCAAGTAACGCAAGCTCGCGTACCTTGTAGCACAATTTCAAAACGTCTTGGCATCCCTGGCATACTGCCGCGTATTGTAGCAACTGGATTTACTGGCTACCTATGCCGCGTTCTTCAAGAAGGTACTGTACGTAAAGATTCAAAAATTACATTACTAGAACGTCCATCAAGCAATGTTTCTGTTTTATTCTCTAACGAAATTTATTTTCATAATAGAAAAGATAAAGATGGCATCGAGAAGATTCTTGCTGTTCCAGAACTAGCTGATATTTGGCGTGGTCAATTAGAAGATCGTCTTGCGAAGTTAAAATAAAGAATCCCACCTTCTGCAGGTGGGATTTTATTAATCTATTAAAAAATATATTAGGCAATGAAATGATATTGACGATTAGACAAACACCAACATTCCATCTACATCTTACAACCAATAAGAAGAATAACTCCCCAGCACAGTAACAGAAAAACCGAGTGCTTCAAGTTCCATCGTTACGCCTGGCAATAATACGTCATCGTATGCTTTATCGACATCGATTAAGAAAAAGTAATTTCCAAGACCTGTTTTCATCGGACGCGATTCGATTTTTGATAAGTTTAATTTTCTCCATGCGAAAGCTGATAACACTTGATATAGGGCACCTGCATAATCTGCAGGTAACGTTATCATAAGCGTCGTTTTCTCTCCGCGGTTCTCTCCGTTATTCGGGAGTACTGCTTTCTTTTTCTTATGGAGTACTAAGAAACGTGTATGATTATTTTTATGCGTATGAATACTACGTCTCACAATTGTTAATCCGTATTTTTCTGCAGCCGCTTCATTTGCAATAGCGGCAATTTTCTCTTCAGGATGTTCTTTCACATATTGTGCAGCAGCACTTGTAGATGTCATATCTCGAACAGTTACTCCTTTTAATTCTTCATTTAAAAATTTATGGCACTGTGCAATGGCATGCGGATGAGAATGCACTGCATATACTTCTTCCCACACTTCTGCATACTGCGGATGTACAAGTAAATGCTGCTGAATTGGTACTGTAATTTCTCCTACAATGGAAAGCGGCTGCTCATGTACAAGGTAATCAACCGTTATATTCACTGAACCTTCTATTGCATTTTCTAACGGTACAACTGCGAAGTCTACATTTTCATTTGCAGCTGCATCTATACAATCTGGAATCGTTCGATACGGTACATGCTCTGCTTCTGGAAAAAAACGACTCACCGCCATATTTGTAAATGTTGCTTCTGGTCCTAAATATCCTACTCGAATCATCGTCTTTTCCCCTCTTTTTCGTTTTCTTACTGTTATACCATACTTTTTTATATTCTTCTATGTAAATTTCGAATATTTAAAAAAGACTAGCATTCGCTAGTCTAAATGTTTCTTATACTCTCTTTGAGCGAAGAAGAAATAAATGATACATGCTGCGATATAAAACAGAATGAACAAACCTACTTTTCTTAATGATCCATCCATAAAAAGCGTATTATGAAACGTATATAATGCAACTGCACTATGCATACTCCCTACTATAATTGGCGCAAAAAATAGCATACATAATTGCCAACGAGAAATTTTCCATACTTCTTCCTTCGTCATTCCAAGTTTAGAGAGTGCACCATACTGCTTTCGGTCCGATGCAATATTATGGAACCATTTAAAATACACGATACTACATGAAGTGAGAAAGAATAATATACTAATAAATGAGCCTACAAATAGAGTAATATCGCCGACTTCTTTCATATTTACATACAACTCCATATTGCTTCGAAATGCATTATTATTATCTTGTTTTATATGTCTCCGTAAATCTTCATTTAATTTCTTCGTCTTTTCGATATTTGATAATGTGTAGCCTCTATATATCATTTTTTCAGAATCAGGAACCTGATTTGCTATACTGTCAAAATCTTCATCATTCATAACGAAGAACAGACCATTAATGTACGAAGGGTGATGGTTAAATTGAACCCCTTCTTTCTGACCGTTAAATACGAATTGATATGGTTGATTCATTACTTGCAATTGAATCTCTTTTTGATTATATACATTCGAATTATTGTATTTATTATAATAAACGAGTGTCACTGTACCTTTTTTAGGACGATACGTTTTCTGTCTTTGTTTCCTTGCTTCTTGGTTATATTCACTTTCTTTTATAAGCGGTACTATTGTTGTTTCTCCCTTATTAGACTGAAAGGATGCATAAACTCCAACAAAACTCATATATTGAAAATCATCATACTCATAGTGATGCAGTAATTTTTCAACCGCACCTTCCTCAAAGACTTCATGAGTAGAAATACCTTTTTCTATGTACGAAAACGAGTGTACCCCTCCAGTTCGCCACATATCTTGCATGCTAGAAAAATATAAGAACACCGTACCTGTTGCTGTAACTACAAACGTCGTTGCCATAGACATCAGAAAGAAAAAGCGACTATTTTCCTTCATTCGATGTGACAATTGATTCACTATAAATAAATACGGATATGTATACATAATCTTTTTATTTCGCTTTATCATTTCTAACACTTGGGTAGCTCCATGTGTAAAAGAAAAGTACGTTCCAAAAAAGACAAGTATAGACACAGGGAAAAAGTATATTGCTATCGTAGTCATCGTCACTTGTAGCGCCAACGCATACCCGCCCACTAAACAAGCAAAACCGAATAAACAAAGCCACTTTGATGTTTTCTTCTCTTTTTTATCTGTTCGAAATTCTTTCAATAACCGAATGATTTTTATATTCCATATACGTAAAGCACTTATAAAAGATAACAAAATAAAAACGACCATATATGTAATAAATGTTACACCAATCGCCCTTACGTCAAATATCACAGGGAGTTCTTTCGGAAGCCCCAGTAACATACTAAATACCATAAAAAAGAGTTTTAAAAATATCATACCGAGCACAATACCGAAAATATTCGCGAAGACCCCGATTAAAATTTGTTCGGTCATAATCATTCCTATTACGTTAGATTTCGTTGCTCCCATTAACATATATAACCCTAATTCTTTCTTACGTGCTTCTATGAAAATAGAAGTAGAGTACAAAATAAATATGACGAAAAAAGAAATGATTATAACATTACATATGATAAGTCCCCAACGTACGTTTTGATACCACATCGTCTCTTGCATATACGGATGCACAATGACAGACATATATGCGTAAGAAGCAAATACTGCAAAACAACTACTTAAGAAAAACACTTTATAATTACGCCAATTTCCTTTTATATTTTGCAGCGCTAGTTGCCAAATGTTCATCTATCGTCCTCCTGTAACTTACTACATAGGCAAAAAGCTAGAGGTTCCCCTAGCTTTTTACGTGTTTTAAATATCCTCTTTGCGCGATCATAAAGTAAATGGCAGAAGCTAAAATGTATGCTCCAATTACAAGCGCACCTGATTTCCATAAATCAATATAAAGCATTTTCCCTAACGTATGAAGAGCAACTCCACTATGAATGGAACCGATTAAAATTGGGATAAAGAAGATAACTCCCATTTGTCGAATCGCAATTTTGCGAATTTCTTTATCTGTCATACCGATTCTCTTTAACGATTTAAATTGAATACGATCTTGTTCTTTATCGTTAAACCATTTAAAGTATGTCATACTACAAGCGAAGAAGAAGAACAGTACCGCTACGAAGAAACCGATGAACATTGTAATTGCTCCACCTTCTCTTATATCCTTATACGCAAACACTGAATTTCTCAATTCTCCTTGCTTTTCTGGTGCAATTTCATTTTTCAAATCTAATACAAGATTTTCTGTATTTTTCCAATCCTCGATATAATAACCGTAATATTTCGTCTTTTCTTCATCTGGTACGAGTTTTGCATATTTCTCAAAATCTTGATCATTTACAATAAGATATTCACTATCATTAAAAACAGAATACTGCGTTGGATTATTTAATTGAACAGACTGCTTTTGCCCGTTAATTGTAAATTCATACGGTTTCGTACGATCTATCTTCATCAGTTCATTTGACATATCAACCATAACCATCGTTGCACTACCTGGTGCATTATGAACTTCTGTAGGTTGCTCTCTCTTTTGTTTGCGCACTTCTGCATTATATTCTTTTTCTGAAATAATCGTCATCGGTACTTCATGTTCACTATTAAACAACGTTATTTTCTGTGTTGCCGGTAGTTTAACGTAGGTTACTTTTCGCGCATCTTCAAACCCGTGTCTCTTCACAAGCTCCTGTACCTTTTCTTCATTAATAAGATTATGCGTATTTAACCCCTTTTCCTCATATGAAATAGCATGTGGTGTAAGTTCTACCGTTTTCGCACTCATATTTTCAAAATATACGTACAGTGTACCTACTGCTGAAGATACTACCGCCGTAATAATAGAAATTACAAATAGAAAACGAGCATTATCTTTCATTTTATAAATAAGATTGCTAAGAACAAACATATTTGGATACGTATAGAAAGATTGCTTTCTTTTTTGTAATGCTTTTAATACAACTGTACTACCTTGTGTAAATAATAAATACGTTCCGCCAATTGTCAGTCCTACCACCGGTAAAAAGAGGATGAGGAAATTCAGAAACGTTACTTGGAAGCTAAGTACATATGCAACAATAATACATCCTATACCAACTACACATAACCATGTAAATGCAAACGGCTCTACTTTTTGCTTTCTAGCTTCTCTTAATAAATCAATAATTTGCAAGCGTCCTACCGTCCAAACGCTAAACAATGATAGGATTAAAAATAGGATAAAGTATACGCCAGCTGTAATAAGAACTGCTTTACTATTCCAAACAAGTGGAAGTGTCTTATCTATTTTCAATAATACGCTTAACGCTTGGAAAAATAATTTTGAACAAAGCATTCCAACCCCAATACCAATTACAATTGCAATACTACCTAACATCAGTTGCTCTAATATAATCATTCGGCCGAGCTGCGATTTCGTTCCGCCTATTAATGTTAGTAGACCAAACTCTTTTTTTCTTGCTCGTAAAAACGTTGAATTTGCATATAAAATAAAGAGTGCCGAGAAGATGACCACAATATAATTCATCGATTCTAATCCTTTTGTGATCATCTTTCTCATACTAATATTACCGCTTACGACATCTGGATGATAAATAAAAGAAGCATACATGAAAAATACGACAATCGATAAACAACTACTTATAAGAAACGCTTTATAGTTACGCCAATTTCCTTTTACGTTATTAAGCGCGAGCTGGCGAAAGTTCATGATATTCTCCTCCTAGCATCGCAAGTACGTCCAGAATTTCTTGGAAAAAGGCTTGTTTCGTTCTTCCTTTATGTATTTCCGAGAAAATTTCCCCATCGCGTATGAAAAGGATACGTTCACAATAACTAGCCGCTACTGGATCGTGCGTAACCATTGCAATCGTTACTTTCTTTTGCTCGTGTAAATCTTGCAGAGCGCCCATTAGCGATTTCGCTGACTTCGAGTCTAAGTTTCCAGTTGGCTCATCTGCTAAAATTAACGTCGGTTCATGAATGATTGCTCTCGCTGCTGCTGCACGTTGTTGTTGTCCCCCAGATACTTCGTATACTTTTTTATTTAATATTTCTTCAATATTTAAGAACTTTGCAATCTCAAGCACTTTTGCATCTATTTCATTTACAGATTTCTTCGCCATTACAAGAGGTAAAATAATATTTTCTTTAATCGATAGCGTATCAAGTAAATTAAAATCTTGAAAGATGAACCCTAAATGTGTACGGCGAAACTCCGCTAATTTTGCAGCACGCATTTGATTAATTTCTTCACCATTTACAAGCACATGACCTGAAGTTTGCTTATCAATTGTTGCTAATAAATTTAAAAGCGTCGTTTTCCCGCTTCCTGAAGGACCCATAATCCCTACAAATTCGCCTTCTTCTATTTTAAAATTTATATCGTTTAAAGCAGTCGTCGCTACTGAACCTTTTGATTGGTACACCTTCGTTAATCCTTTTACTTCAAGAACACTCATTTCTAATCCCCCTACATGTTTTCTTCTTACATTTACTATAAGAAAAATAAGAAAAAGAAACGAGTGATTTCCCTTACAAAACGTTTTGTTATCTTACAGTTTTGTCATTTTTCTCATCAATGTATGATATTCTTCATCTTTTGCAAATTGGAACGTGAATGTTGTCCCTTCTCCTTCAGCCGATTGAACATACATTCCATGATGTAAATTATCGCAAATTTCCTTCGTAATATATAAACCCATTCCAGTCGCTTCTCTCGTTTTACGGCCATTTACCCCCGTAAAGAATGGATCAAATATACGCTTTACATCTTGCTCTGGAATACCGATTCCATTGTCCTTAATATGTAATAACACCTTTTGGTCTTTCTCTTCAATTTGAAATTGAATTTCTTTTTTCTCTGCCGCTGAAATTTTTGTATACTTAATTGCGTTTACAACAATTTGACCTATAGCAATACTTAGCCATTTTCTATCAGAGGCAACCATACAAGTATCTTCTTCAAACATCACTTTCGGAAATACAGACGATTGAATGAAGGATTTCCGATTTTCATTAATAATACCTCGCACGACATCTATAACATTTACTACTTCTACCTTATAATCTTTCGCAAACTGCTCTAGTCTTGCCATATGTAACGCTAAATCTAAACCATTTAGTATACGGTTATTTTCTTCACGAATACTTTCAACTGTTGCTCTTGCCTCACGATGCTCTTTGCCAAACTTTTGCAGCAATAATTCAATAACAGATACTGGTGTTTTCATTTGGTGAATCCATTGGTTCATAAATATCATTTGCTGTTGCTCTTTCGCATGCTGTTTATGAACTTCATTCATATATTGCTGTCTTAATAACGTAAAAGATTCAACGACCATTTCTTGCTCTGATGTATAAGATTCATCAATAAGTAAAGAGTCATGTAATGTATTTCCACCAGTAACATACTTTTCGATCCTCTTTAAAAACACACTCCGTTTTCGGTAATCGTAAATGAGGTATACAGTAAACACAACTGTTCCTAATAAAAGT
The DNA here is from genome assembly GCF_051916325.1 of Bacillus cereus group sp. MYBK227-1. Taxonomy (NCBI): domain Bacteria; kingdom Bacillati; phylum Bacillota; class Bacilli; order Caryophanales; family Bacillaceae; genus Bacillus; species Bacillus cereus group sp. MYBK227-1. The sequence goes on along the minus strand of NZ_JBQAGK010000003.1, from coordinate 408,771 downwards.
CCATATAACCATGTACTCCAATCAATGGATCGCTTTTCTAAAAGACTTTGCAACTGTAAAACGAGCCCAAATAAACAAAGGCTAACAATATAAGAAAGAATTAAAGAAAAGCGGTCCATGAGGTAAATTTTAACCTTCATGCCCTTCGCCCCACTCCGTAAGAAGCGCATAACCATATCCACGTTTCGTTACAATTGCATTTTTAATGCCTAACTCCTCTAGTTTCTTCCTTACACGTTTTACATTTACGGTTAATGTATTATCATCCACAAATGCTACTTCATCCCATAGAGCTTCTAACAGTTCTTCGCGCGTTACATATTGATTCACCTGTTTCATTAAACACTCTAATAAGTAAAACTCATTTTTTGTCAGTTCAGTTTGTTGTCCTTGCCACTCAACAATATGCTGAGACGGGAATAACAACAGTCCATTTACACCTAAACAATCACTCTCAGCAGCAGAAGCATACTCTCCGTAACCACGGCGAAGCGCACTCTTCACCTTTGCCATTACGATATCTAAATGGAATGGCTTCGTAATATAATCATCGCCGCCATTTTCAATCGCCATTACTTGGTCCATTTCTCCTGTTCTTGCAGAAACAAAAATAATTGGCGCATTCGATACAGTACGAATTTGACGACACCAATAAAAACCGTCAAAGTACGGTAAATTAATATCAAGTAACACGAGATGAGGATTCACTTTTACAAACTCATCTTTTATTTGACGTAAATCACTTGCTCTAAATGATTGATAGCCATATCTTTCTAAATGCTCTTCTAATATTCCCGCGATTTTCTCATCATCTTCTACAATTAATATTTTATACATGTTCGTTTTCTCCCCATAAAAAATTCTTCTAAAAACCACTCCCCTTTTTATTATAAATTGAAAATTTAATTAGTGGGGATTTTTTCCTATACAAATCCGATTTTTACGATATAAAAAAAGACTGCCGTATTTCGGCAGTCTTAATCGATAAATTCAAATTCATATTCAAGAATTTTTACAATATCTCCGTCTTTTGCACCACGTGCACGAAGCGCTTCATCAATACCCATTCCGCGCATTTGACGAGCGAAACGACGTACAGATTCATCACGTGAGAAGTCTGTCATCTTGAATGTTTTCTCGATATCGTAACCAGAGATAACAAACGTGCCATCACTTTCACGTGTAATTTCAAATTTAACACCTTCAGTATCAAATTTGTACATTACACTTGTATCAGACTCATCCGCAACTTCATGTATTGGGAATTCTGGTGTTGTTTCTATTAAGTTCGCTACTTCAAACAGTAAGTCACGAACACCTTGTCTTGTTACAGCTGAGATTGGGAAGATTTTTACTTCGTCTCCCACTTTCTCTTTAAATGCTTGTAAGTTTTCTTCTGCATCTGGCATATCCATTTTGTTTGCAACAACAACTTGCGGGCGCTCAGTTAAGCGAAGATTGTATTCTTTCAATTCATTATTAATCGTTACGTAATCTTCATATGGATCACGGCCTTCTAAACCAGACATATCAATAACATGCACGATTACACGTGTACGCTCAATATGACGTAAGAATTGGTGTCCAAGTCCGACGCCAGCATGTGCGCCTTCAATTAGTCCTGGAAGGTCAGCCATAACGAAGCTGCGGTTATCACCAGTTTCAACAACACCAAGATTCGGAACGATTGTTGTGAAGTGATACTCTGCAATTTTCGGACGCGCTGATGATACAACAGATAATAATGTAGATTTACCTACACTTGGGAATCCAACAAGTCCAACGTCTGCTAGTACTTTAAGTTCTAGAATAACATCACGCTCTTGACCTGGTTCCCCGTTCTCAGCGATTTCTGGCGCTGGGTTCGTAGCTGTTGCGAAACGTGAGTTACCACGGCCACCACGGCCACCTTTTGCAATTACAGCAGTTTGTCCATGCGTTACTAAATCGGCAAGAATTTGACCAGTTTTTTCATCTTTTACTACTGTTCCTGGCGGAACCTTTACAAGTAAATCTTCAGATTTACGTCCGTGCTGACCTTTACTCATTCCGTGCTGACCGCGATCAGCTTTGAAATGACGTTGGTAGCGGAAGTCCATTAATGTACGTAAGCCTTCCTCAACTACGAAAACAACATCTGCACCTTTACCTCCGTCGCCACCTGCTGGGCCACCTTTTGGTACATACTTCTCACGACGATACGCAACCATACCATTACCACCGTCGCCGCCTTTTACATATATCTTGACCTGATCTACAAACATTATTTCACCACACTTTTTTCAATTGGTTGTAATATAACTGAGACTTCTTCGTCTCGCACTGTATAAGAAATGGAATACCATTTATTGTTTTGGGTCGCAAGCCAATTCTGTAGTTCTTCTACACTCGTTAGCTTACCACGAAAATCAAAAAAGAAACGAGCATTATCCGCGTCACATTCAATTGTGATACAAACATAATTTTCAACATATACGTCTAAACTATGCTGAAGCATCGAGAAAAATTGATTCGTCCATGTACATACAGTCTCATCTAAGTGAGATAAGTTATGTAATTTCCCTAATACTTCGTACTCCAATAAGCACGGCTGCTGTTTCCAATTATATGTTAAAATCCACTCTGAAAATAAAGGCATTGATAGCCCCATCAGATTGGATTCTTGTCTCGCTTCTTGGACAAAACGATCGATGAGACTATGAATTTCTTCCACTTTTCCAAGGGAAAGGTTTCCTTTCACCATCTGCATACGATTGAGCCAATCATGTCTTGAATGGCGCAATGCATCTATAATTGTCCATTTTTCATTCATTTAGATACCCCTTAATATAGAAAAACTCTAACCTGCACTCAGGTTAGAGTTTTCCGTGAGTTCTTATGCTTCTTGAGCAACAGGATATACGCTCACTTGTTTGCGGTCACGACCAAGACGCTCAAAGCGTACTACGCCGTCAACTTTCGCGTATAAAGTGTCATCGCCACCACGACCAACGTTAACACCTGGATAAATTTTTGTACCGCGTTGACGGTAAAGAATTGAACCACCTGTAACCGTTTGACCATCTGCGCGTTTAGCACCAAGACGTTTTGACTGAGAGTCACGACCGTTCTTTGTACTACCTACACCTTTCTTAGATGCGAAAAACTGAAGATCTAATCTTAACATACGTTACACCTCCTGCACTTTTTCTATTAAACGGATATACTTTCCGTAATCAAGTTCGATCGTCTTAAGCGAAACAACTAATCCTTCTAAAAGCGTTTGTGCTTTTTCTGCTGCATGAACGTCTAAATCATTAGGCAATTCATACGTTAAGAATCCGCCATCACTTCCGAGTTCAATAGTTGCTTGCACATTACAAAGTTCTTCCACTGCATTTATAGAACCAAACACAACCGCTGTAGTTCCAGCACAGACAAGGTCTTGTCCATGTGGCGCATAATCGGCATGTCCAGTCATTTTAAATGATTGGATACTTCCTAATTTCGTGCGACTTATCATAATTTTAATCATGTTAACCAGAATTAAGCGTTGATAGCTTCAACAACTAGCTTAGTGTAAGGTTGACGATGACCTTGTTTCTTACGATTGTTCTTTTTCGCTTTGTATTTGAAAACGATGATTTTCTTAGCGCGACCTTGTTTTTCAACTTTCGCAGTAACTGTTGCACCTTCTACAACTGGGCTACCAACTTTAACGTTTTCGCCACCAACGAAAAGAACTTTGTCAAAAGTAACAGTTTCACCAGCTTCAACATCTAATTTTTCAATGTAGATTGCTTGACCAGCTTCAACTTTAATTTGTTTTCCACCTGTTTCGATAATTGCGTACATACTTGCACCTCCTCTTAATTACTAAGACTCGCCAAAAACGAGGTAGACATAAATGCCTTTAGGGAACCTGTCTTGTGCGGTTGTAGCATATAGCCGTTTAGGTGCTATAAACTATAACATAAAGATGTTATCATGAATCATAGACGGTTGTCAATAAATGTTCTGCTAACTATTTTTTCCGTTCTACAATTTCTTTTTTACTTCCAAAACGAACGATAGCATACTTTTCGATAATATCATCTTTGAAATAAATTTCAAATGGAATATTTTTTTGTAATCCTTTTTGCAAAAACTGTTTTTGCAGTTCTTTAGGCGCAGCGATTAATACTGCTTCATCTTCTATATTGCCATATGTGATTAGTTCTCTCTCTAACTCATACGCAATTGTTTCATGCGACATCACATAACCCGTCGCTTTGCAAGGTACACACTCTTTTAATAATACGTCCCGTAAAGAATGCTTTTTACGTTTACGTGTCATTTCCAAAATCCCTAGCTCCGTAAAACCGAGCACCCTTGTATATGTTCGGTCATCTTGCATAGCAGCTATGAGACATTCTCTTACCTTTTCTTTATCTTCTCTTTTTTTCATATTAATAAAATCAATTAATATCATACCACCAATATCACGAAGTCTTAATTGGCGTGCAATTTCTTCAGCGGCTAGCTCATTTGTGCGAAGTACTGTATCTTGTAAATTTTGTTTTCCCGTAAACTTGCCCGTATTCACATCAATTACAGTCATCGTCTCCATTTGTTCTACAATTAAATAAGCACCATTTGGAAGCCAAACAATTTTTTGGAGTGCTTTCTCAATCTCACGCTCTATTCCAAAATGGTTAAACATCGAAGACTTTTCATTATAAAAAGATACTTTTTCTTTTCCAACTTTGTCTTCTAATTCCTTTACTATACTTCTTGTATCTACAACTACTTTTTCAATTGTTTCAATTGGGTTCTCTTGAAATACACGATCTAAAAAGGTCGCCGGTCGATGAAGTAATAACGGCACCTTTCCTTGACCCTCTTTTCTTTTTAACTCTTCATACAACTGTTGTAATCCTTGCATTTCAGCTTGTATTTCTTCAATTGCTCCTTTTTCAGAAGCAGAACGGAAAATGTACCCCCCCGTTCCCTCTATTTCAATTTGGAGTAACTGTTGTCTTCTTTTATTATTTTTTATTTTTCGAGAAACAGCGCGCATCTCATCAAACGGCATATAAACGACATATTTCCCGGTAAATTCTATATTCGCTGTCAATTTAGGCCCTTTCGTATCAATTGCCTCTTTCACAACTTGTACGAGTATCGCTTGCCCTTCATGTATACGATAAGAAGATGGTACATCATCGTATGAAAGGTAAGCATGTTTTTCTAAACCGATGTTTACAAAAGCTGCATTCATTCCAGCAATTGTTCTTACGACACGTCCAACATAAATATGCCCAACAATCTCTTGCTCTTCATTACGTTTCCATAAAAACTCAACAATCTTTTTCTTCTCTTCAATTGCAACGCGCTTTTCCGAACCAGCGTAATTCACATATAACGTTTTCAAAATTATTTCCTCACTTTATAATCTTCTTTGCTTTTACAATAATAAAAGGTTAGTGCTATCGTCAACACTAACCGATTAATTCTTCAACTGATGAAGTTGTTCGTTTTTCAGTAAAATATGCATAGAGCAATTCATTTTCATCCAATGTGTAATGCTCTTTATATTTTCCACGGACGATAATAGAATGCTTATATCCTCTACGAAATTTTGTGAAGATCGTATATAAACGATCTTCCGTTTGCACTTCAATAGGTGCAATCTTTTCGATTCCTCTTTTGTTTCCATAATAACGTTCTAATAAAAAACGCATAAATGCATACCGTCTTTGTTTCCACTCTTGATATAATGACACTGCTAAAAATATGAGTAGTACCCACATCATAATATTGTTACTATTCCAGAGTAACTGCCATCCTAATATTACACTAAAAAAAACACATGACAATTGCATCATCTTTTCATGTGCTTGTAAATAAGGGAAACGATATGATAATACATTAAACAATACTTTCCCGCCATCTAACGGCCAAATAGGAAGTAAATTAAATGCTAAAATAATTATATTATTCCACATGAAGAAATAATATAAATCTGCATTCAACCAACCAGCTTTGAACAACATATAACCTACCAGCATCATCCAAACATGTTGAATCGGTCCAGCAATTACGACAACAAGTTCCTCTTTCAATGACTTATTACCATGTTCCTCAAGCTCGGCAACGCCACCAAACGGCAAAAGCTGAATTCTTTTTATACGCCAATTATAGTGTGCTGCTGCAAAAGCATGCCCAAGTTCATGAATAAGAACAATACAAAATAACAGTAGTAACTCTTTAAAACGCGCAGTAAAAATACCAATGACAATAATAACCCAAAATAATGGATGCACGGAAATTTTCGTTAAAACGTCCCTATATTTAATCAAATGATATCACCTGGATCGGATCAATAAATTTCTCATTCTTTTTTATCGCGAAATAAAACTTTCCATTTTTATCATTTGTATCATTACTCACCGTTCCAATTTTTTGTTTCTTTGAAACGTAATCATATAATTTCACTGACATATCGTTTAAGTTTGCATACCATGACTCCGTACCATCTGCATGTTGAATTTGAACTGTATTTCCAAGTTCCTCTTTCTTGCCTGCAAAAACAACTAACCCTTCATTTACTGACTCCACTTTTGCATTTGTAGCTGTTTGGACAAATACACCTTGGCCATTTTTTTGAAACCCTTGCATTACCTTTCCAGAAGCAGGAATTGCATAATCTTTTTGCTGAATACTTCCTTCTTTTTTCTCGTTCGGCGAATAGAATACAAGCGGTTTTCCAAATTGCTTTTCGTACCATTTCGCTACAGTAGCAAACTGAAATTCCTCTTTCATCACTTTTTCTGTAACAGCTTTAGCTCCATTGAATGAAGAAGGAGCATTCTTATATAAAATAGCAACCGAAAGAACTAATATTGCTGATAATAAAACTTTGAAGAAAAAGACTTCCTTTCGAAATAAAGGATGCATTTCCTTTTCTCCATCTTCAATAAATACTGCTTCACTATCAAAATTCCCTCCGTTAAAATACTGCTCTTCCTCCATCCTTTCTTGCTCGGCCTTCCTTTTTGCAATCCGCTTTTTAATTTCTTCTACGCGTCTATTCTTCATACTGTCTCCTTTCTTTCGTTAAGCTAATTTCATTAGAAACAGTTGTATACAGTTTGTACATATGTATGAGCTAAGAAAGAAAGATATTCGTGTGAAGAAAAAAGAAAGCACCTCGCATATGTGCGAAGTGCTCTTAACGGATTCCAAAGAAGTTTTTCACCTTTGCAAATACCGATACCTTTTCTTGTTCAAATGCTTGTAATGGTACATTCTCACCTAACAAGCGTCTTGCAATATTACGATAAGCCAACGCTGCTTTTCCGCTTGGTTGCAACGCCACAGGTTCACCTGTATTTGTAGCTCGAATAACTTCATCGTCATCTTCGACAACACCAAGAAGCTCGATTGACAATGTACGTACAATTTCATCAACATCTAACATATCCTGTTCATGAAGCATATGACTACGTACACGGTTAATAACAAGTTTGGGTGGTTCAATATCCTCTTTTTCTAAAAGCCCAATAATACGATCCGCATCGCGCATTGAGGATACTTCTGGAGTCGTAACAACGATTGCTTTATCCGCACCAGCTACCGCATTTTTAAATCCCTGCTCAATCCCCGCAGGACAATCGATTAATATGTAATCATAATCTTGACGTAATACTTGTATTAATTCATCCATTTGTTCAGGTGTTACCGCTGATTTATCACTCGTTTGTGCTGCAGGTAATAAATAAAGATCATCAAAACGTTTGTCTTTAATAAGAGCCTGAGGTAAACGGCAACGCCCTTCAACGACATCAACAAGATCAAATACAATACGATTTTCCAGCCCCATTACTACGTCTAAATTTCGAAGACCGATATCTGTGTCAATTAAGCACACTTTCTTTCCAGATAACGCTAGGGCCGTACCAATGTTCGCAGATGTAGTAGTTTTACCTACTCCGCCTTTTCCAGATGTAATTACTATTGCCTCTCCCACAGCTATACAATTCCCCTTTCTAACTTTGTTAAATTAGGTCTAAGATGAGTGAGAAGTTGCAGGCGATCGACAACAATGTGATTGTTCTCATTAATATACGCACATTCTGCCGCCTCCGCTCCGTCTTCTTTCTCTTCCGGAGCCCGCATTGCCACATCACTAATTCGAAGTTGCATCGGGTTCATAACAGATGCAGCGATTACAGCATCCGAATCCCCATAATACCCAGCATGTGCAATTCCTCTTAATGATCCTACGACAAAAATATTCCCCCCAGCGATAACCGTTCCGCCTGGATTAACATCTCCAATTAACAACAAATTTCCTTTTACATGTAAAACTTGTCCAGAGCGAACAATTTTGGAAATAGGGACAATTTCTGTTTCTTCTTTCCAAGCTATTGCTTCTGCTTTAGTGATAACATCACTTTCAATTGAATCCACAACAAGATTCTTTTTATTACGAATTAACGTACGAATCTCTTCTTGTTGGACTTCTGTTAAATAACGATTTCCTACTTTCACATGCACTTCAATTAAAGAGCGCCCATCACCATCGTAGTAATGTGTAGAAAGTTTTTCGTCTAATTCCATCAATAATTCTGAGAATGAACAACAATCATCTAAATGAAGCGTTATCCCATCTTTTGTCCCTTTTATCGTTACATTTTGTTGCTTTTTTTCTTCCACTAAAGTTCACCCCACCGATTCAATTCGACATAAAATTAGAAAATCCTTTTTTCTTTTTCTTCCATCGCTTTTGAAAGACGCACTATATATCGTCTCAGTGGGAAACAAACTATCAATAAGAAAATAGCATTTAACAATAAAGTAGAAAGGAGACGATCTGTGAAAAAGACATACGCTGGCATATGAGTACGTCCTAATAAAGTTAAGAATCCATACACATAATACTCTAGTGCTACAACGCTAGCTAATATGATAGACACAACAATAAATAAATTCAATTGTAGTACTTTCATCACACTATATACTAAATAAGCTAAAATCGGATAAGCAAAAATATATATCCCGACAAGTTCTGTGTATACGGTATCAAATAAGAAGCCAAATAATAGTCCGTAATAAATCCCTTGGACCGGACTATAATACACTGTAATAAAACATAAGACGATTATAAAGAAATGCGGTGCTGCTATGCTGTCTTTCCAAAATACATCCGTTGGAACAACAGTAGCAAACATATTTTCAAATAGAAACACAAAAAGGAGCAAAAGAGGAAGAGCTGCTCTTTTTAATATCTTCATCATCTCTTCTTCTCCTCCTATTCTAATGGCGCTGAAGGTGTTGCACGTTTAGCAACCGTAATATGCTCTACGTCATTTAAATCAGCGGCAGGTTTTACATAAGCTGTTTTTGTTAAGCCATATGCATCCGGCTGAACTTCAACGATTTTTCCAATTACAAGACCTTTCGGGAAAATATCACCCAGTCCAGATGTTACAACTAGTTGATCTTTCTCTACCGGTGCATCAGAGCCAATCTTTGTGAAAAGAAGTAATTGCTTTTCTTTGTCATAACCTTCAATCAATCCAAAGATTTTCTCTTGCCCTTGTACAATAGCAGAAACGCGATTTGTTCGGCTCATAGAACTTAGTAATTCTACTGATGATGTAAACTGAGATACACTTTTCACTCTTCCAACTAACCCTTGTGAAGTTACTACAGCCATATCTTTTTTAATTCCTTGCTGTGCCCCTTTATCAATTCCAATTAAATCGTACCATTTATCTGGATTACGAGAAACAACAGTAGCTGGAATTTCAGTATACCCGCTATTTAACTCTTTTTTACCAGTTAGCTCTTGTAACTTCTTGTTATCATCTTCTAATTGTTTTACTTTCCCTGATAGACCTGCATAATTATCTAATTTTGCTTTTAATTCTTTATTCTCTTCATACGTGCGCTTTACATCCTCTACATTTTCGAAGAATCCAGCTACGTATTTCGCTGGCTTTTGGAATACACGTTCTACAACACCGACAGTATCTTTAACAAACTGCTCTGGCCATGTTAAACTGTTCCGTTCTTTCAATGAGATTCCAATCAATGCCACGAGAAGAATAATACTAACCAACAAAACAATTAATCTTTTGTTTAAGAAAAACTGTGGCACGTTCACACCCTCTTAATTTCACTGATTTTTATTTTGCAATATTATCGAGCAGCAGTTTTGAAAAGATCGATATTGTCTAATGCTTTACCTGTTCCAATTGCTACGCAATCTAATGGATCTTCTGCAACAAGAACTGGCATTTTCGTTTCTTCACTAATTACTTTATCTAAATTACGTAGTAATGCCCCGCCACCTGTTAATACGATACCGCGGTCCATAATATCAGCCGCTAATTCAGGTGGAGTTTTTTCTAACGTATTTTTAACTGATTCTACAATCGCATCTACTGTATCTTTTAATGCATCTGCAATTTCTTCTGGCTGAATTAGTACTGTTTTTGGTAAACCACTTACTAAATCACGACCGCGAATTTCCATAGGCTCGATACCTTCTGGCTCGCCTGCAGAACCAATTTCTAATTTTAATGCTTCAGCTGTTCTTTCACCGATCATTAAGTTATAGCTTTTCTTAATGTACTGAATGATTGAATCGTCCATATCATCACCAGCAACACGGACTGACTGGCTTGTTACAATACCACCTAGAGAAATAATTGCAACTTCTGTTGTACCGCCACCGATATCAACAACCATACTACCAGTTGGTTCCCAAACAGGTAAGTTTGCACCAATTGCTGCTGCAAATGGCTCTTCGATAGGATAAGCATCACGAGCACCCGCTTGACGAGTCGCATCGATTACTGCACGTCTTTCTACAGCTGTAATACCAGATGGTACACATACCATTACATACGGCTTACGTGAGAAGAAACCGTTTGATTTTTGAGCTTGTTGAATGTAATATTTCATCATTGTTGCAGTTGTTTCATAATCAGCAATTACACCGTCTTTCATCGGGCGAAGTGCCACAACGTTCCCTGGTGTACGACCAATCATTTGTTTTGCATCGCTACCTACAGCAACGATTTGTTTCGTATCAGTTTGTAACGCAACTACTGAAGGTTCACGTAAAACTACACCTTTTCCTTTTACATATACAAGCGTGTTCGCAGTTCCTAAGTCTATTCCAAGATCGCGAGTAAATCCACCAAATCCAAACATATTATTTATCTTCCTTTCTTGTTTTCACGGACTCATTTTTTCTTACTTTATATTATAAAAACAGTACGTTTTTTATATCTTTATCCTTTTTGTAGATAAATTTCTACAAAAAACTCATAAATCACATTATAAAACAAAATAAGTAAAAAGCATAGTCTTAAATATGACCTTTTTCCTTTAAACTCACGAATTTATGGTCACCTATTATAATATGATCAAGCACTTCAATTCCGATAATCTGGCCGCATTCTACTAAGCGTTTTGTTACTGCAATATCTTCACGGCTCGGCGTGGGATCTCCTGAGGGATGGTTATGAAGACATATGATAGAGGCTGCTGCACGACGGAAGGCTTCTTTAAAAACTTCCCTCGGGTGTACAATTGACGTGTTTAAACTTCCAATAAAGATCGTTTGCCTATGTATAACTTGATTTTTTGTATTTAAATATAAACAAACAAAATGCTCTTGTTGTAAAAAACGCATTTCTTCCATCATGTATTTCGCACAATCTTCTGGACTTCGAATACTATATCCATTTTGATATTCTAAACGTACCATTCTTCTGCCTAGTTCAAAGGCTGCCATAAGTTGCGATGCCTTTGAAATCCCAATACCATGTATACTAATTAGCTCTTCTAATGTTGCATCTTTCAACATACGTAAGCCATCAAATTGATGTAAAATTTTATCTGACAACTTTAAAACTGTTTCTTCTTTAGAACCTGTTCTGAGTAACACTGCGAGAAGCTCTCGATTTGATAAACTTCCAGCACCTTCTAACAATAAACGCTCCCGTGGCTGTTCTTCTCTTACAACATCACGAATACCGTTCATCTCTCCACCCCTTTATTTGTTCTCTCAAAGAAAACCCCATGCAATTTTACGCATGGGTTACATCAATATCAAATTGTTTTAATTCCCGAACGAGACGTGCAATTGGTAAGCCAACTACACTATAGTAGTCCCCTTGAATATTTTGAACGAAAATAGATCCTTTACCTTGAATCCCATAACTACCGGCTTTATCAAAAGGTTCTTTCGACGCGACGTATGTATCAATTTCCTCTTCTGTTAACTCCCAAAATGTAACTTCTGTACGCTCATAAAAAGTAACCGTTTTTTCTTTTGCTATAATTGCAACACCTGTATACACTTCATGTGTTTTCCCAGATAGTAATTGCAACATCTCTTTCGCCTCATCCTCATTAGAAGGCTTACCAAGAATACGCGACTCATATGTAACAATTGTATCTGCACCTAACACAATGTGATCACTATTATTTTCTGCCACCGCTGATGCTTTTTGCAAGGCAAGCGACATTACAATATCAGAAGGCGATGAATATGCACCAATTGTTTCCTCTACTTCACTTACAACGATTTCAAATGGCACACTAGCTAACTCAAGCAATTCCTTCCTCCGAGGTGACCCTGAAGCTAAAATTATTTTTCTCATATTTTCTCCTTCCTTTCTCACATGAAGCAGAACAATTTATATTAATCGTATCAAAGGAATAGTTTGCCCACAAATGAAAGAAATATTAATTTCTCTAACTAAAATAACACTTCTTTATTGCATACGATTATATTCCTGTCATAGAGAAAGCACTTTGCTCTAAATTCAAAAGAAAAGAAAGAAGTATATGTACTTCTTTCTTACTCATTTTATTATCCTATCATTTCACTTTCTACGAAACAATTTTTTCATACGAGAGTAAACCATCAATAATAACTTGATTTAATTTCGCCAAAGATTCCTTATCCATCTTCCCATCTTTTACTGTTTGTACAGCTACCGACGTATACATATACAGTTTCTTTGCTTCTTCTTGTTTCATACTTTTCCCTTCTTTTTCAACCTTTTTCCATTCTTTTTCAATTACTTCTATATCTTTTGCGCTGCTTTTTCCACCAACTTGTACGCTAGAAGCATATTTTGCTAAATGAGTGTATAATGGCTGCACTTTTGTTAAAAATGTTCCTACTTCTTTATCATCTTTCAGCAATGCTTTATCTGTTATATCCCAGTTCTTTTTTAAAACGGAGACACCATCATTTTTATACTTAGTCATTAATTGATTTATAGACTGTTCATCGCTAGCAATACCAACAACTATTGCATACTTATCACCGCTCGGTCTCAAAGCACCAATGCCCCCATTGCCTTTCCATTCTTCAAGAGCTGCCTGTCCCTTTTCTTCAGAAGAATAAAGCCCCCCTTGAACAAAAAATAATTTCATTGGATCCAATGACGTTCCTGCTTGTGCTTTTTGTTTTTCTTCTTTCGGTGCTGGTGTTTGTTCTGCCGTTCCACCCACCTTTGATTCTCCATTTCCAGTCGGCCTTGAAGCTGTCACTTCACTTCCTCCTGTCGTTCCTTGTCCAGTAAGTAAATGAAGCATCCCCATTCCAAACGCCGTACCGATAATGATTGCAGTTGCAACGATTACAATTAATGTATTACTCCACTTCTTTCGGTATTTTTCCACAGACATTGATTTCGCTTTTTGAAACGGAACAACATTTTTCGGTCGTTCACTTTCTACTACCATCCATTCAAATTCATCTTTCTTTTTTTCCTCATACTTCGCTTCTGTTCCATTCACTTTCACTGAGATCGTTCGTGATTGCTTGTCCATACACTCACACCTCACCTCTTATCGTTGTCCGCATCATATCATATTCATTTCATAAAAAAACGAGATATTTGTCAGAGGAATTCGCCAAATAACCCTATATATTTATCTTATATGTATGCATTTGACTTCATTTGTAGAACAAAAAAACTAGATAGCAAAGACTATCTAGTTTTTCTCGCAAATATATTTTCGTACTTCAGAAATGAAATAAAGAGAACCTGTTATGATAAAAACATCATTTTCTGCTATCATTTCAACTTTTGTATCAATTGCCTCTTTCCAATTTTCAAAAACTAATTTTGATTCTTTCTGTGAATATGATGCAAGCTTATCAGCAGAAATAGCACGATCAAAGGCGAATGTTGTAAAAATAATTTCATCTGCAATGGTTTCTAATTGGCCTACCATGTTATGTAATTGTTTATCACCAAGGGCAGTAAATAACACTATTACATTTTTATCTTTGTAATGCGCTTCTACTGTTTTCACAAGGCTTTCGATACCTTCTGGATTATGAGCACCATCTATAATAATATCTGGATTACTTTGCATTTTTTCAAAGCGCCCCACCCAATACGCTTCCTGTAATCCAGTTCTTATTTCTTCTTCCTCAATTAAAAATGATAAGTATGTTTTTACATACATGACTGCCATAAGCGCAAGTGCTGCGTTTCCTACTTGGTGGCTGCCTTTCATTGTGATTCGCACATCTTCAAAAGAGGCGAAAGGACAAGTGAAATCGAACTGTTCTCCATCTTCACTAGACTGTTTATGTAATGCTGTAAAATGGTTGCCCATCTCGTATAAGTTTGCATGATTTTCCTTTGCAACATTTTGAATGACTTGCAAAGCTTCTTCATCTTGTACACCAGTAATTACCGGCACGCCAGACTTAATAATCCCCGCCTTTTCATATGCAATTTCTCCTAGTGTATTTCCTAAAATATGCATATGATCGTGACCGATATTCGTAATAATCGTGAGAACAGGGTGTATAACATTGGTAGAATCAAAACGTCCACCAAGCCCTGTTTCAAATAAAACAACATCACAGAAATTGAATTTGCCGAAATAGCAAATCGCCATAACAGTAATAATTTCAAACTCTGTCGCTTCCCCTAAATCCGTTTCATCTAGTTTTTCCACGACTGGTTTTACCAGCTTTACAAGTTCAGTAATCTCTTCGTCTGCAATTGGTGTTCCATTCACACTAATGCGTTCATTAAATGATTCGATGTAAGGAGAGGTAAACGTTCCTACCTTATATTTCACGCCTTCTAACATGTAACGCATATATGTTAACGTTGAACCTTTTCCATTTGTACCAGCAAGATGAACACATTTTATATGACGCTCTGGATTTCCGAGCTCTTCTAGCATCCAATTCATTCTTTCTAATCCTGGTTTAATACCAAATTTCAATCGGCTATGAATCCACCCTATCGCTTCTTCGTATGTATGTATCACGTATGCTTTTCCCCTTTCAAAAGACAACTTTCATAGTTCTATTATACGCAAAGAAAAGAGACTCACCAATATAGTGAGTCTCTAAAAATATTTTTACTTTTCAAGATCTGCTAGACGTTGACGAACTGCTTCGCGTTTTTCTAGGTAATCTTGCTCTTTCGCACGCTCTCCTTCAATAACCGCTGCAGGAGCTTTCGCTACGAAACCTTGGTTAGAAAGTTTCTTCTGTACACGTTCTACTTCTTTATCGAACTTCTCAAGTTCTTTCTCAAGACGAGCTCTCTCTTCATCAAGATTGATAAGATCAGCTAACGGTAAGAATAACTCTGCACCTGATACGATTGCAGTCATTGCTTTTTCTGGCGCTTGTAAGTCCGTTTGAATTGTTAATTCGCTTGGGTTACAGAAACGCTCAATGTAAGAGCTATTTTTCGTAAGTTGAGCAAGTACAGCCTCATCTTTTGCTTTAATTTGCATTTGAACTTTTTTGCTCATTGGCGTATTTACTTCTGCACGGATGTTACGAACAGAGCGAATGATATCAACTAGAAGGTGCATTTCTGCCGCAGCCTCCGTATCTTGTAAATCTTCGCGAACTGTTGGCCACGCAGCTACTGTAATAGACTCGCCTTCATGCGGTAAATGTTGCCAAATTTTCTCTGTTACGAATGGCATGAATGGGTGTAATAGACGCATTGTTTGATCTAATACGTAAGCTAAAATAGAACGAGTTGTTTTCTTAGCTGCTTCATCTTCACCGTATAGTGGAAGTTTCGCCATTTCAATATACCAATCACAGAAATCGTCCCAAATGAAGTTGTATAATGAACGACCAGCTTCACCGAACTCATATTTATCCATGTTACGTGTTACGCTTTCGATTGTTTCGTTTAAGCGAGTTAAGATCCACTTATCCGCAACTGATTTTTCACCAGTTAAATCGATTTCTTCATACTTCATATCATCCATGTTCATTAATACGAAACGTGATGCGTTCCAAATTTTATTAATGAAGTTCCAAGTAGATTCTACTTTTTCCATGCTGAAACGTAAATCTTGACCTGGTGCACTTCCTGTTGATAAGAAGAAACGCATTGCATCTGCACCGTACTTCTCGATAACATCCATTGGATCAATACCGTTACCAAGAGATTTACTCATTTTACGACCTTGCTCGTCACGAACTAAACCGTGAATTAATACATCTTTAAATGGACGCTCGCCTGTAAACTCTAAACCTTGGAAAATCATACGAGATACCCAGAAGAAGATGATATCATAACCCGTTACTAGTGCATCTGTTGAATAGTAACGTTTGAAGTCTGCTGAATCTTCATTTGGCCAACCAAGTGTGGAGAATGGCCATAATGCTGAACTGAACCATGTATCAAGTACATCGTTATCTTGATTCCAGTTTTCAATATCTGCTGGTGCTTCTGTACCTACGTATACTTCACCAGTTTCTTTATGGTACCAAGCTGGAATACGGTGTCCCCACCATAATTGACGAGAAATACACCAGTCATGAATATTTTCCATCCAACGTAAATATGTGTTTTCAAAACGCTCTGGTACGAACGTTACTTTTTCTTCTTCTTTTTGTTGAAGCGCTACTGCTTTTTCAGCAAGTGGAGCCATTTTTACGAACCACTGTGTTGATAAATAAGGCTCAACAACCGCACCGCTACGCTCACTATGACCTACTGAATGCATATGTGGCTCGATTTCTACTAATACGCCAGCTTCTTGTAAGTCTTTTACTAATTCTTTACGGCATTCGAAACGATCCATACCGTTATACTTACCAGCTTTTTCGTTCATCGATCCATCTTCGTTCATTACTAAGATGCGTGGTAAGTCATGACGGTTACCTACTTCAAAGTCATTCGGGTCATGAGCTGGTGTAATTTTTACAACGCCCGTTCCGAAATCTTTTTCTACGTACTCATCAGCAATAATCGGAATCTCACGGCCTACGATTGGAAGTGTAACTGTTTTTCCGATTAAATGTTTGTAACGATCGTCTTCTGGATGAACTGCTACTGCTGTATCACCAAGCATCGTTTCTGGACGAGTAGTAGCAAGACGAATGTGACCAGAACCATCTGTTAACGGATAGTTCATATGGTAGAATGCACCTTGAACTTCTTTATGAATTACTTCAATATCAGAAAGAGCTGTACGTGTTGCTGGATCCCAGTTGATGATATATTCACCACGGTAAATTAAGCCTTTTTCGTATAATTGAACGAATACTTTATTAACCGCATCTGATAAACCTTTGTCTAATGTGAAGCGTTCACGAGAATAGTCTAGTCCTAAACCAACTTTCCCCCATTGTTGACGAATGTGAGAAGCGTACTCTTCTTTCCACTCCCAAGCTTTTTCAAGGAATTTTTCACGGCCAAGATCGTAACGTGAAATACCTTCTTCACGAAGTTTTCCTTCTACTTTCGCTTGCGTTGCGATACCAGCATGGTCCATTCCTGGAAGCCATAGTACATCGTATCCTTGCATACGCTTCGTACGAGTTAAAATATCTTGAAGAGTTGTATCCCAAGCATGACCTAAGTGTAACTTACCAGTTACGTTTGGAGGTGGAATTACAATTGTATACGGTTGTTTCTTCTCGTCTCCTGTTGCTTCAAAATATTTGCCTTCAAGCCACCATTGATAAAGGCCTTCTTCAACGGACATATGATCATATTTAGTTGGTAAATTCTTTTCCGTGTTTGACATTATTTTCCCTCCTTAAAATAAAAAATGTCCCTCATCCAAAAAGGACGAGGGACATCGCGGTACCACCTTTATTTACAAACAAATTCATAATTTGCTTATACTCTTAATTTGATAACGGACAAATCCGTCTTTTCCTAATAAGAACTATTCCGTTCAGAAAAGATGCTCCAGGGCTACCTTCTAACATAACTATCTAGAGAATCTCCCAGCTAATGATTCTCCTCTCTGAAGACGTTTCATGTTATACTCTTCCCCTTCAAGGCATTTATATGATTGTTAATTATTATATACAATAGTGTAAAAAACGAAACCTTATTCGTCAAGATAAATTTAAAACTACAGCTTTTGGTGCCAAAAAGAAGATAAGTAGAATCCTCTACTTATCTTCTTTACCCCGCTATTTGTGGGCAGTAAGACCTCCACCTCAAAACTCAGCTGAAGCAAAGAAGTTAGATGGGAGCCCTGGTGCCCGTAAACGCCCAATTAGTGAAGGCTAATCATCAGCGGGGAATGTTTACTTTATCCGTTCCCTTGCTGGGCAGCTTGTAATTGTGACAGGAAATATTCTATATTGCTAACGAGCCAATGCGATTGTTGCAAACTCTTTACTCCGCGCAGTTCATTTTCCTCGTTACGATTATCTCTTCTTTTCTTATAAGACTGGATTTGCCGAATAAATTGCGATGGATACGTCATATACGCAAACATAAGTAGTTGCTCTTCTTTCGTAAAAGGGAAATTTTTTTGATAAATTTGAAACCATTCAAACCGATCACTTCTTGCGATTGGATATGTGTTTAAAGACCGTGAATAAAAACCTACTATATCTTGCACAGGCGTTGCAAACTTCGATTTTTCTAAACTAATAAAATAGCCATTCCGTTCATAGTCAAATAAAAAATGATTCAGTGACACATTACCATGCACAAAAGTAATACGCGTTTTCTCCTTTTCTTTCATCGCATCGTTCCACTCATTTAATTGCTTCGTTGCAAATTCACGCGCTCTCATTACATGATGATAGTACGTACAATATTGCAATTCAAACGGGGACATATACCATTTTGATTCAGATTCTACGAGAAACTCTCCTAACATCTCACCATCATTTTCCCAACGATCGGATATACTTGTATAATGTTTTTCTAAATCTTCTTCCGTATACGTTTCTTCCTTCATAGTTTTTTGATGCAACGTTCCAAGTGTCTGAAACATTTTATGGTATTGATCATTGTCCTCACCGTTTCCTTCTGCACGTTCTAACCAAGGCATTAAATAATAATTATACGTCCCGTCACTTAAAATATAACTTCCATCCGTCGCATGATATATAGGTACATAATTTGAAAAACCTTTCTCCTTCAAATATTGAATATGATGCAGAAAGTTATTCCGCTCTAACTTTCTGCCTTCTATTTTCTTGAGTGCATATGGACCTTGATTCGTATAAATTTTCATTACATTTCCGTGCTCTTCCATATGCTGCGTATCCAATCTATATTGCCTCACGATAGGTTCATAGTGATTTCGCAACTCAATATCCATACGAATAACCCTTTCTATTCAAAACATAGCCTCTAAGAAAGGAAGTGAGTGAAAACACTCACTTCCTTATTTCGCCTTTACCCTTGAAACGGGAATATAAATAATTTGCCCCGTATTTAAAAATATATCTTCTGTTTGATTGACACGGTATAAATTTTGTACAGACGTTTCATAACGGTCTGCAATAGATTCAATTGTATCCCCTTCTTGCACGAAATACATTCTTAACTTTGTAAATTCTTCTTCCGGTTCTTTCGTAAATAGTTTTGTTAAATAAAGCGCATTTTCATCTCGCTGTGAGTACTCTTCTTCTTGTTCTTCCTGCTTTTTCGCTTTTTCTTTCTTGAAATCTTTTCGTCCGAACAGTTCAAATTGCGGCGTTGTTTCTTGCTCCTCTTCACGTTCCACAAATTCATGTTCTTCTATTTTCTCTTCTTCTAATTCCTGCTCTTTTCTTTCCTCTAATTGGAACGGTTCAAATGCGTAATCTTCCCACTCATCTGATTCCTTATATGCTGGTTCTTCTACATGCGGCGCCGGTCTATTTTCATCCTCTTGCGCTGAATCTTCTTCTAACTCAGCATACACCGTTTCTTCCTCTTCAACTTCATCCTCGCTTCTCTCTTCATCACACAAACCGGTAATAGATATATCCGCTAATAATTGTAAGCAACCATTTTCCTTTAATTCATAATCAAATTCCTCGATTGATACATATAGCTCTTCAATTACTTTCACTCGATTTCTCGGAATTGATATTTCAAGTGGAAAGGAATGAACAAGTTCATTAACCCCATCTTCTCTTGTTTCTACATAATCAATTGACTTTGCTGGCGATAGTTCTCTTAATGAATACGCGGAATCATCTTTTCGTGCAACATACTCTCCCGTTAAATCTAATTGTCCTCTCACGATTACTTCATGATCAAGCTCTTCTATCTCAACGTCTGGATCTAACGAAATTGACAAAAGTTCTTCGACTTCCTGTCCTTTTTGGAACCACACAGATTCTTTTAATGAAAATCGTAATGAATGATCTGTAGCCACTTCTTTTCCCCCTCCCAAACTATATGTCATTACAGATTTATGTGTGGGAAGCTTACTTTATGAATAAAAAAAATCGCTCCCCTTATGGAGAGCGATTTTCTCTAATACACTACGCTTTTAATTTTGACATTGCAATTTCAGCTGCTGCAATCGTCGCTTCAATATCTGCATCACTATGTGCTGTCGATAAGAATAAACCTTCGAATTGAGATGGTGGTAAGAATACACCTTGTTCTACCATTTCACGATAGTAAGCCGCAAAGAATTCTAAGTTTGAAGATTTTGCTGCATCGTAATTAATAACGGGTTCATCTGTAAAGAAAATACCAATCATAGAGCCTGCACGGTTAATATGATGCGGAATGCCATGTTTTTCAGCTGCTTTACGTAATCCAGCTTCTAACATTTCAGCTTTACGCTCAAATTCTACATATGATTCTGGCGTTAACTGTACTAACGTTTCATAACCTGCCGCCATTGCAAGTGGATTACCTGATAAAGTACCAGCTTGGTAAATCGGTCCGCTTGGCGCAACTTGGCGCATAATTTCTGCTTTACCACCGTATGCTCCTACCGGTAAACCACCACCGATTACTTTACCTAGGCATGTTAAATCAGGCGTTACGCCATAATAACCTTGGCCACAATTATAAGCTACTCGGAACCCTGTCATTACTTCATCAAAAATAAGCAATGCACCGTTTTGTTCTGTTACTTCACGAAGACCTTCTAAAAATCCAGGCTGCGGAGGAACAACCCCCATATTTCCTGCTACTGGTTCTACAATTACACAAGCAATATCATCACCGAATTGTTCAAACGCGTATTTTACGCTTTCTAAATCGTTATAAGCTACTGTAATCGTATTTTTCGCTACACCTTCTGGTACACCAGGACTATCTGGTAAACCTAAAGTCGCCACACCAGAACCAGCTTTAATTAATAACGAATCACCATGACCGTGGTAACAACCAATAAATTTCAAGATTTTATTACGACCTGTATAACCACGAGCTAAGCGTAGTGCACTCATTGTTGCTTCCGTTCCAGAGTTAACCATACGCACAATCTCAATTGATGGCACGCGCTCAATAACAAGTTTTGCTAATTTATTTTCAATTTCTGTTGGTGCACCGAAGCTTGTACCTCTTTCAGCAACAGATTTTAACGCTTCTACAACACGATCATTTGCATGACCATGAATTAAAGGACCCCATGATAATACGTAGTCGATGTATTCATTCCCATCGATATCATATACTTTAGAGCCTTTTCCACGCTCCATAAACAACGGATTCATCCCAACAGACTTAAAGGCACGAACCGGGCTATTTACGCCACCAGGCATTAAGTCTTGCGCCTCTTCAAACGCTGCAATTGACTTATCAAACTTTTTCATTATTTAGCGCCTCCTTCTTGTAACCATCTTGCTGCATCTTTTGCATGATACGTAATAATTAAATCTGCCCCTGCACGTTTCATACTAATTAATTTTTCAAGAACAACTTCTTTTTCATTAATCCAACCATTTTGCGCTGCCGCTTTAATCATCGAATATTCACCACTTACATTATAAGCGACAACTGGTAAATTAAAGTTATTTTTCACATCACGAACGATATCTAAGTAAGAAAGAGCTGGTTTTACGATTAAGAAATCTGCACCTTCCATTACATCTGATTCCGCTTCACGGAATGCTTCCATACGGTTTGCCGGATCCATTTGATATGTTTTACGGTCACCAAATTGCGGTGCACCGTGCGCAGCATCACGGAATGGTCCATAAAATGCTGATGAATATTTCACAGCGTACGACATAACTGGCACGTGTCCAAAACCATTTTCGTCTAATGCATGACGAATTGCTGTTACGAAGCCGTCCATCATGTTTGATGGCGCAATAATATCCGCTCCTGCTTTCGCTTGACTTACAGCTGTTTTCGCAAGAACTGCAAGAGACTCGTCATTTAAAATAATCCCATCTTCAATTACACCGCAATGACCATGGCTTGTAAATTGACATAAACATGTATCTGCAACTACTACTAGCTCAGGGAAATCACCTTTAATTTGCTGAATAGCACGTTGTACAATTCCATGATCACAATATGCTGATGATCCAACTTCATCCTTTTCAGCAGGTAAACCAAATACAATAACAGAACGAATACCTAAATCAACAACTTCTTGCATTTCAGCTTGCAATAAATCTAAAGACATTTGATATACGCCCGGCATAGAAGGAACTTCATTACGAACATTTTCACCTTCTAATACAAAAATAGGGTAAATAAAATCTTCCGTATGTAAAAACGTTTCACGCACAAGTGCACGCATGCCCCCGCTTTGTCTTAAACGACGATGACGATTAAATTGTAAAGAGTTCATAGATTTCTATCCCCATTCTTTCATTTTATAGATTCACAAACATATTGTAGTAATGCTTCTACAGTGTACTCTTTCGGCACAATAACAGACGGAAAATAAAGACTTGCCTCTTTTTCCGTAATAGGTCCTATACAAGCAATTGTACATTTTTTTGTCCATTCTCTCCAGTTTGTACCCTCAAGTAAACGAACAAAACTAGTAACAGTTGAAGGGCTCGTAAATGTAATAATGTCTACTTTCCCTAACTTCAATGCTGCTATAAGTTCTTGCTTTTTTTCTATATTCACTTTCGTACCGTATACGATTAGCTCATCTAGAGAAACACCAATTTCCCGAAGTGCAACCGGAATTACCTCTCTTGCTAAATTCCCTTTCGGAAATAAAATACGTTCGTTTCCACTTAATTCTTTTAGAAACTCTTCTGCAAATGCTTCTGCAACAAATGAAGTCGGAACAAAATGAACTTGATAGCCCCTTTTTTCTAACTCTAATTTTGTTTTCACACCTACCGCAGCGATTCTAATGGTTAGCGGTAGTTTCTTTTTTAAACTATCTAGAAAAAAAGCTACACCATTTCTGCTCGTAAAAATAACCCAGTCGTATGAATGTAGCTGCTCTTCAATATGTTGAATTTGCCTATGAGACATACCTTCCATACGCAAAAGCGGAATTTCCAATGGAATTCCGCTCTTTTCTTTCACTGCTACACTCATTTGTTTCGCTTGATGCTGGGCACGTGTAATCAATACCGTTTTTCCAGCGAGAGCGTTCATATTTATTGTTGCTCCTTATTTGCAGCAAGAATGAGTTCTTTGGCGCCTTGTTTAATTAAACGGTCCGCGGCCTCTAACCCTACTTCCTCAGGATTAGTACCCACTACTGTCTCTTTTAATAAAACAGAGCCATCCATAGAGCCGACAAGAGCTGTTAATTCGATTGCATCGTTTTCTGTAAGGGTTGCATATCCAGCAATTGGAACTTGGCATCCACCTTCAAGTTTATGAAGAAATACTCGCTCCGCTGCCACTGTTCTTTCTGTTATCGTATCATTAATATGCGCTAACAACTGCAATAAATCCTTATCATCCTCACGACACTCAATCGCTAATGCACCTTGTCCTACAGCAGGTACACATAACGTATCATCTAAATGTTCTGTAATAACATCATTATCCCAGCCCATTCTTTGTAATCCAGCTGTCGCTAAAATAATCGCATCGTAATCTTCTTCTTTTAATTTACGTAAACGTGTATCGATATTCCCGCGAATCCACTTCACTTGTAAATCTGGTCTCGCAGCGAGTAGCTGTGCACTACGTCTTAAACTACTCGTACCTAAAATAGCACCTTCCGCTAACTCTTTAAACGATGCTCCATTTTTTGAGATAAAAGCATCACGAGGGTCAACACGCTTTGGTGTACAGCCAATCATTAAACCTTCTGGAAGTACGGCTGGCATATCTTTCATACTATGTACAGCCATATCGATTTCTTTCGTAAGTAACGCATGCTCAATTTCTTTAACGAACAAGCCTTTTCCGCCTACTTTTGAAAGAGTAACATCTAAAATAACATCACCTTTTGTGACAATTTCTTTCACTTCAAATTCATATGGTAGACCTAGGGCTTTTAACTGATCAATAAACCAGTTTGTTTGCGTTAATGCTAGTTTACTCTTTCGTGATCCTACAATAATTTTGCGCATAATTCTCTCTCCTCATTATAAATACCAAAAGTGGAAATTGGACAAACTGCTTAATAGAAAAATGTTTACTAGCATTACGAGAAACGATCCGATATTCCACTGTACAATTTTCTTACCTTGCAACACATCTGCCGCTCGTAAATATAAACCTGTGCAATACACAAATAGCACGACAAAAGATCCGATTACTTTCGTATCATACCAATGGAAATTATCCAATTTTGTATATCCCCATATACATCCTAATAAAATTGCTAGTAAGAAAAATGGAACAGAAAATAAATTTAATCCGTAAGACATAGATTCTAGCTTCGGTAAATTCCCTAACCTTCTTAATCTCGCATTCCATTTTTTCTTTTTTAATAGGCGATATTGCAATAAATACATAATAGAAAAAATGAACGATACAGTAAACGTTGCGTAAGAAATAATTGCCATACCGACATGCACGTATACAAGTTCTGAAACTAATTGTTCCGCAAGTACTGGCGACATCTTTCCGAGCGGTGTAAAAATAGAAAAAGCGCTTACGCCAAATGCTACAACATTTGTAAAAAAGACTAAAAAGTCAATTCTCATAAATCGATTAATAACTAACGACATCGTAATCAATAACCAAACATAAAAATAAATCCCTGATAATAAAGTTAAAATAGGATTCGTTTCTGAATCTGTAGCTCTAAGCAACATAAAAATAGACTGCAGGACCCATACAATCGCAAGTAACCAAAAAGCAAATCGGTTCGCCTTTCGGTTACTTTGGAAATAATCTATAAAATATAAACTAATGCTACAAGCATATAAAATAATTGCAATATGATAAATAATACTGTTATTTAAAAAACTCATCCGATCATCCTTCCAAATTATAAAGATGGAACGGATGGTGTCCACACTCTTTTATGTTCTACTTCTTCCGCACGACTCTCTACTTCTTCCGTTTCTAAATCAAAAATCTTTGCAAATAACGCTAATTTTTCGCTCGCTCCCTCTTCAGCAGCTATTTCTTTCGCTACTAAAATTGGGTCTTTTAATAATTGATTAATAATACTTTTCGTATGCTTACTAATAACTTTTTTCTCACGATCACTAAGGTTTGGTATTTTTCGCTCTAGGCTTACCATCGTTTCACTTTGGATTGCAAGTGCCTTATCACGAAGAGCTGATATTAATGGAACAACACCAAGTGTACTTAACCACGTTTTAAATAGAACAATTTCCTCCTCAATCATAAATTGAATTTTCTCTGCCTCTTTCAAACGCTCAGCACGGTTTGCCTCCACTACTCCTTGTAAATCATCAATATCATACAAGAAAGAACCTTCTAGCTCATCAATCGCTGGATCAATATCACGCGGCACTGCAATGTCAACCATAAATAATGGACGACCAGAGCGCATTTTCTCCACCTTTGTCATCATCTCTTTCGTAATGACATACTCAGATGCACCAGTTGAACTAATTAAAATATCTGCTTCTAATAATGCACATTGTAATTCACTTAACGATTTTGCATGTCCCATATATTTCTCAGCCATTACTTCTGCTTTCGAAAGCGTCCTATTCATAACTGTTACTTTACGAGCACCACTTCCATATAAGTTTTGTAGTGCAAGTTCGCCCATTTTACCAGCACCAAGAATAAGCACATGACAATCTGTTAACTCGCCAAATATTTTCTTTCCAAGCTCAACAGCAGCATAACTAACAGACATTGCACTTTCCCCGATTGTTGTTTCTGAGTGGGCACGTTTTGCTAATGTAATGACTTGCTTAAACAATTCATTAAAAATTGTGCCTGTTGCTTTAACTTGTTGCGCTTCTAAAAAGCTATCTTTTATTTGACCTAAAATCTGCGTTTCTCCGACTACCATTGAATCTAAACCGCACGTTACGCGAAATAAATGATCTATTGCGCCATCTTGTTCAAAAATAGTTAAATATGGCGCGACTTCTTCTATTTCAAGCTGAAACCAATCAGCTAAAAACTTCTTAATATAATACCGTCCCGTGTGTAATTGATCGACAACAGCATAAATCTCAGTGCGATTACAAGTTGACACAATGACATTCTCTAACACGCTCTTTTGATTTTGTAATGTAGTCATCGCTCGCTCTAGTTCTGCTGCCTGAAATGTGAGTTTCTCACGAAATTCTACAGGGGCTGTTCGATAATTTACACTAACAACAAGAATATGCACGCAGCATGTCCCCCTTCACCCGTTTTATCACTTTATCTACTATCATAATACAACTTTCCTCTTATGAATCTGACAATCGTGTGAACAACCGATTATTTTTTAATTATTCTCCGTATGTAATAAAGGAGATTCAGTAACACTAATAAAAAAATTTCTACTTTATAATGATTATAAATTAATAACTCTATTTGTACGTTACCAAAAAAAGCCCTCATAATCAAGTGATGGAAA
Organism: Bacillus cereus group sp. MYBK227-1; assembly: GCF_051916325.1. NCBI lineage: Bacteria > Bacillati > Bacillota > Bacilli > Caryophanales > Bacillaceae > Bacillus > Bacillus cereus group sp. MYBK227-1. The sequence continues at coordinate 381,621 of NZ_JBQAGK010000003.1, read as the reverse complement.
CTATTCCATATAAATTATAACATCATCTTCCCTATCTTCTTTCATCATGAAGGAAAATATGTATGATTGTTCCAAAATGTAACAAAGACTTTCTCAATACAATGTATTTGACATTGCATTTCTTTTTCGTTATATTAGTTTTACAAAATTAAATTGTGCACAACTTAATTAGAAGGGAGTTATTTATGACAGAAGACTCTTTGCATCTAGATAACCAACTTTGTTTTTCTATTTACGCCTGCTCTAGAGAGGTTACTCGTTTTTATCGACCTTATTTAGAAGAAATGGGTATTACGTATCCCCAGTACATTACTTTACTCGTACTATGGGAGCAAGATGGACTAACAGTAAAAGAAATTGGAGAACGTCTATTTTTAGATTCTGGTACGTTAACACCTATGTTAAAACGTATGGAATCATTAAAACTTGTAAAACGTGTTCGTTCCAAAGAAGACGAGCGAAAAGTTTGTATTGAATTAACAGAACAGGGCAAAGATTTAAAGGAAAAGGCTTGTTCATTACCGACAACGATGGCTACAAACTTAGGAATTACAGAGCAAGAATATCGCTCTTTATTAATTCAACTAAATAAACTGATTGACACAATGAAAACAATTAATGATGGAAAAGGGGAATAAATATGGATAAATTATATACTGCTTCAGTAACAGCAACAGGTGGAAGAAATGGGAAAGTAGTTTCAGATGATGGCATATTAAATCTTGATGTAAAAATGCCGAAAGCACTAGGTGGTGCAGGCGGAGAAGCAACAAATCCAGAACAACTATTTGCAGCTGGTTATGCAGCTTGTTTCGATAGTGCATTACAACTTGTCATTCGTACAAAACGTGTGAAAGTAGAAAGTACAGAAGTAACTGCTCACGTTTCTATCGGAAAAGATACAGATGGTGGTTTCGGCCTATCTGCTGTACTTGATGTACATGTGGCTGGCGTTTCACATAGCGAAGCACAAGAACTTGTAGAAGCGGCTCACGGTGTATGTCCTTACTCGAAAGCAACACGAGGAAATATTGAAGTTACATTAAACGTACGCTAAAAAATTTAGCAAAACAAAAACGCGCGACATTCGTCACGCGTTTTTTGTTTTTGTAAATTTATGAATTGCTTTCCACGCTTCTTCTTTTCCAAGTCCTGTTTCAGAAGAGAATAGAACAATTTCATCGCCAATTTCAACAGCAAGCGTTTCTTTTACAACTTTTAAATGCTTTTGCCATTTCCCTTTCGGAATTTTATCGGCTTTCGTCGCAATAATAATTGTTGGGATTTCATAATGCTTTAAGAAATCATACATCATCACGTCATCACTTGTTGGTTGGTGACGTAAATCAACTACTAATACAGCTGCGTCTAATTGTTCACGCGTTGTAAAGTACGTTTCAATCATTTTCCCCCATGCAGCGCGCTCCGATTTAGATACTTTCGCATATCCATAACCTGGAACGTCAACAAAGTGCATCATCTCATTGATTAAGAAAAAGTTCAGCGTTTGCGTTTTTCCTGGTTTAGAAGAAATACGTACTAACTTTTTACGATTTAAAATTTTATTAATAAAGGAAGACTTCCCCACATTTGAACGACCTGCTAATGCAATTTCTGGTAAATCACTGTCTGGATATTGTTCTGGTTTAACAGCACTAATTACAATATCTGCTTTTGTTACTTTCATTGTTTCACTCCTACTAATGCGTGCTCCAATACTTCATCTAAATGAGATGCAAGCACAAACGTAAGGTTTTCTTTTACGCTCTCTGGAATATCATCTAAATCTTTCTCGTTTTCTGCTGGCAAAATAATTTTTGTTAAGCCTGCGCGGTGAGCACTTAATGTTTTTTCTTTTAAACCACCAATTGGTAATACACGACCACGAAGTGTAATTTCACCTGTCATACCGACTTCTTTACTTACAGGAATACCTGTTAGCGCAGAAATAAGTGCCGTTGCCATCGTAATACCTGCTGACGGTCCGTCTTTTGGAACTGCTCCTTCTGGAACGTGAATATGAATATCATTTTTCTCATGGAAATTCGGATCGATCTGAAGCTCTTCTGCACGAGAACGTATATAACTAAACGCAGCTTGTGCTGATTCTTTCATAACATCCCCAAGTTTCCCTGTTAAAATTAGTTTCCCTTTTCCTGGCGCTACAGAAACTTCAATGGCAAGTGTATCGCCGCCTGCTGCTGTGTAAGCTAGACCTGTTGCCATACCAACTTGGTCTGTTTTTTCAGCTTGCCCATAACGGAATATGTGTTTACCAAGTAAATCAACAATCTTTTTCTCTGTCACAACGATACGTTTACGTTCTGCTGTAACGATAATCTTCGCTACTTTACGGCAAACTTTTGCAATTTGGCGCTCTAGCGTACGAACACCAGCCTCACGTGTATAATAACGAATAATCTCAAGCAGCGCTTCATCACGCACTTGTAAATTACCTTTTCGTAAGCCATGTTCTTTTAATTGTTTCGGCAATAAATGCTCACGAGCAATGTGTACTTTTTCAAGTTCTGTATAGCCAGCAATCGAAATGATTTCCATACGGTCAAGTAATGGACCTGGAATACTTGAAAGTGTATTAGCAGTTGCTACAAACATAACTTTTGATAGATCATATGGTTCTTCAATGTAATGATCACTGAAGTTATGGTTTTGTTCTGGATCTAATACTTCAAGTAATGCCGCTGATGGATCTCCACGGAAATCGTTAGACATTTTATCAATCTCATCTAATAAGAAGACTGGATTAACTGTTTTCGCCTTTTTCATACCTTGAATAATGCGTCCTGGCATTGCTCCAACATATGTACGGCGGTGACCACGAATTTCAGATTCATCACGCACACCACCAAGAGATACACGGACGAAGTTACGATTCAATGATGTTGCAATTGAACGCGCTAACGAAGTTTTGCCGACCCCAGGAGGGCCTACTAAACAAAGGATAGGTCCTTTTAATGAATTCGTTAACTTCTGTACAGCTAAATATTCAAGTACACGCTCTTTCACTTTTTCAAGACCGTAATGATCGTTATTTAAAATCTCTTCCGAATGAGCAAGATCAATTATATCTTCTGTTGCCTCTGTCCACGGAAGCGCTAATAACCAATCAATATAATTGCGAATAACACCACTCTCCGCAGAACTTGCTGGTAACTTTTCATAACGATCTAATTCTTTCAGCGCAGCCTTCATTGTTTCTTCCGGCATTCCTGACTGTTCAATTTTCTCACGAAGTTCTTCTACTTCTCCGCCCTTGCCTTCTTTGTCGCCAAGTTCAGTTTGAATCGCCTTCATTTGCTCACGTAAGAAATATTCTTTTTGCGTGCGCTCCATGGAACGTTTCACTTTTTGCCCAATTTTCTTTTCTAGGCTAAGTAACTCTTGTTCATCTTGAATAATTGAAATAAGTGTTTGTAATCGTTCTTTTACAGATACAATCTCTAGAATCTCTTGTTTCTGCTTCGTTTTAATCGGCAAGTGAGAAGCAATTAGATCAGCTAATCTCCCTGGTTCTTCCACATCAGCTACCGTTGCAAATGTTTCATTTGAAACTTTTTTCGAAACTTTAATATATTGTTCGAAATGCTCCAGTAACGTACGCATAAGAGCTTTCTCTTCTAAATCATCTTCTACTTCTTCAGTTACCGTTTTAATCGACACTTGTACTACATTTTCTTCTTCGATAAACTCTATTACTTCTGCTCTATGTAAACCTTCCACAAGGACACGAAGCGTACCGTTCGGCAATTTTAACATTTGCTTCACTTTCGCCACCGTACCTACACTATATATGTCATCTTCTTTCGGATCATCGATATTCATTTCTTTTTGCATTGCTAAAAAGATGATATTTTCATCCATTGCCGCCTGCTCTAGTGCTTGTATCGATTTATCACGTCCTACATCAAGATGCAAAACCATCGTTGGATATACGAGAACGCCTCTTAATGGTAGGAGGGGCACGATTCTTTCGTTCGTATTCATACTAGACATAGCACCTCCATAATAAATTAAACTCCTGTTCAACTATTTTATATTACAATACACCTAGATGCAATTGCTGAGATTCCGCGCAATTGTAAATAGCTTGTTTTTCTACCTCACGAAAAGAAAAAAGACTCCGATTAAGCATACAAACTTAAACGAAGTCTGGCAAATTTTATTATTGTTTATTTTCACATAGATTGTGCATCAGTTTCGTCTACCTTAGTATGTACATCTAGCTCTCTATGCATATTTTCTTGCATAAACGTTAACTCAAATACTTCTTTTAACTTACGGACAGGAATAATTTCAATTCCCTTGATCGTATACAAAAATGGTTGCATATTTTCAGCAGGAATAATGACTTTCTTAGCTCCCGCTTTTTTCGCAGCTTTTATTTTTGCGTACACGCCACCAATAGGTTTTACTTCTCCGTGTATACTTATTTCCCCTGTCATCGCTACTTCATTATTTACATACGTGCGGTGCACCGCAGAATATACACCTGTTGCCATAGCGATTCCTGCAGAAGGGCCATCAATCGGGATACCACCTGGAAAATTAATATGTATATCATATCCTTCTGGCAACACATCTAAAGAACGAAGTACTGTTAATACATTATCAACAGAGCCTTTCGCCATACTTTTACGACGAATCGATTTCGTTTGACTACCAATACTTTCTTCTTCCACAATTCCGGTAACATTTACCGATCCTTTATCTTTCGCCTTGATTGCTGTTACTTCAATTTCTAATAACGCACCTGTATTTGGTCCGTATACAGCAAGACCATTTACAAGACCAATCCTTGGAATCGGATAAATGCGCTTTTCATATTTCGGTGTAAGCTGACTTGAGTGAACAACCCACTCTATATCTTCATCCTTAATGAAAGAACGTTCTTCATTTATCGCCATACCAGCAGAGATTTGCACGAGATTAATCGCTTCTCGTCCATTCCTTGCATACATCCCGATCATTTCAATACCATTTTCACCTATTTGCATTTCCACTTTTTCCGCGGCATTTTTCGCTACTTTTTGAATTTCTTCCGTATCTAATTCACGGAAAAATACTTCTAAGCAACGTGACCGAATAGCAGGAGGAATTTCCTCTGGCGAACGTGTCGTTGCTCCAACTAAGCGAAAATCTGCCGGTAAGCCTTTTTGGAAAATATCATGTATATATGTTGGGATCATCGTATTTTCTTCACTATAGTACGCACTTTCTAAAAATACTTTTCGATCTTCTAACACCTTTAACATTTTGTTCATTTGAATCGGATGGAGCTCGCCAATCTCATCAATAAACAAAATACCACCATGTGCATCTGTTACAGCACCTTTTTTCGGTTGCGGAATACCTGCTTGCCCCATCGCCCCAGCACCTTGATAAATCGGATCATGCACCGAACCTATTAAAGGGTCTGCGATACCACGTTCATCAAACCGAGCTGTTGTCGCATCAAGTTCAATAAATGTTGCATTCGTACGAAATGGAGATTTAGGATTTCGTTTCGCTTCTTCTAATACAAGACGTGCTGCCGCTGTTTTCCCAACACCTGGCGGGCCATATATGATTACATGTTGCGGATTCGGACCACAAAGAGCCGCTTTTAACGACTTAATTCCGTCCTCTTGCCCTACAATATCTAAAAAGGTTGTAGGACGCACCTTTTCTGCTAGCGGCTCTGTTAAAGAAATCTCACGCATTTTACGAAGCTGTTCTAATTCTTTTTTCGATTCTCGATCAATTGAAACTTTTTGTGTTCGTTGATTTCGAAGTAAATGCCAGAAATACAATCCGACAATTACACCAAAAACAAGTTGAACAACTAAAAATATATTTGTCCAGCTCATTATTTATTTCCTCCCGCAATATTTTATCTCTTAGTATTTCCGCGGAGGAACGTAGCTAAACATAAAGAAAAACAGCAATTATAAAAATTGCTGTTTCCCTTTCGCATTATGCAGATGTTTTTGTATCAAGTACAGTACCGTCTTGTAACACCAATTTTGGCGGCTCATTATCAGCTACTGTTTCTTTTGTAAGAATACACTTCTCGATATCTTTACGAGATGGAAGTTCGAACATTACATCAAGCATTAAGCCTTCAATAATAGAACGAAGTCCACGAGCACCCGTTTTACGTTCAATTGCTTTTTTCGCAATTTCGATTAGTGCACCTTCTTCAAACTCTAACTCAACATCGTCAAGCTCCAATAATTTTTGGAATTGCTTAACAAGTGCATTTTTCGGTTTCGTTAAAATATCAACAAGAGCATCTTCATCAAGTGGCTCTAGGTTCGCAATAACTGGAAGACGACCGATAAACTCTGGAATTAAACCAAATCTTAAAAGATCCTCTGGTAATACGTGAGATAAAACATGCTTCTCATTCACATCAGCATTTTTCTTCTCAGAACCAAATCCAATTACTTTTTCACCAAGGCGACGTTTAATAATCGGCTCAATGCCATCAAACGCTCCACCACAAATGAATAAGATGTTCGTTGTATCAATTTGAATAAACTCTTGGTGCGGATGCTTACGACCACCTTGAGGTGGAACGCTTGCTACAGTACCTTCTAAAATTTTCAGAAGTGCCTGCTGCACACCTTCACCAGATACATCACGTGTAATTGATGGATTTTCGGACTTACGTGCCACTTTATCAATCTCATCAATATAAATGATTCCTTTTTCCGCTTTCTCTACATCATAATCAGCTGCTTGAATTAATTTTAGTAAGATATTTTCTACATCTTCCCCAACATATCCAGCTTCTGTTAAAGATGTTGCGTCCGCGATTGCAAATGGAACATTTAAAATACGCGCTAAAGTTTGTGCCAGTAATGTTTTACCACTACCTGTTGGCCCGATAAGTGCGATATTACTCTTCGCTAATTCTACATCATCAATTTTGCTGTTAGAATTAATGCGTTTGTAATGGTTATATACCGCTACCGCTAGTGCTTTTTTCGCGCTATCTTGCCCGATGACATACTCATCTAAGATTTCACGAATTTCTACCGGTTTCGGTACATCTTTGAATTCTACTTCTTCGTCCTTCGCAAGCTCCTCTTGTACAATTTCAGTACAAAGTTCGATACACTCGTCACAAATGTAAACACCTGGACCTGCCACTAACTTTCGAACTTGCGTTTGTGTTTTACCACAGAAAGAACATTTTAATTGCCCTTTTTCATCATTAAATTTAAACATATTTTCACACCCCTTACAAAGTGCTAACCTCTTGCCTTCGTATGTACACGATAAATGTATCGTATGTAAATACATATTATGTCACTACGTGGCGAGAAATACAAATAATATGACTAGTTATGTACAAATAAAAAATTTTTAAAACTTTTGAAATATGTATATTCGACTTGTAAAGGAACTTTTCCTTCTCCATCGAAAAGTTTTATAAATATATTTCTATATTTATAAAACAAGGCACGATTTTAATCGTGCCTTGTTATTTTATTATGCAGCGTTTTCTACTAAGAAGTCTACAGCTTTACGCACTTTAAGATCTTCAGCTAAAGCGTCTACGCTTCCAAGAGCTTGCTTGATAGCGTCTACTGGCATACCGTACATTTCAGCCATTTTTTCAACTTCTGCAGTTACTTCTTCTTCAGTAACTTCGATGTTTTCAGCTTCAATGATAGCTTCAAGAACAAGATTGATTCTTACACGTTTTTGTGCATCTTCTTTCATTTGCTCTTTTAATTTGTCAGCATCAGTACCTGTGAATTGGTAGTAAAGCTCAAGGTTCATACCTTGTTGGCTTAAACGTTGCTCGAATTCACGAACCATACGATCTAACTCAGTGTTGATCATAGCTTCTGGAATTTCGATTTCAGCGTTAGCAGCAGCTAATTCTACTACTTCGTCACGTACTTTGTGCTCAGCTTCGTGCTTTTTGCCTTCTTCTAAGTTTGTGCGAAGTTTTGCTTTTAATTCATCAAGAGTTGCAACCGCTTCGTCTGCTTCTTTAGCGAACTCGTCGTTTAACTCAGGAAGTTCTTTTGTTTTGATTTCGTGAATTGTTACTTTGAATGTTGCTGGTTTGCCAGCTAATTCAGCAGCATGGTACTCTTCTGGGAATGATACTTCAACGTCTTTAGACTCACCAGATTTAAGACCGATTACTTGCTCTTCGAAACCTGGGATGAATGTACCAGAACCGATTGCTAGAGAGTAGTTTTCGCCTTTTCCGCCTTCAAATGCTTCGCCATCAACGAAACCTTCGAAGTCGATTACAGCTGTATCACCGTTTTCAACAGTTCCTTCTTCTTTAACAACTAGTTCAGCTTGACGTTCTTGTAAAGATTTTAATTCGTTCTCTACATCTTCGTCAGTTACAGTTGTTTCAACTTTTTCTACTGCTAAACCTTTGTACTCACCTAATTTAACTTCAGGTTTCACTGTAACTTTTGCAGTGAAGATAAGGTTAGCATTTTTTTCGAACTTCTCGATGTCGATTTCAGGATGATCAACTGGGAAGATACCAGCTTCTTCAATCGCTTCACCGTATGCTTTTGGTAAAATGATATCTAAAGCATCTTGGTATAAAGATTCAATACCAAAGCGTTGTTCGAATAATGGACGAGGCATTTTTCCTTTACGGAAACCTGGTACGTTAATTGTTTTTACTACTTTTTTGAACGCAGCGTCGATAGAGTTGTTTACTTCTTTAGCATCAACTTCGATTGTTAAAACGCCAACGTTACCTTCTAATTTTTCCCATTTTGTAGACATTTATTCTTTCCCTCCAACTATAATAATGTATGCACATACCTCTATAGATTAAGATCTTCATTATCTCTTTTTTGAAATAACAAATACACAAATAATCCTCTAGCAAAAGCTTTCAGATATAATGTTCCAATCTACTAATTGCCCAGAAGACAACTACGGTATATTTTGTTCGAGAATAATATGAAACATATTAAGTAAGAGAATTACACTTCTCTTCTCTTACAAACAGGCAGTTTTCTGCCTTTTGCAACCCTTACATTATAACATAGAATATGCTCGTTTCAAGAACTGAACGATTCTTTTTCATAATTATACGGGCAAATATCCTTCTCTTTCAACACGTAATAACCATTGATAGGCAATATGAAACTCTTCCAATTCGATATTGTATGCTGCCATAAGCTCTTCTTCATCAATAGCCAATCCGAAACGCTTTCTTCCAATTCTCTCTAAAACAGCTGACCAAATCTCTTCTTTATCCATTAATAGAGCAAATGGGAAAACACTAATTTGCAATTCTTTCCAATATGTAACCATTGCTTCAAATATATCGGGATAATTTTGCTCTAATCGACTTGATAATTTATGTATAATGTTATTGGATTGCTCCTCATTATGACCTGTAAATGCTGGAATTACCTTAATCGTATTCCCAAACTTTTCTACCTCTATTTCCTCTTCTACCTGACTTTCTATCATTTTATACAAAATAGAAGTTTTCAAATAGGGGTGTTGCTCTTCTTCTATTAAAAATTTCTTTAAAACAGGTAATGCAAGATCTAAGTCTTTTAACGAAAGTCGCTGAATCGCTCTTAGCTTCTGTCCAAAGTTTTCTCCAAAAATTTCATTAGTAAACTCATCCAACTCAAAATTTGAATCCACTAGCGATGCGTCTCCCTCATTGAGCATACCTTCTGCAAATAAAGCAAGTTGCGCTAATTTTTCCTTTTGATCAGGCATTATATCTTTCGTTTGTAAAACCTTTTCAACAGTTTCAATAACACCTTCATAATCATTTGTTTGAACTAAAATAGTCACGTACGTTTCAAGAATATCACCAAATAAGACAACTCCTGTTTTAAGCAACTGTTCACATTTGTCTTTCGCTTCTTCCATACGTTTTAATTCGAGTAAACAAATAACTGAAGCTAATTCCGTTTGTTCCGTTTCCGCATTATACTGACGTAATATTTCAAAGCAGCGCAATGCATCTTCGAACTTCCGCTCTTTCAGCGCTAAAAAACCTTCATCAATATAGCGCTCTGATAGTTGTGGAAACAATACGACCGTATTTTCTTTTTTATCCATACGTCCGCCTCTTTTTCTTGATTTTAATTATGTTCAAAGTAAATATATCAAATGCGTAATGAGAACACAACATCCCAAAACTATTTGTTTGAAATATAAAAATATTTAATTTTTACATTCCAATACGAATAAATCTCTACTAAAAATTAAAATTGTACAAATAAAAATCCCCAGCAACAAGCGCAGAGGATTCATCATTAATGGAAAGCTTTTATAATTGTGGGGTATATTACAAGGGTAATAATTTGGAGAACAATAATTGCCATAACAATCATGCTAAAATAGAAGATTGGTTTACTTCGCTTCATTAAAAACATAATAATAAGCATCGTACAAGCAAACAAACTTAAGAAGAACAAACTTGTTGTCGAACTAAGTATACCACTTGGGACAAAGAACAATAACACTACACTACAAGTACCTATAATTCCAAATAACCATTCCATTCATTCACTCATTCCCTTTCCCTCTCATGGCTGTTTTCTCTAAGCAATCAAATGTTTCACAACATCAACTACATACGTTAATTTCTCATATGCTACAAATCCAAAAGCAACCGTTAAGCCCGTTACAACTAATCCTTTCATCATTTCTGCCTCCTCGTTTTATCGTTGTTATCTTCATTATAAAAGATTAGCAATTTGTTACCATCGAACTACCTTACAGTTACCTTACAGAATTGTAAGATTTCAAAAGAGGATAGAAAAACACCTCACATAGCTTAAGGTGCTTTCACGGAATTTCTCTATAATCACTTGCAAAATTAACTTTTTTCTCTTGGTTATTTTTTGGAGAATCCAATCTTAAACTAATAGATTTACTAAATAATTTAGGATCAAAATAATTATTCATTACTTTTCTTAACTTACCTTCAGATATTTTCGTATTACAAGAAAACAAAGGATGAAAATGATGTTAATATATTTTTATACAATTAAGAATTTAATTTACAAGGGGGATTATATATGTTTAAAAAAATGGCCGCAGATGTATTAGGACTAAGCGATGTAGGTTCTGTTATTACACCTAAAGACTATGATAAGGTCGATGCCGATGATTATGTAATGCATGAAGATGGAGAGAAAATTTACTTTCTAATTAAATCGAAATCAGATGAATATTGCTTCACAAACAAAGGGTTAATTCACTTAGACGGTACAAGCGCAACAAGTAAAAAACGTACACTACGCCGCTTTCGTTATAGTAAATATCAAATTAAAAACGTAGCACTCGAAACTGCAGGAACGATTGATTTAGATGTAGAAATTAAGTTTCAAATGGGCGATGAACATTACTCAATTGATGTTCATAAAAAACATATTGAAGAATTAAAAGATTTATATAAGGCTTTACTTAAAATCGAAGAAATTTCATACGACAACGATATTACATTACAATATGCACATAAAAGTTTAGATATGGCATCTAATGCCTTTAGCCGCATTTCAAACGCACAAGTAAATTTAGCAGAGCAATTTAAAGAAATGAACGAGATTGCCTTTAACTGGCTTGTTGATACGAAGAAACAATATAATGTGAAAGATTATGGTTTTGTATTTGAGAAGTTTATTAACAACTAATTTAAAATACACAAAAAACCTTGTTATCAAGAGATAACAAGGTTTTCTTAGCGTCCCAGGAGAGATTCGAGCTCCCGCTCCGCCCATTTCCGTACTATTTTATATATTTTGATCGCAGTCTTAATATATCTTCTCCTTCGCGAATGCCTGCCGATCCCTTCCTCACATTTTTTACGACAGTCCAATTCGGGTTAGTTTCATCACCGATGTTCTGTACTGTAAAATTGCCATCACCATATTTTCGGTGGCCTTCTGCCAATTTCTCCGTTAAATCATTCTCATTTGATCTCGCCATCTTTGCGCCATCTCCCTTTTTTATACGACCTTCTTAAACCATCTAACCAATCACAGGTCCAGTCAATTGGAGATTCTCATTTTCCGCTTCTATTAATTGTAACACACTGCCGGGGATAAGTTCCGATAACTGCTGCTCAACCGTACTAGAATGGTAAAGAATTTTATAATATTGCAAGTAAACAATTAAGAGAATCTGGATATGGATTTGAGTTCCATCATAAACCTATTAATTCTTTAAATTAAATAAGATGAATAGGGCGCATAAATGGCGCTCTTTTTATTTAAGGAAAAAAAGTACATATGCAACTGCTTAATATCAAAGGAAAGGTCGCAAATATTAAGCATGAACTACACTTATAACCCAAACATCAAATTTTAGACAAACAAAAAACCTTGTTATCTTTTGATAACAAGGTTTTTTTAGCGTCCCAGGAGAGATTCGAACTCCCGACCGTACGCTTAGAAGGCGTATGCTCTATCCGGCTGAGCTACTGGGACATGGAGCGGGTGAAGAGAATCGAACTCTCGACCAGAGCTTGGAAGGCTCTTGTTTTACCACTAAACTACACCCGCATATGTTATTTTCTTTTCTTCGTTAGCGCCGTTGCCCTATCGACAATATTTATTATATGTATAACCACACATAAAGTCAACACCTTTTTTAAAAGAGGATAAATTTTCTTATCCTCTTTTAAAAACTGCCTGTTCAACTAGTTGTCCGTCTAACGTTTCAAAACGAACTTCCATTTGATTTTCATCCATTTCTAATAAAGCAAATGTCTTTTCTACACGCTGACGTGGTAATAAAATACTGCCTGGATTAATAAATAAAACGCCCTCGATTAATTCCGCACCTAATACGTGAGAATGTCCGAAGCATGCAACTTGCGCTCCCACTTCTTCAGCATGGTACGCTAGCGTTTGTAATGTCATTTTTACATTATGTCGATGCCCATGTACAACTAAGAAGCGAATTCCATCTACATCAGTTACAATTTCATCTTGAAAGTTAGCATAATCACAATTTCCTTTTACAACATGGAAACCTTGCAGCTCTTCATGAGCAGGCGTTAGCTCTGAATCACCGCAATGAATCATGATATCTACTTTCCCTTCATACTTCTCTTTTAACTGCTGTAATTCCTTCACAGAGCTATGACTATCGCTTACGATTAAAGCTTTCATCAATCTCTCTCCCTTATTCTCCTAAAAACCATTCAGGGATTTTTTCTTCTAGCTTACGAAGAGCACGTCCGCGGTGACTAATAGCATTTTTTTCATCTGAACTTAATTCCGCCATTGCTTTTTTGTATTCTTCCACATAAAAGATCGGATCGTATCCAAAGCCATTTTCTCCGCGGCGTTGTTCTAAAATAAATCCTTCACATGTCCCGTTTACAATGACAGGCTTTTTATCACCTTCAGGGAAAGCTACTGCTAATGCACAGTAGAAGCGAGCTTTACGCTTATCAAACGGTATTTCATTTAATTCTTGTAAAACTTTATCAATATTCGCTTGATCATCTTTTGGCTCTCCAGCAAAACGAGCTGAATACACGCCTGGTTTCCCGTTTAACGCATCTACAATAAGACCTGAATCATCCGCAATTACAATTGCATTCAACTGTCTACTCAAACTATCCGCTTTTAAGATCGCATTTTCTTCAAATGTTTCACCAGTTTCTTCAACTTCTTCAATATGAGGAAAATCGTGTAATGATTTCACTTCTAAATCAAATCGCTCAAATAACTCAGCAAATTCACGTACTTTCCCCATATTTTTTGTCGCTACAACAACTTGTTTCATACTTTCCACCTCTACTCTATATGAGATACGATGTCACCTAACGCTTCTTTTTGCATATCAATCAGTTGGAAAATGCCTTGTTCTGCTGCATCAAGTAATTCATTTAACTGCGCTCTACTAAACGTCGCTTCTTCTCCAGTTCCTTGCACTTCAACAAACTGACCTTTTCCAGTCATAATTACATTCATATCAACGTCTGCTTTAGAATCTTCTGCATAGTTTAAATCTAAAACAACACCTTGCTCTTCAACAATTCCTACTGACGTTGCTGCTAAATAATCTTTTACTGGAATTTTAGATACTTTTTCTGCTTGTAATAACTTCTCAAACGCTAATACCATCGCTACGTATGCACCTGTAATCGAAGCTGTTCTCGTTCCACCATCTGCTTGGATGACATCACAGTCAATCCAAACTGTTCTCTCGCCAAGCGCTTCTAAATCAACTACCGCACGTAATGCTCGTCCAATTAAGCGCTGGATTTCCATTGTACGCCCTGTTACTTTCCCTTTGCTTGACTCCCTAATCGTACGTTGTTCTGTTGCACGCGGAATCATCGCGTATTCAGCTGTTACCCATCCTTTTCCTTCTCCACGCATAAACGGTGGTACACGCTCTTCAATTGTTGCTGAGCAAATCACCTTTGTATCCCCAACTTCAATTAATACAGATCCCTCTGGATGTTTTAAATAATTCGTATGAATATGTATATGGCGTAATTCTGTTTTCTCTCTACCATCTACTCGCATAAAAATAACCTCCTCTTAATTACTACTCGTTAGTATAGCCAAATTTAAATGTATGATATGTATACAATAAAAGAAGGAGAACCCAAAAAGCAATTCTCCTTTCTTACTTAAGTATATCAAATTATTCAAGATTAAAAACTACCTGTATTCACGTTTTCTGGACGATCTACAGGTTTTATTAACTTTCCGCCCTTTTCATCTATAAGATTTGCTTTTCCATTCACTTCAATAGAAATATTTTTCACACCTTTCTTTTCTGTTAAAGATAAAACTAACGACTTCAATACGTAATTTGAGATCATATTTTTATCTGGGTTTACAAATATATTTTCATTAAAGTTTAATGTAAGATTTCCGTCTTGTAATTTCGGATTCGTAATAAGCTTAACGCCTGGATTAAAATCATTCAGGAGCGATTGATGGATCGGACCTTTTACAAGTTCATCTATAATTGCTGCATAGTCATTTTCTTTACCTTCCGCAACGCGGCGTGTGACTGGTACGTAGTATTGCTGTTTATTATTATTTTGCGCCATAAAATACAGTGTGACTGGTTTTGTATTTGTTACATCTGCTACTTGTTCATCATCGAAGTTAATACCATTTGCACGGCTCACTCCTTCACCAAGCGGTGTACCACCAACCGGCATCTTTGCCAATTTCTCACCATTTATTTGGAACTGCACTTGTTTTATCTCTGTAAATTGCGTCAACGTCCAAGCTATAGATTCAACGATTTGACGCTCTTCTTCTTTCGCATAGTTTTTCATTTCTTTAGAGAAATCAATAACTGCCGTTCCGTCCTTTTTCAAATCTAAAGTCATCGTTGTATTCGCCGGAATGACTGCACGAAACCCATTCGGTAATAAATTCGTTACCGGTCCATCTTTCACAAGGTATTCTAACGTTTGCTTCACAGTCTCATTTGCTTTCGGAGTAGGTATAGCTAACGTTTGTGGTACAACATAACCATTTTTATCAACAAGGTATAGTTCTCTGTTTACCATTTGCCCTTGCTTATCTTTTTTAGCTACTTCTTTCTTCCCACCCTCTGTATACGTAACTTGTTTTGGCGGATCAATTTGTTCAGTTGCTTTCTCTTGATTTATAAAGCCACACCCTGTTAGTAAAACAGCGCTCACAGTAGCACCAACAACCCATTTAAAAGTGGATTTAGGCATGCCATTCCCCCCTAAAATCTAAGTTTGTACTATTATGTATACGAGCTGTTTCACGTTTTAGAACAAGCTGCGCCTCTTATAAATTGAAACTTTAATCAGTAGGGGTCTTACTCCCCAGCAAATAGCAAGATAAAACAAAAACTCCTGATTTCTCAGGAGCTCACTTATATAAATTCTACTATTATTCTTTTTCTAAATGAATATGCTTCACATTTTCAATCGGTTGACCGAACCATTTTGATGCAATTTCTTTAAACAAGCCTATTTTTCCTGTTGTTAAGAAGAGATGATCGCTTTGTTCTTCTCCTTCATTCAACATTTTACTATGATATAAGATTGTACTTACTTCACGTGCTGTTTCATCACCAGAACTAATTAGTTGCACTTTATCTCCCATTACTTTTTTAATAACAGGTCCTAAAATCGGATAATGTGTACACCCTAATATAAGTGTATCAATATCGGTACTTTTCAGTGGTTGCAGCGTTTCTCTTACAACTTCATACGCCATTTCACTTTCGAAATTCCCACTCTCTACAAGTTCAACGAAAGGTGGACAAGCTAAACTTTCTACCATAACACGGTTATTAATAGACTTTAACGCCTCTTCGTATGCACCACTTTTCACCGTTCCAATCGTTCCAATAATCCCAACGTGATACGTGTTTGTCACTTTTAAAGCTGTACGTGATCCTGGGTGAATAACTCCTACTACTGGAATTGGTAATTGTTTTTGCATCTCTTCTAATACAACTGCAGTTGCTGTATTACACGCAATAACTAACATTTTAATATTTAAGTCTAGTAAATGCTCTGTCATTTCCCACGTAAATTGACGTACTTCTTCTCGAGAACGTGGACCATAAGGACAACGTGCTGTATCTCCTAAATATATGATACGCTCTTTCGGCAACTGACGAATTAATTCCTTCGCTACTGTTAAACCGCCAACTCCTGAATCGATAACACCGATTGCTCTATTCAACTTCATCACCCGTTTTCTCATTCATCATCTTTTATGTTTATCATTATATTTTACACACTTTAAGTTCGCTCACTTCAAATGCTTCTGTATGAAAATTTTCATTTTCCCATGTATAGACTAGGACCTTTTTTATTTTGCTCCTTTTTTTCGTAATTTGCAAGATAGAAAAATAACCGACCTTCTATAAGAAAGTCGGTTTCTTCTATATAAAGTGCATATTCATTGCTCCATCTTTTTTTGAAAAGAAGACATTCCCATTAATAAGA
This sequence comes from Bacillus cereus group sp. MYBK227-1, assembly GCF_051916325.1. Lineage (NCBI taxonomy): Bacteria > Bacillati > Bacillota > Bacilli > Caryophanales > Bacillaceae > Bacillus > Bacillus cereus group sp. MYBK227-1. The sequence continues at coordinate 364,673 of NZ_JBQAGK010000003.1, read as the reverse complement.
AGAAATGAGCAGCAATTAAAATGACGATCAAAATAAAATTCAATCGATAACTATTTGTAGATTCCATAATTTTGCTCGCTACAGCTGGTCCAAATGCCATACCGAAAAAGTTAATTAAATTATATAAACCAAGACCGACTCCAACTTTAGCTGGATTTAATGTTTTCGGGATAAATGTGTTTAATGATACTTGAATTGCCGAATAACTCATAAATGTTAAAATAACCGCAAATAAAATAAAGAGTAAGTTCCCGTCCGGAATAATCCCTAAAATTAAAAAGCCAATGATCATAACTACAGAAGCTACATACATCATCTTCACATTCCCAAACGAAGGAATAATCTTTCCGGTAATAAAACTAGATACAATACCAAAGAGAGATGCAATAAACAATACAATTCCAATAACGAATGGAGACAATCCATGTCCTCTTCCTAACAGTAATGGTAATAATAATAAACTAGCACATAACGCCACATTAATGATAAATCCGACCGCTATTAAACGAAGTAATGGTTTATTTGTAAATAACTCAATATCAATAAACGGCGACTCCGTTCTCTTCATATGAGCCTTAAATAAAAATAGAAAAACAACAGATAACACAAAAAGCCAACTATTAATATTAACTCCTAATAAAATGGTCGTAATCAATACAAATAATAAAATTGCTCCAATGAAATCAAAGCGAAACACTTCATCTGTATGTCGCGCCTCTTCTGGCATAAATTTTACGAGTAAGAAAATACCAATCATTGAAATAACCATAAATAAAAATAAATACGGCCACCCTAACGTATTTGTAATTGCCCCACCTACTAAAGGTCCAATACCAACCGCTAATGCAATAGAAGAACTAATCATTGCTAACGCACCTGGTTTTTTAGCTGGAGCAACTAATTTCGCCACCGCAATCATACTAAGCGCAATAAACGCTGCTCCGCCGCTCGCCTGCACTAACCTTGCGAAAATGATAATTTCATAAGATTGATTCACAAATCCAACAATAGAACCAGCTACAAATATGATAATAGAAATAATTAATAGTCTTTTTACACTGTAACGATCAGCCAGCTTTCCATATATTATCGAACCAATACCGACAACTAAGGAATACCCTACTACAACCCAGCTTACTTTCGATTGACTAATTGATAAATCATTGGCAATATCCTCTAGCGCTACATTAAATAACACAGCGTTCATCGGTCCTAACAAAACAATAAAACATAATGTAAAAACAAACCATTTCGAATGGTTTCTTATATCTTTCCCCATGTGTAACACTCTCCTGATTGCAATTTTAAAACTATCAAACTATAGATAAAAAAATGAACTTATTTAAATGTTGTATCACCACTAAACAACTTCATTAAATGTATAAATGGTGCTAATTTATCGCGCGATAAATTGAATTCGAAACGAAACACGTATGTTGTTCGATATTCATGGAACTATCATAGTTTCAGCATTACAGTTTGTCAACGAAAAATATACAAAGTAAACTAATTAAGTCTTTTTAGTTTACTTTGTTCAAAAGTTATTATACACTAATTTCGAAGCCGATATAAGGAGGACTGGCATGATTATTCAAATTTACATTTTTTAACTTAATAAAATGAAACGCATACAGAACTTTTATATAAAAGAGACATTATAGGAGGATTATGATGAAGAGAAAAATGTTAGTTGTATTAACAAGCGTAGAAAAATACCCAAATTTAAATAGGGCTACCGGACTTTGGCTTGGTGAAGCTGTACATTTCGTAAAAAAAGTAGAAGAAGCGGGTTACGAAGTTGATTACGTCAGTCCACAAGGCGGTTATACACCAATTGATCCACATAGTTTAGCAATGGCGGAGAGTATCGATTGGGAATGGTATCAAAAGAAAGAGTTTATGAATCGCCTCGGTTCTACAATGAAACCAAGTGAAGTGAATCCAGAAGACTACGCTGTTATTTATTACGCAGGTGGCCACGGGGTTATTTGGGACTTCCCAGAAAATAAAGAACTTCAAAATATTAGCCGCAATATTTATGAAAACGGCGGAATTGTTTCTTCGGTTTGTCATGGAGCTGCTGGTTTATTTCATATTACATTAAGCAATGGGGATCGTTTAATTAGCGGTAAGAAGGTAACAGGCTTTTCAAATGAAGAAGAAAAATTAGCTGAATTAGATCAATTCGTTCCATTTTTAACAGAAGATAAACTCATTAAAAATGGAGGACTTTACGAAAAAGCCGCGCAACCGTGGGAAGCTTATGCTCTAGAAGATAATCGTGTTATCACTGGTCAAAACCCAGCTTCAGGTGGTCTAGTAGCCGAATTAGTATTAAAACAGTTGCAAAAATAATATGTACTAAAAAAGCAGATTCTCCTCTATTAAGGGAGATCTGCTTTTTTACGAAATCATTTGCAAAATAGCAATAACTTCTTTTTCAATTTCAGAATCATCAATTGCTTCTATATACTCTGGTTTAAAAAGTTGATACTTCTTTAATTGATAAAAATCAAGTATCGCTTTCTTTAACGTAATATCGTACTGAATACAAAAAGAATGATCTATAATACGTCTTAACATCACATCATCTTGTACCATAAATAATTGTGCATTCATTTTATTAAAATAACCTTGTTCCATACCCGCTTCAAAAAACATTTGCAAATTATGGTTACGATTTTGTTGGGCAGCGACTAATTGATCCGACAAATGCGGATATGCTTCTTTCAAATCTTGCAAAAAAACATCCGAAATATATGTCACACATTTTAAAGAATGGATAAACGTCTTTTGGAAACGTTCTGTAAATGACATACTTTCATCTTGATTATCCGCATCACCTTCGAGTAGATAGTTCATGAAATCCTCTACTACCGCCTCAATAATTTCATCTTTCGAAGAAAAACGTTTATATAAAGTAGCTTTACTAATATCCATATATTTCGCAATTTCATCTATTTTCAATTGGCTAAAACTTGTCTTTCTAATAATGGGCTTTATTTTATTAATATAAGTATTTGCACATGCGACTTTTCTCATTTAAAAGAGCCTCCCCTTTTGTCCATACAAAATAGTATAGCAAATTCACGAATGATTATAAATGAAGTTATTATACTCACTATGCCTTTTTAGTTTATTACATTTTCATATACTATACATAAAAAACTATAATCAATTATTACCAACTGGACGGTTACAAACCAATTTCGAGGCGGGAATTTTAGAATACAGTGAAACTTTAATCAGTGGGGGGGCGTTCATCCCCACTGATTATTAGCTCTCACCAATCGGGGGTCCTACTGCCCGGCAAATAGAGGGATAAAAATACCCACTACCTTTGTTAGTAGCGGGTACTTTTTCTATAATTTATTTACAGCCCTTTTTATAGCCTTACCTATTTCCACGCTAGACTGTGGATTTTGTCCTGTAATTAAATGACCATCTACTACTACATGCGGCGTAAAATTGGGGGCTACATAAAACAAAGCTCCTTCTTCTTTCAACTTACTTTCTAGCAAAAACGGAACGCGCTTTTCTAAATGTACAGCTCTTTCTTCATCGTTTGTATAACCTGTTATACGCTTACCCGCAACAAAAAACGAGCCATCCTTATTTTTCACACCGACTAAAGAGCTTACTCCGTGACAAACAGCCGCTACAATCCGGTTATTGTTATACATATTCTCAATCAAATTTGCTACATATGGATTACCTGGAAAATCTACAATCGCCCCGTGCCCACCACCAAATAAAACCGCATCATAATCCGAAAAATGAACATTTGAAATCGGCTTCGTATTTTGCAATAAAGAAGCTACATGCTTGAATTCGCGAGGTATACCATTCGGAATAGACACTCTATCTATAGGTACTCTCCCGCCTTTTATTGACACAATATCAACATCAAACTTAGCCTTTTTTAATACATGATAAGGAGCTGCGAGCTCTTCAAGCCACAAACCAGTCGGGTGTCCATTCATATCATGAGCACTTGTTGAAACTAACAGTATCCTTTTCAACATATCCCCTCCTTATTACCTATTTATGTATGAAACGTTTTTATCATTCATATAGCAAGTGAAGCAAACAAAAAAATAGCCGACTTTTATATAAAAGTCGGCTGCTTTCTTATAATTCGAGCTCTCCCATACGAAGAAGCTCCACAACTGCTTGTGAACGTCCTTTAACCCCTAGCTTTTGCATTGCGTTTGAGATGTGGTTGCGAACTGTCTTTTCACTTATAAAAAGTTCACCTGCAATTTCCTTCGTTGTTTTATCTTGAACCAGCAATTCAAATACTTCTCTCTCTCTCTTTGTGAGTAAAGGTTTAGATTGATACGCTTTTTCCTTCAACTGGTATAACCCTCCTTGCTTAAGCCAGAGCTGTGTATGTGTAAGTTGGGTGTTTATTTAGTCAAGATATTGTATGAACGAAATGTGCAGGTGGTGAATGAAAATGGGCTTTATTTCCTATGTTATTTTAGACTTTTATACAGTGCGTACACTCTTTTTATCCACTTACTTTCCAACGCGCCATATTTGTTCTAGCAATATACTTACAACCGTACCTACAAATAAGCCATTACCGAATATATATTGCATAACAGACGGCAAGGATTGGAGTGCTCCAGACGGTAAAAACATAACGCCGCTGCCAAATAATACTGCAACGCCTAAAATCGTTACATTCCTTTCACTCATCGGCACTTGTTTTATATTATTAAATCCAATTCCAATTAACTGTACGAACGAAGCCATTAAAACAGCCGATGCGACAGCTGATGGTAAAGATGCTAAGTAACGAATAATACTTGGAAAAAGAGACATTACGACTAGTAACGCACATGCCATTAAGAACGATCGGATATATTTTTGTTTTGTTAAACGTATAAATCCTGCCGTTGCTGGTAACGGAACGACACCTACAGTTGAAAATACAGAAGAGATGATATGCGAAATCCCCCCAACCCATGTTCCATCTTTCAACTGTTTTTGTTCAATAGTCGCTTTATGAATAGTTGCTTGATTAATTGCTATAATAGCTGCCACCGTATTCGAAACTAAAATACATACCATAACAAAACTTGATACAGCCATACCTGTATTCCATTTTGGAAGCCCCCAAGCAAATATATGTGGAAGTTGCACAAAATGAGTTACTTGAGATGGGATTGTCACTTTTCCTGCAATGAGAAAAATAATCCACCCACTAATTAATCCTATTAAAACTGCATAACTTTTGACAAAGCCTTTTCCAAAATTAGATAGTATAATAACGAACAGAAATATACTAAACGCGATCATTGCTGTAAATCCGTCGATTTGAGAAATAGTAGCTGTAATTCCTAACATTCCTTTTAAAAACACACCACTTAATTGTAAACATAATAAAAGTAAAAACGTCCCTGTCACAAGCGGCGTAAATAAAAATAAAATACGTCCTATAAAACCAGTTACTCCTAATCCTATAAAAATAATACCGGAGATTATCATTCCTAATTCTAAAATTTGCAGTGTACTATGTAATTGATCTTGTCCGGCCGTTGCATAAGCAAGTACGGTAAATACACCAACCCAAGATCCAGCCGGCCCATCCGCAATTGGTAGTCTATGCCCAAGCCATCCTTGTAAAAAAGAAGATATACCAACTACAAAAAACGTACGCTGCATTAAATAAAATATTTCTTCCGTCGTAAGATGAAATAATCCGCCAACGACAATTGGTAGTGCGATTGAATTTGCTAATAAAAATATAAACCATTGTAAAGTTCCCATAATATGATTTTGGTTATGTTGATTGTCCAATTTTTTCATCCCTTCTAGCTTTCCTATAAAAATATATTGTAAGAATAAAAAAGAAGAGTTCTATCCTCACCATTAGAACCCTCCTCAAAATATTTAAACGATTCTTCTACACAAGATTATTTAATTCCACCTCATTTAAACTTCCAACAACAATATTTCCTTTATACACGACTAAACGTTTTTCTGTTTGACGCGCTACTGCTTCAGCAGCGCATGTCGCATTCGTCAAAACAAAGCTCGCTTCATCCCCTACATTCGGCCATACTCGCTTCCCTTCCTTATTTAACGTTTCTTTTCCTCCTGTAATAAAGCGGAGTGCTTTTCCTAAAGACCTTTCGTCACTCCACCCAAAACGCTCTGCTAATCGATTCGCCTTTTGAAGCATATCACCTGTTCCAAACGGTGACCAATGATCTGTAATGCTATCATTGCCTAATGAAACCTTAACACCTTTTTTATCTAATAACGGAATTGGGATTACTTGTTTACCAATTGGCACTGTTGAAGTAATATCAATATTTACATTTGCGAGTCTTTCTGCCACTTCTTCAGCCTCTTTATCAGTAACACCACCAAGTCCAAGTGCATGACTAATCGTTACACGGCCTTGCCATCCTGCTTCTTCTGTTAAACTTGCCAATCTCTTCATCGTAAACGTTCCAAGATTATTCGCATCGTGCAAATGAATATCAACATCCGCATTAAATTCGACTGCGATATCCATAATTGTATGTAATGACTTTTCAATGTCATTATCCACTGTAGCTGGATCTACTCCTCCGACTAGATTGGCACCCATACGCATCGCATCTTTCACGAGTTGCACAGAATTACTGCGCAATAATCCATGTTGCGGAAACGCAACAATTCTACTAGATACTCGATTTTTATATGTTTCTAATGCCGCTAACGTCGCCTCCAAATTACCAAGCCCAATAATTGGATCAACATTACAATGCGTTCTAATATTCGTTGCACCATTTTGCAGTAGTAACTCTAGCATATTTTCCGCTCTATTTTGAGCAGTCGCTAATTGCTTTGGTAAAATTTTTTCTTCTTCATTAAAACGTGTAAAAATACTTTCTGCTGGCATACAAGCTTTCCATGGGCCACTATAATATGTTTTATCAATGTGAATGTGCATCTCTTTGAAAGCTGGCAACATTAATAAGTTCTTAGCATCAAAAGTTACTATATCTTCCTCTTGAACAATCCCTTTTATAATTTTTTTAATTCGACCATCTTCAATAAGTAAACTGCATAATTCTGTTTCTGTTTGTGAAATTCTCTCTTCTTCATATGTATATCCTGATTCAAGCATTACGTTAGTCAACCAATATACTGTCATCTCTATTTCCCCACCCTTTATTAAAAATCACCTCATAACTACAAGTTTAATATCCACTGAAAATTAAGACAATTAATACGATCGCTTCTCACAAAAAAATGTAATACAACCCCATAGTCTTCTCATAAATTTCCATATAGAATAAAAGTATGCAGTTTGATATAAAAAGGAGTTGATTGGAATATGTCAAAAAGGTTATGTAAATCCGAAACTGATAAAATGCTATTTGGTATATGTGGTGGTTTAGGAGAATATTTTGATATTAGCTCTACTCTTATTCGTATCATTTGGGTTATTGCTGTTTTATGTTTTGGGACAGGATTTTTAGTTTATTTCATTTGTTTATTACTTATGCCACGTTCGTACTAATGGCATCATTTCACATACTTAAGAAGAGCAAATCACCTATAGAATCCTATAGGTGATTTTTTCATGAAGAATATTTCATCGTTAAATGTAATACCGCCACTTCTTCTTCTTCATTTTTATAAATATGCTTCTTATTCGCTTCAAATTGAATGGAATCAAACTCATTTAATTCGTATACATCATTCTCCACTTGAATAGACATTTTCCCTTTCATTACCGTTACAAGCTCAATCGCACCTTCATGATGAGCTTCTGGCTCATATATACTATTTGATCGTAAACAAGCACGGTGCATTTCCATCCCTGTTTCTTTCGTATAACGGAACATCGTTTCTAAATGCCACGCTTGTCCTTCATCTACTGCAAATCCTTCTCCACAGCGCGCAACAGCTACAGGTTCTCCAGCAACCATTAATCTGGATAAAGGAATTGATAACCCTTTCGTTATTTTCCAAATGACAGCTAGTGTCGGATTTGTTTCCCCTCTTTCTATCTTTCCTAATGTTAATTTACTAACTCCTGTTTTATGGGCTAATTCTTCTAAACTTAATTTCTGTTCATTTCGAATTTGTCTCAATAACTGTCCAACTTGTTGAATGACTTCTTTCGTTTGCATATCTTCATTTTCTTTCATATATAAAACCACCTCAAAGTATAAAATAGTTTACTTTTAACAATTAAAAGTATATCATACTATACATAATTATTTATTTTCGAAAGGAGTGCTATACTTCATGCGCGCAATTTTATTAGGTCTTTTATCATCGGCCTTTTTTTCTGCAACCTTTATTATTAATAGAGCAATGAATGTATCTGGAACGAGCTGGGCTTGGACAGCTTCCTTCCGTTTTTTATTTGCTCTTCCTATTTTATTCCTTATCGTTTTATTTCGCAAAAACTTTAGGGGATTATGGGAAGAGTTAAAAAAACATCCATTGGCATGGATCGGATGGGGTTCTGTTGCCGGTATTGGTTTTTATTCTTTATTAAGTTTCTCAGCTGCCTTTTCTCCAGCTTGGCTCGTTGCTGGAACTTGGCAAGTTACGATTTTAGCTGGTTTACTACTATCACCACTATTTTTCGTGAAAATAGAAACAAAATCAGGTACGAAACTTGTACGCGGAAAAATTCCACTTCGTAGCTTATATGTTGCATTATTTATTTTACTTGGTGTAATTTGTATGCAAGCAACTGCCGCAGGCCATATTACAATGACTCAGTTCATTTCAGGTTTTTTACCTGTCGTATTAGCCGCTTTCTTATATCCGTTCGGTAACCGAAAAATGATGGAGCTTGTTGGTGGACGCCTTGATACGTTCCAACGTGTATTAGGAATGGCAATTGGAAGTCTTCCTATAACAATCTTGCTTGGTATATACGGATTTTCTACTACTGGCATTCCAACATCCAACCAAATGCTTCAAGGATTTTTGTTAGCATTATGTTCCGGCGTTATTGCAACGATGACATTTTTCTTTGCTACTGACTTAGCAAAAGATAACCTCGCTCTACTTGGAGCTGTTGAAGCAACACAAGCTGGAACGATGGTCTTTACCGTACTTGGAGAAATCATTTTCTTAAATGGTTCACTCCCTGGAGGACTTTCTCTCATCGGAATGATTATTATCATGTTAGGAATGGTTGCAAATAGTATTTTAAACCGTTCTGTTCCAGTCGTTAAACAGAAAAAATCGGCATAAAAAAAGGGTATGGTTCTATAGAGATGAACCATACTCTTTTTTATTGTCCCCCTATTTCGCCTTATCAGAATAGTATTTCATTGGCTGTTTATACTAAAACTTATGTTATAATACGTTTCATGCGCATTAATAGGAGGTAAATTATGTTAAAAAAAGCAATCGCTGAATTTATTGGTACATTTGTACTTGTATTATTCGGAACTGGAGTAGCTGTCACTGGCGGCGGAATTGAAGGAATTGGAACATTAGGAATCGCTATGGCTTTCGGCTTATCTATTGTAGCTATGGCATATAGCATCGGAACAATTTCTGGATGTCACATTAACCCAGCAGTATCAGTAGCTATGTTCATCAACAAACGAATGAACGCTATGGAACTTTGTTATTATGTATTAGCTCAAATTTTAGGTGGTTTATTAGGAACTGCAACGTTAGTAACAATTTTAAAATCTGCTAAAACACCTTTAGATAATTTAGGACAAAATGGTTTCGGAACTCTTGGTTTATCTGGAGCATTTTTAGTTGAGTTCATTTTAACTTTCGTATTTATTTTAGTTATCGTTGCTGTAACAGGTAAAAAAGGAAGTTCTTCTTTAGCTGGACTAGTAATTGGTTTCACATTAGTTTTAATTCACTTATTAGGAATTCCGTTAACTGGAACATCTGTTAACCCAGCTCGTAGTATCGCACCAGCTTTATTTGTTGGTGGAGAAGCACTTTCTCAACTATGGGTATTCATCGTAGCACCAATTCTTGGTGGTATCTTCGCAGCTATCGTAGGTAAATTCATTTTAAATACTGAAAAATAGAATTTTCAATATTTCTGAATAAAAAAATGCGAGCCCTCATTATGAGGAAGCTCGCTTTTTTTATTCTTTCATTTTAGACTTTAAATTTGTAACTAATTGATCTACCGTTACATTTGCAAGTACGTTTTCCATCGCTTCTTGCGCTTGCATTAAAATAATTTCTAATACTGATTGAATATTAGCTCCTACTGGACATTCAATGTTGGGATTTTCATGGAAGGAAAATAGTTGTCCTTCTTCTACAACTTCCACTGCTTTATATACATCAAGTAATGTAATTTCTTCTAAATCTCGAGCAAGTGTCGTACCACCTTTACCAGCTTGTACATCAACAAGTCCTGCTCTCTTCAACATTCCTGTAATGCGACGAATCACAACTGGATTTGTATTCACACTACCGGCAATCCATTCAGAGGTACAGCGAGAGTTTCGATCTATCGCAAGTAATGTCAGCATATGAACACCTACTGTAAAACGACTACTAATCCCCATCTGCACACCCTCCTTTTTATTCATTCTATTAAAAGACGACTCTTATTATTATATACTATTTTTAATTTATACATAAAGAAAAAGCATGATTTCAATAGGAAATCATGCTTTTCTCTCATTATTGACGCTTTATAAATTTCGCTAAATCTTTAAATTTCACTTTATCTGAGTAATTCATTACGCCGTTTACGTAAATGCGGCTTGTAACAGCATTTAATACTGCAATTGTCGCCAATAAGACTGCTAATGTTATCGTAATTTCTAGCATACCTGCTTCACCAGCTACAATACGTGAGAAGGTAACCATCGGTGTAAAAAATGGAACGTAAGAACTTACAACAACGATAGTACTATTCGGATCACTTAATGATTTAATACTAATAAAGAATGCAGCCATAATTAAAATCATTACCGGGAAAGATACAGCTTGTAAATCCTCCGTCTTAGATACGACAGCTCCAGCAGCAGCATACATCATCGCATAAAGTAAATATCCCGTAATGAAATAAACAAGAAACATGCTGATAACTTTTGCATCTAATTTTGTAAAGTCAATTGGAATACCAAATAGTGAGGCACTTTCTAAATCGACCCAACCTAACAAATATGGAATAAGATAACCACACGCCAATACGACAAGTTGCAATAACGCCGTTGAAACAACCGCTAAAATTTTCGCATACATCATCGTAAGAGGCTTCACTTTCGGAAGCATTACTTCCATTACACGTGACGCCTTTTCAGATGCAATATTCATTGCGATTGTATTTCCGAACGCTACAATAAACATATATAAAGCAAATGTAAAGAAATAGGCAATTCCGAAAGAAGATGTACGATCTTTTATCGCTTCTTGCTTCACTTGAATTTCTGTTTGTAATTGCTGTGCAATTTCTGGTGAAACATTATTTTTGGCAATCGTTACCATCGTATATTGTTGCTTTAAATATCCTGCCATAATTGCAGAAGTTGCTTGGCTTGGAAATCCATTATACATATATGTAATCGATGGAGCCCCACCCTTTTCCGTCACATGGAATAGACCATCTAAATCGCCTTCTTCTACTTGCTTATGCAGTTTATCAAAATCATCCTTTGAACCAATTGTTATTTTTGCTGATGGCAATAGCTTATTTAGCTCATCTTTTTGTACTTTATATGTGGAACTCTCTACTACAACTGCAATTTTATCTTTATCCTTATTTTTATCATCGCCTGAAGTAAAATGATTAAATGCAAAAATCCCAAACACAACTAAAAATAAAATCGCACTCGTAATTAATGATTTCTTAGATAAAAACGCTTCCCTAAAATAAAATGAAAATACGTGAGAAAATTTACGCATCGTTATTTCGCCCTCTCTACAAAGATTTCGTTTAACGTCGGCTCTAACATTTTGAATTGTCGTAAGCTAACACCTTGCTCTTGCAACTGTTGCAAAATCTTGAGAGCTTCCGCATCGTCTTGTACTTTCACATAAAGAAGGCCTTGTTGTTTTTCATACGATACATGTATAGCTTCTAATCCCTTTTCATTCTCTACTGTATCTTCAATCGTTAAATTACGGAAACCGTATTCTTTCTTAATATCACTTAGCTGTCCTTTTACGACTGCTTCACCTTTTTTCAAAATACATACATGTTGGCAAAAAGCCTCTACTTGTTCCATACGATGACTTGATAAAATAATCGTCTTTCCGCTCTGTACTTGTTCTTCAATAATACTAGCTAACATCCCAGCATTAACTGGATCAAGGCCGCTGAATGGTTCATCTAGAATGAGAAGTTCCGGATTATGAAGAAGAGCAGCAATTAATTGGATTTTTTGCTGATTCCCTTTTGAAAGCTCTCCAGCCGTTTTAAATTTATATTCTGGTATCGCTAAACGCTCTAACCAGTGATCAATAGCGTGATCCACTTCTTTCTTCGACATTCCTTCTAATCTACCAAAATATCGCAGCTGATCTATTACTCTACTTTTTGTATATAAACCTCTTTCTTCTGGTAAATACCCAATTGTTACACCACTATTTCCAAATGCTTTTCCATCCCATGTAATCGAACCTTCATTAGGCGTTAATAATCCGAGAAGCATTTTGATTGTTGTTGTTTTCCCTGCACCATTTCGTCCAAGTAACCCTAGTACTTCACCTTTTGGTAACGAAATTTGCAAACCTTTAACTGCTTTTGATTCCCCAAATTGTTTCGTTAAGTTTTGAATTTGTAAACTCAAGTATAAAGCCTCCCCTTTAGTATCATTCGTACTCTCTTTCAAAGACTATGTTTATTCAAGACAAAATATAGCACCACGCTTCATCCTCTTATATGTAAACATCGTCATGAATCCATCATTTTCTCTATTTAGTTAAAATTGTAAATAAAAAAGTTCTTTTTGTCAATTATAATTGTCATTACGACAATAAAAATTGTCAAAACAACTATTATTATTTTGCTCATCTTTCTAATATAGGACATACTACTATATATACAAAAGACAATATGCAAATGTTCATATAAAAATATTATATTTTAATATATAATATAAAATGATTTTCTAACATCAAGGAGGATACATATGAAGATGAAGAGGGGCATTACCACTTTATTATCTGTAGCGGTTCTATCTACATCACTTGTAGCATGTTCAGGAACACCAGAGAAAACAGTGGCGAAAGAAGAGAAAGTAAAATTAACAGAACAACAATTAATGGCTGATTTATGGTATCAAACAGCCGGTGAAACGAAAGCACTTTACTACCAAGGGTACAACATTGGTCAATTAAAGCTTGATGCAATTCTTGCAAAAGGGACAGAGAAAAAACCTGCTATCGTGCTTGATTTAGACGAAACTGTTTTAGATAACAGTCCTCATCAGGCAATGAGCGTAAAAACAGGCAAAGGCTATCCTTACAAATGGGATGATTGGATTAACAAAGCTGAAGCTGAAGCCCTTCCAGGCGCAATTGATTTCTTAAAATATACAGAGTCTAAAGGTGTAGATATTTACTACATCTCAAATCGTAAAACGAATCAACTAGATGCGACAATTAAAAATCTTGAGCGTGTAGGTGCTCCTCAAGCAACGAAAGAACATATATTACTACAAGATCCGAAAGAAAAAGGAAAAGAAAAACGCCGTGAACTCGTTTCTCAAACCCATGATATTGTCTTATTCTTCGGTGATAACTTATCTGATTTCACAGGTTTTGATGGAAAATCTGTAAAAGATCGTAACCAAACAGTAGCAGATTCAAAAGCACAATTTGGTGAGAAATTCATTATTTTCCCGAATCCAATGTATGGCGATTGGGAAGGCGCTTTATATGATTATGATTTCAAAAAATCAGATGCAGAAAAAGATAAAATCCGTCGCGACAACTTAAAATCATTTGATGTAAAATAAAAGAGGATGGCATTCGCCATCCTCTTTTATTTTACTTTCTCTGTTAAAGGCAAGATAAATACTTCCACACGTCTATTCTTTGCCTTTCCTTCTTGTGTATCGTTTGGAGCAATTGAACGGTATTCTCCGTATCCAATCGCACTAAATTTTTCTGGTTGTAATTCTTTATTTTGCAGTAATACTTGCATAAAATTAACTGCCCGCTGCGTACTTAATTCCCAATTCGACGCAAACTGCGCATTGGCAATAGGGACATTATCCGTATGACCCGATACTGTAATTTCACGAGGTGACGCTGAAACAAGTAAGCTAGACATCTCTTTTGCAATCCCTAAAGATTCTAATTTCACATCTGCTTTCCCCGAATCAAACAGTATATTTTCTAATATTGTCACCATTAATCCCTTTTCAGTTAATTTAGTTTGAAAAGAAGAAGATAATTGTTTTTCATTAATATATTGATCAATCTTTTTTTGTAATGCTTTCAATTCATCCATCTCTTTTTTTTCTTTAGCTCTAGCTTCTTCTTGTTTTTTTGCTTGTTCTGCCTCAAGGCTACTTGCTGATAATTCTTTTTCATCATTTGGCTTTTGATCACTTAAAAATTCTTTGTTACCTGTTCCCCCAGCTAATTCACTTCGAAAAGCAACTGCCATCTGTTTAAACTTCGCAGCATCTATACTACTCATTGCGAATAAAACGATAAACAATGCAAATAACAACGTTAACATATCAGAATATGGGATTAACCACGTTTCATCGATATGCTCATCATGTTTTTTCTTTTTGCCTCTTCTATTTTTCTTACTCCGCATTTTTTTCTGCTCCTTTTTCTAGCTTTTTACGCTCAGTTGCAGAAAGTGCACCTAAAATGCGGTTCTTCATAATAAACGGATATGTACCTTCTTGTAACATTAATAAACAATCAATGATTAAACGTTTTTTCTCAATTTCAGCTGAAGATTTTTGCTTTAACTTATTTGCAAATGGATGCCATAATACGTAACCTGAAAAAATACCAAAAATCGTTGCAATAAACGCACCAGAAATAGCATGACCTAACTTTTCAATATCAGTTAAGTTACCAAGCGCAGCTACAAGACCGATAACAGCACCTAAAACTCCTAATGTCGGTGCATACGTACCAGCTTGTGAAAAAATAGCAGCTCCCTTTGCATGTCTTTCTTCAATTGCCTCTAATTCAGATTCCAAAATCTGCTCTAAATCTTCTGCGGATACGCCATCAATCACAAATTTCATACCGCGCAAAAGAAATTCATCTTGAATTTTGTCTAATTGTTGCTCTAAAGACAAAATACCGTATTTTCTACTTTCAGATGTCCAATGAACAAATAATTCTAGCAACTGTTCATAACTTAAATCCTTTTTATTTGAACCAAAAAGAACTTTAAATAGTTTTGGAACCCTTTTTAGTTGATTCATCGGAAATGCAATACATACTGCAGCAAATGTACCAATAAAAATAATTAATGCTGCGGCAGGATTTAATAAGGCTGTTATGTCAGCGCCCTTGACGACCATCCCTACTACCACTGCTACAAATCCTAAAATAAGTCCAATAATTGTTGCAAAATCCATTCCCATTCACTCCTAGTCTATACAAGAAGTTCTTTATTCTCGATAATCGCTACATCTTCTTATGTATATATATTACATAAAAAATGCAAATCATGAAAGATAAGAAATGAATTATATAAAAAAATACTACAAATTCACACATTTTCTGACATTTTCTTTGCATTTCTATTACGTTATGACTCTTATATTCCTTTTCCAACAAACTAGATTTATAATAAAAAAACAATACACATTTTATGAAGAAGGGACTGTGATTACAAGGCATCATGAAAAAGATAATAATTATTTCTGCCACTACTATTGTAATCGGGATCACATCTTTCGCTTACTTTGGTTCTAAAACACCACTACATAATGAAGCAAAAGCTGTCGAAAGTCAAAAGCATAATAACCATAAAAAAGAAGAGATTCCTGCTTTTCCAAAAGCTGATCATAATGCAAAGAAAATAGACAATGACTTTTCAGTTGTAACAAATCCAAAATCTAATCTTGTCTTAATTAATAAACATCGAAAACTACCAGATGGATACATTCCTGAAGACTTAACGAGACCAAATGTACCATTTATTAGTCCAAAAGATAAAGAAAAAACATTGCTGCGCAAAGATGCTGCCGAGGCACTTGAAAACATGTTCAAAGCTGCGAAAAAAGAAGGGCTTGATCTTACAGCTGTATCTGGTTATCGTTCATACAAACGCCAAAAATCGTTGCATGATACATACGTTAGACGTCAAGGAAAAGCCGAAGCTAATTCGGTAAGCGCAATTCCTGGTACAAGTGAACACCAAACGGGTTTAGCAATGGATATTAGTTCAAAATCAGCTAAATTTCAATTAGAGCCTATCTTCGGAGAGACAGCAGAAGGAAAATGGGTCGCGGAACATGCTCATGAATTCGGCTTTGTCATTCGTTACTTAGAAGATAAAACAGATACAACAGAATATGCCTATGAACCATGGCACTTACGCTACGTTGGTAATCCATACGCTACATACCTATATAAACATCACTTAACATTAGAAGAAGCGATGGAAGACAAAAAATAAGAGAGCAAATTGCTCTCTTATTTTTCTTTCACTCTATTATTGTAGTAATTTCTTCTTCCATTCTTCAGGCCATGGTTCGCCTCTTCCTGTTTTTTTCGAAGCTTGAACCATCATTCCGCGACCTACTAAACAAATCTCTCCTTCTGCATTCTTCACCATATAATGTAAATCTAAAGAAGAATTCCCGACCAATCCTGCCTTTACATACACCTTCAGCTGTTCATCAAAATATATTTGCTTAATAAAATTACATTGTAAATCCGCAACAACGATCATCGTTTCTGATGATGCATGTGTCCACTCTTGCATAAATCCAAGTTCTTTAAACAACGCAATACGAGCTTCTTCAAAATAAGTAAAAGCAACGACATTATTTACATGTCCAAACATATCTACTTCACCAAAACGAACCTTTACAGGGTTGTAAAACGAAAAACCACTTTCCCATTGCTCAAAGTCTTCAATATAAGAAATCCTCTTCATTGTTATCTCTCCTTTTCATCTTGAAATAAACAGAATAAACAGAAAAATATAGTTATAAATATTGCCTCTTCGATATGAAGAGGCAATATTTATTAATAGTTATTATCGCTACCAAAGAAATCTTTGAACGATTGAATTGTTGTATCACGGTTTAATGCCGCAATTGAAGTTGTTAAAGGAATACCCTTCGGACATGATTGCACACAGTTTTGAGAGTTACCACAGTTTGCTAGTCCTCCATCTCCCATAATTGCACGTAAGCGATCTGCTTTATGCATTTCACCCGTTGGATGTGAGTTGAATAAGCGAGCTTGTGATAACGGTGCTGGTCCAATAAAGTCAGACTTACTGTTTACGTTTGGACATGATTCTAAGCAAACACCACATGTCATACATTTTGAAAGCTCATAAGCCCATTGACGCTTTTTCTCAGGCATTCTTGGTCCTGGACCTAGGTCATACGTACCATCAATTGGAATCCACGCTTTAACGCGTTTTAGAGCATTAAACATGCGACTACGATCAACTTGTAAGTCACGTACAACCGGGAATGTCTTCATCGGTTTTAAGCGAATTGGTTGCTCTAATTGATCAATAAGTGCCGTACATGATTGACGTGGTTTTCCGTTAATCACCATCGAACATGCACCACATACTTCCTCTAAGCAGTTCATATCCCATGCAATCGGAGTTGTTTGGTTCCCTTTTGAATCAACAGGATTACGACGGATTTCCATAAGTGCTGAGATAATATTCATATTCGGACGATATGGAATTTCAAATTCTTGGTCAAACGCTTGCGCATCTGGCCCGTCTTGTCTCGTAATGATGAGGCGGATTGTTTTCTCAGACATGTTGTTTATCCCCCTTCTCTTCACCCTTAGCAGCTACATCGTGTTTTGAAGAATAATCACGTTTACGCGGTTTAATTAACGAAATATCAACGTCCTCGTAATGGAATGCTGGTGCATTTCCTTCTCCCTCAAATTTTGCCATCGTAGTTTTTAAGAAGTTTGCATCATCACGATTTGGGAATTCAGGTTTGTAATGCGCCCCACGGCTCTCATTACGGTTATATGCGCCAATTGTAATAACACGTGCTAACTCAAACATATTTGCAAGTTGGCGTGTAAATGAAGCACCTTGGTTACTCCATCTTGCTGTATCGTTAATGTTAATACGTTTGTAACGAGCCATTAATTCTTCAATTTTCGCATCTGTTTCTAATAATTTTTTATTTTCACGAACTACTGTAACGTTATCTGTCATCCATTCTCCAAGCTCTTTATGAAGAACATACGCATTTTCGTTACCATCCATCGTTAAAATATTGTTAAATTTCTCTGTTTCGATTAATTCATTTTGCTCATATACAGTAGATGAAACAGCATCAGATGATTTAGAAAGACCTTTCATATACTCAATTGCGTTTGGTCCTGCTACCATACCACCATAAATTGCTGATAATAGTGAGTTCGCGCCAAGACGGTTACCACCGTGCATAGAATAATCACACTCACCTGCTGCAAATAAACCTGGAATATTTGTCATCTGTTTATAATCAACCCATAGTCCGCCCATTGAATAGTGAACAGCTGGGAAGATTTTCATCGGTAGTTTACGAGGATCATCCCCTGTAAATTTCTCATAGATTTCAATAATTCCACCTAGTTTAATATCTAGTTCTTTTGGATCTTTATGAGAAAGATCTAAGTACACCATGTTTTCACCGTTAATACCTAGTTTTTGCTCTACGCAAACATCAAAGATTTCACGCGTTGCGATGTCACGAGGTACAAGGTTTCCGTAAGCCGGATATTTTTCTTCTAAGAAGTACCATGGTTTACCATCTTTATATGTCCAAACACGTCCACCTTCACCACGTGCAGATTCACTCATAAGACGTAATTTATCGTCTCCAGGAATTGCCGTTGGGTGAATTTGAATGAACTCACCGTTTGCATAATATGCGCCTTGTTGATATACAGCAGAAGCTGCTGTACCTGTATTGATAATGGAGTTTGTTGATTTTCCGAAAATGATACCAGGGCCCCCTGTTGCCATAATCACGGCATCTGCTCCGAAACTTCTAATCTCCATAGTTTGTAAGTCTTGTGCAACGATTCCTCGGCACACACCTTCATCATCAACAACAGCTCGTAAGAAATCCCAACCTTCATATTTCGTTACAAGTCCTGCTACTTCGTGACGACGTACTTGCTCATCTAATGCGTAAAGTAATTGCTGTCCAGTTGTTGCACCAGCAAATGCTGTACGGTGATGTTGCGTTCCACCAAATCGACGGAAATCAAGAAGTCCTTCTTCCGTACGGTTGAACATAACACCCATACGGTCCATTAAATGAATGATACCAGGTGCTGCTTCACACATTGCTTTAACTGGTGGTTGGTTCGCTAAGAAGTCCCCACCATAAATTGTATCGTCAAAGTGGATCCATGGAGAATCCCCTTCACCTTTCGTATTTACGGCACCGTTAATTCCGCCCTGAGCACATACAGAATGTGAACGTTTTACTGGTACTAAAGAAAACAGTTCAACATTTACTCCTGCTTCTGCCGCTTTAATCGTTGCCATTAAGCCAGCCAAGCCACCGCCGACTACTATAAGTTTCCCTTTCATGCTCTCCCACTCCTTACTGGTTTGCTAGCTGTGGATCGATGAACGCTAATAATGCACTCACACCTACATAAGATAAACCTAAGAAAATAGCTAATGTTACATAAGTAGAGATTCTTTGTGAACGTGGAGATACTGTAATTCCCCAGCTGATGCAGAATGTCCATAGTCCATTTGCAAAGTGGAAAATTGTTGAAACAACACCAACTAAGTAGAATGCAAACATAGCTGGATTGTTTAAAATATCTGCCATCATATCATAGTTTACCTCTTTACCTAACATTGCTTGAATACGAGTTTCCCAGACGTGCCAAGAAATGAAGATCAGCGTAACGATACCTGAAATTCTTTGGAAGACGAACATCCAGTTACGGAAATAACCGTAAGAAACCGCATTGTTCTTAGCTGTAAATGCAATATATAAGCCATATATAGCATGGTACAGTATCGGTAAAAAGATGATGAAAATTTCTAGCGCATACCGGAATGGAAGGAGCTCCATAAAGCCTGCAGCTTTGTTAAAAGCCTCTGCTCCTCGTGTTGCAAAGTTGTTTACAATTAAATGTTGCGTCAAAAAGACACCAACCGGGATGACCCCCATTAATGAGTGCCACTTACGAAACGTATACTCGCGGCCTTTCATGTCCCCATTACCCCCCTTGAATGTTTGACTGCTGTTTTCAGATTAGTTTATGACAATAATGTTTTTTCACTATTGGCATAAGAAAAACTGAAAAAATTATTCGAAATATTTCAGCATAATTTGATACCAAGTTCATTTTACTCCTATTTTTGTCGAAGCGTCAAGAAAACGTATACATAATTTGCATATAATTTGCCAATTCTTTTTTTCTTCTTATATATTCAGATTTTCCTAAAGAAAAATCTGTTTTTATAAATGTGAAATGTTATATAATAATCCCTATAGAAAGAGGGGAATATTGTGAGTAAAAATACAATCGATACAACATCTTTAGAAGATGTTTCATTGAACGCCTTCGCTTATGAATTGCTACGTGAAGAATTACTACCTGATTTAATCGGCAACGATTTAGATGGTATTTTATACTGGTCTGGTAGAAACCTTGCAAGAAAATATCCGCTAGAAACAATTGAAGAAGTCATTCAGTTCTTTGAAAAGGCTGGCTGGGGCACTTTAAGCATTGTTGAACATAAGCGTCGTGAAATGCAGTTCCAACTTAAAGGCACACTCATCGCAGAACGTCAAAAACAAAAACGACATTCTTCTTATCAACTAGAAGCCGGATTCATCGCTGAACAAATCCAAAAGCAACGGAACGTCGTTGCAGAGTCATACGAAGAAAAGAAAAAACGTTCTGACTCTATTACATTTCTTGTAAAATGGGATATAAAAGATCTCATTGAAGTGTAAGCATTACCTACAGTCAACTAGACATATCAGTTTAGTTGACTTTTTTGTATTTTCATTCAGATGAGTTTATTTTAAATCTTCAGAAATTATACCAAAAAACAGAAGACGTTGTAAACTACAACGTCTTCTTATCTGTTAAATACGTATAAATCGTCTCCGCGACATTTTTCGGCATACCCGCTTCGACAAATTCCTCTATAGAAGCTTCTTTCATCTTCTTTAATGAACCAAAATGTTTTAACAATACCTTTTTCCGTTTATCACCGATTCCTGGAATATCATCCAATGCTGATTGAATGACAGATTTCCCATGTAATTGACGATGGAATGTAATCGCAAATCGATGCACCTCATCTTGAATACGCTGCAATAAATAAAATTCTTGGCTATTTCTCTCAAGCATCACAGGTTCCGGTGGATCCCCAATAATTAAATGGGAGGTTTTATGTTTATCATCTTTTACAAGACCTGCCATCGGAATATATAATCCGAGCTCATTCTCTAAAATATCACTTGCAGCCGCTAGATGGCCTTTTCCTCCATCAATAATAATCAAATCAGGTAAAGGTGAATTTTCTTTAAGCGCCCTTGTATAACGGCGCCTCACAACTTCTCTCATAGACTCATAATCATCTGGCCCTTGAACCGTTTTAATTTTATATTTTCGATACTCTTTCTTCGCCGGTTTCCCATCGATAAAAGCAATCATTGCAGAAACGGGATTTGTTCCTTGAATATTTGAGTTATCAAACGCTTCAATACGATACGGCGTTTCAATCCCAAGCTGCTTCCCTAAATGATCTACCGCTTTAATCGTTCGTTCTTCATCACGTTCAATTAAGTAAAACTTCTCTTCAAGAGCAATCTTCGCATTTTTATTTGCCAATTCTACAAGGTCTTTTTTCTTACCACGTTTCGGCTGCGTCGCTTCCACTTCTAAAAAGCGCTCTACTAATTCCGAGTCTATACTTCCTGGAACGACAATTTCCTTCGGCTTAAAATGACTACTGTTTTCATAAAATTGGCCGATAAACGTTAAAAAACCCTCTTCTGGTTCATCGTAAATTGGAAACATAGAAACATCACGTTCAATTAGCTTTCCTTTTCGAACGAAGAAAACTTGAACACACATCCATCCTTTATCCACTGCATATCCAAACACATCACGATCCACTAAGTCACTCATAATCATCTTTTGTTTTTCCATAATCGCATCAATATGAGCAATTTGATCACGCAACTCTTTTGCACGTTCAAACTCTAGTTTCTCTGAGGCCTCATACATTTTTATTTCTAGTTCTGAACGAACTTCTTTATGTCCACCATTTAAAAACTTAATAATTTCATCTACAATTTCTTTATTTTGTTCTTCCGTCACTTCTTTCACACAAGGCGCTAAACATTGACCCATATGATAATACAAACACACTTTATCTGGCATATTCGTGCATTTCCGAAGTGGATACATACGATCTAGCAGTTTTTTCGTTTCATGAGCAGATTGTGCATTTGGATAAGGACCAAAATATTTCCCTTTATCCTTTTTTACGTTTCGAGTAATGAGTAAGCGCGGTTGCTTCTCCGCCGTAATTTTAATAAAAGGATATGTTTTATCATCTTTTAATTGAATATTATATTTCGGATCATATTTTTTAATTAGATTTAACTCTAAAATAAGTGCTTCTAAATTCGAAGAGGTTACAATATATTCAAAATCAACAATTTCTCCTACAAGCCGCAGTGTTTTCCCATCATGTGAACCAGTAAAGTACGAGCGCACACGATTTTTAAGCACTTTTGCCTTTCCGACATATATAACCGTTCCTTGCTTATCTTTCATCAAATAACAACCAGGTTGATCTGGTAAAATAGCCAACTTCTCTTTCAAATGTTCGTGCACTCGTCTCCCTCCATTTCTACATACTTAGCATTTTTATTTTCCCTTGAAAACATACTATGCCCAAACACCCAACATACGTTCTTTTATTGTAACGGAAAGACTGTAAAAAAGAAAATAAAAAAAGCTACCAAATGGTAGCTTTTTTATTTTAGAAGTGTTTAGAAACTAATTCTACTAACGCTTCTTTCGGTTTGTAACCTAACGCTTGATCAACTACTTTACCGTCTTTTAATACGAAAAGAGCTGGAATGCTCATTACTTCGAATTGACGAGCAGTTTCTTGGTTTTCATCAACGTCTACTTTTACTACTTTTACTTTTTCGCCTAGTTCTGCATCAATTTCCTCTAATACAGGAGCGATCATTTTACAAGGTCCACACCAAGGTGCCCAGAAATCTAATAATACAACACCTTCGCTAGTTTCTGCTGCGAAGCTTTGGTCATTTGCGTTTACAATTGCCATTTTATTTCCTCCTTCAAGTATATTCTACCAAGAGTATATCATTAACTTATATACGTGGCGAATAATATGTATCGTTATGTATTGTAACAAAAAAATGTTCCTTTATACTATATAAAAATACGGATTAAATACTAAAAAGATGAGAGACAGGGGATCTCTCACCTTTTTCTATATATAGGGGTACTTCACTTGGAACTCAAGGGTACTTAAATCATGAATGTACTTTTAACTTTTTAAACTCTTCTGTTAAAAGAGGTACAACTTCGAATAAGTCACCGACAATACCATAGTCAGCTACTTTAAAGATACTTGCTTCTGGATCTTTATTAATCGCAACGATTATTTTTGAGTTAGACATACCTGCTAAATGCTGAATCGCACCAGAAATACCACATGCAATGTATAAGTCTGGCGTAACAACTTTACCAGTTTGACCAATTTGTAATGAGTAATCACAGTATTCAGCGTCACAAGCACCACGAGATGCCCCAACAGCGCCGCCTAGTACGTCTGCTAACTCTTTTAATGGCTTAAAGCCTTCTTCACTCTTCACACCACGTCCGCCAGCGATAATAACTTTTGCTTCAGAAAGATCCACACCTTCTGCTGTTTTACGGACAACATCTTGAATGATTGTACGTAAATCTTTCACATCAACTGTAATAGAAGATACGTCACCGCTGCGAGACTCATCTTTTTCCAGAGTTGCAATGTTATTTGGACGCACTGTCGCAAATAAGATGCCGTCTGTTACAATCTTCTTCTCGAATGCTTTACCAGAGTAAATTGGACGAGTGAAGATAACATTTCCACCTTCAACCTCTAAAGCAGTTACGTCAGAAACTAAACCAGCTTCAAGCTTCGCTGCTAATTTTGGTGATAAATCTTTACCAAGTGCTGTATGTCCAAAAACGATACCTTCTGGATTTTCTTCAGCATGTACAGCTAAAAACGCTTGTGCATAACCATCAGATGTATATGATTTTAATTTATCATTTTCAACTGTCACAACGCGATCTGCACCGTAATGAATCAATTCATTTGCAAAAGAGGCAACGCTGTCTCCAATTAGAAGACCTACTACTTCACCGCCTTCTGCAATTGTTTTTGCTGCTGCTACCGCTTCAAAAGAAACGTTACGTAGCGATCCATCACGAACTTCACCCATTACTAATACTTTACGAGCCATAGATTTTCCCTCCTGCATATATAATTTCGTATTTTATTAGATTACTTTCGCTTCTGTATGGAGCAACGATACAAGTTCTTTTACTTGATCTTGCAGCTCGCCTTGTAACACTTTTCCTGCATCTTTCTTAGGAGGCAAATAGATTTCAATTGTTTTTGTCTTTGCTTCCACATCATCTTCTTCTAAATCTAAATCATCTAATTCTAATTCTTCTAGCGGCTTTTTCTTCGCTTTCATAATACCTGGAAGCGATGGATAACGCGGTTCATTTAAACCTTGCTGTGCTGTTACTAAAACTGGTAATGAAGTTGCAATCACTTCTGTATCACCTTCAACATCACGCTCAATCTTCACATTTGTACCGTCAATTTCAAGTTTTGTAATTGTCGTTACATACGGAATATTTAACGCTTCAGCTACGCGTGGTCCTACTTGTCCAGATGCACCATCAATTGCAACGTTTCCGCCTAAAATTAAATCTGCATCTTTATCTTTTAAATATTCAGCAAGCACTTTTGCTGTCGTGAACTGGTCACCATTTTCTACATCATCTTCAATATTAATTAATACAGCTTTATCACAGCCCATTGCTAATGCAGTACGAAGTTCTTTCTCACTATCTTCGCCACCAACTGTTACAACTGTAACTTCTCCACCTTGTGCGTCTCTTACTTGAATTGCTTCTTCAATTGCATATTCATCGTAAGGGTTGATGATGAATTCCGCTTCGCCATCGTAAATTGCACCGTTTTTAATTACGATTTTTTCTTCTGTATCAAATGTTCGTTTCATGAGTACGTAGATGTTCATTCCATTTACCCCCTTGTTTTTCAGAAAGATTCTATCAATTTTAATTTTCTGTTAATTTATATTAAAAAAATAATTGAACTACCTGCCACTAAATGAAGGTTTTCGCTTTTCTAAAAATGCAGCTACACCTTCTCTTCCATCTTCACTCGTAAATACTTCACCAAAAATCTGTGATTCACGTTGTACACCTTCATAGTAATGAGACGATTTTGTCGTTTGCAATAACTCTAGTACAGCACGAGTTGTTGCTGGACTTTTTCCAGCAATTTGTTTTGCAACTTTAAGCGTATCATCTAAAAGAGATTCTTCAGAGAACAATCCGTTAACAAGTCCCCACTTTAATGCTTCTGCACCAGTAATTGGTGTACTTGTTAACATCATTTCACAAGCTTTCGCTTTCCCAACATAACGCGGTAAGCGCTGTGTACCTGCAAAGCCAGGAATTAATCCAAGTGTTAATTCAGGTAAACCAAGTTTTGCACTTTCAGTTGCAAAGCGCATGTGGCAAGACATAGCAAACTCAAGGCCGCCGCCCAGTGCCGCTCCATGAATTGCCGCAATAACTGGTTTTGAACATTTTTCAACACGCTCAAACGTAACTTGTCCAAGCTGTGCTAATTCTGTTGCTTGCTTCGCTTCAGTAACAGATGTAAATTCTTTAATATCTGCTCCCGCTGAGAAGAAACGTCCTTCACCGTGAATAACAACAACACGAATGTTATCATCCTTTTCCACTTGATCAATTAATTCAGTAACGTCATGCATAACTTGTGAAGACATCGCATTCGCTGGTGCGTGATTTAATGTCGCCACCGCGATATGATCTTCAACTCTTACAGATAGGAATTTCAACATGATCCCTCCCATTATTGACGATAACCACAAGCTGCAATAAGTAGCCCGTGTACCGTTTTTGAAAGTGCGACCAGATCATACTTATGATCGCTCATTACCCAATTGGTCACAACTTCATCTACTGTTCCAAAGATCATTTGTCTTGCCACGCGAACATTTAAATCTGCTTGAAATTCACCTTGTTTTATACCAGTCTCTAAAATCTCATCCATAACTTGTAAGTAGCCTTTTAATACTTCATTTATTTTAAGGCGCAAGTCTTGATTGGACTGCCTCAGCTCTAATTGCGTAACGATAGCAAGAGGATCATTTTGCGACAACAGCAAGAAGTGCGTTTCTACCAACATGAATAACTTCGATACAGCGCTTTCAATTCCTGCTGTTTTTTGACGAATTGTTTCGACAAATTCTCCCATCTTCTCTTGGAATAAGGATATTAATATATCTTCTTTATTTTTAAAATATAAATAAATCGTGCCATCAGCTACCCCAGCTTGCTTTGCGATTTTAGAAACTTGCGCTTGGTGGTACCCATTCTCCGCAATCACAATGACTGCCGCATCAATAATTTGATTGTATTTCGGTCTATTTTTCTTCACTTTACTGTCCCCTTCAAGAAGATGACTGAATGAATAGTCATTCATATTCTTATAATACTGACTATTTAGAAAAGTGTCAATCCTATTTTTTCAAAAAGAAAGGGCCTTAGCCCGTTTGCTCATCCTCATTCTTTCTCTTCTCTTCATCTATTAGAACACGGCGTAAAATTTTCCCTACTGTCGTTTTTGGCAATTCATCTCTAAACTCATATACTTTCGGCACTTTATAAGCCGCTAAATATTTACGTGCAAACTGATTTAATTCTTCCTCAGAGCACTCCGTACCTTCTTTTAACACAACAAATGCTTTAACTGTCTCTCCTCGGTACGGATCTGGAACTCCAATTGTCACTACTTCTTGCACTTTTTCATGCTCATATAATACTTCTTCAACTTCACGAGGATACACATTAAATCCACTCGCAACAATCATATCTTTCTTGCGATCTTTTACATAGAAGAATCCATCTTCATCCATGTAGCCAACATCCCCTGTATGGAGCCAGCCATCTTGCAATACAGCCGCTGTTTCCTCTGGCTTATTCCAGTATCCTTTCATAATTTGAGGACCTTTCACTACAATTTCCCCTATTTCTCCTGGCGGTAATGCCTCACCAGTTTCAAGTGACATAATGATTGCTTCTGTATCTGGCCACGGAACTCCAATGCTACCTGGCACCCGCTTTTCCCATAAAAAATTACTATGTGTAACCGGAGAGGATTCTGTTAAACCATATCCCTCTACTAGTTTACCACCTGTAACTGTTTCGAACTTTTCCTGTACTTCTACTGGTAGTGGTGCTGACCCACTAATACAAGCACGAATAGAAGAAATATCGTATTCTTTTAAAAGTGGGCTATTTAAAAGAGCGATATAAATAGTTGGTGCCCCTGGAAATAGTGTCACTTTATGCTTCTTAATCGCTTCAAAAACCATTTTCATATCAAACTTTGGAATAAGGACCATTTTGTATCCTTGCATAACACTCAAATTCATAACAGCCGTCATGCCGTACACGTGGAAAAATGGAAGAACCCCAAGAATGACTTCTTCTCCTTCTTTGCAATTATATAACCATTGAACTCCCATTAACGTGTTAGAGACGAGGTTTTTATGCGTTAACATAACGCCTTTCGGAAATCCGGTTGTTCCTCCTGTGTACTGTAAAAGAGCTAGATCATTTTCAGGATCACAAGGCACCTCAACATCCGTATTCACTTCTTTTTCTACTGAATTCCAAAGATGAATCGTTTCACTCTCTGATACTTTCACAACTAAATTTGACTGTTTTTTCTGCACAAATGGATACAATAGATTTTTAGGGAATGGTAAAAAGTCCGCAATACGAGTTACGATAATATGCTCAATTTTTGTAGCAGATTGAACATTCGTTACTCTTGGAAACACTAAATCGAGACAAAGAATTACTTTTGCTCCCGAGTCATGAAGCTGATATTCTAATTCTCTTTCTGTATACAGTGGGTTTGTTTGTACTACGATACCTCCCGCAAGTAATGTGCCGTAATAACCAATTACAGCTTGCGGACAATTCGGCAACATAATAGCAACTCGATCACCCTTTTCCACACCGAGCTTTTGAAGATAATTTGCAAACCTCTTCACCTTATCATGGAAGTCCGAAAACGTAATATCCTTCCCTAAAAAGTGAAGCGCTTTCTTTTCTGGGTAGCGAGATGCCATCTGTTCTACATATCTATGAAGCGGCTGAATATCATAAGAAATCGTACTCGGAATTTCCTCTGGATAACTTTTCAACCATGGTTTTTCCACCTTCATTCCCCCTTCAAATACATAAAAAATAAATGAATGTTCATTCATGATGGTTATTTTCATTATATTATAGTCACCATAGCGTTACAATCATAATATTCTGACTTTTATATAACTATGCTTTACTTCATTAACTTCTTATTATATGTAGAAACTCTCTTAATCTTAAAAGAGTAAGAGAGTTATGGCTTAGCTCAATCTTATTATCGTTAACACTGCTCCTGGGGTAGTTGTTGATAATGTTGCGACAGCTAACAAACCAAATAATTGTAAACTAATAGCATCTCCTGCTGCAAGAGTTGTAATAATTGTTGCACTAAATGATGTGGTTGCTACCGCAGGAGAATTTATCGTCCCAGCAAGTGCCCCTCCATTAATTGTAATCCGTGAACTGACTAATAATGAAGCCGTTATATTAATTGTATATGAAATATAATAATTACCAGCATTTGCAACCGTAAATACTGTGTTTCCACCAGAAACAGTAATTCCTGGACCGATGTTTTGATTATTTGGAAGCGGGACATTCGTTCCACCAAGAACTACCGATATCGCTGTTCCCGACGTATTATTTGCAAATGCATATGTCGCCGTGATACTTGTACCTGTAGCCCCGGTTGAACCCGTTGAGCCCGTCGCTCCTGTTGCTCCTGTCGGACCTGTTGAACCCGTCGTTCCCGTTGGACCGGTTGAGCCTGTTGCTCCCGTTGGGCCTGTCACTCCTGTTGAACCCGTCGCTCCCGTTGCCCCGGTTGAACCTGTCGCTCCTGTTGGGCCTGTTGGACCCGTTGCCCCTGTTATTCCTGTCGCCCCCGTTGGGCCTGTTGCCCCTGTTATTCCTGTCGCTCCTGTTGGACCCGTTGCCCCTGTTATTCCTGTCGCTCCCGTTGGGCCTGTTGCTCCTGTTATTCCTGTCGCTCCCGTTGGACCTGTGTCGCCTGTTACTCCTGTCGCCCCCATTGGGCCTGTGCCACCTGTTGCTCCTGTTGCTCCCGTTGGGCCTGTGCCACCTGTTGCTCCTGTTGCCCCCGTCGGACCGGTTGGACCAACCTTAGGAACTGTCCCATCGCAACTAAAACAGCATGAATCAACATGTACACCATTTTGATTATTACACCCACAATATCCATTTACGTTATTGCTCCATGAAGACATGTTGATCACTTCCTTTACATTCGATCTTTTTAGCGCAATCACCGACTTAAAAAACACCTATCTAAATAACAAAGAAATACTTTGCCTAGTTGGGGATAAAACACAGATTTCCTCCATACATTCTAGTAATTATTACATGCGATTCACTCTCCTTTTGCTTGTACTTTCGCCTTATCTCCACAGACTATTAACAATACACATTACACTATCGTACACAGCCACTTTCCCATTTAAACTTTCCACATTCGCCAATATTTTTAGTAAAGAGGCTTATTCTTCATAAATAGCGACTATAATATATAAAAATCCGTATAGTTCGTTATTTTTCGTCAAAATTTTAAAAATATATTGACACTTAAAATATCCTCATAGTATGATTTGGGTGTTGTAATTGATAACCATTTTCACTTATGGTACTAGTTACAAAAAACACTTAATTTGGGGGCAGAAGATGAAGAAAATTCTCAGTATTTTCATAGTAGTTCTTCTATTCGCTGTTGGATGCGGACAGCAAAAAGAGGAGAAAAAAGAAACAAAAGCGGACAATAAAAATCAAGCTCTAACAATTAAACACGCTGAAGGGGAAACGAAGTTAGATAAACCAGCAAAAAAAGTAGTTGTACTTGAGTGGGTATATTCTGAAGACTTATTAGCACTTGGTGTTCAGCCAGTAGGGATGGCAGACATTAAGAATTATAATAAATGGGTAAATACAAAAACAAAACCGAGTAAAGATGTTGTAGATGTAGGGACACGTCAACAACCAAACTTAGAAGAAATTAGCCGTTTAAAACCAGACTTAATTATTACAGCTTCATTCCGTGGTAAAGCAATTAAAAATGAATTAGAGCAAATTGCACCAACAGTTATGTTTGATCCATCAACAAGCAATAACGATCACTTTGCTGAAATGACAGAAACATTTAAACAAATTGCAAAAGCAGTTGGAAAAGAAGAAGAAGGTAAAAAAGTATTAGCTGATATGGATAAAGCATTCGCTGATGCAAAAGCAAAAATTGAGAAAGCAGACTTAAAAGATAAAAACATCGCAATGGCACAAGCATTTACTGCTAAAAACGTACCAACATTCCGTATCTTAACTGACAATTCTTTAGCTTTACAAGTTACAAAAAAATTAGGTCTAACAAATACTTTTGAAGCAGGAAAATCTGAGCCAGATGGTTTTAAACAAACAACTGTAGAATCATTACAAAGTGTACAAGATTCAAACTTCATTTACATTGTAGCGGATGAAGATAACATTTTTGACACGCAACTAAAAGGCAACCCTGCTTGGGAAGAATTAAAGTTCAAAAAAGAAAACAAAATGTATAAATTAAAAGGCGACACTTGGATTTTCGGTGGTCCTGAGTCTGCAACATCTTTAGCAACACAAGTAGCAGATGTAATGACAGCGAAGAAGTGATTACACAATGAATAGCTTACAACATACACTTCGAGCAAGTCTTGTATTCGGAGGAGGAGCAGCTCTCTTGCTCCTCCTTTTCTTTATTCATATCGGACAAGGTCAAGCAAACATTTCCTATAGTATGATTATTGATGCTCTTATCTCACCGAACCAATCACTAGAACATCAAACTTTAATTATGCTTCGATTACCTAGAGCTGTAATTGCCATTTTAGCTGGAGGCGCTCTTGCTGCATCAGGGGTTATTTTACAAACGTTAACGAAAAATCCACTTGCTGAATCCAGTACAATGGGTATTCACTCTGGCGCATATTTCTTTCTAGTAGCGGCTACAATTTTCTTACCGAAAGATTTACAAATTAATTCTCTTCTGTTCACATTTATCGGCGGTGCTATTACTGCTTTATTTGTATACCGTATTTCTGGTGGAAAAAAGGGAACCCCACTTAGAATGGCATTAGCTGGTATGGTCGTTACATTAATGCTCTCTGCCTTTACCGGAACGATGCAGCTTTTCTATGAAAATGAAACAGCTGGTTTATTTTTATGGGGAGCTGGCTCTCTTATTCAAAATAACTGGGATGGCGTTCAATTTGCTTTTCCATTTATCATTATTTCTTTCCTAGTTTTACTATTTATGTCTCGTAAACTCAACATTCTCTTACTTGGTGATGATGTTGCTATTTCTCTTGGTGAAAAAACAGCAGTAACACGTCTTATCGCCTTCATTGCTGCAATCTTTTTAACAGCAGTAATTGTTACTGTTGTTGGACCAATTGGCTTTGTCGGCTTAGTTGCACCTCATTTAATGCGCCTTATCGGATACCGTCAACACTTTACTCTTCTTCTCTCTTCTTTCTTATGGGGGGCAGTATTATTGCTTGGAGCAGATGTTGTCGGTAGATTAATAGATCCAACCGGTGCAGAACTTCCTGTTGGGGCAGTCACAGCAATGATTGGATCTCCTTGGCTTATTTACTTAGTGTATCGAATGATGAAATCGAAACAATATATGAATGATAACGGTGCGAATGCAGCTGGAGCTAGTTCCCGCTATTACTCTTATAAAAAGGTAATCATTATATCTATCACACTTTGTATTGTGACGATTGCTCTTGGTGTTACAATCGGTAGTAACGCTTATATCGAAAGCATTACTAATGTTATATCAGGTCAATTAACACAATTTGACAAAAATATGATGATGAATCTTCGTTTACCAAGAATGCTCGTTGCTGCTATTGCTGGCGCATGCCTTGCAATAAGTGGGCTTGTTTTCCAAAGTATATTACGAAACCCACTTGCCGATCCTTCTATTATTGGTATTTCATCGGGAGCTGGTGTCGGTGCTTTAACGATTATGTATGTCTTTCCTGCACTTCCTGGTTTCTTCCTACCAATTGGTGCATTTATTGGCGGACTACTTGCAGTTGGAATTGTCCTCTTCTTCTCTTGGAAATCAGGATTTAGTCCAACAGCTCTCGCTTTAATAGGGATTGGTATTTCTGCGCTTGGCTCAGCAATTATTCAAATCTTTATCGTTAGAGCCAATTTGAATGTTGCCGCTGCTTTAACATGGTTATCTGGCAGTACGTATGCAAGAGGGTGGAATCACTTAGAAAATATCATTCTATATCCATCTCTAATTCTTGTATTCATTATCTTTTTCTTAATAAAACAACTTGACGTTCTCGTACTGGGAGACGATTTAGCAACTGGACTTGGGCAACCAGTAAATAAAACACGTCTTGCTCTAATTGTGCTAGCGACACTACTTGCGTCAGTAAATATCGCTGCTGTCGGTACAATTGCCTTTTTAGGCCTTGTCGCACCTCACTTAGCAAGAATTGTTGTTGGTATGAACCATCAAAGACTATTCGTTTGCTCAGCACTGTTTGGAGCAATTCTTCTTTCCATTGCTGACTTACTCGGCCGAACAATTGCATATCCGAAAGAAATTCCTTCTGGTCTTGTCGTCGCTGTACTTGGAGCACCTTATTTCTTATGGTTGATGAGGAAGAGTGGGAAGAAAGTTAATTAAAAAGGAGGCTTCTTGTTAGAAGCCTCCTTTTTATATACTAAATAAAGTGAAACTTTAATTAGTGGGGGGGTTCTTCATCCCCACTGATTATTAACCCAAACCAATTGGGCTTTTATGAGCAGTGGATCTCCCACCTAACTTCTTTGCTCCAGCCGAATCTTGAGGTGGGAATTTTACTGCAGGTGAATAGCGGGATAAATTACTCTGATCTCACTAATTTCACAGATTCAGTACTCCCCATAAACTCATGATATACAGTTAATGTGTTCTCCTCAATTTTTAAATCAGCCTTATGCTTTATTTCCCCCACTAAAAATACAAGCTCTACAGAAATAATCCCTTGGTCCACACTTAATATTCGAAAGTCTCCTATAGTAGTCCCTTTCCCAAAAATATTATGTTCCATAAATTCTCCGCCTGTTTTCTCACTATTAATAGATTCTATTTCCAACCCAACTGGCCTGTCTGTACTTTCTGATGACATCCAAGACCCCTTTAACTTTCCAATATCAGCCTCTTTTTTCTTTTCATTTTTTAACTCTTCCTCTTTTTTCTTAACTTCTGCTTGTTGAGTTAGTAAGCCATCTATTTGCTTATTCAG
The DNA here is from genome assembly GCF_051916325.1 of Bacillus cereus group sp. MYBK227-1. Lineage (NCBI taxonomy): Bacteria > Bacillati > Bacillota > Bacilli > Caryophanales > Bacillaceae > Bacillus > Bacillus cereus group sp. MYBK227-1. The sequence goes on along the minus strand of NZ_JBQAGK010000003.1, from coordinate 330,753 downwards.
CTCTTCGGCCCGTTGATTTTGGCCAGTATCGTTAACAATTTTATTTACTATCCCTTTAGCCTCTTCATACTTTTTATCATTCTTTAACTTCTCTGCCTTTTCCAATTGACCTATATATTGACCTTTTAACTCTTTATGCTCTATGAGCGAATCTTTTTGTTCTTTCGCTTGACTTTGAAGGATTGCGGAACCATCTTTCATCTTTTCTACTTCTTGAAACAAACCTATTGCTTGTTCTATATTTCCACTCGATTTCTCTTTTATCGAACTTATCATCTTAGTAGTTTGGTCTTTTAATACCTTTGCTTCTTTATCATCCTTTTTCTCTTCTAATGCTAGCTCAAATGATGCTACTGCCGTGTCATATTCTTTACTCGCTAACGCCAATTTCCCTTGATCCATTGCTTTTTTATAGGTTTCATTGCTACATCCTACCATTAAAAATAAAATTATGATTCCTAAAATCAATCTTTTCATAATATCCCCCTGAATTAATATAATTCTATATACACTCAATAGTATCATAAGATTTATATATAAAATTTTAAATACCATTATTAAAACATAAAGGGAACTTGTCATTTCTTCTCGAACTTAATCTATGAACATAAGTAGAGGGGGATAACAATAATGTACCAAACAATTGAAGGCTTCTTGCAATCATGGACATACGAAGCAGAGTCTACTCAGAAAATGCTTGATTCATTAACCGATGCATCTTTATCACAAGAAATTGCACCTGGACATTGGACGTTAGGAAGAGTCGCTTGGCATATCGTGACGGCAATTCCTGTTATACTATCTGGCACAGGGCTAAAGTTTGAAGGAGAAACGAAAGATTATCCTATCCCAACTTCTGCAAAAACAATTGCAGATGAGTACCGTAAAGTGAATGCGGCTTTTGTTGAAGCACTTCAAAGTAAATGGACTAATAAAGATTTAGCAACTATTAATGACTTCTTTGGTCGCCCTATGCCGAATTCTATATTTTTAATGACACTTATTAATCATCAAAATCATCACCGCGGGCAAATGACGGTTTTAATGCGACAAGCCGGCTTAACAGTTCCTGGCGTATATGGCCCCGCAAAAGAAGAATGGGCTGCGGCTGGAATGGAAGCTCCTAAAATGTAACGACAAAAAAGACAAGGTGTTTACACATCTTGTCTTTTTCTGTAACTTGTTTCATGTGAAACTATTTTTTCTAAATGGTTGTTTTATGGAATATATAGGTTAAAATGAATACATATTACGAAGAGGGGTAACCAAATTGAATACAAAAAATAAAAAAATAGCTATGGGAACTATTTTACTAACTTCTATTATTGGAGTTATTAGTGTATCTCTTTATTTCACCTATTATGGTACCCCTTGGGGAAAACAAACAGCAATTACGGAATCAAAAGAGTATATTACAAAATATTTTAATCTAGATGCAGAAGTCAAAAACACTTCTTACGATGCTAAAATGAATAGCTATGCAATCGCCTTTGAAACAAATAAAGACGGAGAGTTTACTATCGAATATAAAAGTCCTAATAACTTTAATATTTCTCCAGAAGTACAAGCGTATTTAAGCAAACACTCCAAATTTACAGAGTAGTAACGAAGCATACATATACAAAAAAGGAGTTAGTATAACACCAACTCCTTTTACGTATTCTTATCATACTGCTATATCTTCCTTCTCTATATTTTTAATGCCGTAATACGCAATCACAACTCCAATTGCTGCGAGTGCTAGTTGAAGGGGAAGAAAAGTTGCTGTAGAAAACTCTGGGTTGCCATTCATTGCAATTGTGACAACGATAAGAGATGAAACAATTGTAGTTGGCACGGAGCGTTTACGCATTCCGAAATATAATGGGATTAAACTCATCCCCGCAGTTGCAATGGCTAAAGGAACTAGTTTTATTCCTTCTTGCATCAATTGATCTACTGTAAATGAATTAGGAAGAATTGAAAAATAGCTATCTATACCAAAGAAAACTCCTACTACTAAAATGTTAGATACAATAACTGTTATAAATGTTACTATCGCTGTAATAGCCAACTTACTAGCCATCATTTTCTTCCGATTAATAGGGTAAGAAAACATAAGTAGTATTGTTTTATTTTTATATTCACCAATTATTAGCCTTGCGATTAATACACTACCAAAAACAATAAACGTTGCTCTTACTATTGTGCTAGCCATTAACAATATCGTCTCTGGATTCCTTATTTCTGCATCACCTTCTACTTGAGCAATGATGCTCACAAAGATCATTAATGCCAGTATAACAATATTTGCAATAATTGCTCTCTTCACGTACCAACCAAGCTTAAACTTTTTCAATTCTAGCTTCATTAAATGTAGCATGATAGTGTCCTCCTTCCTCCTAAGATTTAATCAATATAAATGACTCCTGTTTCACTTAAAATCTTCGCTTCATTTTTTGCATCACCAATCGTTCCTACTTTTATTTTTTCTGTATTTTTATCTTTCTTAAGTCCTTTTAAATCCACTATTACGTCAGCCGAATTACTTTTAGCCATAAGCTTCAATGATGCCGGGACACCTTTATACCGTACGCCAATATCCCCTGATTTTGTTTCTATAAATAATGATTTTCCTTCTGTCATATCTTTCAGCAATACTTCCCCAAATGTTGAAGTGATGTTCATATTTGAGTTACTTACATTTGTGATATAGTTATCACCAGTCGTAGACTTTATATTTAATTCTTGTACTGAACTATCTTTTACAACTAACTCTCCACTTTGCGATATGAATTCACCTTTCTCGGCTGATAGTCCTACAATCATTCCATCCCCAGATTTGCCTTTCGTCACGATACTTTTTACTACTATATCTCTTATTTTCACATCACCTGATTTATTATTTAATACAATTTTATCTATTTCTTTCTTCGGAATAGCTATACATATACTATTCTTCTTCCTAAACGTAAAACCATTAAAAAATTTGTTCGCCTCTTGTTTTTGCTTAACCATAATTTTATTTTCATCATTTTCTATTTTGACGGGATCTATCTCTTTATCTGCTTGTTCACCTTGAGCGGAAATTATTATTTTATTAGCGTCTGTACTTTTAAATTCAAGATTCCAGTTTTCATTGTCTACTTCTATTTCTTTTATATTATTTATCTCAAAAGACTTTTCTTTCTTAAAATCTTTCCCCTGAAATATCTTAAAACCAAAAACCGCACTAGCAATTGTAATGAATAATATTGCAATTACTATTATTTTTTTCACTATTCATACCCCAGTTCGTTTTCGTTTTAAGCTTGCTTCACGCCACATCGATCTTGTCGATTTTACGAAACGATAGATAACTAATGAAAATTCCTAATAAACAGAGCACGATTGGGATAGCTATAAAATCAAACATACTTACTTGACCGTTTCCAGGACCATAGTTACCACTAATCAGCAAGCCAATTATTACTGCTGAAGTAATCGTTGTCGGTGTCGATTTCTTTCTCATTCCAAAAAATAAAGGAATTAAACTTATACCAGATATCATAAATGCACTTATAATAGTACCTGGAACCATAGCTATTATTTCACCTATCGTAGCAGGTGTTTCAATCAGTCCCATCATTGGACTCACAAAATATACGAGCAAGCTAATAATGAAAGTCGCGATAATCGTGCTCACAAAACAAAAACAGAAAACAATTGTTAATTTCGCACTCATTAGCATTTTCCTTTGTAGCGGATACATAAATGATAGTTGTATCGTTTTGTTCTTATACTCATCAATTACTAAACGTGATAAAATGACTGAACTAAAAATAATGAATGTTATCCTAATAAAAATATTTACTAAAGCCATGTTCTGTGTGAAGTCAAAGAAGAGCACGTCTCCCTCGGCTTTCATTCCCCATGCCATAAGGCTTACTGCAGCGAAAATTGCTATAATACAAATTGCTACACTTTTAAAGTAACTAGATAATTGATGTTTCTTCCATTCGAGCTTCATTAATTTAAACATATAAACCACGCCTCCATTCTTTATATACCTGTCTCTACGCTGCTAACATTCTAATTCCAGCAGTAACGAAGCTTAACATTCCTATCACTAGTAGGATTAACAACCATTTCCGCTCTGGTTTTCTATAATATAAAATTCCACTTACTGGCATTACGATAAATCCACTTACCAGGTTCAGCCACAGTCCATTAAGCATGAATGCCCTCTCCATCCATTACATTTAAGAAATATTCTTCTAAGGAACTATGTTTCTTATTAATACTTTCAATTTCCACATCGTTCATAATAAGTGCTTTGGAAATGGCTTGCTGTGTCACCGCCACTTCATAAACCCGAATCATGTTTCCACTCATTATTTTGTAGTTTTTTATACCAAGTTTATCTTCTAAAATATAAGCTGCACGCTTCACATCAGGAACAGTAATTTCAATGTACTCTGTTTGTTTTCCGTTAATACTCTTCATTGAAACTTCTTTTATTAGTTTTCCATTTTGAATGACACCAATTGTATCCGCCATTAATTCCATCTCACCTAAAATATGGCTAGAAACTAATAATGTAATGCCATATTCTTTGCAGAGCATTTTAAATAAGTCTCTTAATTCTTTAATACCAATTGGATCTAAACCGTTAATGGGTTCATCTAAAATGAGTAATTCTGGCTTTGTTACGATTGCCCTTGCAATACCGAGTCGTTGTTTCATTCCTAATGAAAAATCTTTTACTTTTTTATTATCTATACCTTGCAGCTTCACTAAATGTAAAGCATGGTCAATTTCATTTTTATCGTAATAGCCCATATATTCACAATGTAATTCTAAGTTTTCTTTCGCCGTTAATTTATCATAAAAGATTGGATATTCAATAATCGTCCCCATTCTCTTTAATACTTCATAAGATGTATCTGTTAACTTCTCACCGAAAATTTCAATCTCACCGCTCGTCGGTTTTATTAAATTTGTAATCATTTTCATAATCGTTGTTTTACCAGCACCGTTTGGTCCTAAAAAACCGTAAATTTCTCCTTTTTTCACATGCATGTTAACACCGGAAATAACTTCTTTCCCTTTAAACACTTTCGTTAACTGATTTGTTTTTAATATATATGTCATGTTACTTTCCCCTTTCGCAATACTCTATATTTCTATAATAGACAACGGAAATCTCTTTTTTCTTACCCGTTTCTTACAAATTCCTTACGCTGAAAAAAAGCTTGTAGAATCTACTGCTCTACAAGCTAAAACTGTATCTTTGTTAATACAATTGTAAAAATTGTTTTTTCATACGGTTTACTAGAAAGATGGATTTTTCCATCCATCGCTTCCACCAGTCTTTTCGTAATCGTTAACCCTAAACCGCTTCCTTGGTACAATCTATTTCTCGAATCTTCAAGTGTGTACATACGCTCAAACACTTTATCAATATGAGATTCATCAATCCCTTTTCCTGTATCCCATACGTCTATATACACATTCGTTTCATCATCTCTTAACGTCATACCCAGTATCTTTCCATCGTCTCCATATGTAATTGCATTTGATATTAAATTGTTCAATACCCTACCTAATACTTCTACATTTCCAAGTGCATATATATTTCTTTCTGGTATATCAATATGAACTTGAAACCCTTTCGCCGTCACTAAATCATAAAAAGATAAAATCTTCTCACGACAAACTTCATTCATATTTACTTTTGTCATCTCGATTGCCTTGTCACCAGATTCTAGTTTTGCTAAATCAAAAAACTTATGAATCAGTTCCATTACTTCTAGTGTTTTCACATGCACCTTTTCAAGTAATATTTGCTGTTCTTCTTTATTCATCGTTTTATCCTTATTTAACATTTCTGTATATCCAAGAATAACTGTTAGTGGCGTCTTTAAATCATGTGAAATATTTGAAAGCATTTTTCTCATCGAAATTTCTACTTTTGCATGATCTGCATTCGTTTTCTGTTTTGCATCTAATAATTGATTAATTGCCACTAATAATTTTTGCAATTCTAGATCATCTGTCATAACGAGTAGCGTCTCGCCCGTTTGTAAATTTACAATATTTTCTAATTTTTCATATGTGTATCGTAAATTTTTACTACTATTTTTTCTCATTTTATATTGTATGTAAATGACACATAACAATATAAAAATAATACTTATTAACAAATTGACCATATTACATCACTTCCAACTTATAGCCGATACCCCATAACGTTTTAATATATTCTGGATTAGATGGATCACTTTCGATTTTCTCACGCAACCTTCTCATATGAACATTAATAACGTTATCGTCACCGTAATACTCTTCGTTCCAAATTAGTGTATATATTTGTGCTTTTGTAAATACACGATTTTGATTTTTTACAAACAATTTTAGAATCTCAAATTCTTTTAAAGTAAGTTTGAGAGGCTTCCCGTTTTTTTCCACAGTAAAATTAATTGGATCAATCGTTAAATCACCAATTTGAATCATCTTTTCTGTTGTTTCTGTAGCCGAATATTTCGTAGATCTTCGAATACCTGCCTTTACACGTGCAGCTAATTCAATCATAGAAAATGGCTTACAAATGTAATCATCTGCTCCAAGTCCTAATCCAACAGCTTTATCAACATCTGTATCTTTTGCCGACATCATTAAAATCGGAACAGCACTTTTTTCTCGAATGATTCGTACAACCTCTAAGCCATCTAGCTTCGGCATCATAATGTCGAGGATAATCAAATCAAATGAACCTTTTAAATATGTGTTCACGCCTTCTTCTCCATCAGACGCAATTGTTACTTGAAAGCCCTCTTTTATCAAATACTTTTCCACCATCTCTTGAATTGAGAGATCATCTTCAACTAATAAAATATGATGTGACATATGTCTATCCCCTTTTTACAAACGTTAACAACTCAATTGTATCGTAACTACTACAGACTTGAAACAAATATATGAATTTTCAAACCAACTTCCCTTCCTTCCTTAACAATGATATGATGAAATTCACTACGATTGTTCATAATTAACTTTATATAAAGGAGACTTATCATGTCAGAAAACAAAAAAGTAAGCTTAGCTGATTTAATGCGCGAACAACTTGCTAAGAAAAAGCAAGGAAATGGAAATGGTCAAAATGCAAAAAATCAAAGCCAAGAAACGAAAAAATTACAAAACCAACAAACAAAGAAAACAAACAACCAACGTAGACGTACAGGTGTGTAAATGAACGGACAAAAACGTTCTAATATCGCGCCCGGTCTTGAAGTTGATATTGTATTAAAACAAGATCAACGAACAGGCAAATTAACACGTGGAATTGTAAAAGATATTTTAACAAACTCCCCTTCCCATCCGCATGGCATTAAAGTGCGATTGCAGGACGGACAAGTCGGTAGAGTACAAAATATCGTTCAATAAGAAAAGGAGCTCAAGTAAACTCGAGCTCCTTTTCTTTATTAACCTTTAATTTTCTCGATGAAAACTACTTTTAAGTAGTCTCCTTCTTTAAATTGATCAATGGTACGGAAATCTTCTGGTAAAGAATGTTCTTCTAATATTTTATATTTGCCATTCATTTCTTTAAAGGCTGTATCGATAAAGCCTTTAAACTTTTTCATATCGAATGCGCTACAATTTGTAGAAGCAACGATAATACCGTTATTTTCTGTAATAGCAATTGTTTCTTTTAATAAATTTTTATAATCTTTTGCTGCACTAAATGTATATTTTTTTGAGCGGGCGAAGCTTGGAGGATCAAGTACGACCATATCAAATTTCATCTTTTTCTTAGCTGCATATTTGAAGTAAAGAAATACATCTTCTACAATAATATCTTGTGCTTCATAATCAACTTCATTTACACTAAACTGCTCAATCGTTTTACTTAAACTACGATTTGCAAGGTCAACACTCGTCGTTTTACTTGCTCCGCCAAGCGCTGCAAATACAGAGAAAGCACCTGTATAAGAGAACATATTTAACACTGTTCTTCCCTTTGCATATTTATCACGAATTTGTTTTCGAACGTTACGTTGATCTAAAAATACACCAACCATTGCCCCATCATTTAAATAAACCGCAAAGTTCACACCGTTCTCTTTTACGATAAGTGGGAACTCGCCGCGCTCTCCTGCTACGAAATCATCACCCTCAATATATTTCCCTTTCGTATCAAAACGCTTTTTCTCATAAATACCTTTAAAGTTTGCTACTTTTTGAAGAGCGGCTATAATCTCATCTCTGAAAGTGTAAATCCCTTCACTATACCAACTTACTACGTAGTAGCCATCATAATAATCGATAATTAGTCCTCCAAGACCATCACCTTCACCATTCACCACACGGAATGCTGTCGTATCACTTGATTTATAAAATTGCTTTCGTTTATGTAGGGCAGATTTGATTTTACTTTCAAAGAAAGATTGATTAATTTGTTCACTCTCTTTTCTCGTTAAAATCCAGCCGTATCCTTTATTTTGCTTTCCATAATAACCTTTTCCGACAAAGTTGTTCTTCTCATCTACTACTTTGATGATTGTTCCTTCTTCACGAACATCATTTAAATTTTGAATCGCATCTTTTAAAATAAGCGGATATCCACTTTTAATTTCTTTTATAAATTTCGGTTTTATTTTTACAGTTACTTCTAATCGCATATAATAACTTCCTTTCCATTTGCATGCTTTCTCTACAGGAAGCATTTGAAAAACGAGACTGAAAAAACAGCCTCGTTTCACTATACCATATTATTGCTTTGCTAGTACAACTAGCTCATTCTCGCACTTAACCGCCACATATTTACTATGTTTTGAAATGAAAATCTCACTGTCCAAAATAATAGAAAAAAACTTATATATTTCACATTTACCATTGACAATGATAATGATTTTCATTATCATTTGATGTATATGAGTTCTTGAAAATATAGCTACATTTATAGGAGGAATAAACATGATTATTGTTACAAATACAGCTAAAATTACAAAGGGAAATGGGCATAAATTAATTGAGCGTTTTAATAAAGTAGGTAAAGTTGAAACGATGCCAGGCTTTTTAGGTCTAGAAGTTCTTTTAACACAAAATACAGTTGATTATGATGAAGTAACAATTAGCACTCGCTGGAATGCAAAAGAAGATTTCCAAGGTTGGACAAAGAGCGCTGCATTTAAAGATGCTCACTCACATCAAGGCGGAATGCCAGAATATATTCTTGATAATAAAATTGCTTACTATGATGTAAAAGTTGTACGTATGCCAATGGCTGCAGCACAGTAAGAACAGTCCTTTTTTAAAGTATAGAATATGAGAAGCGTTATCTATCACTTCTCATATTCTATACTTTTTTCTTTAATTTCTTTTTACTAATTTTGCGTGTACAACTAGCCTTCCAGCCTCTGGATCAAGAGCATAATCACAAGTAGAAAGTGTTACGATTTCATCATTAGCCGTCAATTCCGTATCCGTTTTGTACAGTGATTTTTCTTGAATTTCCTTTAAGAACGATGCATATGCCGCATCATTTCCAAAATCCGTTTCAATGTAATAAAAGTCCGTTGTTGTCGTGTATACTGAAAAAACTTCAACGTCGTATCCTTCAAATAATGTATCGTAATATAATTTACGATGAGACATAAAAAAGTCTTCATCCAACATTTTTTTTAAACTACCAAACATAGAACCATCTTTCATACGATGGCCATATAAAATCGTATTTCGATTTTGAGATTTCACATCATTACGATGGTCCATAAAAATGCTTCCCGCTCTCATATCTTCACCTTTATAATTACGAAATAAATAGTAATCATTATCTTTTGCTTGAACGATTGGATAATTAATTTGTGTATCATCCATCGTAATCCATCCGACTATCTCTGGATTAATTTTCTGGAGATCCTGAAACTGTTTACGTACCTCTCCATTTTCTGATTTTTCTTCCATTGGACTTCTTTTATAAATATGTTGTGCCTCAGCCATTACTTTACGATTTTCATAATAATCCATGAAAATCCCGCCCAACTCATACATTGAATAGAAAAAGATTCCTAAAAACACAATTGTAAGTATGCGTTGAAAAAAAGAATTCTTTTTCCGTCCTTTCTTACTATTCAAATTATCACCTCAAAACGGATTATGCTCAGCCTTTAGATTCCCATAGGTACCATGTACAATCCGGTATCTTCATCCTGCTTTACAATGACATCTACACCATATATTGCTTTAACCATTTCTTCTGTTATTACATCATTAGGAATACCTTTCGTAATGATTTCTCCATCTTTCATAACGATAATATGGTCGCTATAACGAATGGCTTGATTAATATCATGTAATACCATTACAATCGTTAGTCCATGCACTTCATTTAACTCTTTCACTAACTCTAATATTTCTAACTGATAGTAAATATCTAAATATGTGGTCGGCTCATCTAAGAAGAGCATTGGTGTATTTTGAGCTAATGTCATCGCGATCCAAACTCGCTGCCTCTCTCCACCAGATAAAGCATAAATTGGCTTATCACGCTTACTTTGTAAATTCGTACATACTAGTGCACGCTCAATCGCTTCTCTATCTTCATCTGTTTGCGGAGAGAATATATTTTTATATGGCATACGCCCGAAGCTTATTAGCTTTTCCACTGTAATATCTGCTGGAGCCTCATTTTGTTGATGGACAACTGCTAGCTTTCTAGCAAACTCTTTCGGTTTATATTCACCAATCGCTTTCCCATCAAGTATTACTTCTCCACTGCTAGGAGCGTGGTTTCTAGACATGACACTAAGTAATGTTGATTTCCCACATCCATTCGGTCCAATGATTGTTGTAATTTTCCCAATTTCTATTTCACTACTAACAGACTTTAAACGATTTGTTACGTTATCGTATGAAAAGGTTACATTTTTAATTTCCATGAACTTTATCACTCTTTCTAAGCAAAAATATTAAGAATGGACCACCAATAACCGCCATAATTGTTGCTGCTGGAATTTCGTTAGGTGGCACAATTAACCTTCCAATTGTATCTGCCGTCAAAATTAATAACGCCCCTGCAAGCGCAGAAAATGGAATTAATACTTTATGGTCTGAACCGACTAATTGTCTTGAAATATGCGGAACTAGTAATCCTACAAAAGCAATAACACCTGCAATCGCTGTTGATACTGCCGCTAAGAGTACTGCAATGGCAGAAATAATAAGACGAACTCTCGTCACGTGCAAGCCTAAGTTTTTCGCAGTCTTATCTTGTAGCGATAATAAGTTACACCAAGCTCCTACGAACAGAGCAAGAATAAGACCAATCGTTCCATAAGTCACCATTATTTCTACATCGCCCCACGTCTTCATTGTTATATTAGAAGTCGTCGTTTGCTTAATACTCTTAATAAAATACCCACAAATCGTAACGAATGATTCATTTAATCCAGTAAACATTGCATTAATGGCAATACCAATTAAAATAATGCGAAGCGGGCTTAATCCTGATTTCCATGAAAACGAATAAACGAGATAACATGCAAGCGCACCACCTAAAAAGGCGAATACGGGTGTCCAGAAAAAGAATTGCGGAAACAACGTAATAATAACGAGTGTCATAAAACTTGCTCCTGAAGATATACCGATTACCCCAGCATCGGCGAGTGGATTTTTCATAACAGCTTGAAAAAGCACACCTGAAACAGCGAGAGCCGCTCCAGTGAACAACGCAATAATAATACGCGGGAAACGTAAATCTTTAATGACTTCAACATCTTCATTTCCACCTGTAAATATCCCTTGTACGAGTTCAACAATACCTACTTCTAAACTCCCTTTCATCGCTGACAATGATGTCATAACAATAAGCAATGCAGTAACAATGAGGAAACTCCAAGTTTTTTTATTCATTCTACTCTTCCTTTATATTAAAATGCATCACGGATACATCATTTTTTTCAATTCATCTAACGCTTCAATTGCTGCTAAATTGCCTGTCGTTCCAAATAAACGCTCTTCTAAATCGTAAACACGGTTATTTTTAACCGCAGCAAAGTGTTTCCAAATATCATTTGTTTTAAATTCTTTATCAAACATTTTTACAACTTCATCAGGCATACCATGAGCTGCTCGTAAAATAATATCTGGATCAGCTTTCTTTAAATACTCTGTATTAGAAGCTAAATATTCTACTTGTTCACCTTGCACAATATTTTTACCACCTAGTTGTTTCACTAAATCTCCAATATAAGAATGCTCTGTTGCTACTAAATAACTTCCCGGCACACCTAATAAAATAAGTACTGTCGGTTCTTTCTTTCCTTTTACTTCTTTTTGAATGCTAGCAACCTTTTTATCTAATTTAGTTACTACTGCTTCGGCCTGTTTTTCACGCCCATATTTCTTACCTAAATGGCTAATAGAACTTTGCATATTTTTCAAACTCGTTAAATCTAAAAAGTTTGCTTTCATACCCACACCATCAAAAACTGGCTTTAATTCATATTCAAGTGTTGTCACAGATAACACTTCTGAAGGCTTTAATGACTTTACCTTTTCCATATCTGGACTCATTGGATTCCCAACTTCAGGTAAACCTTTATATCGCTTCGGTAAAGTTTTAGAGCTTGTTGGAACGCCAACTAAATCTACTTCTAACGCATCCATAATTTCAGTAACAGCCACTGTTGTTGCAACAACGCGCTCTTTACTCTCACTCTTTACCTGCTTTGCTGTTTCTTTTTTTGGTGATGAGCACCCAGCTATACTCATTAACAAAATGATAGCCATTAGTACACTTGCAATTTTCTTCACTCTCAATCACCACTCCTTTCCATACAATATGAAACAAGTCTTGATGCACGCGAATATGCATCAAGACTCCAAAAATTACAATCTACCTGCTCTATATTTACGAACTAGTAAAGCAAGTGAACCTAGCAGTAACACCATATATAAACCAAGTTGTGCTGTATCTGCAGTTTTTGAGTTTTTCTCTTTTTTCGAATCATTTTTTGTATCTTCTTTTTTCTTCTGACCATCTGCATTTCGGTTAAAATCAGGAGTACCTACTGTTTTTACATTATCTACTTTCGGTGTAGTCACTGGATTTTTCGGTTCATTTTTCGGTTCCTCTTTAAGAGTTCCTAACGCGCCGATATTATTTGTATCAAATTGAATTTGCACATCGTAGAAATGATGGTAGTTCATCTCATCGATGTCTACCTTTACTTTTGCGTTTAATTTTTTAAATAGATCTTCTACTTCAAACTGTACTACTCGCGTATTTGCATTTTTATCTTCGCTTACTACTTTCGCATCAGCGAATAGTTCCTTGTTTTCCGTTTGGAATTTCGTAATCCACGCACTATTTTTCAGCACCATCTCAATATATTTTTTACCATCTTTTACGATTAATTTCGCTGGATTTACAACATAGTCATGCATCTTTGAAATCTCATCTGTTTTATCTTTTAATACTTTAAATGTAATATCATATTGGCCATCTACTAAATTTTTCGGATCAACTATTACTTTCGGGTTATTATTTCCACCTTGGTTGTTGTTTCCGTCTTGGTTGTCGTTTCCGCCTTGGTTGTCGTTTCCGCCTTGGTTGTCGTTTCCGCCTTGGTTCCCTAAGGCTTTAATACTGTCTTGATCAAATACAAATTGAACATCATAAAAATGGTGATAATTCATTGAATCAATATCTACTTTTACTTTTGCATTTAATTTTTTAGACAAATCGTTTACTTCTACTTCTACTACTCTTGTATTTTGTTCTTTATTTTCACTTAACACTTTTGCATTAACGAAAGAACCATTTTTCTCAAATTCAAATTTCGTAATCCATGTACTATTTGTTAATGTAAACGATACGTATTTCTTACCATCTTTTACTTTTAATACACCTGGGCTTTTTGTGTATGTGTTCATCATTGAGATTTCATCTGTTTGATCTTTTAACACTTTAAAGCCAATTCTGTATTCACCATCTTTAAGAGCTTTTGGATCAATTGTTGTGTTATTATCTTGGTTATCATTTCCACCTTGGTTGTTGTTTTCACCTTGGTTGTTGTTTCCACCTTGGTTGTCGTTTCCGCCTTGGTTGTTGTTTCCGCCTTGGTTGTTGTTTCCGCCTTGGTTGTTGTTTCCGCCTTGGCTATCTAACGGCTTAATGCTACCTTTATCAAATGCAAATTGAATATCGTAAAAATGGTGATAATTCATTGAATCGATATCTACTTTTACTTTTGCATTTAACTTTTTTGATAAATCTGATACTTCTACTTCCACTACGCGTGTATCAGCTTTTTTATCTTCACTTATTACATGTGCATCAACAAACGAACCATTTTTCTCAAATTCAAATTTTGTAATCCAAGAACTGTTCGTTAACGTAAATGATACATACTTCTTACCATCTTTTACTTTTAGCACACCTGGACTTTTTGTATATGTGTTCATCATTGAAATTTCGTCTGTTTGATCTTTTAATGCTTTGAAATTGATGCTGTATTCACCATCTTTAATTGTTTCAGCATCTGGTTTTTTATTTTCATCTGGTTTTTCTACTTCTGGTTTTTCTGCTTCCGGTTTTTCTGCTTCCGGTTTTTCTACTTCTGGTTTTTTCTCTTCATTTTTAATTTGTTCAAGTTTATCTTGTTCAAATAAAAGTTGTACATCATGCATTTGCTTATAATTTCTTGATGCCATTTCGATAAATACTTTTGTATTTAGTTTTTTAGATAAATCGTTTACTTCAAACTCTACTACTCTTGTATCTTTTTCCTTATCCTCACTCACTACTTTTGCATCAACAAATGCGCCATCTTTTTCCGTTTGGAAATTTTTAATTAATGAGCTACTTTTTAGTGTTACAATTGCTTTTTTCTTACCGTTTTCTACTTTTAATACTCCTGGATTTACCATGTAACTATTCATCTTAGATTCTTCATCTGTTTGATCTTTTAACACTTTAAATGGAATGCTGTACGCACCATCTGTAATTGTGTTAGAATTTGGTTGTTGATCTGGGTCAGGCTTTTGGTCGGGCTTCTGACCTGGATCGGTAGTTTCATTTGGATCTGGCTTATTAGCTGGGTCCTCTTTTTCATTTGGTTTTTCTACATGAATTGGTGTAATGCTATTTTGATCAAATGCAATACGAACGTCGTACTCATGATGATAATTTAAAAAATCAATATCTACTTTTACTTTTGCATTTAATACCTTCTCTACATCTTCTACATCAAATTCTACTACTCTTGTATCTTTTTCTTTATCTTCACTAATTACATTTGTCGCAACTAGCTTACCTGCTTTTTCTGTTTCAAATTTCGTAATCCATGAACTATTTGTTAATGTAAAGGATACTTTCTTTTTCCCATCCTTCACTTTTAAAGTTCCCGGACTTACTGAATATTGATTCATCATCGATTCTTCATCTGATGTATCTTTTAAAACTTTGAAGCCAATTGAATATTCACCGGCAGCCAACTTGGTAGCTGCTTGAACTGCAAGTGGTTGTAATGTTGATACGAATGTAAATATCATTAAAAACATAGCAACAATAATTTTTGTATACCTGTTCAATGGAACGACTCTCCCTTTTGAAAATTATTTAATACTGTTCCCATCAAATACAAAGCGAATATCATACGAAGCATTATAATTAATAATTGGAATATTAATTTTCACCTTGCCATTTAGTTTTTTTGACAAGTCAGCAACTTCAAATTCTACAACTCTAGTATTATCTTTTTTATTTTCACTTAACACGGTTGTTTCTACAAATTGACCATCTTTTTCTACTTGGAAACTTTTAATAGAAGCACTATCTTTCACTTTAAATGAAACATATTGTTTTCCATTTTTAACTGTTAATGTTGCTGGGCTTTCAAAATAACTATTCATTCTAGACGATTCATCTTTATCGCCTTTCCATACAGTAAAAGCAATATTATATTTTCCATCAGCTAGTTTTGTAGCAGCCTTTGCATCTTGTAAACCTAGTGTTGCGATAAATGTAAATAAAACAGCAAATACGGCAATAATCATTTTAAATTGTTTAAACATATATTCATCACCCTTCAAAAGATTTATTTACTCAATTTCACTTTACGAATTAAGAAAGCACCTGAAATAAGAATTAACACTGCAAACAATCCAATACGTGCTTCATCGCCTGTTTTTGGGTTATCTGTTTTTTCAGCTTTTCCATTTTCATTTTTTGTTTCTTTATTCACTTCTTTAGCTGTTTCCTTACTCTCTACTTTTGTTTTCTCTTCTTTTACTTGTGTATCTGTTTTCGCTTGATCATTATTTTTTGTTGTAGCAGCTACGCCATTATCGCCACCTACAGCTTTTACATTTGCATCAAAAGCAAAACGAATTGTGTAGTGGTGGTCATAGTTTGCACTTGGTACAACAACATGAATTTTTACAGCTGCCGGTTTGGATAAATCATCTACTTTAAACTCTACTGTTCTTTTATCTGCCGATTCATCTTTATTAACAACTTTCGCATCAACAAAATTTCCGTTCTCTGGTGCTTTAAATTCTGTAATCCAAGCACTATGATTCATCGGAACTTGTACTCTCATCTCACCGTTTTTCACTATTAATTTTGCCGGCTTTTCAAAATAGTCATTTGCCATTGAAGCTGAATCATTTTCCGCTTTTTGAATTACGTAATTAATATCGTAAGTACCATCAGCTAGTTTTGCTGAAGCATTCCCGTATGGCATTACAAGAAAAGCTAGCATACATACGAACGTTATAATAAAAGCGGGTAATACAGAAACCTTTTTCATTTTTTTTGTTTCCTCCTTGGTTATCTTTCATTTCACTTTTTCCGAAAATGATAATTATTCTCAATTCATAAGAAAAAAATAATCTCTTCTACCTATTATTTAATTAGCATTCTTTTATGTAACATAAGCATTATTGATTATCATTCTCATTTAATATTAAAAATAATATCTCACCCTATTCCTTATACGAAGGCATAGAAACTGAGAAAAAATTATAAAACGTATTTATTGATTATCATTCTCAATGTAAGTCAAAAAAAATAAACTTTCTCTTCTCCTCTTCTTTCACCTCTTCCCATAACAACACTATAGTTATAGAAACCCCGTTTCCCTCACTTCCCTTCCAATATTTCCACAACTAAGTCAATCTTAGCCTACTCATAAATTTTTTGTCAACTATATTACGTATAAAATTTTTAATATCTAAATTTCTCTATATGCGGCTTTTTTTACAAAAAAAGAGACTTTCTATTATAGAAAGCCTCTTTTCTCTATTTTTCTACAGCAATTTCCTGCTTTTGAAACTTAGAAACTATATAACCAAATCCTATACCGATTATACCTGGAACTAACCAACCAATTCCTACACTATATAATGGAATCTTATCTAAAATAGGTGCTAGCGCTGCAATTTGAAGGTTTGCATTGTGTAACCCATCAAAGAAACTTATTGCAAATGCTCCTACAATCCCGCCCACATACATCGCTAATGGAAGACGAACGTAGTTTTCAACAAGTGATAATACGATAAGTACGATTCCAATTGGATAAATTGCGATTAAGATTGGTAATGCTAATGCATTTAACTGAGTTAACCCAAGGTTTGCTACCATAAATGCTAATACACAGAAAATGAAAACGACTTTTTGATAAGAAAGCTTTGGTAATAAGGAAGAGAAGTAATCACCACAAGCTGCAACAATACCTACAGAAGTTGTTAAACATGCTGCTGTAATTGCGATCCCTAGTAATAAAGTTCCGTAGCTACCAAATAAATGATTCACGACATTTGTTAAAATAATTCCTCCGTTTGCGCCCATTCCAAGTGACACACTAGAAGCTCCAAGATAAGCAAGTGCTAAATACACAAGTAGTAGACCAAGCGCTGCAATAAATCCTGCAAAGATTGTTACTTTTGCAATACTGTTTTTATTTGTAATGCCTTTTTCTTTTAACGCATGAATTACAACATTTCCGAATACCAGTGCCGCAAGTCCATCTAAAGTTAAATATCCATCAATAAATCCTTTAAAGAGAGGAGCACTATACGCTTCTGTCGGTGCACCAAATTCTCCAATTGGTGTAATAAGTGCTTTACCTACGATAATTGCAATAACAGCTAATAATATTGGAGTTAGCACTTTACCAATACGACCCACTAATTTCGAAGGATTTAAAGCTAAATAGAAAGTGACTGCAAAGAAAATAAGTGTAAAGATAACAAGTGGATATGACTGACCAGCTATCTCACTTGGTAAAAACGGTGCAATACTCATCTCATAAGCTACTGTTCCTGTACGCGGCACACTTACGAATACGCCTAAACATAAATAAATTGCAGTGATAAAAACAAGTGCGAATATAGGATGTACACGTCCTGCTAGCTCATTAATATCTCCCTTTAAAGCTATAACAATTACTCCTAATAAAGGTAGTCCAACGCCTGTTACGATAAAACCAAACAACGCAATCCATACGTCTGTTCCAGCGCCTTGTCCTAATGCTGGTGGAAAAATCATATTACCCGCACCAAAAAACAGTGCAAATAACATTAAACTTATTGCAAACATCTCTGAAAACTTTAAAGATGATTTCATTTCTACTAACCTCCTAAAATAATAAATTAACAAAATATTCTGAATTAAAATCCGTCACATATCCTCTTTCAAGCATACTTCCCCGTAAAAGAACGCAAAAAACACCCGTCCCTAATAAAGGGACGAGTGTTGAAATCGTGGTTCCACCCTTATTCTAATAAAATGAATTTATAACGAAATAAGCTCATTTTATAGCTCGTGTAAATTGATAACGGTTTTATCCGCCAAGAATTACAATGCATCATGTATGCAGTTCACTCTTGAAGTTTAGAGGTGGTAAGCTTGTCTTTTCGTATTAGGAAGCTCACAGCCTAAGGCTTCCCTCTCTGAGAATCGTAAAATACAACTCATGTCCTCATCATTACTTTTATAAAATATCTTGTCGAAACTTGTTGTTTTTTTATTATATGGGCTATTTTTTAAAAAATCAATAGTTTTATTTTTTCTGACAAAAAAATATAGGGAGAAAATTTTTCCTCCCTATAACTGCCCTATTAAAATTTCTAACTCTTCAGCTGTAACGCTCCGCCACTTTCCAACTTCAAGCTCATTTAGCTCTATATTCATAATGCGTACTCGCTTTAGCTTTATTACAGTAAATCCGAAAGCACGACTCATTCTACGAATTTGCCTGTTCATTCCTTGCGTTAAAACGATACGAAATGTTGATTGATCGACTCTTGTCACTTTGCACGGCTTCGTCATTCCATCTTTAATCTTTACACCGCGGGACATCTCATCAATAAACCAGTCCGTAAAAGGTTTATCGACTGTGACAACATATTCTTTCTCGTGCTCATGATCACCATGTAAAATTTGATTCGCAATGCCGCCGTCATTCGTTAATAAAATAAGTCCTTCTGATGCTTTATCTAATCGCCCAACTGGAAAGATTCGCTCTGGGTAATTGATATAATCAATAATATTATCTTCAATATGATCGGCTGCTGTACAAGTAATTCCGACTGGTTTATGAAATGCGATATACACTTTTTCTTTCTCTTCTTTTACAATAACTTGCCCATCAATCGTTACCCTATCACCATCGCTTACGAGTGCACCGTGCGTACATATTTCGCCGTTAATAGCCACGCGTCCAGCTTTAATGAGACGATCTGTTTCACGTCTGGAGCATAATTTTGCTTCGCTTATGTATTGGTTGATTTTCATGTTCTATTCCTTTTCACATATATTAAAAGCGTCAATCTATGGCAATATCATTCTGCCACGATTGACGCTTTTTCACTTCGCAAAAACAACTAAATAAATAACCCCAATCACCAAAAATATTCCACAACAAGCTAACAATACTTTTGCAAGTTTGTCCATAAACATATAATGGTTTCCCCTTTGTTTCGTTGTTTTCTATTTTAATTCGACAACTGTTACGCCTAGGCCTCCCTCGCCCATGTCACCGTAACGGAAGGTTTTTACACCGCGATGCTTCTTCAAGTAATCTTGTACACCTTGGCGAAGTGCTCCTGTCCCTTTACCGTGAATGATTGATACGCGAGGATAGCTTGCAAGCTGGGCATCGTCTAAGTATTTCTCAACGCGCGCCATTGCATTTTCAAATCGTTCACCACGAAGATCAAGTTCTAATGAAACGTGATAGTCTCTACCTTTTACCGTTGCAACTGCTTTTTTCTCTGTTTGCTTCGGTGTGTTAATGTATTCCATATTAGATTCTTTCACTTTCATCTTCAGAATACCGATTTGTACGCTCCACTCTGTATCGCTTACTTTTTCAAGTAGTTGACCTTTTTGACCGAACGTTAATACTTTCACTTCATCACCTGCACGTAACTGTTGTTTCGGTGCAGTATTTTTCACATTTACTTTTTGTTTCTTAACAAGCTCTGGCGCTGCGCCTTCTAGACGACTCTTCGCTTCAATTAGCTCGTGGTCTTTCACATTTGCAAGCTGTGCTTTACGCAATTGACGAAGTTCTTGAATAATGCCTTCTGCTTCTTTCTTTGCAGCTTCGACTTTTTCTTCTCCTTCTTTTTGCGCTTTTAATAATCGTTCATCACGATCTTCGTTAAATTCAATAATTTGACGTTGCAACTCACGATGAAGTTTCTCAGATTGTTTGCGAAGCGCTTCTGCTTCGTTCCAGTCACGCTCTGCGTTCTTCTGGCTTTCTTCTAACTTCGCAATCATATTTTCAATTTTATTCGTATCTGTACTAATGTGATTGCGTGCTTGCTTAATAACGCGATCAGATAATCCAAGACGTTTCGAAATTTCAAAGGCATTACTACGGCCTGGTACACCGATTAATAATTTATAAGTTGGACTTAATGTATTTACATCAAACTCAACACTCGCATTAATAACTTGCTCACGGTTATATCCGTATGCTTTTAATTCTGGATAATGCGTCGTTGCAACAACGCGAGCACCCCGATTACATACTTCATCTAAAATTGAAATGGCAAGTGCAGCCCCTTCTTGCGGGTCTGTTCCAGCACCTAATTCATCGAATAAAACTAAGCTTTCAAAATCAGCTTTTTCTAAAATATCAACGATGTTCACCATATGTGAGGAGAACGTACTTAAACTCTGTTCAATCGATTGCTCATCACCGATATCAGCAAAGATATTTTTGAATACACAAATCTCTGACTCATCCATT
Organism: Bacillus cereus group sp. MYBK227-1; assembly: GCF_051916325.1. Lineage (NCBI taxonomy): Bacteria > Bacillati > Bacillota > Bacilli > Caryophanales > Bacillaceae > Bacillus > Bacillus cereus group sp. MYBK227-1. The sequence goes on along the minus strand of NZ_JBQAGK010000003.1, from coordinate 309,520 downwards.
ACTGGAATGTGAAGGCCAGATTGCGCCATTAACACACAAATACCAACTGTTTTCAGCGTAACTGTTTTACCACCTGTATTCGGTCCTGTAATAACAATTGTCGTGAAATCTTTACCTAACATAATGTTATTTGGCACGATTATTTCTGGATCGATAAGCGGATGGCGTGCTTGTCTTAAGTCCATGTAACGCTCGTTATTTACAATCGGCTTTGTCGCTTTAATTCGCTTCGCATAAAAAGCTTTCGCAAAGATGAAATCAAGATTTGCAACTACTTCTACGTTTGATAAAACGATATCCGCTTCTACTGCCACTTCTTCTGTTAACATTAATAAGATGCGTTCGATTTCTTGTTTTTCTTTCACACGTGCTTCTTGCAGTGCATTATTTAATTCTACAATGACTTGTGGCTCAATAAATAACGTTTGTCCAGAAGCCGATTGATCGTGAACAATACCACCATATACGCCGCGATATTCTTGTTTTACTGGGATTACGTAACGTTCGTTACGAATCGTTACAATCGAATCAGACAGCATCTTTTGCGCGTTTGAAGAGCGCGTCATATTTTCTAACTTTTCACGAATACGACTTTCCGCAGTACGAATTTGAGTACGAATACCACGCAGTTTATCACTTGCGCTATCGACTACTTCACCGCCGTCACCGATGCAATTTGTAATTTTCTTTTCTAAATCATATAAAGATACAATTTGAGCGACGTGAGTTTCTAAAATCGGAAGCTCGACACCGTTATCAGCCATATCTTCAATGAAGCGTTTCATATTACGACTACCATACATCGTATTTGCAATATCAAGTAATTCATTTGGACTTAACATACTCCCAATTTTTGCACGCTTCACATTTGAGCGAATATCCGTAATACCACCTAATGGTGCACTACCTTTTAAACGAATAACTTTCGCTGCTTCATCCGTTGTATCTTGCATTTCTACAATTTCTTCAAAATCAGTGCTCGGCACTAAATGCTTCACTTTGTCACGACCAAGTGAAGATGCTGTATGTTCAAGTAATTGTTCTTTTACTTTATTGTATTCTAATACACGCAACGTTCTTTCTAACATGTTGCAGGTCCCCCTTGTATTACTTATTACGTTTAATATAGTCTAATAAACGTTCAATATCCCACGTGTTAATCACGTTATCTTTTTGAATCCAACCTTTACGTGCTGCTGCTACACCTGTTTCCATATCTTCTAACATTTCAAGCGTATGAGCATCCGTATTAATCGCTACTTTCACACCAGCATCTTGTGCTTGTTTTAATAATTTCGCGCTTAAATCTAGACGGTTCGGATTCGCATTTAATTCTAAAACTGTATTTGTCTCTTTTGCTAGTTCAATTAATAAATCTGTATCTACATCATAACCCTCACGACGCCCGAGAAGACGTCCTGTAGGATGGGCAATCATTGTGACATGTTTATTCTCAAGTGCAGTACGTAGACGCTTCATAATCGTTTCACGGTCTTGTGAGAAGCTAGAGTGAATCGCTCCAATGACATAATCTAATTCTGCTAATACTTCATCATCAAAATCAAGCGAGGCATCTGGTAAAATGTCCATTTCAATTCCGCGTAAAATTGTAATGTCTGGATACTTTTCATTCATACGTTCAATTTCTTTCGCTTGCTCACGAAGACGCTCTTTCGTTAAACCGTTCGCCACTTTTAAGTATTGCGAGTGATCAGTAATCGCCATAAACTTATATCCACGAGCACGGCACGCTTGTACCATTTCTTCAATAGAAAAAGCACCGTCACTCCAAGTTGTATGCATATGTAAATCACCTTGTATATCGGAAAACTGAATTAAGTTCGGATACTCTTTAATTAATTCAATTTCTTTTCCATCTTCACGCACTTCTGGCGGAATAAATGGCAAACCGAAATGAGCAAAGAAGTCTTCTTCCGTCTCAAATGTTTTCACTTCACCTGTTTCCAAGTTCTCTACACCGTACTCACTAATTTTCTCGCCTTTATCTTTTGCGATTTGACGCATTTTTACATTATGGTCTTTTGATCCTGTGAAATGGTGAAGAGTTGTAATAAACTCTTCTGGTTTTACTAAACGGAAATCAATTGAAATATCATATTCATATTGAAGACGGACAGAAACTTTCGTATCTCCACTTGCTATTACTTCAATCATATTATCAAATTGTAGTAAATGCTCACGTACCGCTGCTGGTTCTGTCGTTGCAATGATAAAATCTAAATCTTTCACTGTTTCACGAACACGGCGCAAACTACCAGCGCGAGAGAAACGAATTACTTCAGCAATATTCGACAATTTCTCCTCTATTTCCCCGGCAATAGGCAATACCATCGCAATTGGTAAACGCTCTGGACGAGAGCCTACTTGATCGATTGCTTCTAATATTTTCTCTTCTGTCTTCTTACCGAAACCTGCTAAAGCTTGTACTTTATTTTCCTCACAAACAGCTTTTAGCGATTCCATATCAACAACACCAAGTTCTTTATATAACTTAGCTACCTTCTTACCACCAAGTCCTGGTAGTTTTAATAACGGCAATAAGCTACTTGGTACTTCTTTTTCAAGTTCTTGTAATACTTCAGATGTTCCCGATTCTATATATTCTTGAATAACGGCTGCTGTTCCTTTTCCGATGCCTGGAATCTTTGTGAAATCTTCAATTTCAGAAAGACTACGATCATCACTTTCTAACGCTGCTGCCGCTTTACGAAATGCAGATATTTTAAATGGATTCGCGCCCTTTAATTCCATAAAAAGCCCGATTGTCTCTAATAATTTGATCACTTGTTTTTTATTTACTTTCATCATTGTCCCGCCTTTCTTTCATAGAAAAAAACTTCTCTTTCCGAAAAAAGAGAAGTTATACTCTGCTACCTGTCTGCCATAGTTCCTTCACCTTTTCAGAGAGAATCGGTGTATCGTCTACAATTATTTTGCTAATTGATGATTGTTGTAATGGTGTTTGTACTTGTTCAATCGGAAGAATGTTCCCAATGATAATTAAGACAAACAAAATAATATATACTTCTAAAAATCCGAGGATTGCCCCCGCAAACGCATTTACTTGCTTTAAAACCGGTATTTCTGCAAACATATTTAACAAATTACCAAGTAATGAAAGTGCAATTTTAGTGATAATAAACAATATGATAAACGCAAGCGCTTGATAAAATACTGTCTCAATATTATTTGCATCAATCCATTCTGGAACAGATACGTTTTTATCAAATGGATACGGAATAAATTTCGCAAGTGCTGGCGCTAAATCTTTACAGTACCAGTATGCAACAAGGTATGCGATAATAAAGCTTGTTAACTTTACAAGTTGCAGAATAAACCCTCTGCGTAAGCCGAGGAAAAATCCCATAACAAGCAGTAAAATGATAATAATATCAATCATGTTATTCCATTCCTTTTTTTGTCATACTTTCTTTCAATTTCTCATGTTCTTCTTTTAATTTTATGTAATCGTGTATGACGTTTACCGCCGTCAATACCGCTAGTCTACTCGTGTCAAGCGAAGGATTCTTGGCATTGAGTTCGCGCATTTTATCATCCACAATCGCTGCTACCATGCGGATATGACTTGTACTTTCATCGCCAACAACTGAATATTGCTGACCATAGATTTCTACATTAATTCGACTTTTCTTTCCCTTTTGTTGTGACAACTCACCGGCCTCCAATCACGTACAGAATCCTAAAGTTTATCATACCATGAACCTTCATAATATGGAAACAGAAAGAACAATCCGATATGATAAAAATAACAATATAAAAAAAGGGGCGACCATTATGTCAAATTCTATCGTAATTCAAACAAATTCTACAGTAATTGAAGACATGAAACAACAATATAAACATTCGCTTAGCCCGAAAACTCCGCAAGGCGGGATCTTCATGGCAAAGGTACCATCTTGCACGATTACAGCGTATAAATCTGGAAAAGTAATGTTCCAAGGAGGCCGCGCTGAAGCAGAAGCTTCTCGTTGGCAAACTGTCTCTCAAACACCGAAAACAGCTGCAAAAAAATCTGTTGATTCACACCGTTATGCACCGCCTGCTTCCATCGGTACAATGTCTATTGTAGGGTCTGATGAAGTTGGTACTGGTGATTTCTTCGGACCGATGACAGTCGTTGCTGTATATGTGGATGCAAAGCAAATTCCACTACTAAAAGAACTTGGTGTAAAAGACTCTAAAAACTTAAATGACGATCAAATTACTGCCATTGCGAAACAACTTCTACACGTTGTTCCTTATAGCTCTCTTGTCCTTCATAACGAAAAATATAACGAGCTATTTGATAAAGGAAACAACCAAGGTAAGTTAAAAGCCTTGCTACATAATAAAGCTATTACAAACTTATTAGCTAAAATGGCACCTACAAAACCTGAAGGCGTCTTAATCGATCAATTCACACAACCTGATACATACTATAAATATTTAGCAAAACAAAAACAGGTACAGCGTGAAAATGTTTACTTCGCTACGAAAGGTGAAAGTGTTCATTTAGCTGTTGCCGCCGCTTCCATTTTAGCTCGCTACTCATTCGTAAAACAGTTTGACGAACTAAGTAAAAAAGCTGGTATGCCACTTCCAAAAGGTGCTGGTAAACAAGTTGATATCGCTGCTGCTAAATTAATTCAAAAGCTTGGTAAAGAACGATTACCTGAGTTTGTGAAACTGCATTTCGCTAATACGGAGAAGGCGCTTCGCTTATTAAAATAGTATCGACAAAAACAGGAGCCTACAAACTCCTGTTTTTTGTTTCACCCTACTATTGTCCTTATAGTTTTGTTATAATTATAATATACAGATTATTCTAACATAGGAGGAGATCCCCATTGCTACTTCTACAAATGATTCTAAATATTTTACTAGGTGATCCACACGAAAGGCAGTTTGAAATTAGGGAAAACATTCAGCTACTAAGTGAACAACGAGCGTTCAACGATCTAATAGAGCGTTATGGTCGCTCTTTCTTATTAAACTTTCGGATTCGAAGATTTATCGGGAAACACGATGCTCGCTCGTTAATACATAATCCAGCAAAACTACAACACTTCTGTGAGGAACTTGAATGTATGATTAGAAAAAGGAGGTTTTTCATATGAACGCTGTAAAAGTTAAAAAGATATTATATGTTTTCGTACACCTCGTAGGCCCACTTTCTTACTTCACTATTTCTACCATTTGAGGAGCTTTTTTCACTACTAAATCCACATTCGAAAATATATCTGATAATCTTGGCGTGATGGCCATCTATTACGTGTTCATGAGTTTACTGTGGTTTTTCTATTTAGATTGATTAGGCAAAGACATAAATAAGATTACAAAAGAAATTAACGATAAGAAGATGTAATACATGAAAAAAGGAGAGTCGCCAAGACTCTCCTTTTTTATGTTAGCTTCGTTTCTGCTTCTTATTTGATGAAGGTACTTTATGTGAACCTGTTTCATGTGTCGTCGTTCCTTGTCCTTCTACTTCTGGAGAACCTAGGCCCGATCTTGAATGATCTTTTTTCACTTTTTTACTCATTTATATTCACCCCTTCGCGTTACTTTTTGCTACAGGGTAATAAACTATGCAAAAGAAAAAGCGAGAGGAAATCCTCTCGCTTTTTTCACATTTTAGAACTCAGAAGAACCTGGAGTTCTTGGGAATGGAATTACGTCACGGATGTTAGCCATGCCAGTGATGTACATTAGGAAGCGCTCGAAACCTAGACCGAATCCAGCGTGTTTTGTACCGCCGTATTTTCTAAGTTCTAAGTACCACCAGTAATCCTCTTCGTTCATACCTAATTCTTTAATTCTGTCTACTAAAACGTCCATTCTTTCTTCACGTTGGCTTCCGCCGATTAATTCGCCGATGCCAGGCACTAGAAGGTCAGTAGCAGCTACTGTTTTACCGTCTTCATTTAAACGCATGTAGAATGCTTTAATGTCTTTCGGATAGTCAGTTACGAATACAGGGCGTTTGAAGATTTCTTCTGATAAGTATCTTTCGTGCTCTGTTTGTAAGTCAATTCCCCATTCTACTGGGTATTTGAAATCAGCACCTGATTCTTGAAGCACTTTAATTGCTTCTGTATAAGTGATGCGACCGAAGTCAGAGTTAATTACGTTGTTCATGCGCTCAAGAACTGTTTTATCAACGAAGCTGTTGAAGAATTCCATTTCTTCTGGTGCATGCTCTAATACGTATTTCATTGCATATTTCAGCATATCTTCTGTAAGGTTCATTACGTCCCCTAGTTCAGCGAATGCAATCTCAGGCTCAACCATCCAGAACTCAGCAGCGTGGCGAGTTGTGTTTGAGTTTTCCGCACGGAATGTAGGTCCGAATGTGTATACATCACGGAATGCTAATGCATAAGCTTCAGCGTTCAGCTGTCCACTTACTGTTAAGTTTGTTTCTTTACCGAAGAAGTCTTTTGACTCATCAACTTTTCCGTCTTCACCTTTTGGTAGGTTATTTAAATCTTGCGTTGTTACGCGGAACATTTCGCCAGCACCTTCTGTATCACTACCAGTGATGATAGGTGTATGAACATGTACGAATCCACGCTCTTGGAAGAATTGGTGAATCGCAAATGCTGCGATAGAACGTACGCGGAACGTTGCAGAGAATGCATTTGTTCTTGGACGTAAGTGAGCGATTGTACGTAAGTATTCAAATGTATGACGTTTCTTTTGAAGTGGGTAATCAGAATCTGATAAGCCCTCGATATCAATTTTTTCTGCTTTAATTTCAAATGGTTGCTTCGCTCCAGGCGTTGCAATTACTTTACCTTCTACTTTAACTGAAGAGCTAAGTGGAAGTTTTGCAATTTCTTTGAAGTTCTCTAATTCTGTATCGAAAACGATTTGAACGCTTTTGAAGAAGCTACCGTCGTTTAATTCGATGAAACCAAATGCTTTTGAATCACGTAAGTTACGAATCCACCCTGATACTTGTACTGTTTGATCTGCATACTTTTCTGTATCTCTATACAGACTTTTTACTAATGTGTTTTCCATAGTGAAATTCTCCTTTGCTCATATATTTAAATACAAAAAAAACCTTTCATCCATAAAGGGACGAAAGGTTAAACTTCGCGGTACCACCCAATTTGTCATAAAGACCAACTTTAACTCGTATGTAATACATACTTCCCGGTTTGTAACAGGCCGGATTCCCGTCTAAGTCTACTCTTGAATACAAGATTCAATTTCGGTTAGCAACTCCAAGGTGTTCTTCACATATACCGCCTCATCAGGCTCTCACCGTCCCTGACTCGCTTTGGATTATAGTATATACTACTTTTCCTTATCATCATCTTTCATTTTGTTAAACTAAAATTAATGTACTACATTCGAGAGAAAGATGCAAGGTGTCGGAAAATATATGAGCGATTTTTGTAATATATCGACTTACCGACAGTGTCCGACAACTAACCCAATAAAAAAATTGCCGGAATATATCCGGCAATTTTCTAATTACTTACGTAACTCCGCACCAAATTTCTCTTCTACCGCTGTTAATACACGGTTATGTGCTTCTGTTACTTCTTCGTCTGTTAATGTACGTTCTGCATCGAAGTAAGTCATAGAGAATGCAAGTGATTTCTTGCCTTCTTCCATTTTTTCACCTTCGTATAAGTCGAATAGTGTTACGTCTTTCAGAAGTTCTCCGCCAGCTTCAGCAATGACTTGCTTCATTTCACCAGCTTTTGTTTCTTTCGTTACTACAACAGCCATGTCACGTGTCATAGATGGGAAACGTGGAATTGCTGCGTAGTAAGTTTCTTCAGCGTCTGCACCGAATACTTTTACAAGAGATAATTCAAATACGAATGTATTTTTCACATCTAATTGTTTTTCTGCTTCTGGGTGCAATTGACCGATGAAACCAATTACTTCGCCATCTAATACGATGTCAGCTGTACGGCCTGGGTGCATACCTTCGCGTTTTGCTGGTGCATATGTGATTTGGTTTGCAACGCCAAGTACGTCGAATAGTCCTTCTAGTACACCTTTCACAACGAAGAAGTCTACTACTTTCTTCTCACCTTGCCATGCATGATGAAGAGCAAGACCTGTCATAACACCTGCAAGATGTTGTTCTTCTTTCGGAAGTTCTCCTTCTTCTGTCGGTAAGAAGATAGAACCTACTTCGTATAAAGCAACGCTGTCGTTTTTACGAGCGACATTGTATGAAACTGCTTCTAGTAATTGCGGTACTAAGCTTAAACGAAGTTGGCTACGTTCTTCACTCATTGGAAGCGCAAGACCTACAGGCGCCTTTTCGTTTGGCTCAACCATATATTGTTTCGCTTTGTCAGCGCTTGTTAATGAATACGTGATTGCTTCATATAAACCAGCACCCTCTAAGAAGCGGCGTACTTTACGACGTTTCGTTTGTGCTGATGTTAATTTACCACGAGTCATCGTTCCAGAAGGTAATGTAACTGGAATGTGGTCATAACCGTATAGACGGCCCACTTCTTCTACTAAGTCTTCTGAAATTGTAATATCAGGACGACGTGCTGGTACATTTACATGGAATGTTCCTTCTACTTCTGTGAATGGGAATTTCAAGTTTGTGAACATTGTACCCATTTCACTCGCAGAAATATTTGTACCTAATACACGGTTTACTTTTTCAGCAGTAACAGATACTGTACGCTCTTGTACTTGTAAGTTGTCAGCTTCTACTACACCTTCAAGTGCTTCACCACCAGCATATTTCGCCATTAAAGCAGCTGCGTGTTGAATTGCTTCAAATGTACGTGTTGGGTCGATTCCTTTTTCGAAACGTGCACTTGATTCACTACGAAGACCTAAGTCTTTTGATGTACGACGTACTGTTTGACCTGCAAAATATGCAGACTCAATTAGAACGTTTACTGTCTCATTTGTAACTTCAGAATCCGCCCCGCCCATTACACCAGCAACAGCTAAAGCTTTCGTGCCGTTTGTAATTACAAGGTGGTGGCTTTGTAATGTACGCTCTTGATCATCTAACGTTTCAATTTTTTCGCCTTCTTTTGCAAGACGAACAACGATTTCTTTTGAACCTAATTTATCGTAATCGAATGCATGTAACGGTTGACCGTATTCCATTAAAATGTAGTTTGTAATATCAACTACGTTGCTAATTGGACGAATGCCAGCTGCCATAAGACGAGTTTGCATCCACATTGGTGATGGACCAATCTTTACGTTTTTAACCATTTTTGCAATGTATAATGGGTTTTCTTCTTTCGCTTCTACACTTACAGAAATATAATCAGAAGTTTTTTCTGCTGTTTCTTGTAAGTCGATAGCTGGAAGCTTTACTTCGCGGCCATAAATAGCAGCTACTTCGTAAGCAACACCTAACATGTTTAAGCAATCTGCACGGTTTGGTGTTAAGCCAAGCTCAAGTACTTCATCGTGTAAGTTTAAAATTTCAAGTGCATCTGCACCAACTTCAGCGTCACTTGGGAAGATGAAGATACCATCTGCGTATTCTTTTGAAACTAACTTTCCATCAATACCAAGCTCTTGAAGAGCACAAACCATACCGTGAGAAGCTTCACCGCGTAGTTTTGCTTTTTTGATTTTGAAGTTACCAGGAAGTACAGCTCCAACTTTTGCAACTGGTACTTTTAAACCTTTTGCAATGTTAGCAGCTCCACAAATAATTTGAACTGGCTCTTCTTCACCGATATCGATTAAGCATTTACTTAATTTATCAGCTTCTGGGTGTTTTTCACATTCTAATACGTGACCAACTACAACACCTTTTACACCTTTATTTAATACTTCAACGCCTTCTACTTCAATACCACTTTTCGTGATTTTGTCTGCTAGTTCTTGTGCTGTTACATCTTTAATATCTACATACTCTTGTAACCAACGATATGATACGAACATACTTATCCTCTCCTTCCCTTACGCTCGTTTGAATTGTTGTAAGAAACGTACATCATTTGTATAGAAATGACGAATGTCATCTACTCCGTATTTCAACATTGCGATACGCTCTGCGCCCATACCGAATGCGAAACCTTGATATTCTTTTGAATCATAACCAGCCATTTCAAGTACGTTCGGGTGAACCATACCTGCGCCTAGAATTTCAATCCAGCCAGTTCCTTTACAAGTGCCGCAGCCTTTGCCATGACACATCATACAAGAAATATCCATCTCTACAGATGGCTCTGTGAATGGGAAGAAACTTGGACGAAGACGGATTTCACGATCTTCACCGAACATCTTTTTCACGAATACTTGCAGTGTACCTTTTAAGTCACTCATACGAATGTTTTTATCAATTACAAGACCTTCAATTTGCATGAACTGATGTGAATGCGTCGCATCGTCGTCATCACGGCGATACACTTTACCAGGACAAATAATTTTAATTGGGCCTTTTTCTTTATTATTTTCCATCGTACGTGCTTGCACAGAAGATGTATGTGTACGTAGTAACGTTTCTTCTGTGATGTAGAATGTATCTTGCATATCACGCGCTGGGTGATCTTTCGGTAAGTTTAGTGCTTCGAAGTTGTAGTAGTCTTTTTCTACTTCTGTTCCTTCAGCTACTTCATAACCCATACCGATGAATACATCTTCAATTTGCTCAACAACAGCCGTTAACGGATGGTGACAACCTGTTTCAACAGGACGACCTGGCAATGTAACATCAATTGTTTCAGTAGCTAATTTCGCTTCAATTACTGCTTTTTCTAAGTTACTAATTTTGTCGTCTAGACGCGTTTGAATCGCTTCACGTACTTCATTTACTAATGCTCCCATACGTGGACGCTCTTCTGCTGATAATTTTCCCATGCCGCGTAATACTTCTGTAATTGGACCTTTTTTTCCTAAATACGCTACGCGTACGTCGTTTAAGCCTTTCAGCTCTTTCGCTTCTTCAATAAGCTCTAACGCTTTTTGCTTTAGCTCTTTTAAACGTGCTTCCATTTTGGAACCCTCCTAATTTTAAAAATAAAAAAACCTCGCTCCCAAAAAGGGACGAGGTAAATTCGCGGTACCACCCTAAATTGACAGAACATGTCTGCCCACTCATTAGTTATAACGATCAATTCTGACCGGAACGCCTTTACATATACATGGTCCTGGCGTCAACTCCAGAGGTGAATTCACTTTCGTCTACCATAAGAATGCTTTCAGTCTACGGCACTCTCTCCCTATATGGCGATTTTGTAAGCTACTCTTCTCTATCAACGTTTTTCGTTATTTAACTTTTAATATAATGTACTTCAACTTATTATAAGAAGTTTTTTATTTGTTCGCAACCGGGCTTTGCAAATAATACGTTAAAATCCCTGCTGCAACCGCAACATTTAATGATTCTGCCCCGCCGTAAATCGGAATATACAAGTTTTGATCCGTTTTTGCAAGAATTTCTTGGCGTACGCCATTTCCTTCATTTCCTACAATTAATGCAAAACTGCCAGCCGGCGTTACTTCACCATACGGAACTCCATTTTCAAGAGCTGTTCCATATACAGGAACGTTATTTTCTTTTAACTTGTCTACCCATTCTTCTAAGTTCCCTTTTACAATTGGTAAGTGGAAAATAGAGCCTTGTGTAGAGCGGAGTACTTTACTATTGTAAACATCAACACAACCTTCTCCAAGCACAACGGCGTGAATACCAGCTGCATCAGCTGTACGAATAATTGTTCCTAAATTACCTGGGTCTTGCAGGCCATCTAATAAAAGGAATTTCCCATCAGTAAGAGCTACTTCTTTCTCATGCTTCTCACAAACAGCAAATACACCTTGCGTCGTTTCTGTTTCACGAAGTATTTTTACAATCGCCTCAGGTACGATGTACATTTCCACATCATTAACTGTCCAATCTTTCGGAAGGTCTGTCTGATCTGAAACGATAAGTTCTGTTACAATTCCTGTCTTCAAAGCTTCCTCGACTAAGTGGAATCCTTCTACAAAAAATAAACCTTTTTTATCGCGTTCTTTTTTCGTTTGCAGCTTTTTCCACTGCTTTACACGCGGATTTTGTACTGAATCAATGTTTTTCATAATATGTATTTCCCTCTCTTCTTGTCTTATCATTATAGCCTATTTTTCATACATATTTACATAAAAAAGAACAAAAACTAACGTCAGTTTCAATTCTGAAGAAGAGGTGAAAGCAATGAGTTTTAATTTACGCGGTGCCGTATTAGCGAATGTATCTGGAAATTCACAAGATCAATTACAAGAAACAATCGTCGATGCAATTCAAAGCGGTGAAGAAAAAATGCTTCCAGGTCTTGGCGTTTTATTTGAAGTCATTTGGAAAAACGCTGATGAAAATGAAAAGCACGAAATGTTAGAAACACTAGAGCAAGGATTAAAAAAATAAGCAATTTGAAAATCACCTTTGCATAAGCTAAGGTGATTTTTTTGCAGAAAAATTTTTTCTTCTCCTAAACATTTCTACTTTACTAACGAACTATGATGGAGTACAATGTTCAAAATACATTTAAACCGATCGATTTTTCTTCATATACACCATAAGATAAAAGGAGTGAATGTTTTATGCACCGTATTACGCTTGAACAAATTTTTAAACACCACATTACACAAAAATACGTAAACCGTTCTGGAATGGTCCACGCGATCGCTGTCGCTTACCATGCGTTTCACCTAGCCAAAAAGCATCACGCCTCAGTCGATGCTGCCACAAAAGCTGGCTTCCTTCATGATATCGGACATCATACGTGGTACACAGGCGGCGAATGGGATTATGACTTATATAAAAAGAATGATATCCATGCAATTAAAGGCGCTGAAAGAGCACATAAATTACTTATTAGATTAGGAGAACATCCAAAACTAGCAAAAGAAATTTCTATTGCAATTCTTCTTCATACAGATTCTTTCTTAGTGGAACAAGAAATTGAAAGAACATCTCTTCAAAATATTATTAAATGGGCAGACGAAGCAGATGAAGAACCGGGCGGAGCGCATCATTATCGAACAATTTCTTATGAAAAAGCACTTAAAGCAATTCAGCAATTAGATCGATTGGTAGAGCGTGAATTGCAAATAGAGCAAGCAAAATTGAATAACAAGACAGAACATAGTTATCAATGAGAAAGAGGCATCACTACAGGGTGATACCTCTTTTATTATTTTATGGAAAATAAACCTTTATCCCGCATTAACGAGCAGTAAGACCCCCACCTCGAAATTCAGCAAAGACGAGGAAGTTAGGTGGAGAATCAACTGCCCGTAAAAGCCCGATTGGTGAGGGCTGATAATCAGTGGGGGATGAACCTCCCCAATGATTAAAGTTTCACTTTATATGTAATATTTAAATGTTACATTCAAAAACATCTTACTTTATAATTAAATATACAAATATAAAAGAGGTGATTTTACAAATGCAACCCGCTACACAGCTTTCTAATGAACAAAAACACTCGATGTCATGGGGACAATTTATTAGCTCTGTTTTATTCGCCTTTTTTGGAACTGGACTTATTACTATGTTCCTCGCAATGCCATTAACAATTTATACAGCAGGTCTTACAGATAAAAAACAAGTTGCCCTGTATGAATCTATTGCAAATACTGCAAATACCGTATTACAACTAGCTGTATTGTTATTCTTCATTTTTAAATTCGAACCCGCAAAAAAATTACTACTAAAATCTTTTAACTTTAAAACACTGAAAGAATGGCGCACATACGTATACTTACTTCTTTTCTTCGTTATCAACATCATACTCAATTACATCTTGTTAAATTATGTGTTCCAAGACGCAACAAAGCAGCAATCTTCCGCACTAAGCTTAGACGTCTTTAAACAATATCAAATATTATTACTTCTCAGCTTTGCAATACTCACACCCATTTTTGAAGAACTTATTTTCCGTGGTTTTATACTTCGCTTCTTCTCAGAACGCTTTCCATTTTGGATTGCAGCCATCGTAACAAGTTTCTTCTTCGGTATCGCTCATACATACTCACTTGGGGTAATGGTAATTACTTTCTTTATGGGATTATTAATGGCCATTTTATGTAAAAAAACAAAGTCCATTATTCCAGCTATGTTATTTCATATTATGAATAACATGTTGGCATTCTTGAGTTAAAAAGAGGTATCATCGCGATACCTCTCTTTACTCTTTTATCATAACTTCAAACTCTTCTGCGGTTAGCGTTTTTGATAATCCGTATCGTTATTACCCATTTCCTTCAATTTATATATACTCATTAATAATATCCAAAATAAACCTCATGTAGTAAAATATAACTTAATTCACATAAAGGAGTTTACATATGTTCAGTATTATTTGGATGCTTTTCACGCCACTTCTCTTACTATGCGGGATTGCTGGTGGTATTTTTTTAATAGTAACGGGGATTAAATATCGGAAATTACTCGTTGGTTTAATGGGGCTACTTAGCCTATCCTTTGTCACACTACCTTTTGTTCTTTTAAGTGTAGGGATTCATATCGATACAATTTTCCCGATTCCAACTGCTCTTTACTGGACCCTATTTTCTTTAACTGGATTATTAGCAGGGGTAAGTGGAGTACAAGCCAAAATTAAAAGTATACGTAATATGGGATTCATTATTTTTACCATTGGAATATTAGGTGTTATCTTCTGGGAGCTCATGTCTGTAGGTGATTCATTCTATATATAATATTTTTTAGCAACCTACAAATCGGAGGTAATACAGAAGTGTTTGGAATATTAACTTGGATGATTTTAGCTCTTACTTTAATGTTATGCGCATTTATCGTTGGTATTTTTTTAATTATTTATGGTATTAAATATCATAAATCACTCACTATTATAGCTGGTTTAATTAGCATATTACTTATCGTTGTTCCTATCGTTTGTATAGGTTCTGGAATAGATTTAGAGGGGATGGTTCCAATTTCGGGAACTTTATATTGGTGCTTCTTCTCTTTAGCTGGACTATTAGCTATTATAAGCGGCAGGCAAATATCGAGTATTTGTTCTATGGGGATAATTTTGTTTCTAGCAGGACTGTGCTCCGTAACTGGTTATCATTTTTTATATCTCACTCTTTAAAAAGACAAAAAAGCAGGGAAATTAATTCCCTGCTTTTCTATTTGGTTTATTGCCTGATTGTAAGAAGAACGATAACACCCAAGCGATACCTGCTAGTATCGTTGCGATTAAGAAGGCATCGTTAATACCGTTAATTGCAGATAGCTTTGAAATTTGTCCATATAATAGTTGTGTGCTCATCGCGTCTCCTGCTTGAGCTGATCCAGCTAAGGCCGCTAAGCTTTGACCCATGCCGTGTACTTTATCAACTAAAATTGGGTTTGATGTTGTTAACATGTTGCCGTAATCAGCTACGTGAGCAGTCGTTTGTTGCGTCATAAGTGTAATTAAAATAGCTGTTCCGATTGAACCCGCTACTTGTCTTGACGTATTTTGCGTTGCTGTACCGTGAGAAATTAATTTCATCGGCAGCGCGTTCATACCAGCTGTCATAATTGGCATCATAATGAATGACATACCAATTGAACGTATAATGTAATCCGTCATAATAACGCTATACGGCGTATCCATCGATAATTTTGTAAATTCATATGTCGCATACGTCGTAATTGCCAATCCAATTATCGCTAATGGACGAATAC
Organism: Bacillus cereus group sp. MYBK227-1; assembly: GCF_051916325.1. Lineage (NCBI taxonomy): Bacteria > Bacillati > Bacillota > Bacilli > Caryophanales > Bacillaceae > Bacillus > Bacillus cereus group sp. MYBK227-1. The sequence continues at coordinate 293,856 of NZ_JBQAGK010000003.1, read as the reverse complement.
CATATTTATCGAATAATTTACCCGCTACTGGTCCCATGATCCCCATAATTAATGATCCTGGAAGAAGTAGTAAACCAGATTCAATTGGCGTAAAGCCACGAATGTTTTGCAGATATACTGGAAGCAATAACATACCTCCGAATAATGCCATCGTAACGATTGCATTAATTACTAAAGTAAAAGTAAATACTGGATATTTAAATACTTGTAAATCAAGCATTTTATTGTCCGTTGTTAACTCTCTCCAAATAAATAACGCTAAACCAATTACACCGATAACAAGTGAAATAATGACTTCTGCACTAGTCCAACTATTATTTCCAGCTTCACTAAATCCGTACAATAAGCTTCCTAGTCCAATACTTGAACTAACCACACCGAATATATCTAATTTCGTTTTAGACACCGGCTGAGCTAGTGTAAAGAATTTTAAAGATAGGAACGTAATAATTAAACCAATAATAAACATCGCATAGAACATTAAGTTCCAGCTATAGTTTTCAATCACCCAACCTGTTACAGTTGGTCCGATAGCTGGTGCTAAAATCATCGCTACACCTAGTAATCCCATCGCCGCTCCGCGTTTATGAGGCGGGAATAACGTCATGAAGATATTCATACCAACCGGCATTAAAATACCCGCACCAACTGCTTGAATTACGCGACCTGTCATCATCATTGTAAAGTTTCCTGAAGTAGCACAAATGATAGATCCTACCGTGAAGAATAACATTGCTGCTACAAATAATTTACGATACGTAAATCGTGAAACTAAAAAGGCACTAATCGGTACTAAAATACCATTTACAAGCATGAAGCCTGTAATTAACCATTGTGCTGTTGAAGTTGATACATTAAATTCATTCATTAACGGAGGTAATGCAACGTTAATGATTGTTTGGTTTAAAATAGAAACGAACATGCCGAGAATTAATACAGCTACAACTGCTTTTACGTTCACATTCTCTACAGGCATAGACATTTGTTTTTTCGGCACTTCTTTTTCTTGTTTTACTTCTTCTTGCTTTCCTGTTTCTAACTCAACTACATTAGAAATTTCCGATTCTTGCTTTCGTTCAATTTCTTTCTCTTCTGTTTCAACTTTACTTACTTCTATTTTACTTACGGCTGGGACTTGTTCTTCTCCCATTTTCGTTTTTTTCTTTCGTAAAAGACGATTTACAAGGAAGAAGACGATTATACAAAATAGTGCATATCCTGCAATTACAATTGAGGACATCTCATCTCCCCCTTACTTATGAATACGAACTGTCACATTCATGCCAGGAACAATATTTACTGATTTGCTATGATCTAAAGAAATTTTAACTGGTACTACTTGTGTTACTTTCGTATAGTTCGCTGTTGCGTTGCTTGATGGCAACATAGAGAATGTATTCGCTGTTGTTAAGCCAACTTGTTCTACTTTTCCTGTTAACGTTGTATCTGGGTATGCATCTACATACACATCTACATCTTGACCTTTTTGAACATCATCAACATCTGTTTCTTCAATGTTTGCTGTTACCCATAAATTGTTCATATCAAATGCATAAGCAATCGGGCTACCCGCTCCAACGAAAGCATTTGTTGTCGCGTTTGATTGTACAACTGTTGCATTTTGTGGAATTGTTACATCTACTGTTTGTTCTCCATTAGCTGCCGCTACAGTAACAGTACCTAATTTATCGTTCTCATTATAATTTTTTCCTACTTCAGCTTTCCAGTCAGTTAGTTTACCTGCTACTGGTGAAGCAACCGGAATTACCTTTCCATCAATCTTTGCATTGTCTGTTTTTAAGTAATTTTCCGTTTGATTGTAATAGTAATAACCGCCAATACCGCCGCCAACTAGTACAATTAATGTGATAATGTTGATAATTACCATTCTTCGAAACTGATTCATTGCATTCCTCTCCTTATATCGCATATAATTTTTTTCTAAACTATTTATGTCCTTATTGTTTAGATTGTTTAATTGTTAATTATATTAACCTTTTAACAAAAAAATCACACCATCTGCAGCGTAAATCGAAACTTCTCTACCTGCGAGCGGTGCTGATTTCTGAAGGACTATCGTTTATAATTATAAATAATTATTTTGAATCTACAACCGACAATTTACGTATGAAATGTCGTTTAAACAACAATATAATACCAATATGTTGTTTAAGTATAGAAAATTAAACGAGGGGAAATAAAAATGTCTATTAAAAATACAAATGATCCACGTGTAAAACGGACGAGACAACTCATACAGGATGCTTTTGTCGCTTTAGTAGGCGAAAAAGGTTTTGAAAATGTTACTGTGCAACATATCGCAGAACGCGCTCCTGTAAACCGCGCTACATTTTATAGCCATTACCACGATAAATATGACTTACTAGACAAAAGCATTGAAGAAATGTTAGAAAAGCTAACTGAAGTAATTAAACCGAGAAATAGAAATAAAGAAGATTTCCAACTAACATTTGATTCGCCACATCCAAGTTTTTTGGCCTTGTTCGAACATATTGCAGAAAACACTAACTTCTATAACGTCATGCTTGGTGATAAAGCTGCTGGAAACTATACGTATAAGATGATGAAAGCAATTCAAACGCATTTAACATTAAGCCTCTCTATTTCACAACCTAACGATGAAAAACTAATGGTTCCACGCGATATTCTCATTAGTTATGTTACTGGTGCCCACCTAGGAATGATTATGTCATGGCTAAAAAGAGGGATGATATATACCCCGCATTTTATGGCGATGCAATTAACTCGTTTAATTATTTTAGGGGCTCATACTGCTGCAGGATTAGAAAGGCCTTTTTAAAACATAAAAAAGCGAAGGAGAAGCTCCTTCGCTTTTTCTATTAATTAAATGTAATGTTATGTACAGCCTCTTTATCAAGACGTTTAATAACTTCTACAATTAACTTCACTGCATTTTCATAATCATCACGATGTAACATTGCCGCATGAGAATGGATATAGCGCGTTGCAATTGTAATTGCCATAGAAGGAATACCATTTACAGCAATGTGAATCGCACCCGCATCCGTTCCTCCGCCTGCTACTGAATCATATTGATACGGGATTTGTAATTCATCAGCAACATCAACTACGAAATCACGTAAACCTGTATGTCCAATAACAGAAGCATCATATAAAATGATTTGTGGTCCATCGCCCATTTTACTTTGTGCTTCTTTTGACGTTACACCCGGTGTATCTCCAGCGATACCAACATCTACTGCGAACGCGATATCTGGTTTAATATAATTCGCAGATGTTTTTGCGCCACGAAGACCAACTTCTTCTTGTACAGTTCCAACGCCATATACAACATTTGGATGCTTTTCATCTTTTAATTGTTTTAATACGTCAATTGCAATTGCACAACCGATTCGGTTATCCCATGCTTTTGCAAGTAACATTTTTTCATTCTTCATCACTTGGAATTCAAAGTAAGGTACAACTTGATCTCCTGGTCGTACGCCCCACTCCATCGCTTCTTCTTGGCTAGAAGCACCGATATCGATGAACATGTCTTTAATTTCAACTGGCTTTTTACGAGCTTCTGGAGGTAAAATGTGCGGTGGTTTTGAACCAATTACACCTGTTACATCTCCTTTACGCGTTACAATCGTCACGCGTTGCGCAAGCATAACTTGTGACCACCAGCCACCAACCGTTTGGAAGCGAAGGAAACCTTTGTCATCGATTTGTGTAATCATAAATCCAACTTCATCTAAATGACCTGCAACCATAATTTTCGGGCCGTTTTCTTCCCCTACTTTTTTCGCAACTAAACTCCCTAAATTATCAGTAGAAAGTTCGTCCGCAAACGGCTCAATATATTTCTTCATTACTTCACGTGGTTCACGCTCATTACCAGCAATACCACGTGCATCTGTTAATTCTTTTAGCATTGTCAATGTCGCGTCTAATTTTGTCATTGCCAACACCCTCCTTTTTCTTCAGTCAATTCATTATACAATAATTAAATTGAAATATTCAAAAATTAAATTAGTATCCTTGTGTTTGACGCTGATGATTTACTTCATTTTTATCTAAATATGCTTTTTCAATCTCTTCTTGTTCAAATTCAAGTGCTTGTCCAAGTCGAAGATAGCTCGTAAATAATTCAATATAGTTTGTAATAGATGGTTGATCTGTAAAACGAATTACTTTCGCATATGTGTCTAAGAAAATTTCCACTTGTGTTTTATTCGTCTGTGCACATTTATAGAATAGGAAGTTTTTATCAATACCTAAATCAATTCCGATTGATAAAATAAAATGCAAACCATCTACGTATTCTTCTAATATTACTTCACGTTCTGATGCTGGTTTGTTGCTCCAATATTTAAAACAACGTGTTTCATTTGCAAGTTCTCCAATTTCTACAAGAAGAGCTAGCATTTTTTCTTTTAACAATTTTTTCGGTTGTAAGTCATGTTCTTTTGCAATACGGTCATCTAATTCTTTTTGTAATTTAAATAGTTGTAGTAAGTCCATTCTATTGTCCTCCTCCAACATCGCATTTTACGCAACAATGTTGTTTCATCTCAAAGTTCATTATTATGTTTCAGTTCTTATGAATAAGTCAGCTATCTAACTCTTTATAAAATAGCTTGTCCTTAATTTACAAATACGTTTCAGTCATCGCTCTTAAATTGTTCATCTGATGAAAGTTCCATATCATCTTTCCATTATAGCAGTGTCGTTTCAGCTAGGAAAGATACTCTTCTTTCCAAACGAGCAGAATTGAAAAAAGCCAGGAGTATTCTCCTGACTTCATATGTATATTCTTCTATACTGCTATAACTTTTATATTGATTTTGTCATATTGATAACAACATAGCCGTTAATCTTTAGAATTTCTTTCACTTCTAACTTCTATTTGAATACAAATAAAAAAACCTTAGAAGAAAATTCTTCTAAGGTTTCAACTAATTAATTAGTTAATGTTGTTTTTTGCAACTGTTGCTAATTCAGCGAAAGCTTTTTCGTCATGAACAGCTAAGTCAGCAAGCATCTTGCGGTTAACTTCGATGCCAGCATTTTTAAGACCGTGCATTAAGCGGCTGTAAGAAAGACCATTCATACGAGCTGCTGCGTTGATACGTGTAATCCATAATTTACGGAAGTCACGTTTCTTTTGACGGCGGTCACGGAATGCATACATTAGAGATTTCATAACCTGTTGGTTAGCAACCTTGAATAATGTATTTTTTGAACCGTAGTAACCTTTTGCTAATTTAATTACTTTTTTACGACGTTGACGAGTAACTGTACCACCTTTTACTCTTGGCATAATATTACCTCCTAATTGTTCTATATATCAGCCGAACTTATTTTAAGTTGTCAAGCATTTGACGAATGCGTTTGAAGTCACCAGCGCTTACTACACCAGCTTTACGTAGTTTACGTTTAGCTTTTGTAGATTTGTTAGCGAATAAATGGCTTGTGTAAGCGTGAGAACGTTTCAGTTTACCTGATCCAGTCTTTTTGAAACGCTTTGCAGCGCCGCGATGAGTTTTTTGTTTAGGCATAGGTATTTCCTCCTCTATCTATTACTTATCGTTTTTCGGTGCTAAAACTAAGAACATACTGCGTCCTTCCATTTTAGGCTTAGATTCAACTGTGCTAACTTCAGCACAAGCTTCTGAGAAGCGATCTAAAACACGTTGACCGATTTCTTTATGAGTAATGGCACGTCCTTTAAAGCGAATTGATGCTTTAACCTTGTCGCCTTTCTCTAAAAACTTGATAGCATTACGAAGTTTTGTGTTAAAGTCGTGTTCATCAATTGTTGGACTTAAACGAACTTCTTTCATGCTAATTACTTTTTGATTTTTGCGCTGCTCTTTTTCTTTCTTCTGTTGCTCAAAGCGGAATTTACCGTAGTCCATAATGCGGCATACTGGCGGTTTCGCATTTGGAGCAACTAATACTAAATCAAGATTAAGATTTGCAGCTAAGTCTAAAGCGTCATTACGAGACTTGATTCCAAGTTGATCGCCATTTGCGCCAACTAAACGTACTTCACGTGCACGAATTTGCTCGTTAATCATCATATCCTTGCTAATAGTAAGCCACCTCCAAGGTTTTCTCAGAACATATTTTGTAGTCATAGAACCCGAACAAAAAAAGTGCGGGCATACGACACCCACACTTGTAAAATCTTAAGTAAGAAATACATTTACCTGTTAACTGCGAATGCGTCCATCAGGTGAGAAGCGGGTGCTTCTACTTGTTCCACAAAACAATATTCTATTATCCTTGATGAGTTTATCATAGGACATGACGTCTGTCAAGAAGACGCGATGTGTTTTACTAACAACAAGAAATATTGTAACAAACAACTAACATACTTGCAATACTTTTTTATGATAAGTGTTACATGGTTATTTTTTCTAATTTTTCTCAAGTATATTACATAAAAAAGCCGCGGTATACCGCGGCTTTTTCTTATCGTTTTCCTTCTACTTTAATCATGTCAACAAAAGCATCTAATGCGATTGTTTCTGATTTTTGTTCACCATATTTACGTACGTTTACGCCGTTTTCAGTTACTTCATTGTCACCTACTACAAGCATGTACGGAATTTTTTGCATTTGTGCTTCACGGATTTTGTAACCGATCTTCTCTTCACGAGTGTCTAATTCAACACGGATACCAGCACGACGCAATTCGTCTTGTACTTTCTTCGCATAGTCTAAATGTACTTGCGGAGAAACTGGAATTACTTGTACTTGAACTGGAGCTAACCATGTTGGGAATGCACCTTTGTATTCTTCAATTAAGAAGGCTACAAAACGTTCCATAGTTGATACAACACCACGGTGAATTACAACTGGACGATGTTGTTTACCGTCTTCACCAACGTATGATAATTCAAAGCGTTCTGGAAGCAAGAAGTCTAATTGTACAGTTGAAAGTGTTTCGTCTTTTCCAAGAGCAGTACGAACTTGAACGTCAAGTTTTGGACCGTAGAATGCCGCTTCACCTTCAGCTTCATAGTAATCAAGACCCATTTCATCCATAGCTTCTTTTAACATACCTTGTGCTTTTTCCCACATCTCATCATCCGCATAATACTTTTTAGTATCTGCTGGGTCGCGGTAAGATAGACGGAATGAGTAGTTCTCTAAACCGAAATCTTTGTACACTTCTAGAGTTAAGTTTACAACACGTTTTAACTCTTCTTTAATTTGATCTGGACGAACGAAAATATGCGCATCGTTTAAAGTCATTCCGCGTACACGTTGTAATCCAGATAACGCACCTGACATTTCATAACGGTGCATTGTTCCAAGTTCCGCAATACGGATTGGTAATTCACGGTAGCTGTGAATATCATTTTTATAAACCATCATATGATGAGGACAGTTCATTGGACGAAGAACTAATTCTTCGTTATCCATTTCCATTGATGGGAACATGCCATCACGGTAGTGGTTCCAGTGACCAGAAGTTTCATAAAGCTCTCTGCTTCCTAGTACTGGAGTATATACGTGATCATAGCCTAAGCTTGCTTCTTTATCAACGATATAACGCTCGATAATACGACGAATTGTTGCACCCTTTGGTAACCAAAGTGGTAAACCTTGTCCTACTTTTTGGCTATTAGTAAATAGTTTTAATTCTTTACCTAATTTACGGTGATCGCGCTCTTTCGCTTCTTCAAGCATACGTAAGTGCTCATCTAATTCCGCTTTTTTAACGAATGCAGTACCGTAAATACGTTGTAGCATTTTATTATTGCTATCGCCGCGCCAGTAAGCACCTGCAACGCTTAATAATTTAAACACTTTAATTTTCCCTGTAGATGGAAGGTGAACACCACGACAAAGGTCGAAGAATTCGCCTTGCTCATAGATTGAAATAACTGCATCTTCTGGAAGATCGTTAATTAAATCTAATTTTAACTCATCGCCGATTTCTTCAAAGCGACGAATTGCTTCTGCACGTGGTACTTCATGACGAACGATTTCTAAGTTCTCGTTCACGATTTTTTGCATTTCTTTTTCGATTTTCTTGAAGTCTTCAACTGTAATTGCTTCTTCCATATCAATATCGTAGTAGAAGCCATTTTCAATTACTGGACCAATGCCGAGCTCAACCTTAACATCTTTATATAAACGTTTTAACGCTTGTGCTAAAAGGTGGGCTGTTGAATGGCGTAAAATATATAGGCCATCTTCAGAATCTAATGTAATGATAGAAACTGCACCATCTTCTTCGATTGGTGTAACAAGATCGATCATCTCATCGTTTAATTTTCCAGCTACAGCTTTTTTCTTTAAGCCTGGGCTAATAGAAGCTGCGATTTCTTCAGTTGTTACGCCTTTTGGAAACTCCTTCACAGCTCCATCAGGGAAAGTAATTTTAACTACATCTGCCATCACTGGTCACTCCTCTTTTTCTCAAAATAAAAAACACTCATCCCGTAAAAAGGGACGAGTGTTGAATTCGTGGTTCCACCCTTGTTCCAATTAACATAATTGTTAATTGCTCAAGTTCAACATAACGGTGTTGTCCGTTAGCAATTACTAGAAAAACCGTTCACTGCTAAAGTTTAGAGGTGGTAAGTAATAATCCCGTACTAGGAAGCTCACACCCTAAGGCTTCCCTCTCTGAAAATCGTAGAAAACTACTCATGTCCTCATCATAACATTTCAATATATTTCATTTATGTAGGTAATTATATGCTCAAAAACTTAGAAAATCAAGGGCGTTACCTTTATTTTTTAAATTTTTCACATTGCGCTCAAAATCATGTAATCCATGTAATTGGACCCGTTCTTGGAACACATTTCGCAAAGTAATAATCATATTATGGTCTTGTTCTTTCGTATATAAATAAATCTTTTTAGGCGAAATAGAAAGAAGCGGCGCAATTACTTTCGTATCAATATATACATCATTTTGCTTTAATAATTCCTCATCTATATATTGGACCAACTTCTCCTGTTTTAAACGTCTACCTTTATCATCATAAAAGATAAAGCTTTCATCAAAAATAAGATGCACGCAAGACAAACGTGATTTACGGCTACTTACTTGTTGCCGAAGCGTCTCAATGAACATTTGGTATTCTTGCTCCATCTTATATTCATCAATTGCCACTTCCGCAAGTTTAGCCACCATTTCCCTATATGTACGAAGACGAAAACGGATATATGATGAAAACGAGAATGAGAGCGGATCACAAAGCCAATTATTTAAAGAAGACTTAATATATGACTCAAATGCGTTACGCGTTAAATCCTGAGCTACACCTTTTCTTCTTCCCTTTAAAATCTCATGTGCCATGTGCAATATTTGATGACACTCTTCTTGTTCTTCATAAAAAAACTTTTCTTTTAAAATCGTATAAATCCACTCATTTTGTTTCACATTCACAATGAAATACACCATTACTGGCAATAAGATTTTTTCAATATAATTCGATTCACGTACTGGTATGTGAATCACCACTTTTTGTTCCTGTAAATACACACTCGTTTCCTTATATAACACTTCCGCTCTTTTCAGCAATTGTCTATATACGTGCATAGCATCATTTTTTTCTTCGAAGCAAATTTCAATCACTTTTGTCCCCCCTTTTATCCCCGCTCTAAAGGACTGTATCTATACGTTACAAATCCTATAAGAGTCCGTCCCGCGTGAATTTCACTCTTAGTAGAATCACATTTCCTATCGTTAGAAAATCCACTCAATATGGCTTGCTAATTTTATATATATTAAGGGAGGGAGAAAAAAATGATACAAGCTACTATGAATTTTTATTGTATACTTTACTTATCAATAAAAGGGGGTATCTGAATGTTTGAATATAAATTCGTAAAAGTCGAATTACATTGGGGGTTCACTCGCTCAAAACCAGCTGAAGACTACCAAGAAATTATTCAAGAACATGCTAGAGATGGCTGGAGGTTCGTACAGATTGTTGCCCCTACGTTTGGCAGTTCTGGACAACCTGAATATTTCGACCTCATATTTGAAAAGAAAATATCACTATAATACAAAAGAGCAAGCTTCTCAGCTTGCTCTTTTACTTATGACGACGGTTTTTCCCACCAATCGGAATTGGTTTCGCTAAATATTTAATTCGTTCCATAATACGTGCTGCCTTCATTTCTTCAGCCTCGCCACGCTGCGTATACGTTAAATGGTGTTCCAGTTGTTTAAAATCAAAATTAGACGTAAAGAACGTCGGTAAGTTTTCTAACATACGGAATTGTAAGATTGCACCGAGTACATCGTCACGGACAAAGCTTGACATCGCTTCTGCCCCGATATCATCTAACATTAAAACTTGTACGCGTTTAACCGCATCAATCTTCTCACCAATCGAATTATCTTGAATTGAACTTTTAATTTCACGTAAAAATTCCGGGAAGTATACGAGCATCGAACTTATTTTCTTTCGAGCAAGCTCGTTCGCTATTGCTCCTAACAAATACGTTTTTCCTACACCAAATTTACCGTACAAATATAAACCTTGTGCTTTTTTACCTGGTTCATATGTACTTAAAAATTCATTCGCTGCACCAATCGCATCGATACGTGCATTTAAATCAGAAGGATCTAAGTTTTCCATAGTTGCCTGTAAAATATCCGTTGGCATATATACACTTTGAACAAGTTTTTCATATTTCTTTCTCTCGTCATGCGCTACTTTTCTAACGCAGCGATCGTATTGAATATCAATCATCTTCCCTTGAATAACAAGCTTTGGCTCGTACCCTTGTAGCATATTTTTACATGAGCCTAAATCCGGACAATCCACGCAACCTACACTTTGTCCAATATATTCATATAACTTCACAAGACTGCGCTCAATCATAGAAGTCGTTACTTCACCCTTATGTTCATCTATAAATTCTTTCACACGCGGATGCGCCATTACTTCTGCCTTTAATACTTCATATCTATTTTTAAAGTTTTCATTTTCCATTAATTTTGCAAATGAATTTTGAATATGCTCCATTTTCTCACCTCAAAGAGCGTTCATTCTCTTCTATTAATCACGCTTATATTTTTTTAACACTTCTTCTAGTCGTTTTCGTTCATCTTCTAGCGTACTTGCATCTTTTTCTACACTTACATCTTTCTTCACTGTTTCTTTCTCTTGTTCTTTCGGCTCTTCTTCCTTAAGCCAATCTGGCACCATTTCTTTCCGCACCGTTTTCTTCGCCGTACGGCCTTTTTTCTTCGTCTCAGCCCACTCTTGATATTGACGGTTCTCTTCTTTCGCTAACGCCATCGCGTCCGCTACTGTACCGACCTTTTTACGTGCCCAATGCCCAGCAATCTTCTCGACATACGTTTTCGCAAGTTTCATATCTGAGCGTAGCATAACGTAATAAATAAGTACATTCACAACTCCTGGTGTCAATTTTTGATTAATCATGACATCTTCAACGATTTGCAAGTCCGCTTTCGTTGCCTCTGCACCACCAGAAATCTCTTTCAATAGTTGTTTTGGTGAGATTTCCTCTAGCTGCTTTATTAGCATCTCCTCTTGCGATGAAGGCTCTTTCTCTTTCATCGTACGTGCAGCATGAGGCTGTACTCTTTCACTTAATACCGGTAATGCTTGACCATTTTCAAATTGATACCAATCGCGCGCTCCTTTTCTAAGCCTTTCCATATCAATTGTTTGCATTTCTGTCACTGCACCAAGAACGATATTTTGCATCGATAACACATCTACACCATACACGTAAGCAAGTGTTATAACGCAGTCTCTCACTTGATCTGTAATCGCCTTTTTAGGAACAAGAGCGGACAATCCATCTACAAATAAAGAGAAATCAAAGAAATCATTCCAAAGTTTCGGAGCGTCTCCCTTCTCGTTACTTGGCATAGTTGTCGTTTTTGGAATACGAAGGTCTTCTTGCGCATGCTCAAGTTGTCCTGGATTAAACGAACCAAACACATCATTGAAAGAACGCGTAACATTTTCATAAGAAGCAAAATCAAATTCTTCTTCTAAGAAATATTGCTTTACTTGATTATATTTTGTCCTGCTCAATCGATTGTATAAAAAGATACTTAAAACAATATCATCAAAAAACTGCTTCGGAGATAAAGGTGGTTGCAACTCATATATGAACATTCGAATATCTTTTTCTTTCTTAATATATACCTTCAAAAGCCCAATTGCCTCTAACTTTACTCGTTCCTCATATACTTCAGGAAGTTGCATTTGCATAGTCACCATAAGGGAATGATGCGTATTCTCTTTTCCAAATACACGATCTTGCTCAAGCTCTCCCCATAGTGTCATGTATAAGCTAAAAGCTCTACTACCTATTAACGGCTGATACAACATCGTTAACACTTTTCGGTCGTAATTGTGCAGTAGTCCTTTCGCACTTACTTTATAACGATCAATCGGCAATAGCTCCATCCATGACTGTTTTTCCATTCTTGCTTTTCCTTTCTCTCATCCAATCTATCCTCTACTTCATTCGTTCTATCTTCATTATATAAATTCTTAGTGAAAAAGAGCTATTAGCTTGCGCTTCTAGCTCTCTTATCCTATTACTTACGGTATGTAAAGAGAATAAAATACAACTTCTACTCTCTTTCTTTTTGCAGTATATCTTTTAATTCTTCAATAAATACATTTAAATCTTTAAATTGACGATATACAGAAGCAAAACGTACGTAAGCAACATCATCAATATCGCGAAGTTCTTCCATAACAATTTCACCAATCATATCACTTTTCACTTCTGATATACCTAAATTACGCAGTTCACGTTCCACGCTTTGTGTTACTTCTTCTAATTGTCTTAAAGATACTGGTCTTTTTTCACACGCTTTAATTAAACCGCGTAAAATCTTTTCTTTATTAAACTCTTCTCGTGTGCCTTCTTTTTTTACAACGATAAGAGGTGACTCTTCTACCCTTTCAAAGGTCGTAAAGCGACTTAAGCAACTTTCACACTCTCTCCTTCTTCGAATAGAGCGCCCCTCGTCTACCGGACGCGAATCTAACACTCTTGTACCATTATGAGAACAGGATGGACAACGCAATTCATTCACTCCTTTACACTATACTCTTTATTTTTCTCTACTCACTTCACCTAAAATATATATACAATATTATATAACTCATTCTAACTCTCTTACCACTTTAAGTTCCAGCGCATCACTTTATCATCTCATCCTTAAAAATAAGATGGTATATAGGGCACTACCTCATTTGCAAGAGTCCAATTTATTCAACTAACGAGTACGTTATATTTTCCCTTTTTTATAAACTAAAAAAGAGGTGCATTATACACCTCTTTACATTTTAAATCAATTATGTTCTTTTTTAAAGAGCTTTTGTTTCTCTCTGCTTAATTTCGAAGCTACCAGTGCCTCGAGGAAGCTCGATGCTCTCACGCGTTTTCGCGTTTAAACCTTCTGCAATATATTCTGCAGCAACATTTGGATCAATACGATCCCCACAAGTATAAACATCAATACTTGCGTAACCGTGCTCCGGAAAGCTATGAATTGTTAAATGTGATTCTGAGATAATTACTACTCCACTTACACCTTGTGGTGCAAATTTATGGAAAGCAACCTCACGCACTTCAGCACCAGCTCTTAGTGCTGCATCCACAAATAATTGTTCAATATACGGCATGTCATTAAGCTTGTCGAAATCGCAATCCCAAAGTTCAGCGATCACGTGACGACCCATCGTATCCATAGTATCCATTCTACAGTTCCCCCTTGTAAATTTATTCTAACTGTTCGAATTGAAAACTAATTTGCAATTTGGCTTGCTCCACTACCACGGGGGAAAGTTAGTCCAGAGAGGTCCTAACCCTTTAAGTAGTGACTACGTACCTCAGCTCTTAAGTTTACGAGTGTTAGTATACTTTGTTTATTTTCATTTTGCAACAACAGTTTTTTCGATTTTCTGTCATATTTTCCTCTTTACTTTTCCCTAAAAAAAATAAACGATTCACAAATGCAGTAATCACAACGTTTCGTGGTATGTCCACTTTTTAAAATATACTTATATAATTTTTTTCCTTTTCAGAAAAAATTAAAAAAAGAGGGCAAATATCGCCTTGCCCTCTCCTCCCTTATTCACTTAAATGTGTTGCACATTTTCTTGTTTCGCTAACTCTTCAACAACTAACGTTACAAGATCTACAACACGACGAGAGTAACCCCACTCGTTATCATACCAAGCAAGTACTTTCACTTTACGATCACCCATTACCATTGTAGATAAACCATCGATAATAGCTGAGTGTGTATTTGTATTAAAGTCGATAGATACTAAAGGCTCTTCGCTGAATTCTACAATACCTTTTAACGCACCGTTTGCAACAGTTTTGAATGCATCGTTAATAGCTTCAACTGTCACATCGCGTTTTACATCTACTACTAAATCAACAAGAGACACGTTTGGTGTTGGTACACGAAGTGCCATACCATGAAGTTTTCCGTTTAAATGTGGAAGAACTTTTGCTAGCGCTTTCGCAGCACCTGTCGTTGTCGGAATGATTGATTGTCCGCAAGCACGTGCTCTTCTTAAATCTTTATGTGGGTTATCAATATTTTTTTGGTCATTTGTATAAGCGTGAACTGTCGTCATTAAACCGTTTTCAATTCCAAACTGCTCATCTAACACCTTCACAACAGGCGCTAAACAATTTGTTGTACAAGATGCATTTGAAATAACAGTATGTTTTGTAATATCTAATTGGTCTTCGTTCACACCAACTACAATTGTTACATCTTCATTTTTACCAGGCGCTGTTAAAATAACTTTTTTCGCTCCAGCTTCAACGTGAAGAATTGCTTTTTCTTTCGAATTAAATTTACCAGTTGCTTCAATTACAACTTCAACACCTAAATCTGTCCAAGGCAATTCCTTTGGATCGCGGTTGTTTAAAAGGCGAATCATTTTTCCATCAACTAATAAGTGATCTTCAAATGCTTCTACTGTTCCGTCAAACTTGCCATGAACTGTATCATATTTAATTAAGTGTGCTAACGTTTCAGATGGATAGCTTGCATTGATTGCTACAATTTCGAATGCGCTTTCTTTTATTGCTTGACGAAATACCATTCTCCCAATACGTCCAAATCCATTAATTGCCACACGAGTCATAATATGTTATCCCCCTTGAATGCGTTATACTATTTATCTCCAATCCCAATAATAGTATAACACAAAAAGGGGCTATGTCACTAAGCATTTTCATTAATTTCACAATTTTTTAGTCAATAATGTTCCACTTTTTTAAAATTACCTGCAATTGTGTTTTCGTTCCCATAATTGTGCCATCATTATTTATCACTTCATCTGCATTTTTCACTTTTTCTTCTAACGGCATTTGAGATTGAATACGAGCTGTTGCTTCTTCTTCTAAAAAGTTATTTCGTTTCATTAAACGTTCTAATTGCGTATGCGGCTTAACCGCTACAACTAAAATGCGGTCAACGAGACTTGTTAATTTGCTTTCAAATAAGAGAGGAATATCTAACACAACCGCTTGCATACCTTCTTTTATGTACATTTCCTTTTGCCTATTCATTTCCTCACGCACTGCAGGATGAACAATTTTATTTAACTGCAATCGTTTTTCTTCATTATAGAAAACGACACTTCCTAGTTTTGGACGATCTAGTTCTCCATCCTCTTGTAACACTTCCGTTCCAAATACTTCTACTATTTTGTTATATGCTGGTTTTCCTCGCTCTACAACTTCTCTTGCGATAATATCTGCATCAATAACCGGTATGCTCAGTTCACGAAACATTTGAGACACTGTACTTTTTCCGCTTGCAATGCCTCCCGTTAATCCAATTACTACTGTCATAATAATCCTCCTCATAATAAAAGGCGCGAAACTAATGTTCCACGCCCATACTTACATTTTCCAAATTCCAATAATGATGAGTAATACTCCAGGCAGGAATGTAAATTTTTGTAACCACTTCATATTTGATAAAACCGTTCCAAGTTTCATTCCAATAAATAAAAACAAAGAACTCATAACTGCAACTAATATCGCCATCATAGCGGGTGCATACCCTAATAAAGATGCACCAATTCCGGCACCAAATGAATCTACAGAAAGAGCTATACCAAGAAGTAATGCTTCTCCTGCAGAAATGGTGCCTGATTTATCAAAATCTGCAACAGTCGGTTTCCGTAAAATTTGAATCACTAGGCCTAGCGAGGCAATCTCTAATTTCCAGACCTTCTCCTCTTGCTTCGGTTCTTCTTTTCTCTCACTTCGAAAAAATTGATATAATACCCAAATCCCTATTCCAATAAGAACAAGCCCACCGATACGCGTTGCGATAACAGGTGAAAATACTTTCGCGATCATATGTCCAATTCCCATTGAAACAAGCATAACAGCCGCTGAACACATTCCGATAATTATAATTGATCTTAGTGGAATTCTTACGCTTCTTAAACCATATGTTAGCCCTACACTACAGCTATCTAAGCTTAATGTAAAAGCTAATAAAATAAGAGATAAATAAAGGTACATCGGTAAGCTCCTCCCTTATACATAGCTCTGCTGTATGTATATGACAAATGCCTATCCGATGTTATCTCTTTTCTATATTCTAGGCTGACAAATTGGGCAGTAATGCGTTCCTCGCCCGCCAACAACTGTTTTTTCTAATATCGTGCCACAAGTTACGCACGGCTCTCCTTTTTTCCCATATACATTTAGGAGTTCTTGGAACGAACCAATTTGCCCTTGTGAGTTGATATACGTCCGAATTGTACTTCCGCCACGCTTTACTGCTTCGCCTAGCGTTGTAACGGTAGCCTCATAAATTCGCTCAATTTCTTCTACTGTTAAAGACGAAGCTTCTCGTTCTGGATGGATTTGAGAACGGAATAAAACTTCATCTACATATATATTTCCAAGCCCTACTAAAAGACGCTGGTCCAGTAGCACAACTTTTATTTTACGATTTGTCTTTTGTAATCTTTCTTGTAAATACTGCGGTGTCATTTCAGCATCAAATGGCTCCGGACCTAAGTCAGCAAGAGGCATTTGGTTCATTTCTTCACCTTTCTTAAAGAGATGCATCGTACCAAACTTTCTCACATCTTTATAATGTAATTCCGTTCCATCTGTAAATAAGAAACGGACGTGCGTATGTTTATCAATCGGCTCATCCTCTTGATGTAATAAAAACTTACCTTCCATACGCAAATGTGAAACAATGACATAATTCGTTACATATAAAAGCAAAAACTTTCCTCTTCGCTTTATATTTTCAATCTTCTCGCCTTTTAGCATTTCTTTAAAGATTTCTGCATCATCCGGTCGTTTCACTATTTTTGGATAAGTAACAATAACATCTTCAATCGTTTTTCCTGTTACAAGATTTTCAAGTGTCCGTCTGACGTTTTCAACCTCTGGTAATTCAGGCATTTCATCACTTCCTTATTTTGCGTCGTACCAAGTTGGACCGTAAGAATAATCAACTTTCAGCGGAACTGCAAGTTCAATCGCATGTTCCATTACTTCAGGTACAAGCTGCTCTAATTTTTCGATTTCTTCTTTTGGTGCTTCAAATATTAATTCATCGTGTACTTGCAGAAGAAGACGCGCTTGTAATCCTTCTTCTTCTAAACGATCTGCCATAATAATCATCGCTTTTTTAATAATATCTGCTGCAGTACCTTGAATTGGTGTATTCATCGCTGTACGCTCAGCGAAGCTACGCAAGTTAAAATTACGACTCGTAATTTCTGGAATATAACGGCGACGATTTAATAATGTAGCTACATATCCTTTTTGTTTCGCATCTTTTACGATGTCCTCCATGTATTCTTGTACACCAGGGAAACTTTCTAAATACTTTTCAATAAATTCCGCTGCTGCTTTTCTTGTAATTCCTAAGTTTTGTGAAAGACCATAATCACTAATACCATACACAATTCCGAAGTTAACAGCTTTCGCTTGTCGTCTCATATTTGAAGTTACTTCATCTTTTTCAACGCCAAATACATCCATAGCTGTTTTCGTATGAATATCCATGTCATGTTGGAACGCTTCAACTAGCCCTTTATCATTTGCAATATGAGCTAATACACGCAGTTCGATTTGTGAATAATCAGCCGCATACATAATCCATCCTTCTTCTGATGGAACAAATGCCTGACGAATCTTTCTTCCTTCTTCTAATCGAATCGGGATATTTTGCAAGTTCGGATCCGTTGAACTTAATCGACCTGTTTGCGTTAACACTTGATTAAAGCGAGTATGAATTTTAGATGAATCTTCATGTACAACTTTCAGTAAACCTTCAATGTAAGTTGAATTTAGTTTCCCTAATTGACGATAATGTAAAATATTTGGAATAATTTCATGGTGATTCATAAGCTTATCTAGTACATCAGCTGACGTAGAATAACCTGTTTTCGTCTTTTTAATAACCGGTAAGTTTAAGTTCTCAAACAGAATAACACCAAGCTGCTTCGGTGAATTAATATTAAACTCTGTTCCCGCAAGCTTATAGATTTCCTGTTCCATTTCCTTTAATCTACCCGCAAGTTCTTCTCCCATATTACGAAGACGCTCTGTATCAACTTTTACACCCTTTACTTCCATATCAGCTAATACACGTGCAAGCGGCAATTCTAACTCTGTAAACAGTTCATATTGCTCATTCTTCTTTAACTCTTCAACGAATGTTTGCTTTACATCATATAATACATGCACTTTACGAGCCACATGCTCCGCGACTACCTTTAACTCTGGAACAGCACGTTTCGCACCTTTTCCGTAAACTTCTTCATCTGATTTCACAGCATGCGTTTCTTTCATTTTCGCTACAGTACGGAAATCTTTATCTGTATCAGCCGGGTCAAGTAAATAAGCAGCGATTAATAGATCAAAGTCAATCCCTTGCATATCTATCCCATTCCATTTCAGTGCAACGATTGCACGCTTCGCATCAAATGTATGCTTTCTCATCTCTCCATCTGCAAGCCACTCTTTAAAAGCATCTGACTTAAGAGCAATGTCTGTCTGAATAAAGTAACATCCATTTTCATTTTGAATACCGAAACCTTGAATGTCTGCTTTATGATAGTTATCTTCTTGTACTTCAACGATAAGCGCACTATCTTGCTGAAGCATTTCTTCTGTAACTTCTTCCACAATATCAAATGTAATATCATCTAATTCAGCTGGAGCTGTTTCTTCTGGCGTAACGCCTAATTTATTTAAAAGAGATGTAAATCCTAAACTCTCGAACATTGGAATGACATCACTTGCTTCATATCCTTTATACGACATATCATCCACATGAACTGTAATCGGCGCATCTGTAATAATAGTTGCAAGATCCTTACTCATAAGAGCTTGTTCTTTATTTTCTTCCAGTTTTTCTTTTAATTTCTTCCCACTTACTTGATCTAGATTTTCATACACTTCTTCAACCGTTCCAAACTGTGTTAACAATTTAATCGCCGTTTTTTCACCAACTCCTGGTACACCCGGAATATTATCTGATTGGTCTCCCATTAAACCTTTCATATCGATAATTTGCTTTGGTGATAAGCTGTATTTTTCAAATAAAGCTTCTTTCGTATATTCATCCACTTCTGTAATCCCTTTTCGCGGAATACATACAAGCGTGTTATCAGAAACAAGTTGAAGTAAATCTTTATCTCCTGAAATAACTTTTACACTCGCCCCTTGCTCACTCGCTTCTTTCGCTAACGTTCCCATGATGTCATCCGCTTCATAATTTTCTAATTCATAACGCGGTACATTGAACGCATCCAGCATCTCACGAATAAACGGGAACTGCTCTGATAATTCAGGTGGAGTCTTTTGACGTCCTCCTTTATACTCACTATACGTTTTATGACGGAACGTTGTTTTGCCTGCATCAAACGCCACTAACATATGAGTTGGCTTTTCTTCCTCTAATATTCTCATTAACATCATTGTAAAACCGTAAATTGCGTTCGTATGTATACCTTTGTCGTTATTTAAAAGCGGTAGTGCAAAGAAAGCACGATACGCGATATTATTACCATCTACTAATACGACCTTTTTTTCCAAAATTGAAACCTCCCCATACAAATTTGAAATGATTTTTTTCACAGAAAAAAACCGTTCCTTTCCTCTCTCTATATTAACATGACTAATAGAGAGAAGAAAAATAACGGCTATTTTCTTTCATATATAAAACAGACTTATATTGGCATAAAGGGAAGTGACGAGAACAGCTTAACTATTCTCGTCCAAAATTACTCCTTGGATGAAGGGGTTTTCATGTATTATATTAACAGAGCTTTATTAATATTTAATTAAGCCATTGTTAATATATTGTAAACATCCTTCATCCTATTTTTCAGTTGCTGATTTCGGTAAAACAACTGTAAACGTTGTCCCTTCTCCAACTTCACTATCTACTGTAATCGTACCTTGATGCGCCTCAACTAAATGCTTTACGATCGACAATCCAAGGCCGGTACCACCAGTATTTCTACTTCTTGCTTTATCCACCCGGTAGAAACGTTCAAAAATACGCGGAATTTCCTCTTTACTAATACCAATTCCAGTATCCGATACTTTTATATAAGCATTATATTTATCTTCCGCTAACTCTACTGAAACAACGCCTCCAGCCGGTGTATATACGATTGCGTTATTAATTAAATTAATAAAGATTTGTTTCAAACGACTTGGATCTCCAATAACAGAGGCACGTTTTAACACATTAACTTGTAAAGAGATTTCTTTTTCTCCTGCTTTATTATCAAGTACCATATGAATATCTTCAAGCAGCCCCTTCATATCAACGGTTCCCATATTTAATTTAAATCCTTGTTGTTCGATCTTCGACAAATCTAATAAATCTTCAATTAATCCTTGCATGCGCTCACTTTCTTTTAAAATAATGTGCAAGAAATGTTCGCAGAATTTTTTATTATCCATCGCTCCGTCTAAGAGTGTTTCTGAAAAACCTTTAATAGAAGTAATCGGTGTCTTTAATTCATGAGAAACATTCGCTAAAAAGTCTTTTCTCATTTGTTCTAATTTCTTTAACTCTGTTATGTCATGGAATACGAGAACAATCCCTTTCCATTCATGGTTTGTCCCGATAATCGGCGCTCCATATACTTCGAAATGCTTCCGTTCAATTCCAAGTGGCAATAACATTTGTTTACGCACTTTCACTTCTGTCATAAAGATTTCTTCTACAAGCTCAATAATTTCTGTATGATGAAACGATTCATAATATAAGCGATCTAAATATTCTTCATCTGTTACGTGGAAAGTTTCCTTATAAGAGCGGTTTACAAGGTTTATATATCCTCGGCTATCAATTAAAATCATTCCGCTTCCCATATTTTCAATTAACGTATGCAGACGATCTTGCTGCATTTCTTGTTCAAGTGTCATCTCTTGTAAATTTCGAGCTAAAATATTAATCGCTTTACTCAGCATTCCAGTTTCATCCGAATGACTTTCGTATGCACGTGCTTTATAATTGCCCTTTGCCAATTCAATTGCAACTTTCGTAACCGATTCAATTGGCCTAATATATTGCCCTGTAATTTTCATACCTAAAAATACAACTACGAGACAAGCAATGACAAATCCGATAATTAATAATCCCCACGTTTTTTGATGTACGTCTCTTAAAGGATCAATTATACTTTTCACCAAAATGTATCCTTGTTTTCCTTCTACATCTTGAACGAACACCGCATGATAAAATTCATTCTTTCGATCCGTTTCTTTCGTAATCACTTTACTTCGTTGTTTTGCCACTTCCGAAGAAAGTTCTTTAATCGTCTCTGGACTAAATGCCAATTCTTGTCCTTTTCTATATTGAACTTTCTTTTTTTCATCCAAAAATACGATAGAAGCTGGTATTTTTTCTTCTAACTTTTCAAATATGTATGGGTTTTTTAAGACATTATCAAAACCTTGCTCTTCTGCTAACGTCGCAACATACTCTGTCTCTTTTACCATTCTCTCTTTAGCATGATCTATATAGTAGTTTTCAAACACAGTTTCTAGTAATAAACCTAGTCCAACTAAAATAAATACAATAAGAGAAACAAATGTAAAAAGAAGCCTGGAACGAAATTTATTCATTCCCTTTTGGCTCCTCTAATTTATATCCTAAACCACGTATCGTTTTAATGTACGTCGGTTTTTTCGTATTTTGTTCAATTTTATCGCGCAAATGGCTAATATGAACATCAACAATTCGTGTATCACCAGCAAAATCGTAATTCCATACAGCACTTAGTAATTGATCACGTGTCAACACGCGACTTTTATTTTTCGCAAGATACACAAGTAGTTCAAATTCTTTTGGTGTTAATTCAAGCTTTCTTCCTTGGAAATAAGCCTCATAAAATTCCGGTAAAATTTTAAGTTCTGCAATTGTGATGCTATCTTCATCTGGCGCTTCTGCAACTTGTTCTTCTTGTTGTAATTTCGTACGACGCAAAATCGCCTTCACACGAGCAACAACTTCTCTTGGACTAAATGGCTTTGTCATATAATCATCCGCCCCAAGTTCAAGGCCTAGCACCTTATCAAACTCATCATCTTTTGCCGTTAACATTAAAATCGGCGTCATAACGCGCTGCAATCGTAATTCTTTACACACTTCCATACCATCCATTTTCGGAAGCATTAAATCTAATATAATTAAATCTGGGCGTTCTGTTGTCGCTTTTTGAAGCGCCATTTCTCCATCCATCGCTGTTATAACTTCAAACCCAGCTTGTTGTAAATTAAATTCGATTAAAGTTAAGATAAATTCCTCATCATCAACTACTAAAATACGATTGTTCATTCTTTTCCTCCAAGTTATAGACTTGAAACCTTCTTCATCCTAGTATTTTCCCCGTTATTCTCATCATACTAGAAAACAAGGTCCCTCTCAATATAATTGTCTATTCATGGAGAGCGTTTGTGTAGAATTGAGAAAATAGAAGTAATTACAATTCACCTGCAACTACACAGGATTTTGCCAAACTTTATAGATTGCTCTCTCTTCTTTAAAGCTCACTTCCGTATGAACTATAAAATCTTAATTTTGTGCTAGGAAAAACGAAAGAGCATACGCTATTTTATAATCTGGTGTTTCATATCCATCAAATACTCTTCCATACATTTCATTTGCTACCCCATCTGGCCCACACTTCAGCTTCTCTTACCGTTTCAAAGATCACGTCTTCTCTTTTCCACCTTACCTAAAAAACCACTCCTTTAATTGACTTCAATTACCGATAATAATATCATTAATCTTAATATATAAATTAATAATATACGGAGGTCTATTATGCGACTAATACTATCCATTCTATCTTTAGCAGTCACATGTATCCTTGCTTTTAACGCTCCGAGCTGGGATACGATTAAAACGGGGTGCTCAGAATTTGCTGAAGGGTTCTTCAACTAAAAATAGCGCTAGCATCCTTATTAAAGGTATGCTAGCGCTATTCATATTTTCATCTTTTTAAAAATTATCTAATGCTTTTTCCATAATAGAAACTGATTTAAAAGGTGGCGTTACTGTTAATGAACCTTTCACAACAGTTTCTCCTTTTTCATCATGAGCAGATACAAGCATATCAATTGTATGTTCCTCCTCAGAAACAGCCACAACTTCAAAGTGGATTTGTAACGTTTCATAATGGTGAACATGTTTCACGAATGTAAGGTCCTTTCTCGTAATATGACTTCCTGGACCCGGTAAATATTTCGTAACCGCCGTTGTAATCATTCCCGTTAGCATAATGCTTGGTACAATCGGCTTTTCATACGGAGTTTGGGATGCGTAATCATGCTGAATATATAATGGATTGGCATCATTCGTTAACCCTAAGTACAATAACAAATCTTTATCCTCAATTTTTTCAGTGATAGATAATTTCTCTCCTACTGTAATTTCATCCATTTTACGACCAATTTGAACTTTTTTCTTTAACATGTTACAACCCCCTCCGATTTTTTCACCTTATTATCCTACTAAAAGCGATACCTTATCCGAAATTTACTATGATGAGGGCAATGTATAGTATAAATCTACAGTTTCATTATAGGATATTACAAATGATAGCGTTTTCATATTATTTCAAAAAAACAATTCGGTAAATAGTAGAAAAAGATTCGGAATCCCGAATCTTTTTCACTACTATTCAATTATTAAACAAGAACTTTCATTACATTACGTACAGATTCTACAGAGCGATCTAACGCTTCTTTTTCATCTGCAAGAAGTTCTAATTCAATAATTTTTTCAATTCCGTTACCACCTAGAATTACTGGTACCCCTAAGTAAAGGTCACTATAACCATACTCACCTTCAAGGTACGCAATAGCTGGTAATATACGGCGTTGATCTTTTAAGATTGCTTCTGTCATTTCAACTAAAGAAGCTGCTGGTGCGTAATATGCACTACCGTTTCCTAATAAGCCTACAATCTCACCGCCACCTTTACGTGTACGTTCTACGATTGCTTCTAAACGCTCTTTCGGAATTAACGTTTCTAACGGAATACCGCCTGCATAAGAATAACGCACAAGAGGTACCATGTCGTCACCGTGTCCGCCAAGAACAAATCCTGTAATGTCTTTTACAGAAAGATTTAATTCTTGTGCGATGAATGTACGGAAACGAGCTGTATCTAATACACCCGATTGGCCGATTACACGCTCTTTCGGGAATCCTGCTTCTTTAAATACAGAATATGTCATTGCATCAACTGGATTTGTTAACACAACAATAATTGCATTTGGTGAATGTTTTGCAATGTCGCGCGTAATACTTTTCATAATTTTAGAGTTTGTTGCTACTAAGTCATCACGGCTCATACCAGGCTTACGTGCAATACCTGCTGTAATAACGACAACGTCAGAATCAGCAGTATCTGCGTAATCAGATGTTCCAATAATGTTAGCATCAAAACCTTGTACTGGGCTCGCTTCTAACATATCTAACGCTTTCCCTTTTGTTGGATTTTCCAGTTGTGGAATGTCCACTAATACAACATCTGCAAGTTCTTTTTGTGCTAATAAGAATGCCGTTGTTGCTCCTGTAAATCCTGCACCGATGACTGAAACCTTCTTGCGTTTGATTGTCATAATTTACCCCCCGCTTTAATTATGCGTTTTTGATTATCGCTACATCCATGTTTTTAATAAGTTCATTAGCGAACTCAGAACATTTCACTTCTGTTGCACCTTCCATTAAGCGTGCGAAATCATAAGTTACTACTTTTGAAGCAATTGTTTTCTCAACAGAAGCAGTTACTAATTTCGCAGCTTCGTTCCATCCTAAGTGTTCTAATAATAATACACCTGAAAGCAGAACAGAAGATGGATTTACTTTATCTAAACCTGCATATTTTGGAGCTGTACCGTGTGTAGCTTCAAAGATAGCATGTCCAGTCACATAGTTAATGTTTGCACCAGGTGCAATACCAATTCCACCTACTTGCGCAGCAAGTGCATCAGAGATATAGTCACCATTTAAGTTCATTGTTGCAACAACATCGAACTCACGTGGACGAGTTAAAATTTGTTGTAAGAAGATGTCTGCAATAGAATCTTTTACGATGATTTTTCCAGCCACTTCAGCGTCTGCCATCGCTTTATTCGCTGCATCTTTACCATCTTTTTCAACGATACGATCGTATTCAGCCCAAGTAAATACTTTGTCGCCGAATTCTTGTTCCGCTACTTCGTAACCCCAGTTTTTGAAAGCACCTTCTGTAAATTTCATAATGTTTCCTTTATGAACTAATGTAACAGAAGAGCGTTTTTCGTTAATTGCATATTGAATTGCAGCACGAACAAGACGCTTTGTCCCTTCTTCTGAAATTGGCTTAATACCAATACCAGATGTTTCTGGGAAGCGGATTTTATTAACACCCATTGCTTCTTTTAAGAAAGCAAGAACTTTTTCTGCTTCTGGAGATCCTTGCGCATATTCAATTCCAGCATAAATGTCTTCTGTATTTTCACGGAAAATAACCATATCAGTATCTTCCGGACGTTTTACAGGTGAAGGAACACCTTCAAAATAACGAACTGGACGTAGACATACATATAAATCTAATTCTTGACGAAGTGCTACGTTTAGAGAACGAATACCACCGCCAACTGGAGTTGTAAGTGGACCTTTAATCGCGATTAAATATTCACGAATTAAGTTTAAAGTTTCTTCTGGTAACCACTCGCCTGTTTGGTTGAATGCTTTTTCCCCTGCAAGCACTTCTTTCCAAACGATTTTCTTCTCACCATCATAAGCTTTTTCAACTGCTGCTTCTAGTACGCGAGATGCAGCTGCCCAAATATCAGGACCAATTCCATCTCCCTCGATAAATGGAATAATCGGATTGTTTGGTACATTCATAACACCATTAGTTACAGTAATTTTTTCACCTGTCGTCAATGTGATAACCCCCATGTTTGAAATTTCATATGTATGAAACTGAGGGAATAACCCCTCAGTTCAAACCGTTAGTCAAATTAAAATATTCTAATCATTACATCTTTCCGAAAAAATCAGACTTTTGAAAGCGTATTTTCACTATCAAAATAGTGTTATTCGCTTATCGTTGTGCAATTGGAACATACACTTGATGCGTTGGTCCATTATAATCAGCACGCGGACGAATTAAACGGTTATTTTCATATTGTTCTAGAATATGAGCTAACCAGCCTGACATACGGCTAATTGCAAAAATAGGTGTAAATAAGTCATGGTCAATTCCTAAACAATGGTATACAGAAGCTGAATAGAAATCAACATTTGGTGGAAGACCTTTTTCTTTTGTTACAATGTCTTCAATTTTGATAGACATATTATACCATTTCTCTTCTCCTAAAAGCACGCATAATCTCTTAGACATTTCACGTAAGTGTTTTGCACGTGGATCACCCTGCTCATACACACGGTGGCCAAAGCCCATGATTTTCACTTTATTTTGAAGAGCATTATGAATATATGACTCTACATTTTCTTCTTCACCAATCTCAGTTAACATCTTCATTACATTTTCATTTGCCCCACCGTGAAGAGGACCTTTTAATGCACCGATTGCTGCTGTAATACCAGAATATACATCTGAAAGTGTAGCTACGCAAACACGTGCAGTAAATGTAGAAGCGTTTAACTCATGATCTGCATGAAGTACAAGCGCCTTATCAAAAGCTTCAATTTCAACTTCATTTGGCTCGCGATCATTTAACATGTACAAGAAGTTTGCAGCTAATGATAAATCCTTTCTTGGCTCAACAATATCTAAACCTTTACGGATTCTCGCGTAAGCAGCAACTAAAGTTCCCACTTGCGCCTGTAATTTAACCGCTTTCAAATAATTGGACTTTTCGTCCATAATTTCAGCGCTCTCATCGTATAATGATAGCATGGAAATTGCAGTTCGTAAAACCGACATCGGATGTGCAATTTTTAAATCTACTTGTTTCAAATATGTTAAAATCTCACCTGGAACTTTATAGTATTCTGATACAATTTCATTAAATTCCGCTAGTTCTTTTTCATTAGGAAGCTTGCGGTGCCATAATAAGTACACTACTTCTTCAAACGTAGCATTCTCAGCTAAATCATCAATATTATACCCAACATAAGTTAATGTATCATCAATAATAGAGCTCACAGATGATGTTGTTGCTACTACCCCTTCTAAACCTCGAATAACAGTCATGACATTCTCTCCTTTTCCTGAAAATTCTCCCAACCTTGCTCCTTATATCTATTTGCTCCCCTTATGAATTATGAACGCCCGTTCACTCTTTAGGCAAGCAAAATGCACGATCATGCAAATTTGTTGCGATGTTCCCCTCTTATTGTCCATTGTTTACATGGAAAGCATGAGCGTGAATGTCTCCCCGAATCCTCACGCTCAAAACAACAAGTTAGTGAGGAAAATACATTCCGAAGAGTTTTATGATAAAAACAACATAAAACAATATCATTATAAAATTGTTTTATGTTGTTTTTATTTTATCTGGTGTAAAGTCTCTGCTGTTATGTAACTTTTCAAAGTTTCTAATCCTATTATAAACAATTATCTGACTTTTGTGAACAGAAAGAATTCAAAAATTTTATATTACTATAAAATTCCTTATTTAAACATTTGTATAATACTCATAACCGCATAGGCAATTCCAGCCCCAATTAACGGACCAACAGCAACCCCATTAAATAGCGCAACCGCTATAATTGTCCCAAAAACAAGCGCAGTTGTAATGTGGGGATCCGTTGTCAACAATTGTACGCCGCCTTTCGCTAACAAAGCGACCGCTACACCTGAAGCTAAAGCAATCCACGCATAATAAGATTTTGCCGCTTCTCCAAGTTGTTTAAAACCTATTTCCCCCGTCGCAATCGGTACGAGCACCGCTATTGTAATGACCGTTACACCTAGGTTAATTCCTTTCGTTTGTAAATAAGGAAAGACCTTATCTCCTAAAAACGTAAACTTCAATAAAAATAACACACCAATAGCCACAGTAAGCGATTGGTTTTTCGCAATAAGTCCTATAATAAGTAGTATGAATAAAAATAACGTTGACTGACTAATCATGTTTGCACTTCCTTTCTGAAAATAATGAACTCATTTCCAAACAAAAATACCTTTAAACCTATCGTTATACATGATATATCGATGCCTATTCAACATGAATCACTTCATTTTTTATGTATTTTAAAATGATAAATTGAGACTTTCACCATAAAAATTTAAGCGTGTATACATTTTAAAAAACAGGCGTCTCTTCTTTCTTTTCTAATTAGAAACAGGTAAAATAAAAAGAAGAGAAAATGAAGTTTTTACCATATAGTAGAAGCATCAACACCAAGCTTTCACAGTCACTCACATACTGAAAAAGCAGGAAAAATCCATCATTCCACTATAACATAAAGTGAAACTTTAATCAGTGGGGCACACTCGTTATAAGTTGAACGAATTAGGATAATCCAAATTGGAATGGGAGGTATACATCTTTGAACCGAAACTTACTATATATGATATTGCGACTCATATTTGTCATTGTAGCAACGGTAGCTGGGTTCTATGTATTACTATACATGTCAGGGCTTATCTATCCTTTTATTATCGCTTTTGCATTTGCTTATTTGATTAATCCTGTCGTCAATTTCCTTAATCAAAAACTACAATTTCCTCGCGCACTAGCAGTACTCGTTAGCTTAATTCTCGTATTTGGAGCTATCGTTGGACTTGTTACATATCTTGTGACTGAAGCAATATCTGCCACAACATACTTACTACAACTTGTTACAGTAAAGTTTCCAGATATCGTTACATTCGCTCAGCAATTTGCACTTAATCATATTATGCCTCTCTACGATGATTTAATCTCTAAATTTAATCATCTTGGAGAACCACAGCGCTATACAATTACACAAAACATTCAAAACTTAGGAACAGAAGCGACAACACAAATGAAAGAACTTTTAACCGCCATTATAAGCGGGTTAACGAATTTCATTAGTGCACTGCCAACAACTTTAACTGTCCTTGTATTCATTTTATTAGCCACTTTCTTCATTAGTTACGATTGGCACCGTCTTGCTCAGAAAGCAAGAAAATTGCTACCGAATCGTGTACATGGCTATGGAAAAACTATTTTTGTCGACTTAAGAAAAGCTTTGTTTGGTTTTGTGAAAGCACAACTTACACTCGTATCTATGACAACTGTCATTGTACTAATCGGGCTTTTAATATTACGCGTACCATACGCCATTACTATCGCGATTATTACAGGGGTTGTAGATTTACTACCATATTTAGGAACAGGCGCAGTCTTTGTTCCATGGGTTATATACGTATTTTTCACTGGCGATACCGCATTCGCCATTGGTCTTCTCATTTTATACATCGTCGTGATTGTCCAAAGACAAATTATGGAGCCGAAAGTACTTTCATCTAACATCGGTCTCGATCCATTAGCAACACTCGTCGCTCTATTTGTCGGCTTTAAACTTTTTGGCTTTTTAGGATTAATCATCGGCCCAGTCACCTTAGTACTACTTAATACATTACACAAAGCTAATGTCTTCCATGACTTGTGGAAATATATTAAAGGTTCACCTTCAAAATAATAGTTTCTAATTCATACACAACAAAAAACTTACCTGTAATCAGTGGGAAATTCCCACTGATTATTCCTTGTACTTATTTTTCATACTTATTACATAAAACAAGAGAATTGCACTCAAAAAAGATAATTCTCTTGTTTTTTTGCATGAAAAACGCATATTCCGTGGTGTTTTTACATATTTATTCTATTTATTTTATAATTATCATTTACATTTATTACTTTTTATGTAAATGAATAAATATACAAAATAGCATAAAATACGACTTCAACTAACAATCTCCGCCTTTTTATATGAATTTTTTACACCAATCGTTCCTCTATATAAGAAAGCAAAACTTTAATTTAGCAGTGTTTCCCTCCATCTTATTCATCTAAATTAATAGCACTAAAAAATCACAAGTTTAATCGAAGTACACACAAGAGTTCAAACGAAAATTATATAGCAAATATAATAAGCGAACGTTTTGTTCATCCCCACTCATCATTCGCCCCACATCAGACACTTACGAGCAGCCCAGCTTTGAGATAGAAATCCCCCCCACAAATAGCGCGGTAAAACAAAGCTTCAATCAGCAAGTTCCTCTCCTTTTACAAGACAAAAAAATAGCACTTAGATTTCTACAATCTAAGTGCTATTTCTGAATAATAATAGTAGAATTCTTTCTAAATTTCCATTCCATCCACTTCATAACAAGCGGCTTCAATAAAGCTCTCGTAATAGGGATCACGCAGATAAACCCTAGCATATCTGTCACATACCCAGGAAGCACTAAGAGAATACCTCCTACAAATACAAAAATACCATCTAGTACCGCCTCACCTGGCATTTCCCCTCTATTCAACTTAGATTGAATCTCTCCAAGCACTTTAAACCCTTGTCTTTTCGCCAAATACACACCTACAACACCTGTAAATACAATCATAGCGAACGTAGACCATAAACCTATTACATGACTTGATCCAATTAAGACCGTAATCTCAATCGCCGGTATTAAAATAAACAAGAATAGTAACCACTTCATAGTTCTACACCTCTCTCACATCTCACTTTTAACGCCCTCACAATGCCTATATACATCATATGAAATATAGATACCCTTTCATATTAAAACCCATAACAAACAGCTTTTAAAAGCAATTCTAGGCGCTTCAAGCTAATTTTATCTCGTTTTTGTGTAAAAAAAAGAGAAGGACTCCGATCCTTCTCTCCGTATTACTTATAGCACTTCCGCATGTCCATTATAAACAATTCCGCGTGCTGCATCAACTGTTACTTCTTGGCCATTTTTTAAAGTTGCTGTTACGCCGTTTACACCAACGATAACAGGAATACCGATTGATACACCTACAACAGCTGCATGGCTTGTTAAGCCACCTTCTTCTACAACTAAAGCTGCAGCTTTTTCGATTGCAGGAATCATATCTTTATCAGTGCTTGTTGTAACAAGGATATCACCTTCGTTTACGTTCGCTACAGCTTCAGCAGCTGTTTTTGCTACAACTACTTTACCTTTTGCAGCTTTACGACCGATTCCTTGTCCTTTAGCAATTTCTTCACCAACAACGTGGATTTTCATTAAGTTTGTTGTACCAGTTTCAGCAACTGGAACACCAGCAGTAATCACTACAGTATCTCCAAGTCCGATTAGACCTGCATCCATACCTGTTTGAATTGCTGTATCTAACATTTCGTCAGTTGAAGCTGCGCGCTTCTCAGCCATAAATGCTTGTACACCCCAAACAAGTGCAAGACGACGTCCTACTTGCTCGTCAGATGTTACAGCTACGATTGGAGATTTTGGACGGTATTTAGAGATCATTTTCGCAGTATATCCACTTTCTGTTGGAGCTACGATTGCAGCTACATCAAGAGCAAGTGCTGTATGTGCAACAGATTGGCTAATTGCATCTGTAATTGTTGGAGTGAACTCTTTAATACGTTTTTTGAACATATCTTCATATTGTAATGATTTTTCAACACGTACCGCAATGTTAGCCATCATTGTTACTGCTTCTACTGGGTATTGTCCAGCAGCTGTTTCACCTGAAAGCATGATTGCATCTGTACCATCGAAGATTGCGTTAGCTACGTCACTTGCTTCCGCACGAGTTGGACGTGGGTTACGTTGCATAGAATCTAACATTTGTGTTGCAGTAATAACTGGTTTACCTAACACGTTACATTTTTTAATTAGACGTTTTTGTACTAACGGTACTTCTTCTGGTGGAATTTCTACACCCATGTCACCACGAGCTACCATTAAACCGTCAGAAACTTCTAAGATTGAATCGATGTTGTCGATACCTTCTTGGTTTTCGATTTTTGGTACGATTTGGATGTATTGAGCGTTATGCTCTTCTAATAATTCACGGATTTCTAATACGTCAGACGCTTTACGTACGAATGAAGCTGCAATGAAATCAACTTTTTGCTCGATACCGAAGATGATATCTTTTACGTCTTTTTCAGTGATACCAGGAAGCTTAATGCTTACGTTTGGTACGTTAACACCTTTTTTATTTTTTACAGTTCCGCTGTTAAGAACTTTTGTACGGATGTTTCCATCAGCTTTTTCGATTACTTCTAGTTCGATAAGACCGTCATCGATTAGAATACGAGAACCTGGGTCTACATCGTCATAAAGACCAGCATAAGATACAGAGAACTTCTCTGCAGTACCTAATACTTGCTCAGTAGAAAGAACTACTTCTGCACCTGTTACAAGCTCAGCTTGTCCGTCTACGAAGTCGTGAGTACGGATTTCTGGACCTTTTGTATCAAGTAAGATACCAACTGTTTTACCAGTTTTCTTTGAAGCTTCACGAATGTTTTTAATACGAGCTCCGTGCTCTTCATGGCTACCATGAGAGAAGTTTAAACGAGCAACGTTCATACCTGCTTCGATTAATTGCTCTAATTTTTCAATACTTTCACTAGCAGGACCTATAGTACATACAATTTTAGTTTTACGCATATTGCACCTCCGAAAATTATGAAACCGTTCCCAAATATCTGACATTACGCCGATTAGATGGATAATTCTTTAGATAATTGATACATGTCTTTATCGATTGTATGCTTTTGAGCTAACGCTTCGATAATGTCATGATCAACAAGTTTGTTATCTTGAATACCTACACAACGTCCGCCTTTACCAGCAATTAATAATTCAACTGCTCTTGCGCCAAGACGACTTGCTAATACACGGTCTTGTGCACTTGGTGATCCACCACGTTGTACGTGACCTAATACAGTTACACGAGTATCAAAGTTTGTTGCTTCTTCAATGTGCTTACCGATGTCAATTGCACTTCCAACACCTTCAGCTACAACGATAATACTGTGTTTTTTACCACGTTCACTACCACGCTTCAGACGAGCGATAACATCATCCATGTCATACTCTTCTTCTGGAATTAAGATCGTTTCCGCACCATCAGCTAAACCAGCCCATAATGCGATATCACCAGCGTGACGTCCCATTACTTCGATAACATATGTACGTTCATGAGATGTAGCTGTGTCACGAATTTTATCAATTGCATCAATAACAGTGTTTAAAGCTGTATCGAAACCAATTGTGAAGTCTGTTCCAGGGATATCATTGTCGATTGTACCTGGTACACCAACACATGGGAATCCTTGTTCAGTTAATTTTTTAGCGCCTTGGTAAGAACCATCTCCACCAATAACAACAAGTCCTTCGATACCGTGTTTCTTTAATTGCTCGATACCTTTTAGTCGTACTTCTGGATCTTTAAACTCAGGACATCTTGCTGTATATAATTTTGTACCACCGCGGTGGATAATATCGCCAACAGAACCAAGTTCTAATTTTTCAATGTGACCAGAAATTAATCCAGCGTATCCATGGTAAATACCATATACTTCAATATCATGGAAAATCGCTTTACGAACAACTGCACGAATGGCAGCATTCATACCAGGTGAATCTCCACCACTTGTTAATACACCAATACGTTTCATTTGTACTCACCTCATAAAGATTATTTGCCTTATAATAAAATAACACGAAAAAATATAAAAATACAATGGAGAAGATGTGTCTTTTCATAATAAAAACGTGCATTCGCGAAGTGGAACGCACGCTTTTCTTATTTTATCCAAATGGAAGCGTTTGAAAACGAAACTTGCCCAATTTTCATATATTTTTCATAACGTTTTTCGATTAATTCATCTTTCGAAATTCCGTTTAATTGTTCAAAAGTTTTTCGAATCATTAAGTCTATATTTTCTGACTGTTTCAAAATATTACGGTGAGCTCCGCCTCTTGCTTCTGGAATAATTTCGTCAATTACACCTAATTCTTTCAAATCTGCTGCTGTAATTTTCATTGCCTCTGCAGCTTCCTTTGCTTTTCCTGCATCTTTCCAAAGAATTGCCGCTGCACCCTCTGGTGTAATAACAGAATAAGTGGAATTTTCTAGCATATGAATGTAATCTCCAACTCCAAGGCCTAGCGCACCACCACTACCACCTTCGCCGATAACGATACAAATAACAGGTACCGTTAAACCTGCCATTTCAAATAAATTGCGGGCGATAGCTTCACTTTGACCACGTTCTTCAGCAGCTTTACCAGGATAAGCTCCTTTCGTATCAATAAAACAAATAATAGGACGATTAAACTTTTCCGCCTGCTTCATTAAACGTAATGCTTTTCGATATCCTTCTGGATGAGGCATTCCAAAGTTACGGCGAATATTTTCTTTCGTATCTTTTCCGCGCTGATGCCCAATTACAGTTACAGGCATCCCTTTATATTTCGCAATGCCGCCGACAATCGCTGCATCATCGCCAAATAGACGATCTCCATGACATTCGAAAAAATCAGTAAATAAGTGCTCAATATAATCGAGCGTTGTCGGTCGTTCTGCATGACGAGCAATTTGAACACGGTCCCATACTTTCAGATTGCCGTATATATCTTCCTCTAAATTTTCTAGCTTTTCTTCCAAAATACGAATCTCCTCGCTGAAGTCCATCTGGCTGTTTTTCGTATAGTCTTTCAGTTCACGAATCTTATTTCTTAGCTCAACAACTGGTTTTTCAAATTCTAGCTCTGCCATACAGCCATTTCCCCTCCTTGATGAACTTCTAAAATCTTGCGAAGTGATTCTCTCATATCATCACGATGCACCACCGCATCTAATTGACCATGATCTAGTAAGAATTCTGCCGTTTGGAAATCTTCTGGTAGTTTCTCACGCACCGTTTGTTCAATTACACGTCTACCAGCAAATCCGATAAGTGCACCTGGTTCTGCAAGATTATAATCACCAAGTGAAGCGAAACTCGCTGAAACCCCGCCCGTCGTTGGGTGAGTCATAACAGAAATAAATAATCCTCCTGCATTACTATGCTTTTTCAAAGCTACGCTTGTTTTTGCCATTTGCATTAAACTTAATATACCTTCTTGCATACGGGCACCACCCGAAGCAGTAAAGATAATAAATGGAACTTGTAAGTCGTACGCCTTTTCAACCGCACGGGCGATTTTTTCTCCTACTACAGAGCCCATGCTCCCCATTCGAAAACGAGAATCCATTACTGCAACAACAACAAGCATGTCATCAATTGTTCCTTCACCAGTTACAACCGCTTCGTTCAATTCAGTCTTCTTACGATCGCTCTCTAGTTTCTCTTCATAACCTGGAAACTCGAGTGGATTTAATGAAACCATTTCTTTGTCATACTCACGGAATGACCCTTCGTCCAATATACTATCAAGACGTTCCCATGCATTCATAGGATGATGATATCCACAATTCACACATACTTTTAAATTTTTTAGAAGTTCTTTCGTATACATGATTTTTTTACATTCCGGACATTTTGTCATAACGCCATCTGGTACATCTTTTCGTACTTGTTCTGAAGGTATTGCAGCGTACTTTTTCTTTTTCACGAATAAATCTCTTAGCACAATTTGACCCCCTTCGTTGAGAGCTAAGGTTAGCGTAAGAAGAAAATGGGGCTAACACCAAAGTTTGATGTTAGCCTTATCTTCTCAATCTGTCTAATAACCTCACTCTTTACGTTTAACTTTAACCGCTAAGCGGTAGAATGTTTGTCATAACGTGTCATGGTCATTTCGACAAATTTTATACATTACGAGTGAAACTGTATATTCTCTACTAATTCATCGTAAATTTTTAGTGCATCATTTTCTTGTTTTTCTTCCAAAGTAGCATAAAGCTTTCTATACATATCGATAGAATCTCTTGAAACTTTACAAGAAAGAGTTGCTACGTAATCATTTACGATCATCCAAATGCGATATAGTAAATAATTATCGACTTGTTCAATAAGTGTTTTAAAGAACGTTTGATGAAGCGTTGGGACTGAGCTTTCATTTCCTTCAAGTACTTGGTGTAATCTACTTAGTACTTTAGAAAACGTTTCTTTCGGTAAATTACATACAATTCGAATCATATCTTTCTCAAGTAATCGTTTCGTTTGTAATAAATCACGAATTGTTTTCTCATCTTGCAATAAGAACGGGGCAATTAATTGTACAAGACCGTTATCATAAAAGTTTCGAATAAACGTCCCTTCACCACGTCTCGTTTCAATCAATCCTACCAGTTCTAAAGCACGCAATGCTTCTCTTACAGAGGAACGTCCTACGTTTAAGCGTGAACTTAACTCACGCTCAGACGGCAAACGATCCCCCGCCACCAAACCATCCTCTTCCATAATGGAACGGATTTTTTTTACAATTTCGAGATATACTTTTGTATTTGATGATGTCAATGGAAATTCCTCGCTTATTCTTTACCAATCAGCGCTAATTGTTTTGTTTTTTCAGCGATCTCATTTGGATCTACTTGACGGCGAGCTACTCCTGTCTCCATTGCTGCTTTTGCAACGTAAGCCGCTACTTGAGGCGCTACACGCGCGTCAAATGGTGCCGGAATGATATAGTCTGCATTTAACTCATCTTCTGCTACAAGCTCAGCAATAGCCTGTACAGCTGCCATCTTCATTTCTTCGTTAATTTGTGTCGCATGTACGTCAAGTGCACCGCGGAAAATACCAGGGAACGCCAGTACATTATTTACTTGGTTCGGGAAGTCAGAACGACCTGTTCCAACAACAGCTGCGCCCGCTGCTTTTGCCAATTCTGGCATAATTTCTGGAACTGGATTCGCCATTGCAAAAATAATCGCATCGTCATTCATTGTACGAACCATCTCTTCTGTTAATGCACCTTCTGCAGATACACCAATGAATACGTCCGCACCTTGTACAACATCAGCTAAAGAACCTTCTATACGATTCTTATTTGTATATTTTGCAACTTCATCCTTCACCGGATTCATACCTGTAGGACGACCATCATAGATTGCGCCTTTACGGTCACACATAATAATGTCGCGTACACCATAGCGATATAAAAGTTTAATAATTGCAATACCTGCTGCACCTGCGCCATTTGCGACAACTTTAATGTCAGACATTTTCTTTCCAACTAATTTCAGTGCATTTACAAGACCTGCTACTGTTACAATAGCTGTTCCGTGTTGATCATCATGGAAGATAGGAATATTTGTTTCTTTTTTCAAACGCTCTTCAATAATGAAGCAGTTTGGTGCTGCGATATCTTCTAAGTTAACGCCGCCAAAAGTTGGCTCCATTAATTTTACAGTTTCAACAATTTTATCTACATCGTTTGTATTTAAGGCAATTGGGAATGCATCTACACCAGCAAAGCTCTTGAATAATACAGCTTTACCTTCCATTACTGGAAGAGATGCTTCAGGTCCAATGTTACCAAGACCAAGTACAGCTGTTCCATCTGTCACAACTGCTACCATATTTCCCTTCATCGTATATTCATATACCTTACTTTTATCGTCATAAATTTCTTTACAAGGTTCTGCAACCCCTGGAGAATATGCAAGACTTAAATCTTTTGCATTTTCTACTTTTACTTTTGATACAGTTTCTAATTTTCCTTGATGCACTTTATGCATGTGAAGTGCTTCTTCACGAAGTGTTGACAAACTATCCACTCTCCTCAAATTATTCTTGCTGATATCAATTTCTCCAAGTGGTCTGACCACGAACACTACTACTATAATAATCGAAGTGTAGGGAAATTGTCCATTATATTTTCACAACTACATTTTCTTCCCCGACAATTTCACGAAGTGCTCCTAAACATTCTTCACTTGGATGAATCGATAAACTCCGAGATAATTGTACCATTTTATGTTCCTTTTCATAATAAATTAGTACTTTCGCAAAACCTGAATAGTCGAACAATATTTTCGTAACCTGATTTAAAAGCTTTTTCTCATACTGAGACGGCAATTTCACGTAAACAGATGCGTCTTTCTTTTCTTCATAAACATCCATTTCCTCTAGCGGATATAGTCCATTTACAATCCATTGCAGCTTATGATTTCTTAGCTCAATCGTACCGTCAACTAAAACAATTGCTCCTTCTTGCAACTTATCCGAGAAATGTATATACGTTTCCGGGAAGAGGACCGCTTCCATTTCATCATTTTGATCACAGAATGTAATAAATGCCATCTTTTGAAACTTTTTCGTACGAATCACTCTCACACTTGTTATATACACAATAGCTCTTTGTACTTTTTTCTTGTGTCGCATCGCCTGAGCGAGAGATGGAATTTCTAATTCTTTTGCTAACTTCACATATTGCGCTGTCGGATAACTTGATAAATAAAAGCCAAGCGCTTCCTTCTCTTTATTTAGCTGTTCAATAAAAGATAACTCTTCTCCTTGTACATATTTTGATTTTGGAACAGCATCTCCTAAATCACGTGCGAGATTCGCGTACTCTAACGCCCCTTTAATACTTTTCCATAAATTCGTTCTCGAAACACCAAAATCGTCAAAACATCCCGACCAGACGAAAGCTTCTAAATTACGCTCCGTTACGAACTTTGACGGCATACGAAGACAAAATTCAAATAAATCTTCAAACATTTTTTCCTCTCGTTCTTCTAATAATGCCGTCACTGTAGCCATTCCAATATTTCGGATCGAAAGTAAACTGTAACGTATCGCATTCCCTTCTATTTGGAAGTTGTAGCCACTCCTCTGAAGAGACGGTGGCAAAACGTGAAAACCTTTCCGCTTCGTTTCTCGTATATACTGTACAATCTTATCTTCATTTCCAATTGCGCTTGATAATAATGCCGTCATAAATTCCAGCGTATAATTCGCTTTCAAATAGGCAAGCTGATATCCGATCATACTGTAAGCTACAGCGTGACTTCGGTTAAAACCGTAATTCGCAAATCTTACAATTAAATCATAAATTTTCTCTGCGGATGTCTCATCATAACCATTTCGCAAACATCCTTGGACGAAATGCTTACGTTCCTGATCTAAAATATCACGATTTTTTTTACTCACCGCACGGCGCAGTAAATCTGCTTCTCCGAGCGAAAAACCAGCTAACTTCGATGCAATTTGCATAATTTGTTCTTGGTATACAATGACGCCGTATGTTCTTTCTAAAATTGGCTTTAAATCCGGATGTAAATATTCAATTTTTCTTTTTCCATGTTTCGATTCAATAAAAGTCGGTATCTGTTCCATCGGTCCTGGTCTGTATAACGAGTTAACAGCTACGATATCTTCAAACTCATTCGGTTTTAACCCGCGAAGTACATTTCGCATACCACCCGACTCAAGCTGGAATACACCTGTTGTATCCCCTCTCCCTAATAATTGGAACGTCTTTTCATCTTGAAGAGGTAAGTTTCTTATATCGATTTCTTTCCCTGTTTTGTTCGCGATAAATTTTATAATATTTTCAAGTAACGTTAAATTACGTAATCCTAAAAAGTCCATCTTAAGCAAACCAAGTTCTTCTAGCGCATCGGCTGGATATTGCGTAACATAAACATCGTTATGTCCTTCTTGAATTGCTACACTTCCTGTTAGCGGTTCTTGACTCATAATAACACCAGCCGCATGAATAGACGTATGACGTGGTAAACCTTCTACACGTTTTGCGATTTCAAATACACGCTCATGCAGAAGATTCCCTTGTATAAACTCACGAAGTGATTGTGATTCTTCATATGCATCTTTTAACGTTATACCAAGCTTTGATGGAATAAGTTTTGAAAATATATCAATATCTCGCGGCGGAAGCCCCATTACGCGGGCAATGTCTCTAATTGCCGCTTTTGCTGCAAGCGTACCAAACGTTACAATTTGCGCAACACGGAGCTGACCGTATTTATCTTTCACATAGCGAATCATCTCATCACGTCTTACGTCTGGAAAATCAATATCAATATCGGGAAGCGTCACACGTTCAGGATTTAAAAACCTTTCAAATAATAGATCGTATTCAATTGGATCAATATCTGTAATTTCTAATACGTATGAAACGAGTGAACCAGCTGCCGATCCACGACCTGGTCCTGTTAGAATATGATTTTCATGTGCATACTTCATAAAATCCCATACGATGAGGAAATAATCACTAAATCCCATACGAGAAATAACATTTAATTCATGATCCAAACGCTTTATATGCACTTCTTTCGGTTCACCATATCGTTTCCGCAAACCTTCTTCACAAACACGACGCAAGTATATATCACTCGTTTCATTAGACGGAACAGGAAACTTCGGAAGTTGATTTACATGGAACGGTATTTCTACTTGGCAACGCTCTGCAATTTTTATTGTATTTTGGATTGCTTCCGGCGCATGGGAAAATAGTGCTTCCATTTCATCCGATGACTTTAAATAATACTGATCTGTTTTCAGCCTCGGCCTATCTAGATCAGTCATTTTCGTTCCACTTTCAACAGATAGTAAACATTCGTGAACAAGCGCGTCACTTTGATTGATATAGCGCACATCGTTTGTTGCAACGACTGGAATATTAACCCTACTAATAAATTCAGGTAGTTTCTCTTGTAAAAGCAACTCATCTTGAATCGCATGATGCTGCAAACTCATATAAAAATGGCCAAACATATTTTGATACGTGCGAGCTACTTCTTCAGCCTGACTCTCATTGTCTTCTAGTAATAATTGCTCAATTTCGCCATCTTTACCTGGTGAAATTGCAATTAATCCTTTCGCATAATGCGCAAGCCACTTCTTAGGAATACCTTCTTTGGACTTTGTCATAATACTGCTAGAAATCTTTAATAAATTTTGGTAGCCTATTTCATTCTCAGCAAGTAATACAAGCGGATAAGACCTTTCTTCTTCTTCACTAAAAATAGAAGCGGTTAATCCAATAACGGGCTGTATACCATGTTTCTTACATGCTTTATAAAACGGAATAACGCCATACATAACATTTTCATCCGTAATAGCCAGCGATGAAAAACCGAGTTCTTTCGCCCTGACTACAAGCTCATCAATTTTACAAGCACTTTTTAATAAACTAAAAACGGTTTGACATTGTAAATGCACAAACTTCACTGTTGTACCCTCTCTTTACCTATTTGACTACTTTTATTATAGGTGATGAGGAAAGCGGAAATCAAAACATACTTCTTATACTTTGTCCATATATATGAAGAAGAAAGGGGAATGACGATGGATGTAAGAGAACATACTTTTTTCTCTCTGCTTATTATTAGTTATTTTATTGCCTTTGGGGTTATACTTGGCGGTTCATTAATTGGTGGATTTGGTGCGTTTCTTATCGGAAAACCAGCTCTAACTTACATTAATCAATTCGCCCAAAATTTAAGAATTTGGGCACTCGTTGCAGCAATCGGCGGAACATTCGATACCTTTTATAGCTTTGAAAGAAGTTTCTTTGGCGGAGATATGAAAGATATCGTAAAGCAAATTCTCCTTATTTTTTTCGCAACTGGTGGTATGCAAACAGGTCTCATTATTATTAAATGGCTAACGCAGGAACATGTATGAGAGTACCAAGTGCCAATACAGCAAAAAGATGGTACTTAGTATTAGCTGGGGCTGCTGTTGGAGGCGTGTTGAGCTGGTTTATTTTTTTGTACATATACGGTGTTTTTCAAGAAGAACAAGCTAGTAAAATAGCAGAACAAAGAGAAATTATAGAAAAACAAGAAGCAAAGCTCCACGTCCTTCTCGAAGATCAAGAAAAATTGAACACTGAAAATAAACGGCTCTTAACCATTCAAGAGATTAAAATAAAACTTATCAATCGAGAAAAATACGATTTAGACAATCTCACACTCGAAAATATGACTACATCTATCCATAATGACCTCCAACATCTTTTAACGAAAAACATTCAAAGTATCGCAAAAAATAAAGACCTACTTAAAAAGGTAATCGAAAATAAAACGTACAAACATTACGATCGGCTATACCGTTTTAAAGTCGATACAATATCTTTTGATACAGTGCTTGAAATTAGCATTACTATAGAGAAAGAAAAATAAAGAAGGAGGGCTTTAGCGCCGCTCCTTCTTTTCGTTCTAACATATAGTCTCTTATTTACAAATCTCACGTAAATCAGCAAAAAGACGATCCGCTTCTTCCCAAGAAGATGCCTTCGCACCAGAAGCCATCGGATGCCCCCCGCCGTTATATTGCATTGCTAATTTGTTTATAACTGGTCCTTTTGAACGAAGACGAACACGAATTACGTCGTCTTCCTCTAAAAATAGAACCCACGCCTTTAATCCATCAATATTGCCAAGCGCTCCAACAACACCAGATGCTTCAGAAGGAAGTACATCAAACTCTTCTAATACTTCTTTCGTTAATTTAATGTAAGCTGCTCCTTCTTCTACCATCGTAAAGTTTTGTAAAATATAACCGTTTAAACGAGCAATTTTTTCTTTTGTCTTATACATCTCATTGTATAAATCTGTGAATTTCACACCCATGTCAACAAGCTCACT
Source organism: Bacillus cereus group sp. MYBK227-1 (assembly GCF_051916325.1). Lineage (NCBI taxonomy): Bacteria > Bacillati > Bacillota > Bacilli > Caryophanales > Bacillaceae > Bacillus > Bacillus cereus group sp. MYBK227-1. Next base: position 250,830 of record NZ_JBQAGK010000003.1, on the reverse strand, counting down.
TACGTAACGAAGTGTTTTTGCTGTCGTATTCGGGAATAAGAAACGACCTGTATCTCCAACAATTCCTGCTAAAATAAGGCGGGCTGCTTCTTTTGTTATTTTTAATCCTTTATCTTTTCCATAGTTATAAAACTCATAAATCATTTCACTTGTAGAACTCGCTGTCGTATCTACCCACGTAATATCTCCATACGGATCTTCATTTGGATGATGATCAATTTTAATTAACATCTTCCCTTTTGTATAGCGTTGATCGTCAACACGTTCTTGATTCGCAGTATCACAAACAATAACAAGCGCATTTTCGTATACACTATCTTCAATATCATCCATTACTCGTAAGTATGCTAGTGACGGCTCATTATACCCAACCGTATAAATATTTTTCTCTGGAAACGATTCTTGTAGAATTGTACCAAGACCACCCTGTGAACCTAACGCATCTGGATCCGGACGCACGTGGCGATGAATAATAATTGTATCAAACTCTTTAATTGCTCCTAAAATTTGCTCATGCATATGTATAATCTCCTTTTTAATCAACTTCTTCACTTTATCCTCCATTATAACGGAAAGTATTTCATACATGCGAACAATTGCTTTATAATAAAAGTTAGAAAGTTTAGATATTTCTTTTTCTTTTCTATTATTTTTCACAAAGCGATGGGAGTGTTCATTATGCCAGTATTAGTCTTCTGTATTATCGTCTCATTTATGTTGTACCTCTTTTACAAAACAAAATACTTTCGTACAAACCGCCCAATGGAGAAAGGTTGGCTCTCAGGAAAATCCGCAATGGCACTCGGTTCATTCGTTTTATTTTTCGGGATAAACCAATTCTTTTTAGAACTTTCAACCGCTCGTATTATCGTTGGTGTTTTATTCGTTCTATTTGGTAGTGCAAGTGTATTTAACGGGTTTCGCCAATACAAACATTTCTTGCCATTAGCAGTTAAAGAAGCTGAAGTCTATGAAGCAACGTAAAAAAGCATCAATATTGTGATGCTTTTTTACGTCCCTTAACTTTCAAAATCATATACGCAACAAACGCAGATGGTATATTAAATGGGTTCCCTTGTACGTGAAAATGTAATTGTTCTTCTCCAAAAGACATTTTTTCATATAGCTCTCGCTGAGATAATCCTGTCTTTTCCTTTTTTTCATGTAAACCTTGTAAATATAAATATTGAATCGGTATCATTACAAGAAAGTAAAATAGTGCGATACTACCAAAAAAGAGTACGGCTGACGACATAATGCATACCACCTCTCGCGATTCCATTTTATTACAATATAATCATGACACAATATACAACTGAATTGAATTATTATTCCGTCTTTTCTCACATTACTTTTCCACTCCATCCCATACATATTTCACTAAAACTCCCATCTAAAATCATGCCTTTCAAATTTAAAACAACAAAAAAAGATGGAACAAATCAAAACGATTTGTTCCATCTTTTTATTTATCGATTAACTGAACCATAAGTAATGCTTTTCCAACAACATTACCTTCATGATGCACCTCTACATCGACCTTACCAAATTTACGTCCAATTTCTAATACTTTCGGATGAACAGATACAACATTATCAATTTGAACCGGCTTTACGAAATAAATCGTTAAGTTTTCAACAATTAAATCACTTTTCTTTTGCGCACGAATGACGCGATTTGTCGCTTCTGTCACAATTGTTGCAAATACACCGTACGATAACGTCCCGATTGAGTTCGTCATTTGCGGCGTCACCGAAAATTGATATAGATGCTCATTCTTCGCTTCTTTTGGTGTCATAAATTGATTCGTTACAATATCATCAATGGTTTCTCCAACTTGTGGCTGACGTTGAATCATTTGCAGTGCCTGAAGTACATCTTGACGGCTAATAATACCTTGCAGTTTGTTTCCTTCCTCAACGACAGGAAGTAATTCAATTCCTTCCCACACCATCATACGTGCCGCAGCTGCGACAGACATTTTACCGTTCACTGTAATTGGGTGTTTTGTCATTACTTTATCAATTGGTGTTTCTTTCGCTACTCCGATCATATCTTTTGAAGTTACGATTCCTAGTACTTTGTTACTTTCATCGACAATTGGATATCTTCCGTGCATTGTCTCTTCGTTATATGCATGCCATTGCTGTACTGTATCACTCGGCTTTAAATATAACGTTTCTTCAATTGGCGTTAAAATATCTTCAACGAGTACAATTTCTTTCTTAATAAGTTGGTCATAAATTGCACGATTAATTAACGTTGCGACCGTAAATGTATCGTAGCTACTTGAAATGATCGGCAGCTTTAATTCGTCTGCTAATTTCTTCACATGATCTTCCGTATCAAATCCGCCCGTAATTAATACAGCGGCTCCAGTTTCTAGCGCTAATTCATGTGCATTGGTACGGTTACCAATAATGAGTAAATTCCCAGCTTCTGTATAGCGCATCATCGCTTCTAATTTCATAGCTCCGATTACGAATTTATTTAATGTTTTATGTAGTCCTTCTCTGCCTCCAAGTACTTGACCGTCGACAATGTTAACGACTTCTGCATATGTCAGTTTTTCGATATTCTCTTTCTTCTTTTGTTCAATTCGAATTGTTCCGACACGTTCAATTGTACTAACATATCCTTTATTTTCTGCATCTTTAATTGCACGGTAAGCGGTCCCTTCACTTACACTCAAATCTTTCGCAATTTGTCTTACAGAAATTTTATGGCCTACTGGCAGGCTATTAATATGTTCTAAAATTTGGTTATGCTTGGTAGCCAAATGGTTTCACCATACTTTCTTTTCCCTAAATTCTTCATGTGTTGTACTTTTAGTATACTATATTTTCAAAACTGTTACACTCTCTCTTTGCATACCTGTACTATTTTTTTTATAACAAAATGACGCTTACATTCCACCAGTCATTCTATTACAACAATGTAATGCTATTGTCATCTCATTCGATAGTTCGCCCACTTAATTGCCTATACAATTAAGACAAGAAATAAAACAAAGGAGCGAACACATGATGAAAAAACTTTTAGAGGTTGTAGGTGCTGTATTTTTAGCTTTCGTAGATGGGAAAAAAGTTGCAATGGAATTGAATGAAACACCTGAACAACCACGTACCAAAAGAGAAGAATCACCAAAACAAATACAAGCATTAAAAGCTGTCCTACACACGTAAAAAACCCTTCACTTTTCTTTTCAAATGAAGGGTTTCTTTTCTATAGTGTAATACTTTCTCCAACTTCTAATACTTTCCCTGTACAATTTTGTAGCTTTTCTACAAATTGATATGGATCTTGTTCAATAACTGGGAACGTATTGTAATGCATCGGTACAACAGTTTTCGCATTAATCCATTTTGCCGCTAGTACAGCATCTTCTGGCCCCATTGTGAAATTATCACCAATTGGTAAAAATGCTAGATCAACTTTATTTAATTCCCCAATTAACTTCATATCAGAGAATAGTGCAGTATCTCCTGCGTGGTATACAGTTTTCTCTTCTGCTGTAAATAAAATACCTGCTGGCATACCTGTATATGTAATCGTCTTATTTTCTTCATCAATATAACTAGAGCCGTGGAATGCTTGTGTAAACTTCACTTTTCCGAAGTCAAATTCATGTGAACCACCAATATGCATCGGGTGTGTATTTACACCTTGCCAACTTAAAAATGTTGCTAGTTCAAATGGCGCTACAACAACTGCATTATTTTTCTTCGCAAGTTCTACTGTATCTCCAACATGATCACCGTGTCCATGCGATAAAAGAATTGCATCCACTTTTACATCTTCAGTTTTTAAATCTGTTTTCGGATTACCTGTTAAAAACGGGTCAATTAAAATAACTTTTCCATTCGCCTCAATTTTCACAACTGAATGTCCATGATAAGATACTTTCATTATTACATTCCTCCCCTGTTCACATTCTCACTTTGTATTCTACATGATTTTTCAATTCCCTGTCTTTTCTAACATCTATTTACTTGTCATAACGCTTTCTTCCGAGTTAAAGTTATATTTGTAATTAAATATCTCGGGGGTGCCAATCGATGAATGCTAGATTAGAAAATTTAATGCAATGGCTAAAAGAAAAAAACGTAGAAGCTGCGTTCTTAACTTCTACACCAAACGTCTTCTACATGACAAACTTCCACTGTGAACCACACGAAAGATTACTTGGTATGTTTGTATTCCAAGAAAAAGAACCTATTTTAATTTGCCCTAAAATGGAAGAAGGTCAAGCACGTAACGCTGGCTGGGCACATGAAATTATCGGATTTACTGATACTGACAGACCATGGGATATGATTGCAAAAGCAATTAAAGACCGCGGCATCAATGCAAATGCAGTTGCAATTGAAAAAGAACATTTAAACGTAGAGCGCTACGAAGAATTAACGAAATTATTCCCAAATGCAGCTTTCAAATCAGCTGAGGAGAAAGTTCGCGAACTTCGTTTAATTAAAGATGAAAAAGAACTTTCTATTTTACGCGAAGCAGCTAAAATGGCGGACTATGCTGTTGAAGTTGGTGTAAATGCAATTAAAGAAGATCGTAGTGAACTAGAAGTATTAGCAATTATTGAACACGAATTAAAAACAAAAGGCATACATAAAATGTCATTTGATACGATGGTATTAGCAGGTGCGAACTCAGCTCTTCCACACGGTATTCCTGGCGCAAACAAAATGAAACGCGGTGATTTCGTACTATTTGATTTAGGCGTAATCATTGACGGTTATTGCTCTGATATTACACGTACAGTGGCATTCGGCGAGATTTCTGAAGAACAAACTCGTATTTACAACACTGTACTTGCTGGACAACTACAAGCAGTTGAAGCATGTAAACCAGGTGTTACACTTGGCGCAATCGACAACGCTGCTCGTTCTGTTATCGCAGATGCAGGTTACGGAGACTTCTTCCCACACCGACTTGGTCACGGACTTGGAATTAGCGTACACGAATATCCAGATGTAAAAGCTGGTAACGAGTCTCCATTAAAAGAAGGTATGGTCTTCACAATCGAACCTGGTATTTACGTACCAAACGTAGGTGGCGTTCGTATTGAAGATGATATTTACATCACAAAAGACGGATCAGAAATTTTAACGAAATTCCCGAAAGAGTTACAATTTGTAAAATAATAGAAAAAGGCAGCGGGAGTGCTGCCTTTTTCTATTTCCCTACTATTTCAAATTTCTCTACAATCATTTTTGCTGGATAACTTTCAAGTATTTGAGAAAACCATACTTTTATTTTATCCCCTGTTTTTAACTGTTTATATGCGTCTTTGTCCTTAAAGCTCAAGACTATATGTGCTGGATGCTCTTTATTCATTTGTTGTTCTATATAATGTTGCAACTCTACTTTTGTTTCAACCGTTTTATCATCGGCAAAAAACATCGTGTCATTTCTTAATATGATATACCCTTCTTTAGGTACTTCTTTTACCGTTACTTGCTCTACTTGTTTTGTATCACACGCTGATAATACGACTAGAAATACACTTAAAAACATAACAATTTTCATATGCCTATTCATTTTTAACTCCTTACTCTAGGCTATTTCAAATTTAACACCATCTTCTCCTCATACTTATCATCCCATTTAATCACAACTTCTATAGGTTCATCTTTAGAGATAGGCGCGCAACTTACACAAGAAGACTTCATTTCAACCTTTGCTCCTCTATGAACTTCTGACGTTTGTGTCATTGTACTAAAGGCTCCATTAATAGCAATCTCTAAGTTTTTAAATTCTGTCTTTCCATCCCCGCCCTTATATTGAAACGTAAACATTCCATCTTCACTGTCATCCTTAATATGCCCTTTATATTGTCCAGTCCAACTTTTGCTCTCGCTAGAAAAAGTAAAATACCAAATCGAGCAGCTTCCTAAAAAGAAAATACTAATGAAAAAGAATAACGCTCTCTTCATCATGCCCCTCCATTCAAATGCACTTATTTATTGTCTATTTCTTCCTTCTATTATACTATTAAAATACAGAATTTTCTAAAATAGGGGGTTTATATGTTACAACAACAGTTAGAAGAAATTCGTAATAATAATTACATACTGGATAACACACTTAACATTGATTCTTTAAGTTCCAATATGCTTGAGCAAATTGGCGATACTGATAGCTATTTAAGGGACAAACTCATCTACTCTACTTTTTTTCATCTCATCAAGAAGGAATATCTTTCACACACACAATTACAGAAACTATTATTAGAAAGCATCGGTGAAAAATATTTATTGTATAAGATTCATTCAGATGATGAAGATGCGGTATTTACCCGAGCATTTACAACATTATTAATTGCCCTCATTATTGATGCTGATACAAATCATAATTTCTTATCACAGACTGATATTTCAAATGTAAAAGATCAACTAATTCTATATATGAACAACGAACATGATTTCCGGGGATATGTGCAAAAACACGGCTGGGCACATAGTATCGCTCATGCTTCTGATACATTTGAGGCGCTTGTGAATAGTCCTAAACTGGAAACTTTATATTACGAAGAAATATTACAAACTTTATTAAACAAATTTTGTGTTCATTCCATCTATTACAAATATGAAGAAGATGAACGTATCGTTTATCCGATTGTCGCAATGCTACAAAATGGCTTAAAGGAAGAAGCACTCATATTAGCCCTTCGTGATTTAGTAGCTCAATTACCCGTTCAAAAACAAACATTACATATTGAATCATACGAGTTTCTATACGGAAATATAAAATCTTTCTTACGCAGCTTATTTTTCAGACTGCGCAAGCTTTCTATATGCGAAGAAACAGAATGCGAAATTGAAAAATTGCTACAAGAACTTCCAAAATATTATTAAAAAAAGAAGGCCACTCAAAAAGTGCCTTCTTCTATTTCACTAATATTTAATTGAAATTTCACGATCCAAACTGAGAAAAGGTGGACAAGAAGCGCAAACGCCATACATGCTCCGCTTAAAAAAGTTAGTATAGGATGCGAATACACGTGCCCCAATCCATAGGATACCGCCACGAAAAACATTGTTATGTAAATATAAATTGCTCCATGTATTTGCCTCATATAAACCTCCTTTTCCCATATTATAACATAAATTTTCTGATTATTCACATTAATTGCTTGTAATCAATATTTCTCAACTGTTACACCTCTTACAGCAGCCTTAATATATGGTGCTCCTTGTAAACTTTGTAAATCCTCTGTTTTGCCTGTTACGACTACACCGTATATTGGTAGGTCTTTTGGTTTGGTGTTTTTTATTTCTTTATCCCGCATTAACGGGCAGTAAGACCTCACATCAAAATTCAGCGGAAGCAAGAAGTTAGATGGGGGATGAACCCCACACTGATTAAAGTTTCACTTTATAGTTTATCCTAAAATATTCTCAGTATCCCTCTTTATTTTCACTTAAAGACATCCAAATGCAGCTTTTATAAATTGTTTCATAATAAAAAGCACATCCATTTTGATGCGCTTCTCTGAAATACTATTCTATTATTTCATCGCGTCCTTCACAACATCTTGAATCATAACGACTTCTGTTTTCATATCAACAGAGGGTGCTTCTTCATCAATACACTCATACCAAAATTCCAAGTGCTTTTTATCAATTTCATAATGAGAATTTTCGACAAGATCCCCACCTTCTCCTTGCACAGAATACCAATATAAGTACTCTTCTCCATCTCTTATTTCCCGGAAAATTGTCTCAACGTACATCTTTTCGTCGTTTAATGTCAAAAGTACTTCTTTCATATTGTCATTCAGAAGCTGCATCCATTCATTTACTCGATGACTCTTACCAGGCTTAACTTTAAATCTCGTTAATTCTACATTCATTTTTCTTCCCCCGTTTTCTTACGTACAAACAAACTGTATTCTATTGGATGATAAAAACTTAATTTACTAGCTAATTTTCGCGAAGGAATATTGTCTACATAACAATCCCAGCTCGGTATAATATCATTTTGCATGCAATGTTCAATGAACCGTGTTGCAACAGCTTGAGCTAATCCTTTCCTTTGATGCGCTTCATGTGTTGCAATATCTATTTCAGCATAACCATTCCCGCTAAATATCGAGACACATTCAGCTACAATTATCCCATCTTGTTCTATACAAAATCCAAAACCACTATTCAAAAACGTTTCTTTTGATCCCCAATATTCTTTGTAGTACTCCTCTTTAAATTCACTGCTTCGCTCTATATCTCTTCTATCAATACGCTTCACTTCATATGTATTTTTGTTAAAATCTCGTTTTCTCTCCTCAAAGGTTACTCTTTGAAATTTCATTCGCGGGATGTTCCGAAGTGTATTACTAAAACGCTCTTCTAACATCATTTCCCACTCTTCACTTGAAGTAAAGAGTGTAAATCTCTTCTCTGTTTTCTCAATAGCTGTTTTTAAATATGAAAATAACTCTTCGTTATAATTTTGATCATCAGTATCACCAAATAAATAATAGATACCGTTAGCTGTAATAATTAATCCTGCTGTTAATTTCTCGTTTGCAAAAACCTCACCATCTATCACTTGATCACATACCGCATAAGCAAACGTCGTCGTTTTTGTATGACTTTCTAAAATCGGAAGGATTTTTCTATACTCGGCTACGGATAATTTTTTCATAATTGCTCCACTTTAATCGTATCCGCCTCTATATGTTCAAAACAAAGATTTACAGTTCTCTTTAATGCTCTCGTTCTATGAATCTTACATGCTGGAATTAAGATTGAATCATTTGGCTTTAAAACCGCTGTTTCTCCATCTTCAAAATCAATAAGTAATTCTCCCTCTAACACAATAAATAATTCATCCGAATTAGAATGATAGTGCCAATCATATTCACCAGTAAATACAGCGATTCGTAAGCAATGACTGTTTATATTTGAAACGACGAAGTTTTTATGTTGATCTTTAATATCCTTTGTTAATTCTATTAAGTTCACAGTCTCCATCTTTCGTCCCATCCTTTCATTAGTCGTTCTTCTAAAAAACTAACTTAATCTCCACCACCTCCGCAATCTCCTCCACCATCACTTGAGCTACTACAGTCATTGCTACTGTAGTCACCGAATCCACTTGATGAGCTTGAAGCGTATGAAGATTTTTTCCTTCTTTTTCTATCTTTTTTACTTTCATGACTAGGCCATACTGTAGCAAAGAGTATAACGAATAAGGCTAATTCTATTACAACAAGTATAAATTCTAGAATGCTCTCAATAATATTGGGAGTTATCCCAAAACTGTAAAACACTCCAAATGAATACATACACAAAATTACATACAGAGCCATACAAATATACCGAAATGTTTTCTCTATCGTAATGACTACTTTTTGTGAAAAAGGTATGTTCTGTTCCTTTTTGTTCTTTATATACCTTTGTCTCTTTGCCTGTTTTTTCTTCCTCTTTTTGCTCCCCATCGAATCCCCTCTTTTTATTATATAATTCTAAATTATCATAATAAAAATCGATTTACACCAATAAATAACAATTATTCACATGTTATTTCTCCATATAAAAAAGACCCTCCTCACGAAAAGGAAGGTCTCAAATGTATTTCTATTATGATAAAGCAGGAGCTTTTTCAAGAAGCTCTTTTGCATCAGCGTATTGTAAGCCGTGAGCTTCCGCAACTGCTTCGAATGTTACATAACCATCTAATGTGTTAATACCTTTTAATAATGCAGTGTTGCCTAAGCAAGCTTCTTTGTAGCCCTTGTTAGCAATTTGTACTGCATATGGTACTGTTACGTTTGTTAACGCAAGAGTTGACGTACGTGGAACTGCACCTGGCATATTAGCAACTGCATAATGAACAACGCCATGTTTTTCGTAAGTTGGGTTGTCATGAGTTGTAATACGATCAGTTGTTTCGAAAATACCACCTTGGTCAATCGCGATATCTACAACGACAGAACCTGGTTCCATTGATTGAATCATTTCTTCAGTTACAAGTTTTGGCGCTTTTGCACCCGGAATTAATACTGCTCCAATAACAAGGTCAGATTCTTTAACAGCTTCTGCAATGTTGTATGGATTAGACATTAATGTTTTTACTTGGTTACCGAAAATATCATCTAATTGACGAAGACGTTCTGCACTTAAGTCAATGATTGTTACATCTGCACCTAAACCTACTGCAATCTTAGCTGCGTTTGTACCAGCTTGACCACCGCCAATGATTGTTACTTTGCCGCGTTTTACCCCTGGAACGCCTGCAAGTAAAATACCTTTACCGCCTTTGTTTTTCTCAAGGAATTGTGCACCGATTTGTGCAGACATACGACCAGCCACTTCACTCATAGGTGCAAGTAATGGTAAAGAACGATTGTCTAATTGTACTGTTTCGTATGCGATTGATGCAACTTTGTTATCGATTAATGCTTTCGTTAATTCTGGTTCTGGAGCTAAGTGTAAGTATGTGAATAAGATTAAGCCTTCACGGAAATAGCCGTATTCACTTGCTACTGGCTCTTTTACCTTCATAACCATATCTTGATTCCATGCTTCTTCAGCAGTTTCTACAAGTTTCGCACCAGCTTGTACGTATTCTTCATCTGTAAAGCCAGATCCTAAACCTGCTCCTTTTTGAACAAAAACTTCGTGACCATTTTGTACTAAATGTACTGCTCCCGCTGGCGTCATTGCCACACGGTTTTCATTGTTTTTAATTTCTGTTGGAATACCGATACGCATGATTAGTTCCCCCTTGAGTTATGAAATGACCCCTGAATCATTTTTTAAAGCGCTTTCTACGCTCTTATATTTTAACATAATATCTCAATATTTGACAAAAAAATAACACGAGTTTTCCGATAGATTTAATTTTATATTAAAGGACAGTATTATCCGCACCTCTCAGCACAATGGATAAACTGTCCAATTATTCGAAACTTCATCTTATTTTATTCTATCGATGTCTATGAATAACATCCACTGCACCAGTCACTTCAATAATTGTACCGGTAATCATATCGGAATCGTCCTCACATAAAAACGAAATGGTTCTTGCAATATCTTCACCTGTTCCAGATCTACCAATCGGTGTGTTATGCTCTTTCAGCTGACGTGCTTCTTGAATAGTTGCCTCTTTCATATCGCCAATAATATCACCAGGACATACCATGTTCGCAGTGATACCATACTCCGCTTCTTCATAAGCAACTGTTTTCGTTAATGAAACAAGTCCTACTTTCGCTGCGGCAAAAGCTGAACGATAAATCCATCCCGGTGCACTATCCGCCCCTTGAAATCCGTAATTAATAATACGGCCAAAGTTCTGTTTTCTCATGACCGGAACGACAAGTTTTAATAAATGAAATACCGCTGTTAAATTTCCCTGAATCATTTCATTCCATTCATCTTCTTCATAATCAACTAACTTTTTTCGTTCAAATACATATGGACCAGCATTATTAATTAAAAAGTCAATTTTGCCAAAACGGCTCATCGCTTCTTCTACTATTTTATGTAAATCTTTCTTTTTCGTGACATCCGCTTGCACGAATTGTAGACGCTCTTCCACATCTTTATATGTTTCTTTCATCGTTTCCATAGCCGTGATATCGCTATGGTACGTTACTGTTACTGAATAGCCTTTAGCCAATAACTTTTCTGTTACTTGCTTTCCTAAACCTTTCGTACCGGCTGTAATGAGCGCATGTCTCACAAAACTGCCCCCTTTTAAATTGCTATACTTCATATGTAACAAGTTCTCGCTCCAATTACAACTAAAATGAATTGAAACAGAGTTTTCAAAATTCTGTAACGTTTCTGGCAAGCACGTTACCAAAATTTGTTTTATAATTAAGTTGTAAACAGTTATAAAACAGATTGGGAGGAATTTACTATGAATAATACATATACAAATATTTTAATCGCGGTGGATGGTTCTAAAGAAGCAGAAAAAGCCTTTAAAAAAGCAATTCAAGTCGCAAAGCGCAACAATGCAACATTAACAATTGCTCATATCGTTGATGTAAAAGCATACTCAGCAGTAGAAGCTTATAGCCGTGCAATTGCGGAACGTGCAAATCTATTTGCAGAAGACCTATTAGAAGACTACAAAAAAACTGCGCTTGAAGCTGGTCTTGAAAAAATTGAAACTGTATTAGAATTCGGTAATCCTAAATCAAAAATTTCAAAAGAAATCGCTCCAAACCATAAAGTAGATTTAATTATGTGTGGTGCGACTGGTTTAAATGCTGTTGAGCGTTTCCTAATTGGTAGCGTCTCTGAACATATTATTCGCTATGCGAAATGCGATGTCCTTGTTGTTCGTGGTGATGAAGAGCAAGGTGAGCTTTAATTTATAGATAAAACACCAAGTCCACATAGGCTTGGTGTTTTTCATTTTATAAACTTCACTATAAACAAAAGACATGCTACGACAACAACGGTAATTGCCAACACATAAGGCGGAAGAAACTTCAAAGACCATAATGCCATCATAATCGTCGCAACCGTTAAGTACGTTCGCCTTGCACCTTCTGTCATTTTTTTACGAAATAAGAAAACATACAAATAACCAATTGGCGGCGTAATAAAGCAAAGAACGTATATGATTTTTGATTTTAAATACCACTTTTGTTCTCCAAGTTTCTTTATATCCCCTTCTATTCTCTTATGCTCTTGTTCTTTCGCTTCTTCTACAAGCGGATTTTCCTCTTCTCCTCGCTTTTCTTTCATATAAGGAAGAAAGTGCATAAAAAAATAGTATGCGAATACGAATGCTCCAAATCCAATATTTACTCTTTCTAATGGAATATGTTCACTAAAAAAAGCAGCAGTAAGCACTAAAGACAAACAGTATGTCATCATCCAAAAGGAACGTTTTCTCTTTTTCCGTTCCATTTCTTTTTTGCCTTGTATATCTTTTCTTTTCGAAAGCCATATAGAAATAAAGCAATCTACTACAAATAGAGCAAAAATAAATATCGCAACGTGTACTGTTTCTAAATCCTCAAATGAAAAGATATTTGGGAATGCAACATGTAATACAATGAATGTGTACAAAATTAGCCCTATAAAATAAATACGTCTCATTTTCCATCCCTTTCTTATTTCCTAACATTACGTTAACATACATTTTTTAGAAATAGACGGACAAAATATATATGTGTAAAAAAGGAGGATGCTATATGGATGATTCTGAACGCATTATTTTAGATGTGAACGGCAAAGAAATTGAAATGCTAGATACGATTCGCACTCATTTTAAAGAGAAGCACGGCGTTGAACTAAGTAATGGTGCATTACTTCGTGATTTGATGGATATTGAGTATATTCGAATTACGGAAGATCGACATAAGTATGATTAAAAGAAAACGACTGCAGGCGAATGCCATCAGTCGTTTTCTTTCTTTATTTAAGCTCTTGATGTTTCCCGCCCATACCACCAGACTCATTGCTATCTTGGTGTACAGTTAGTTTATTTGTTTTCGCATCTTTTAAAACTCTATATGTATATGATTCATTTGGTTCATCTTTAAACTGTACATTCATACCATAAGAATCCATTTTGCTATAAAAGGCCGGTTTTATATATAAAATATCACTTTCTTTATATCCTTTATCTTGTAAATGCCACATCGTTGCGATAACCGCTTCTTCTCGCTTTTCTTTTTCACCAACATACATATATTTGTCCAAAAGAAACACTTTAGCATTTGCAATTAAGCTAATTAACAGTACAATGATCAACACTATTTTTTTCATAGACTTCCCCTAAATTGTTATTTTTTACTACATTGTAACTTAAATGCTAGTAAAAAATAAAGTACGCCAGACTTTAATAGACTGGCGTACTTCCCAACTCAACTCTTAATAACTTCTTTCGTTAACCCCTTCGCCTTCTCCAAAGCGTTTTTGATTTGTTCAAACCCAGTCCCGCCAGCACTGTTACGACGCTTTACAGCTGCATATGGTGACAGCACTTCATACAAATCTTCTTCAAATAAGGAGCTCATTTCTTTATATGTTTCAAGAGAGACATCTAATAAATAAATTCCTTTTTGTGTGCAATATAGCACTAACTTTCCAACAATTTCATGAGCTTGACGGAATGGTAGTCCTTTGTTCGCTAAATAGTCAGCAATTTCTGTTGCGTTGGAGAAATCTTGCGTCACAGCTTGCCCCATTTTTTCTTTGTTTACAGTCATCGTTTCAAGCATGCCCGCCATAATATGAAGGCATCCTTCTACTGTTTTAACTGTATCAAACATTCCTTCTTTATCTTCTTGTAAGTCTTTATTGTAAGCGAGCGGTAATCCTTTCATTACTGTGAGTAAACTGAATAAATTACCGTATACTCTGCCTGTTTTACCACGGATTAGTTCCGCCATATCCGGGTTTTTCTTTTGCGGCATAATGCTGCTTCCCGTTGCATATTGATCGCTCATTTCAATAAATTGAAACTCTTGGCTACTCCATAAAATAAGTTCTTCGCAAAAGCGTGATAAGTGCATCATAAGCATAGAGGAGTTACTTAGGAACTCCAGTATGAAATCACGATCGCTTACTGCATCTAAACTATTTTCATAGATTCCATTAAATCCAAGAAGCTCCGCACTATACTCTCGGTCAATGGGGAATGTCGTTCCAGCTAACGCTCCTGCTCCTAATGGCGAAATGTTAATACGTTTTAACGAATCTTCATAACGATTCACATCACGCTCTAACATCCAAAAGTAAGCGAGAATATGATGAGCAAATGAAATCGGCTGAGCACGTTGCAAATGCGTATAGCCAGGCATAATGGTTTCAATATTATTTTCTGCTTGATGAACAAGAACAGTTTGCAATTGCTTTGTAGCTTTTATAATATGTTCTACCTTTTCTTTTAAATACAAATGCATATCTGTCGCTACTTGATCATTACGACTTCGGCCAGTGTGAAGTTTTCCTCCTACTTCGCCAATTTGTTCAATTAACATTTTTTCGATGTTTAAATGAATATCTTCTGCTTCTACTGAAAATTGTAGCTTATTCTCTTTTGCTTCTTTCAATAAATATTGAAGACCTATCTTTATTTTCTCTGCTTCTTCTTGCGTAACGATGCCTTGCTTTGCTAGCATCGTTACGTGTGCCATACTCCCATTTATATCTTGATTTACTAATTGTTGATCGAAGGAGATGGATGCTCCGAACTCTTCAACCCATGCTTCCGCTTCTTCTGTAAAACGTCCGCCCCAAAGTTTGCTCACGCTTCCACCTTCTTTTGATTCACTTGGCTGTATACTTTCGTCGGTAAACCGAATAATGAAATGAATCCAACTGCTGCATCATGATTAAATTCATCTTGAGCAGTATATGTTGCTAATTTTTCATCGTATAAAGAGTATTCAGATTTACGTCCTTCTACAATCGCATGACCTTTAAATAATTTCACACGCACTGTACCTGTTACATTCTTTTGCGTTTCTTGTAAAAATGCATGAAGCGCTTGTTTTAAAGGCGAGAACCATAAACCATTATAAATAAGTTCTGTTATTTTCTGTTCAATCACTGGTTTAAAATGTGCTACTTCTTTTACGTGTGTTAAATCTTCCAACTCTTTATGCGCAGTGATTAACGTCATTGCTGCTGGGCATTCGTATACTTCACGAGATTTAATACCGACAAGACGATTTTCTACGTGATCAATACGTCCAACGCCGTGTTTTCCAGCAAGCGCATTTAACGTTTTAATTAATTCTGCAAGTGAATATGCAGTGCCATTTAAAGTAGTCGGTACGCCTGCTTCAAATCCGATTTCTACAAACTCTGGTTTATTCGGTGTATCTTCTAATGCCAATGTCATCTCATATGCATCTTCTGGCGGCGCTGCCCATGGATCTTCTAAAATTCCACATTCGTTGCTGCGTCCCCATAAGTTTTGATCGATTGAAAACGGGCTATCTAAATTAATCGGAATTGGTACATCGTTTTCTTTTGCATAGGCAATTTCTTCTTCACGTGACCACTTCCATTCACGTACAGGTGCAATCACTTCTAAGTAAGGATTTAATGCTTGAATAGAAACTTCAAAACGAACTTGATCATTTCCTTTCCCTGTACATCCGTGTGCAACTGCAGTTGCGCCTTCTTGTTCTGCGATTTCTACTAATTTCTTCGCAATAAGCGGACGAGATAATGCAGAGACAAGAGGGTATTTCCCTTCGTATAATGTGTGTGCTTGCATCGCCATCAATGCATATTCGTTTGCAAATTCTTCTTGAACATCAATCATATATGATTTAATTGCACCTACTGAAAGTGCCTTTTCTTTTACAAATGCTAAGTCTTTACCTTCCCCTAAGTCTAAACAAAGCGCGATAATATCATAATTCTTCTCTTGTAACCATTTAATTGCAACGGAAGTATCAAGACCTCCGGAATATGCTAATACAACTTTTTTCTTCTCCATTTTGCATCCCCCTAAAGAATAAATATTCATTTTCTTTTATAATAATTCACACTTTACCACCTTTCACAAAATGTATCAAGAGTCATTTTCAAATTTTTTCAAACAATTTCGTCGAACTTCTTTCTGTTTTTATGTACAATATAAGCAGGAAAACGGGGGTGAACTTATGGAAAAGTATTTCTTATACGATGAACATCTAGGAATTGAAATTCCACATTTACAAGAAGACTGGGAAGAAATCCCCGAAAAAATGCAACATGCTATTTTACTAAAATGGGAACAAGTTCGCGGGAAAATTCCTGATCGTATAAAAGAACTTGAGCACTATATTAATACAAAACAACATTATTTAAATAACGAAGAAGACTTCGAAGTTTCTTGTAAACTAAATTCAGAAATTGCCGATCTTGCTTCCATCATTAATGACCTTTGGCTTTGGTATCGACTCACTCAAAATGTATCTGAGGGGAAAGCACACCAATGAAAAAAGCATGCCCCTCAATAACTTTGGGTCATGCTTTTTTTGTCATAACATGATTTACAATATATTTCTTGTGCTGTTTTCGCCAAACATACATCGAATGGACCAACTAATATACTTCTTTCTTTCGGCAACTTTACAAAAGCAACAAGCTCTTCTTCATATTGAATTTTTTTCTGACATGAAATGCATATTAATTCTTTTCTTTTGAACATGTCTTTTAGCATACCTTCACTCTCCCCTTCATCTATCTATATTAATATACTCTCATAATAGTTAAGACTTGTAAAAAAATGACACATTCTGAATCGAATGATTCATATACTATGTACAAAAGGAGGTTTAAAAATTATGCGTGCTTTCGTTATTATCACTTTAACTTTTTTAAGTGTAATTAGTTGGGATGCGTTTTTTAAAGATAAAAGTGATGAAAAGAACACAACGGAATAAAACCCTTTTTTCTTACTTATTGGACAAACCGTTATAAACTGTCCAATCCTCCGAAATAACTTAGGCTTTTCTACAAAAATATTTAAACATAACATTTTTTGTAGATTCCCTCCGTTTATTGTCGGTTTCCATCCGCATACATTTTTTAAAAGTATGATATAATAGTATAAATCTTGAAGGAAGGGATTTTGATATCATGATCGCTCGAAGGAGCATGTGGCATCGTATTGACGAATCATACACGTAGCGTATTTTTCAGCTCAGATACTTTAGTCTAGCGAAAAAAATACGAGAGTGGGGAAATTATGATTGCCCGAAGGATAATTTGGCAAAAAAAAGACTCTTCTTACACATAGCGTTTTGTTTAGGACTTAATTGTTACTAACTAAACAAAACAAAGAAGAGCAGGATTGCTAAATGACGAATCCTACTCCACGTTTTGTTTAGTCGTTTTAAGACTTAAACTAAAACGAAGGTAGGGAGAATTGATGGACGAGAGGATTATTCGTTATTTCTTCAGCGACATATAGCGTAGTTAGTTTTTTCGTAAACTAACTGAAAGCTACATGTGAGCTCGTAGTTAGTTTACAACACAAAAAGGACTACTAACTACGGAAAGAAGGAATAACGATGAGGAACATCCAAAGTCGGCAAATTATTAAAGAAATTTTTATGGTTTTAATCGGTTCATTTATTTTAGCAGCAGCGCTATATCACATTCACTTCCAAAACCACTTAACAGAAGGTGGATTTGTAGGAATTGCACTATTCATTCAAAACTTTTATGATATTTCACCATCTATTTCAACTGTATTAATGGATATCCCAATTATTTTACTGTGCGCTTCATTTTTAGGTAGAAAAATGGTTGGTTATTCATTCCTAGGTTCAATTTCATTCGGAGTATTTTATTCCTTTATGGAAAATTATTCTCCATTTACGGTAGATTTATCAAATAACTTATTTATAGCTGCAGTAGTTGGCGGTGCGTTAGCTGGTATTGGACTCGGTTTTATATTACGATTTGGCGGTGCAACCGGTGGAGACGATATTTTAACAATTGTATTAAGTAAACGAACTCGTTTTACAATTGGGCAAATTTTCTTCGTCTTTGACGCGATTGTTCTTGCGCTTTCATTATATTATTTAAATTGGACAGAAATTGCTTTTACTATTCTTTCGATTGCCGTACAGGCAAAAACATTGGATTTAATTTATTATCCAAAAACAGAAAAAACAGCAGAAAAGCAGCCAGTATCTGTTCCAATGTCCAAAAAACATGCAACGAATTAAAAAAGCGAAAGGCTTCGGCCTCTCGCTTTTTTTATGCTCTTTTTTCTTTCTCGACTATATGGCGCACTTGATAAAATCTATTTGCAAATTCAGTAACGTTTCTTGTTAAACGATAATTCACTGTAGATCCAATTGCCATTCCAATTACCGGTATACCTTGGAATAATTTACGACGAAGAGCATAAATCGAAAATGTCTTCAAAATTTGTTTTAACACAACCTCAGTAGAAGCTGTTTGTAGCACTGCTTCGTCTCCTTCGTAAAAGAACGAATCTTCTTGCTCCAGCTCTTGCAATAAATTGTACCATGCATATTGCTGAAGTCTTCCTGGTAGTAATGACGCATGAAACACCTTTAACGCAAGCATCATTTCATACGGCTTGTTCACATCATGTCCAAATGATGTTGCAATAAGTTGGACTGCCTTCACATTTAACGCGATCATAACCGGAAAATCCGCCGTTAATAATAATAAACCTCCAGCACCTGTTGCCCCACCTTGTACAAATGAATATAGACGATGACGTGCTGTTTGCTGCTCTGCTATGTATGTTAATTGATCAATAGATAATGCTTTCAAATCTTCAAGCTGTTCAATCGATTCATCAAATAACCTTGATGTTCCTAAAATCCGATTACGTGCATCTAACTGTGCTTGTGAACTTTGAATAAATGCATGCAAATGAAAGAGCCATCCATCTGCTTTCGTGAAGAATTCTTTTCGCTTTTTCTCAGGTAATTTCGCAACTGTAGCATGTAACCATTTATCAAACACTTTTTGAAAATCGGTCGCTTCTTGCTCAACTAATTGCGCTTCCCATTCTTTTATATTGTCTAAAATGGCTTGTTCTCGCTTCGATCGCATCGTAACAACCACCTCGTTCGATTTTTTTCTATTGTAACATATTTCTGCTTATTCTTTGCAAATATGCTTGTCTATCTTTATTCACATACCATTTTTGAATGGCATAAAATATTAACAAAAAGGATGAGATAAATCACATGAATCTATCCGATATAAAAAAAGAATATAATGCGGTATTCAGCTTAGGACAAAACTGCTGGCCCGCTTGGGCATTATATCAATTAGAATTATCACCATTTTTTGGCGTTATTGATTTTATGCTAAGTCCCTCATTAGAAAAAGTGAATGTATTATTACAAAATCGATTTGACCGCTTTTTAAATTTCGAAAATTTATCCTTCATCTCATTTTGGGATGATGATGCAAAATTAAGATTAAGGGACAACCTTTATGAAATTGACTCCTGTCATGACTTTAAAACAGATGTAAACACACCAACTTCTTGGCCTTCTTATACAGAAATTAAGTTAAACTATGAACATCGTATTAATCGTTTTCTAGCTACAATTGAAACGGCAGAATCCATATTATTTATTCGAACTGGAGGAACATATGAAGAAGCATGTTCCCTAGAACAAATTTTATCTCAAATCGTTACACATACATTCTCTGTCCTGTTACTATTTCCTGCCGATATACCAACTATCACCCAAGAAGATTGGGGATTACAACGTATTTGCGTTATGAAATGTCCTATTATGGATGTATACCAATACAATGAAGCATTTTGGAAAGACTTATTTGATGGAATTACAGTTAGACCGCACACTTAAATACACGATACTTTTATCACACCATACATTATAATCGTCCTTATACAAAACAAATAAGGAGTGATTCTATATGTATCCACGTGCAAAAGCTTTCGGTCTTGCTGTACATCAAGATCGCCTTCTCGTACAAGAATATTATACAGAAGGCGAAATATATTATCGTCCTCTTGGCGGTTCAATTGAACTTGGCGAAAAATCAGCACATACTGTTATTCGGGAGTTTAAAGAAGAGCTTCATACGGAGATAGAAATCACCAATTATTTAGGGTGTTTAGAAAATGTCTTTCATCTCGATGGAGACATTGGTCATGAAATCATTCAACTATATTCTTTGCGTTTATTAGACACGTCACTATATGAAATGAAAATATTAAATATACAAGATGAAGAAACAGTAGCGTATGCGAAATGGATTCCTATTACGGCATTCATTCAGAAAGAAAAAATATTATATCCAGATGGAGTTTTAAAATACATCCAAAAGAAAAAAGACGAAATCCTATAGGATCTCGTCTTTCTTTTCATATATTAACCAATATCTCCAAGACGTAGTACGTCACGAGCAATCATAACTTCTTCGTCAGTTGGAATTACGATAATTTTTACTGGAGAGTGTGGGAAGTTGATGAATGCTTCTTCACCGAATACGTTATTACGTTTTGCATCGAAGTATACGCCCATGTACTCAAGGCCTTCTAATACGCGCTCACGAATAATCGCACTGTTTTCACCTACACCAGCTGTGAAGATGATTGCGTCTACACCTTTCATACGAGCAGTGTAAGAACCGATGTATTTGTGGATACGGCTTACGAATACATCAAGTGCTACTTTCGCACGGTGGTCGCCTTCTTCTTCTTTCGCAATGATGTCACGTAGGTCACTAGAGTAACCAGTAAGACCTAACATACCACTCTTCTTGTTTAATACGTTAACTACTTCTTCTACTGTTTGGCCTGTTTTTTCCATGATGTATGGAATTAACGCAGGGTCAAGGTTACCAGAACGTGTACCCATTGTTACACCAGCAAGTGGTGTGAAGCCCATAGAAGTATCGATAGATTTACCGCCTTCTACTGCTGCGATACTTGCACCGTTACCTAAGTGACAAGAAAGTAAGCTTAAGCTTTCAATTGGACGACCTAATAATTCAGCCGCACGCTCAGTTACATATTTATGAGAAGTTCCGTGGAAACCGTATTTACGGATGCCGAATTTTTCATAGTACTCATATGGTAAGCTGTATAGGAATGCAGATTCCGGCATTGTTTGGTGGAATGCTGTATCGAATACTGCTACTGCTGGTACGTTTGGTAATACTTCTTGGAATGCTTTAATACCAACAACGTTTGCTGGGTTATGAAGTGGTGCTAAATCGCTTAATTCTTCGATATCAGCTAATACTTCATCAGTAATTAAAACAGAGTCAGCAAATTTTTCGCCGCCGTGAACAACACGGTGACCGATACCGCCAATCTCATCTAGAGATTTAACGATTCCGTTTTCAGTTAACTTTTTAAGAAGCATATTAACTGCTACTGCGTGATCTGGAATGTTTGTAATTTCTTTTTGTTTTTCGCCATCTACAGTAATAGTGAAGATACTATCTTCTAAACCGATACGTTCTACTAAACCTTTTGTTAATACTGTTTCACTTGGCATTTCAAATAATTGGAATTTTAAGGAAGAGCTTCCTGCGTTAATCGCGATGATTTTTGACATCTAGTCTTTCGCCCCTTTTTCTCTTGGTAGTTGTGTGGATGTTTCCACAAACCGCTCGATTTTATCTGATCAAATTCACCAAATATGAAAACGTTTCATCATTAGCAAATTTTATACTCACGATTTTAATTTAAACATCGTCCGACATATATTTCAAGTGAAAAAATTGTAACACCAAGAAAAAATATATATTACAGATTTCAAAAAAATTCAGTTAAATCTTGTATATATTTAAAAATATGACATATTATATAAAACTGTACTACATGAATCACTAATGCTGTTACATATACCCAGCTTTATTTATGTGTTGCAAACCAAGTATTTAATTGATCCATAATGTCTTCCATCGCCTTCATGTTAGAGAATTTAGGCAACTCCACTAATAATGCCTGTTTTGGCATTGTTACATTAGCGCCTTTCTTTTGGAGAACAAATATACTTTTTGCATTTTTCTCGTTTTTAAACATGGAAACAGGAAGCTGTAATAACCCTTGAATAAAGCATGTTTCTTTAATAAATGCATGTAATTTTGGTGCCTGGTCACTTTCAAAAATGAAGTTTGGTACTAAGAAGAATAAGTAACCGCCCTCTTTCGTATGTTTCACACTTTGTTCAATAAATAAGTGATGGGCATACGACATTCCTTCATCTGCTTTTAATTTATATTCACTTGCACCGATTTCGTTTGGATAATAACCAACCGGTAAGTCTGAAACGACTGCATCAACTGGATCGATATAAAGTGGTGCTAGTCCATCTTGATGGAAGAATTCGATTGCATGCTTTTGTAAATTTGCATTTACTAAAGCAAGTTTAATTAGCACTTCATCCACTTCTACACCAAATCCACTCATTGTTAGTCCTTCTTTGGCGCTATTAAACACTGTAGTCATTAAATTACCTGTTCCAATTGCAGGATCTAAAACTGTGATCTCGTTTTGACCTTGCATAAATTTATGGAATAAGTAACTCATGAACATTCCAACTGCATCAGGCGTCATTTCATGATTCGCTTGTACGCCTTCTTTCATTCCTTTTAAGATGGCTAACTGAAATGCTTTACGAATTTCTTCACCTTTATATGTTTCTTCATTAAACGTACTATATTCACGATTCAGCCTTTCAATTGCTGATTCGGATAATTCCTCTTGTAAAATCGCTCCCTCAAACAAGTTATCACCTGTTTCTACAAGCGCCTCTAAATATGTTACATCTAATTCTTTACGTAAAACTACCGCAGAAGAATCAAAAATAGAAAATAATGTTTCTACTGTCTGACTCACGTACATTCCTCCTTCTCTCTTTTACACATAACTTATATCATACCACAAAGTGATTTTTTCCAAAAAGAAAAAGCGACCTCCTGTAAAGAGCTCCCCTTTAGTTATATATGATATAACGTTTTTTCTCATATATCGATGCTGTTACAGAGCAATATATGAGAAAAAACGACCTCTTTATAAGAGGTCATTTTCATCACATTACTTCGCAGATTTAGCTGCTTCTAATGCTGCTTCATAGTTTGGATGGCTTGTACCTTCGCTTACGTATTCTGCGTAAACTACTTTGTCATTGCTATCTACTACGAATACTGCACGAGCAAGTAAACGAAGCTCTTTCATTACTAAGCCATAAGCTTCACCGAATGAAAGGTCGCGGTGGTCAGAAAGTGTAACAACATTTTCTAAACCGTTTGCTGCACACCAGCGTTTTTGAGCGAATGGTAAATCAGCGCTAATTGTTAATACTTTCGCGTTTTCAATACCTGCTGCATCTTGGTTAAAACGACGTGTTTGTGCATCACACACACCTGTGTCGATTGAAGGTACAACACTAATTAATTTCACTTCACCTTTGTATGTTTCTAAACTTACTGGAGATAAGTCGTTTGCTAATACTTGGAAGTTTGGCGCTTGATCGCCAACTTTAACTTCTGTTCCAACTAAAGTCATTGGATTACCTTTAAAAGTTACGTTTGCCACTTGAAAATCCTCCCTTATTTAAACAAAATATGTACAATGTAAATGATAGTTTGTCCCTATCGATAATGCAAATAAAATCGCTTTATTTACAAAAAAATTAAAGAAGCTAACCTATTGATTAGCTTCTTTATTCGTTAAATTTGAAATTCAGGATCATCTTCTTTTCGTTTATCCATCATTTCTTTCACTTTATCAACAGCTTGTGGCGCTAATTCAATTATTTTATCGATGACGTGTGTTTGTTTATCTAAGTGCAATACTTTCACACCATCTCCATTTATAACAAGAAAGGCAACAGGATTAATAGAAACTCCTCCACCACTTCCCCCGCCAAATGGATGACGGCCTGAATGTTCTACTTTACCAAATTCACTTCCACCAGCAGCAAATCCGAAACTTACTTTCGAAACTGTAAGAATTACGCTTCCATCTGCCGCTTTAATTGGGTCACCAACAATTGTATTTACATCAGTCATTTGTTTTAAATGCTGCATTGCTGTTGTCATTAAACCTTGGATTGGATGGTCCATTCTATATCCCCCTATGCTTGAACAGATTTTTCTGTCATACCAGATCTTTGTCTTCTCATAAATACGAGTAATTTGACGCCAGTTTTTATAGCGCGGAATATACGAAAAGATGCTGTTAACTCGCATCTTGATGCAAATCCTTTCCCTTGAAAAACTGGGGTAATTTCAAATTCTGGTACGTCGACAATATGCATATATTGTCCGACAACTCCAGCAGCCATACCTTTTGTCCCCCATGCATATCCAGTGACAATTCCAGTACTAGCTGCATCGCCTGCTCCAATTTGTGTATGCCATTTCCAACCATTGATTTTCACTCGTTTGAGAAAATCTTTAACAATAGTATGAACTTCTTGAAGCTTTTTTATCAGTTCACCAATGCTGTCAAGTTGCGCCATAATTTTATTATCGAGTCCGCCGTCCTCTTCAGCTTTTTCGATTTTCTGTCCTGTCTTTTTCTGCTGTTTTTCAATTCTTTCCAACACATCAAATGTATATCGAATCATCCATATTTTCACTTGAAGCAAACATTGCTTTTCCATTTCTGAATATAAAAATGTCACCTTAAGCTTTATTTTCGACAATAGTATAAACAAAATAAAAAGAAGAAGAATTATTATTCCAATTACGAGCCACTTCATACGTATCATCCTTTCACTCCGTACCCATTATCGACAAGTTTATTCATCGTTAAACAGAGTTTTATAAGATTGAATATAAAAATTTTTCTAAAAATAAAAAGGTATTTTGACAATTTATATCGAAATATATTATTTGAACATATCATCAGGGAACGGACTCTAATGATATGTAGCACGAAAAACAGAAAATTTAACTGCAGTGGAGGGATACATAATGGCAGATCGTCGCAATTTATTTTTCTTTTATGGTGATGACAAAGCAACGCTCGTTGAAAAAATGAAACCAATCTATCGTATTTTAGAAGAGAATGGATTTACCATATTAGATCATCCAAAAAATGCAAACGCTATCGTCAGTGTTGGAGATGATGCAACCTTCTTACAAGCCGTTCGTAAAACTGGTTTTAGAGAAGATTGCTTATACGCAGGGATTTCTACGAAAGATGAAATTTCTTTCTACTGCGATTTCCATATTGATCACGTTGATACAGCCCTTCAAGAAATTACAAAAAATGAAATTGAAGTGCGAAAATATCCAACAATTCAGGTAGATGTAGATGGCAGTACATCTTTCCATTGTTTAAATGAGTTCTCATTACGTTCTAGCATTATTAAAACATTCGTTGTAGATGTTCATGTTGATGATTTATATTTCGAAACATTTAGAGGGGACGGTTTAGTGGTTTCTACCCCAACAGGAAGTACTGCTTACAATAAATCATTGCATGGTGCAGTTGTTGACCCGCTTATCCCATGTTTCCAAGTAAGCGAACTAGCATCTTTAAACAACAACACTTACCGTACGCTCGGTTCACCTTTCATTTTAAATCACGAACGTACATTAACTTTAAAACTAAGACCAGACGGTAACGATTATCCTGTTATCGGCATGGATAACGAAGCGCTTAGCATTAAACAAGTGGAAAAAGCTGTTGTACGCTTAAGCGATAAACAAATTAAAACAGTTAAATTAAAAAACAATTCTTTCTGGGAAAAAGTACAGAGAACGTTTTTATAGGATTAAAATAACCGCAGAATTATGGAATTCCATAATTCTGCGGTTATTTATTTCCCCCGATTGACGCGAACAATACTCTCTTACTATCCGGCCGTTATTCTTGTCAGTTTTTGTCGGTAATTCGATATATTCCGAAAACCGCTCATATATTTTTACGCATCTTTTCTATAGACAACTTGGCCATCTATTACGGTCATTTCTGCTTGTACTTCTTTTATTTCTTCTGCCTCAATTTCAAAAATATTGCGGTCTAATATTGTAAAGTCTGCTTCATATCCTTTTGTAATTTGCCCTCGCTTCGCTTCTTTTCCAATTGCATAGGCACTTCCTGTTGTAAATAAAGAAACAGCCTCATATACCGTTAACCTTTCCTCAGGCATATAGCATATACCGTCAATAAAACTTCTACGTGTAACAGCGCTATATATGCCTAGAAACGGATTTACTTGTTCAATGGGAGCATCTGAGCCACCGTTGCAGTGTAATCCTGCTTCCAGTAACGTCTTCCAAGCGTACGCATAACGAAGACGGTGCTCGCCTAGTTTTTCAATGACTGACGGAAAATCTGATGAAAGAAAGACTGGCTGTATATCGATAATGGCTTGCAAGTTTTTCATTCTTTCTATCAACTCTTCACGAGCAAGCTGACAATGAATGATGCGGTCACGTAACCCTTCTGCTGGTGGATATAATTCGAGTGCATCAATGACATATTCAAGCGATAAGTCACCGATAGTATGAATCGCAACTGGCATATGTAAATCTCGTGCTTTCTTTACTAATTCCGCAAGTTCTTCACGTGAGAAAATCGCAACCCCATTTGTTTCCTTCGCATCTTCATACGGTTCACTTAATAATGCTGTTCTTCCGCCAAAAGAACCGTCAGAGAAAATTTTCATTGCTCCAAATTCAATATAATGTTCATTTTCATATTCTTTTCGTTCATGTGCTACTTCATGGTGAACGAGCAAATGGGCTTTAAATGGCATTTCTTTTATAACGTGAGAAAACGCATTATATGTTTTTCTAAAACCACCATAATAATTTAAATCTTCCGTATGCCCGCCAACAAGTCCGTATTTCCAGCAATCTTTAATCGCTGTTTGCAGAGCTCTTTGTAAATAAGCTTCATCAATTTCTGGCTGAACATGTTTAATTAATTCTTGCCCTTGTTCATATAAAAGCCCTGTTAACTTATTTGATGAATCCCTACCAATTTTCCCGCCTTTTGGATCTTCTGTCGCTGCTGTTATATTCGCTTCTTGCAGTATGTATGCATTCACCCATGTAACGTGACGACAAACTCTCTTTAATAAAATGGGATGTTCTTTCGAAATTTCATCTAAATCACGCGCGTGAACATCTTTCGTATCTGTAAAGTTATTTTCATTCCATCCTTCTCCAATAATCCAAGAGCCCTTTGGAGCTTCTTCCACTCGCTTCTGAACAAGAGTAAGCACTTCGCCATAAGATGTGCAATTTGATAAATCTAAACGAAGCAATCTCTCCCCATGCCCAATAAGGTGCATGTGGCTATCAACGAGACCTGGAATCATCGTTTTGCCTTTTAAATCGTGCAATGTAACCGCGGCATATTGGTTTTCTAACTCTTCTTTACTTCCAACATCAACGATCGTACCGTTTTCAACGTAAACAGCGCCCACTTTTTCATTTTCTTCTCTCATTGTGTAAATG
Organism: Bacillus cereus group sp. MYBK227-1; assembly: GCF_051916325.1. Taxonomy (NCBI): domain Bacteria; kingdom Bacillati; phylum Bacillota; class Bacilli; order Caryophanales; family Bacillaceae; genus Bacillus; species Bacillus cereus group sp. MYBK227-1. Next base: position 222,937 of record NZ_JBQAGK010000003.1, on the reverse strand, counting down.
GTGCCGCCATACCAAATTTCTCCCATATATCCCATCTCCTTTATTTTTTATTGTATAAAAAAAAGCACCATTTCAAAACATGGTGCTTTTCTAAAAATTACTTTCGTTCAGTAGTAGACGTTGTAACTTGCCATTCAATATTAAATTTATCTTTTACTTGTCCGTATGCTGGGCTCCAGAATGTTTCTTGAAGTGGCATGATAACTTCTCCACCTTCTTGTAACTTATCGAATACTTCTTTTGCTTTTTCTGCATTACTAATTTGAATTGCGATTGTTACTTGAGATCCGATTGCATGCCCTTGACCTGGGAATGTATCAGAAATCATAAGATCCGTATTACCAACTTTTAAAGTAGCGTGTAAAACGCGCTCTTTCGCTTCAGCTGGAATCGGGTATTCTGGATTTTCAGGCATGTCACCAAAAGTTTGCATGACTTCTACTTTTGCATCTAAAGCCTCTTTATAAAACTGTACAGCTTCTTGCCCACTACCATCTAAAACTAAGTACGGATTAATACCTAAAATCATACGGACACCTCTTTTTTAAATTTATAAAATCGAACTTGTGTTCGTTTTTATTTTATCATTGATTTACATTTCATTCAACTATTTACTTCACTGTTTTCAAAATTATTTTGACGGAATCTCTATCTCTTGTTTTCTAAGTTCAATACGGCGAACTTTCCCAGAAATCGTTTTTGGTAGTTCATCTACAAATTCAATTTTGCGAGGGTATTTATATGGTGCAGTGAGTTCTTTGACGTGTTGTTGGAGTGTTGGAATTAGTGTTTCTTCGTTCTTTTCTATATTCTCTCTTAATACGATAAATGCCTTCACGACACTTCCACGAATTTCATCAGGACTTGCGACAACTGCACATTCTCTTACGTAAGGATGTTTTACAAGTGCATCCTCTACTTCAAACGGCCCGATTGTATAACCAGAGCTAATAATGATATCATCGCCGCGCCCTTCAAACCAGAAGTAGCCGTCTTCATCTTTCTTCGCTTTATCACCTGTAATATAATAATCACCGCGAAATTGCATCGCTGTACGCTCATCATCTTTGTAATATTGTTTAAAGAGGGCCGGCGTTTCAATGTGAACTGCAATATCACCAACTTCGCCTACTTTAACTGGAGTACCTTCCTCATTTACGATATCGACGTGGTTACCTGGCGTTGGTTTCCCCATTGATCCTGGTCTAATATCCATCCCTTTCATTACACCAACAAGTAATGTATTTTCCGTTTGTCCATAGCCGTCTCTCACTGTAATATGAAAGTGCTTTTTGAACGTTTCAATGACTTCTCTATTTAACGGCTCACCTGCCGATACAGCGCTATGTAATGCCTCTAAATTGTACTGGCTTAAATCTTCTACCTTTGCCATTAATCTATACTCAGTCGGTGTACAACAAAGTACATTCACCTTATTATCGTCTAATAAGTTTAGGTACGTTTTCGGTTCAAACTTACCGTGATATACAAACCCTGTTGCCCCTGATCCTAAAGTTGCTAAAAACGGGCTCCAAATCCACTTTTGCCAGCCTGGACTAGCTGTTGCCCATACAATATCATTCTCTTCAATTCCGAGCCAATTTGGAGCGCTCGTACGTAAATGAGCGTATGCCCACGCATGTGTATGAACGACACCTTTTGGATTTCCTGTCGTTCCTGACGTGTAAGATAAAAAGACCATATCTTCTTTATCTGTCTTCGCCATTTCTAACATGTCACTCTCTGTTTCTAACGCTGTTTTTAAATTAACCCATCCATCTACTGACTGCTCGCTCAGGACAAATTTTCGAAGAGATTCCATCGCTTCTATATCATCAAACTGCCTAATATACGGCTCATAGCTTACTATCGCTTTTACTTCTCCATGTCCAATTCGATATTCTATATCTTTTTTACGTAACATTTCCGAGCTTGGAATTACGACAAATCCTGCTTTAATAGCAGCAATATACGTCATGTACGCTTCAATTAAACGCGGCATCATAATGAGAAGCTTGTCCCCTTTTTGCAAACCACTTTTTATAAAAGCGTTTCCAATTTTATTCGCACCTTGCATTAATTCAGCGTATGTAACTTCCCTTCGATTCCCTTTATCATCTTGCCAAATTAAAGCTAACTTCCCTTTATCACCTGTATATTTCTCTATTTCAGAAACTAAATTATAAGACGGTGGCGCCAACAATTCTTCTCGCTTCATAAAATATCCTCCCTTTTCTTTATGCCTCCTTTATATAATAAAGAATTTTCAGTTAATTTTGAACCCTCTTCTTTTGACAAATTTTTCAGTTCTGTCGAATTAGTAAACGAAATTACATCGACTTACCGACAAATAGCGACACAACACAAAAAAAGAAAGAGCGGGAGAACCCGCTCTTTCTAAGCCATCATATGGGATTATTTTTGGTAACCGCCTAATTGTTGCTCAGCTAGTGAAACTAGACGTTTAGTGATTTCACCACCAACAGAACCGTTAGCGCGAGCTGTTGCATCAGCTCCAAGTTGAACACCAAACTCTTGAGCGATTTCGTATTTCATTTGGTCTAATGCTGATTCAGCACCAGGAACCGCTAATTTATTTGTGCTACGTGACATGTTATATCACCTCCTTGTGAGTATAGAGTGTGATAAATAACATGACTTCATACACGTTTTAGATATGGTAATTTATGGTTTTAGAAAAGTTCTTCAAATTTTTCTTCTTCCGCCACTACTTCTACCGTTTGTAATACCATTGTTTCTTTGTTCGCTACAGCTTCATCGATCAATGGTGTGAAATCGTATTTCGCTTCAAAACGATTTGCTTTTTCACGTTTCGGCTTCGTCGCTGGGCTTGCTGGTGTGAATACAGTACAGCAATCTTCATATGGACGAATTGAAATATCATACGTGCCGATTTCTTCAGCGATTTTAATAATCTCTAATTTATCCATCGTAATAAGCGGACGAATAACTGGGTAGTTTGTTACTTCGTTAATCGTATGCATACTATCTAACGTTTGGCTTGCTACTTGTCCAAGACTTTCACCAGTCGTAATTGCAAGTGCGTTACGCTCCTCAGCAATACGTTCTGTAATACGCATCATCATACGGCGCATAACCGTCATTGAATAGCTAGATGGGATTTCTTTATTAATCGTTTTTTGCACTTCTGTAAACGGAACAAGGTGAAGCGTTACTCGTTTACAATACTTCGTTAACTCTTGCGCTAAATCGATTACTTTTTGTTTTGCACGCTCACTTGTGAAAGGTGGACTATGGAAGTGAACTGCTTCCACAGATACGCCGCGTTTCATCGTTAAGTAAGCTGCTACTGGGCTATCAATACCACCAGAAAGAAGTACCATTACTTTTCCGCCAACGCCAACTGGTAAACCGCCAGCTCCCATACGCTCATCGCACATGATATAGCTATAGCCACTGCGGATCTCTACACGTACATTTACATCTGGATTATGAACATCTACTGTAATATCTTCTGTATTTTCTAGAATGTGTCCGCCAATCTCAGGTAATAATTCCATCGTTCTCATTGGGAAATGCTTATAAGAACGGTGTACAGTAATTTTAAATGTTTTCACATCACCTTTTACTTGTAAGAAAGCTGCTAATGCACCTTCTTTAATGTCTTCTAATTCTGATGGTACTTTCATCGCTAAGTTAAATTTATGAATACCGAATACATCCTTCAATCTTTCAGAGACTGCTTCATGATCTTCACCATTTAACTGGATGTACATACGATCATGTGTTGCATCGATTTTAATATTTGGGAATTTTTTCAGTTTGAACTTCACGTTATCTTTTAATGTGCTTACAAACTTAGAACGGTTCTTACCTTTTGTCGTCATTTCTCCGTAACGCACTAAAATATATTCATATTTCAACATAATTTCTTTACCTCATCACTTCATATAATTTTGGCATCGTCTCTTTTACAATACCTTCAAATTGTTTTACTTCTTCCATTGTGTTTTCTGGTGCCAAACTAATACGAATAGCGCTTGCAGCTGCTGCATGCGGTACTCCCATTGACACTAACACTCTGCTCACTTCATTTGCTTTTGAAGAACAAGCAGATTTCGTTGACACATATACACCGTGTTCTTCTAAAGCATGAACGACTACTTCTGGTTTTAAACCAACAAATGATACATTTAAAATGTGCGGTGCTGCATATGCAAGCGACGTGTTAATCGTTACATCTTCCATCTCTTTAAAGAAACGAACAAGCTCTGCTTGTAAACTTTGCAAATGAGCTACCTTTTCTTTCACTTGTTCCATTGTCATGCGAAGTGCTTTCACCATCGCTACAATGCCAGGTAAATTCTCTGTACCAGAGCGATACTTAAGCTCTTGTTGACCACCTGATAAAATCGGATCTAATCTTACGCCATCGCGTACATAAAGAAGACCCGTTCCTTTTACACTGTGGAATTTATGTCCAGATATTGAGCAAAGATCAATATGAGAAGCATATAAATCAAGCGGTACTTTCCCTATCCCTTGTACATGATCTACATGGAATCTTATTTTCGGATGATTCGATAATAACGTTCCAATTTCAGCAACGGGCTGAATTGCTCCAGTTTCGTTGTTCACATGAATAATTGACACAAGAATCGTATCTTCACGAAGTGCTCGTTTCACATCTTCTACCGACACAACACCATGCTCGTTAACCGGTAAATATGTTACATCAAACCCGAGTTCTTCTAATTGCTTATATGCCTCAAACACAGACGCGTGTTCAATATTTGTTGTAATGATATGTTTGCCGCGCGAACGATTCCTCATCGCTATCCCTTTAATCGCAAGGTTATTCCCTTCTGTTCCACCTGATGTGAAAATAATTTCAGAAGGTTTAACACGAAGAAGCTGCGCTGCAATCGTTCTTGATTGTGTTAATAGACGCTCTGCCTCTCCTCCAAGCGAATGAATAGAAGAAGGATTACCAAAATATTTCCCAGCAACCGTCACATACGATTGAAGAGCTTCTGGATATGGCTTCGTCGTCGCACTATTATCAAAATAGATCATCGTTCTTCCCCTTTCAGCGCTATCACATCGTATAATCATATCATAAATACGTGTCATTACGCTAAGACTACGCAAAGGTTCCGTTTTATCTCGATTGGTGAAGGCTAATAATTGTCGAGGATGCCCTCCTATTACAGTTTCACTTTATCCCGCATGAACGGGCAATAAGACTCTCACCTCAAAATCCAGTTAGAGCAAAGAAGTTAGGTAGGAGTCGGGCTGTCCGTAAATGCCCGATTGGTGAAGGCTAGTAATCAATGGGGATGAATCCTCCTACTGATTACAGTTTCACTTTATTTTGAAACGAATAACCTTGCTGTATTCCGCTATTCATTATAGCAACATCGTCTGCAAAATTACACAAAAAAACAAACCCTTTTATGAAAGGGTTTGTTCATTGTCTACATATTCAGCTATTTTTTGAACAACGCCAGGTTCAAGTTGCTCTAATACTGAAGCCGCTTGTTCTAAAGCTGCATCATATTGATATTCACGGAATAATTTCTCAGCATAATTTAAACTTTCTGCTAGGTTTTCATCATGACTACGGTAACGGTTACCGTACTGAATTAATTTTTCCACTAAATATGCTTGTCCAATTAACTCTTCTGTCATTTCAGCCACACCGTTCACAGTTGTGTATGCTTCTTCTAAACTGCTATTTACAGCGTTCATATTTAACGGCTTCACTTCTAATTGTTCATATACAGCTTGCATTGCCATTTGCCCTCTTTTTAAATCTTCCATAATACTCTCTGGAAGACCTGGCAAATTCGACTTTTGCATAAAGCGTTTCGTTTCGAAAATAGTATTTCGCATTTCTTGTAACTTCTCACGTGCTTCAAATTCTTCTTTGCGCATCGCTTGCAGCATTTCTTTATATTCTGCATGAAGTACTTTTAACGTTTCACATTGCTCATAAACCTCTTCTAGTTCCTCACGAATAATAGAGAAGGCAATATCTTGTTCTGCAACGCGTAATTGTAGCATTTCAAAACGTTTCGTTAAAATGTGCATTTGCTTTTCAATTACTTTTTGAGACTCAATGTCTTTATCTTGTAACTGATAGCTTTGTTTCACAAGTTGTGTTTCTGTTTTCGTTTCAATCGTTTCGATACGCATTTCTTCTAAGTCATCGTAAACAGAAAGTGTTTTTTGCTCCACATAATGTCTCGCATGTACTTCTTGTTCCAATTGGTCGTAGAAGCCATCTAAACGTGTTTTTAAATTTTCTACTTTTTCAGCCGCTTCTGTTATATGAAGCTCCTGTATATCCATTAAACATGTTTGTAGTTGTTTCGTCATATCGCGAACTTCTTTAGGGACTTCCAAATAATCTAATACATAACCTTGTCTTACCATATCATTATGTCCGTGTAATAAATCTTCCAGCTGAACTGGTAACGTCGCTTGACACTCTACCAATAAATCTGGAATTTGGTGAATAATGATTTCTAAATCTGCTAAACCTTCTTCCAAACTAATAACAATTTCTCTCGCTTTTAAATAGTCGCCATTGTTTGTTGCTTCTTCAAAGGTTTTAAATTTCTCAGATTCAGCGTCTAGCATCTCTTCGATTTTCTGCTCTGCTGCTCCATACATATGTCTATGAGCAAGAACACTCTTTTTCATACTACGATATGTATCACGTAACCCTTCAATTTCCGAGCTATTTTTCTCATGGCTTTCTAACAATTGCTGTAATTCATTTAAAATGTCCGTAATACGATTATCAGCGTCATCTAAACCACTTATGGATTCGTTCATCGCATGCTTTGCTTTTCGGAAGGAGAATTGCGAGGCGAATTTTCGCGCTTGCGCTAAATCTTTGTCAGCTTTCGGAAGGGTTGTTGATACAATTTCATCCCATTCTTCACGCCATTTACCAAACAGTTCTTCTGTTTGACCCGTCATGTTTAAATCTTTTACCCGTTTTAGTTCATCTGCCACAGGTTTATCTTTTATCTCTTGTTTCCACTGCTCCAGTGCTTCAATATCTTTATATGAACGATTTCTTATCACAAGCTCTATCATGAGCAGCACTAGAATAGAGCTTACTACAATGATAACGATCGTCAGGATAGAATCCATGCAAAAAAGCCTCCTAGTTATATCTCTTTTTTTGTCCGTTCCGTTTATGAAATGGAAGGCATTATGTATAAAAAGGGAATTCCCCTATATTTAACAACTAACAATGTACTAATCATACCATGTAATGGTTTGTTTTTGACCTAGTTTTTTTTAAAATTTCATGTTTCTTTCAATGTGATTGTAATCTTTCTCAATATTCCGCCTACCTCACTCCCTATCCTCAAATGATTGTAATAACAAACAATCTTTCGTATGGGATACGAAATAAATTTTCCGCATGAGTGGTGGTTCAACAGAAATTACATGTACATTTCCTTGCCTTACAGACTGCTCTACTGCCCTTTCTGGAAGTAACGTGATACCAAGGCCAGCTTTTACCATTGCAAGCATCGGTTCTGCGTAAGATGTTTCCACAGCTATAGTTGGTTTTACACCTATTTCATGAAACATGTTCATAATCATTTTCCTTACATCACATATTTCTGGATATACAATTAATTTTTCATTGTGCAGCTCTTCTATTTGAATGACTATCTTCTCTTTGTACGGATGATTATTTGAAACGGCACAAACAATTTTCTCTTGTTGCACTTCTTTTATATACGTAGCACCTTCTACTACTGAATCGATGAACATCGCGTCAATCTCCCGCGCTTTAAATAAATCTCTTAATACTTCCGTATGCCCGATTTGCCATTCCACTTCGAACTCACCACCTAATATATCTTTACATTCTGATATGTAATGCTCCGCTAAACTCGGTAGTATACCAATTGAAAACTTCCGGTTCTCTTGATACCCCCTCATTTCTGTTTTCACTTCATTTATTTGCTCCAAAATCGGTAACATTCTTTTTATAAATAACTCTCCTGCCTCCGTTAACTCTACTCCTTGCGCAGAACGCTTAAGTAACGTAACCTCTAAATCCGCTTCTAACTTTTGAATTTGTTTACTAAGCGCTGGTTGCGATATATGTAAAATCTTACTTGCCTTTGATAAACTTCGCGTATGCTTCACTTCAATAAACGATCGTACTGCCTCCAAATCCATCGTACACACCTCTAACAAAAAGTTATAACCGTTATAAGAAATCGATATTTCCTCCTATAAACAATTACTCTTTATACTTATTTCATCAACTTACTATAACGAAATGTAAAGGGGAAAGATACTCTTGAACAAAAAACAAATGCTACTCGGATCCTTTCTATGCTTACTCGCTGTCACTGCCTGGGGATTTATGTTTCCTGTAATGGCAAATGCTCTGCAATTTATCGATCCATTCTTCTTCACAACGATTCGCTATGGATCAGCAGCTATTATTTTTCTTATTTTGCTATTAATTACTGAAGGAAAGACTTCACTCCGCTTAGAAAAAAGAACACTTTCTCTATTCTTTTACGGGACAGTCGGTTTCGCGGGGTATGGTTTTCTCGTTTTCTACGGACAACAACTTGCCGGACCTTCCGGAGCAATCCATGCAGCTATGATTCAATCCCTTATGCCACTGATTGCCTTATCACTGCAATGGATAACGAAAAATCGCCGCCCACAAAACTATACATTCCTTTGTATGTTCGTTGCATTACTTGGTGTTATGCTTGTCATTTCAAAAGGAAATATTCACTTATTATTTGGAGCTGCAAGCCACTTATCAACAAACATATTGATGCTATGCGGCGTTACTTGCTGGGTCATTTATACAAACGGGGGTGCTCGTTTTCAATCTTGGTCACCACTTAGGTACACGACATTAACTTGTTTATTTGGCTCCATTTCACTCATCGTTATTGTTACTTTCTTAACGTACACAAATATAGTTACTATGCCGTCACTGCGTACAGTTGTGAGCGTTCGTTTTGAGCTCTTTTATATGTCGATTATCGCAGGCGTTATCGCTGTATTTTGCTGGAATATGGGAAATCGCTATATTTCATCTATTAACGGCATATTATTTATGAATTTAGTTCCTATCCTTGCACTGATCGGTTCTATCTTTCGAGGTTATACAGTCGATAAAATTGAAATCGCTGGAGCTGCATTAACAATTATAGCGCTATTATGTAACAATTTATGGCAAAGAAAAGTAAACATAAAAATCCCCACCTCAGTTCGTTAGGTGGGGATTCTTCACATATGAACAGCTCTTGGCCATTCATGGTACATATTCGCCTTACATAATGCTTGTTCCATCCATTGCTCAATCTCTTTCGTGTACATTTCTATGAAAAATGTCTCAGACGGGAAAGAATGCAGTACTTCTGATATATATTGTGGATATAAAAACGGCATATTTATCATACCTTTTAATTGCGTCATAAACATTGTAAATGATACTTTCTGAAATTCTTTTTTCATTTGTCCTTGTCTAATCATTTGTTCTATATAATATCTTTCTTTAGAAAAATAAACGGTCATCACTTCACGAATTAATGTCGTATCAAGCGAAAGCTCTCGGTAGAAGAAACGTGTTAGTTCTCTATTTTCAAATTGATATCGTAAAATCCCGCGCACCATTTGCACCATCACATCTTTAGCCGACAAATACTCTCTCTGTTCAAACGACATTTCAATCACATGAATATATCCTTCTAAAAAATCAGTAATAAGCTGTTCTAATAAACCTTGCTTCCCAGCAAAATAATATGAAATATTCGCTACATTCACATCCGCTCGCTTTGCAATGTCTCGCACCGATGTTCCATCATACCCTTTCGTATTAAACAACGATATTGCCGCATCAATTACTTTTTGTTTCGTCTGCTTCATGCGCTCACTTCCCCTCACTGAACAGCTATAGTTTAAATTTCTTGACTTTTAAGACAAATTCCTTTAATTTTCTATCGACAAAGTCATGTGAAATACATCGTATTTTGCTAATATTTTACACATCTCGATAAAAAAGGAGCTGTTTCCATGTTTACTAAAGAAAGTTATGCAGGATCTCGCGTGCAGCAATATGAGACAGTAATTAAACAACTGGATGCGTTATTAACTGGCGAATCAAACGTAGTCGCAAACTTATCAAATGCGTCCGCATTATTAAACCAATTTTTAGATCGCGTTAATTGGGTTGGCTTTTACGTAACAGAAGGAAATCAGCTTGTCCTTGGACCGTTCCAAGGAATGCCTGCTTGCGTACGCATTCCATTTGGACGAGGCGTTTGCGGCGTAGCAGCTGAAACGAAAACAACACAGCTTGTAGCAGACGTTCACCAATTCCCAGGTCACATCGCTTGCGATAGTGCTTCTAATTCAGAAATCGTTGTACCGATTGTGAAAGAAGGAGCTGTCATTGGTGTACTTGACATTGATAGTCCTGAAAAGAATCGTTTTGATGAAGTAGATCAGCGCTATTTAGAAAAGTTTGTGGAAACACTCCTAAAACATATGTAAAAAGAAAAGAGCGAGTTATCGATTTAGTACGCCCTGTACAAAACCGATAGCTCACTCTTTTTTCATTGATTTACAGTAGATATTTTCTTTAATGCCTGCTCTAAATCAGAAACGATATCCTCCCACGATTCTAAACCGACTGATAAGCGTATTAAATTATCGAAAATGCCCATTTCTTTTCTTAGTTCAGCTGGAATCGCAGCGTGCGTCATCGTTGCTGGATGCTGAATTAACGTTTCTGTATCTCCTAAACTCACCGCAATTGTAATAAAGTGAAGATCATTAATAAACGCTTGCGTCTCTTCTTTTCCGCCTTTTACTGAAAAAGAAATAACACCGCCCCCGCGTTTCATTTGACGAGATGCTAACTCCCCTTCTGGATACCAAACACCTTCTACCGCATCATGTTTTCTTAGGAACGATACAATTTTTTCTGCATTATCACAATGACGATCCATTCTTACTGCTAACGTCTTTAACCCGCGTAATAATAACCACGCATCAAACGGTGCCATAATACCGCCGATATCCTTTCGCATCGGGCGAATCTTTTCAGCTAATGCTTTCGTTTTACAAATTGTTACGCCTGCTACAACGTCACCGTGACCACCAATATATTTTGTCGCACTATGCACAACAGCGTCACAGCCAAGCTCAAGCGGTCTTTGTAAATAAGGTGAACAAAATGTATTATCAACAATAACAAGTAAGCCATTTCGCTTTGCAACCCGAATCACTTGTTTTAAATCAATTAATTTCATTGTCGGATTAATCGGTGTTTCAACGAAAATAAGCTTTGTATTTGGGCGAATTTTATTTTCAATATCAACCTCTGTCTCCATATCACAAAACGAATGCGTAATCATAAATTTTTCTTCTAACACTTCTAAAAAACCGTACGTGCATCCATATAATCCATTTGAACAAATAATATGATCTCCAGCTTTTAGAAAACCGATTAACGTTGCTGAAATAGCTGCCATACCAGATCCGAAGGCAAGTGCTTCTTCTCCTCCTTCTAACACCGCCATACGTTCTTCAAATAATTTCACAGTTGGATTTCCAAGCCGTGAGTAAATATAAGATGGATCCACTCCCGCAAAACTCGCCTCTCCTTGCTGCGCAGTCTCAAATGTAAATGTAGAAGTTTGAAATAAAGGTGGTGTTAAACTTCCTTTATGTTCCTCAGGTGTATAACCGTAATGAATTAACGCTGTCTCCATATGCTTCTTTTTCATAAAAACATCCCCCTTATGTTTTTATTGCCGCATATTCATCCATAAAAATTTGATGAACGTTTTCCTTCATTTTATGTAAGCGTTTTATTTGTGTTTCTATCTCTTCTTCTATATTGTTTTAAATTCCTTCTTATATTAATTTCCAAAATTTATATGCATAAAACAAAAACGTACTCGCTTGACGAAACTCTGGGTAAAAGATATAATAGCGTTTGTGTAAAATAAAAAGGCAGCCTTGTAATGTGAGTTTATCGTTTGTATTTTGTTCCTCTACGGAGGTGTATCTCGTAACTCCCTGCTGCTGGAGCGAAGGTACATGAAAACAAAATGCCCGTAAATATCGATTACGTCTGTTTTTATTTTACGTAAATAAAAACATTTTTAAAGGAGGAGTCAACTATGGCTCGTTATACAGGTCCAGCTTGGAAACTGTCTCGTCGTCTTGGAATCTCTCTAAGCGGCACAGGAAAAGAATTAGAAAAACGCCCTTACGCACCAGGTCCTCACGGTCCTAACCAACGTAAGAAACTTTCAGAATACGGTTTACAATTACAAGAGAAACAAAAACTTCGTCACATGTACGGCATGACTGAGCGTCAATTCCGTCGCACATTTGACCAAGCAGGTAAAATGCCTGGTAAGCACGGCGAAAACTTCATGATCCTTCTTGAAGCTCGTCTTGACAACTTAGTTTACCGTATGGGCTTAGCTCGCACTCGTCGTGCAGCTCGCCAATTAGTAAACCACGGTCACATCATGGTTGATGGCGCTCGCGTAGATATCCCATCTTACCGTGTAAAACCTGGTCAAACTATCAGCGTTCGCGAAAAATCTAACAGCCTTGTTGTTGTTAAAGAAGCGATCGAAGTTAACAACTTCGTACCAGAATACTTAACTTTCGATGCTGACAAATTAGAAGCTACTTACACTCGTCACGCTGAGCGTGCTGAGTTACCAGCTGAAATCAACGAAGCATTAATCGTAGAGTTCTACTCTCGTTAATGACAAAAAGCCAATCCTGTGGATTGGCTTTTTTCGTTTATATATAAAATAAAATTATTTATTTTCCTCTTTTTGAACATATACATAAGCATCTTTCTGCTCTTTATGTACATCCACCTTCGAATTCTCTGCAAGCTGACCCGCATTTAGCAAAGAAAAAATAATGAGCGCTTCTAGTGACATTTTGTTTTACCACTCCTTTCTATTTGTTATACATTTATCATACCGCTTACATGTGATTTCCGTATGAACTCGAAAAGGAGATTACAACAAAAAGGTTACAGGCCTATGAATGCACGCTATAATAACCATTAAATAGGAGGTGGATTCTTTTTGACAATAAACCAAATGGTTCAACTCGGAAGTTCATTTATGCTATTTATTACTTCAGCACTGATGAGTTGGTATCAAGGGAGTAATTTAATAGATAATCCTGATGAATGGAAATATAGCGCTAAGTTTACGAATTACTTCAAAGGCACCGTTTCAAATTACCAAGATATTTATCAAATCGATTTCTTTATATATGCAGCAAAATTTTATCCAACAGCATTTATCGTTATGCTAGTTAGTTTACTTTATATGCTCATATTAATTCTTTATATTCTATTTTCAAAAAAAGATCCGGCGATTTAAATCCATACATAAAAAACCCCGAATCATAAACTTTTCAGCCTATAATTCGGGGTATTATTTGTTTATATTCGTTTCTAATTAGTAACGAATTAAGAAATATTTCTTTTTACCGCGGCGAATGATTGTGAATTTACCCTCGATGCGGTCGTTTTCTGTTACAACGTAGTCTAACGCTTGTATACGCTCACCGTTTACGTAGATTGCGCCGTTCGTTACATCTTCACGTGCTTGACGTTTTGATGGAGAGATTTTACTTTCTACAAGTAAGTCGATTAATACTGTATCTTCTGCAGTACGTTCTACAGATGGTACGTCTTTGAATCCTTGTTCGATTTCGCTTGCAGTTAGTTCTGCTACAGAACCGCTGAATAATGCAGCTGAAATTTTGATTGCTTGCTCTAATGCTTCTTCACCGTGAACAAGTTTTGTCATTTCAGAACCTAATGCTTTTTGTGCTGCACGTTTTTCTGGCGCTTCAGCTACTTGCTTTTCAAGCTCAAGAATTTCTTCATGAGATAAGAATGTGAAGTATTTTAAGTATTTAACAACATCGCGGTCATCTGTGTTAATCCAGAATTGGTAGAACTCGTAAGGAGTTGTTTTCTCTGGGTCTAACCAAATTGCGCCACCTTCTGTTTTACCAAACTTCGTACCGTCAGATTTAGTAACAAGTGGAATTGTTAAACCGAATGCTTTCGCATCTTCTTCTGATTTACGGATTAATTCAAGACCCGCTGTAATGTTACCCCATTGGTCACTACCACCGATTTGTAGGCGACAATTATGGTGTTGGTATAAGTTTAAGAAGTCGTATGATTGTAAAATCATGTAACTGAACTCAGTGAATGAAATACCAGTTTCTAAACGAGATGCTACTGTATCTTTTGCTAACATATAGTTTAAACCGAAGTTTTTACCGATATCGCGTAAGAATGAAATTACATCTAAGTTACCAAGCCAATCATAGTTGTTAGCCATTGTTGCTGGGTTGTCCACGTTTTCAAACTCTAAGAAGTTTGAAAGTTGGTTTTTAATGCTTTCTGTGTAGTAAGCAACTGTATCTTTCGTATTTAATGTACGCTCTGCTTTTTTACCACTTGGGTCACCGATCATACCAGTGCCACCGCCAACAAGTGCAATTGGTTGGTGACCAGCTAATTGGAAACGACGTAACATTAATACTGGTAACATATGACCAATGTGTAAGCTATCTGCTGTCGGATCGAAACCACAGTATAATTTAACGCTTTCTTTTTCTAATAATTGCTCAAGTCCCTCAGCATCTGTTTGCTGATTAATTAGACCGCGAAATTCAAGATCTTGTAAAATACCCATATCCTACATACTCTCCTTTAAGTTCATTACTGGCGTGAAGGTTGAAAACATAAAAAAATCGCCCCTTCAAATAAGGGACGATTTTGATTATCGCGTTACCACCCTAGTTGCAGGCAAAAAAAAGCCTACCACCTTATTTACATAACGGCTTAGCACCGTCTTTTCCCTTTTGAATACAATTCAATCGAAAAAAGATGCTCTAGGGGCGTAATTCGCGATCATCTATGTGCTGATTTTCACCGGCCATCAGCTCTCTAAAACAGGGAAATGATCACTACTTCTCCCTTTCCACGCTCAATTATTCATATACTTTTCTTTATACCATCATTTATATAGGCATGTCAAATAGAGGTCAGGTTTCCCTTCTTGTCAATCCTTTACAACACCATAAAGAGTATCGTAATAAGAGAAAGAATTGGAACCCCAACTAATAACGATACATGAAACACAATCGATAAATCATTCCCAATGGTCGCCTCCACAGGATCTTTCGTTGGGGAACCAAGAAACCCGATTAATCGATCGAATCGACTTACCGTTTTTGGAAAGTCTGGTATTTCTACATGATCACTATCTAAATGTTGCTTTAACTTATATTCACTCTTAAAGGGATTTTCGCTCAATTTCGTCCACCTCCAGCAATTGTTTCAATTTCTTTATCCCGTTATGAAGTCTCGATTTCACCGTTCCAATCGGAATGTTTAATATCTCTGCAATTTCTTTTTGCTGCATGTCATGATAATAAGAAAGGATTAGGACCGCTCTTTGCTCTTCTGGAACTTTCAAAATTGCTTCTCTTACTGTGAGCCGATCTTCGTGAGAAAATTCTTTTTCCGGAATCGGCACTAAAAATGGCAAAAGCGTACGCCACTTTTTTCTCCTATTTAATTTATTAATCATAAGACGATAACCAATTTGAAATAAATACGTTTTTATTTTACCTTTTTCAAGTTCATACATATGTTTCTTACGCTCTAGCGTCAAAAACGTATCTTGCACAAGATCGATACTTAATTGTTCATCTCGGTTCAATCGATATAAAAATGTGTATAGCGCTGGTTTGATTAAAACATATAGTCTTTCTCCCGCTTGTTTATCTCCACTTTGATACGCAAGCATGAGCTCCTCCTCAATCCCAATCTGCGCCATGATTTTTGATCTCCTTTATTCCTTTTAACGTTAATGAAATACGGGAAATTAAATATGCAATCGCAATAAAAATCCACAATTGTGATTGATTTGTAAAAAATTGCACATATGGGTTTTGAATCGTAAATCCCATTGCAACTAAAGTATTTAACGCTTGCACACATATGCATGCATACAACGCAAGGCAGACAGAAATAGTGTCAAATACATTCCAGCGAAAATACACTTTTGTTTTTGTAAAATCAATTTTATATCCATTTTTCCGTACTATATGTTTTCTATCAAATGGAATAATGATTGAAAACAGAACACTCATTATAACTCCAGCTGTAAGCATTGATACTCTATATCCAATTGGTATCGGTAAGAAAAGACCACAAGAAAATACGACTATAATTCCAAGTAAAGCAAAAGCAAGAAGTAATTTATTAGACATATAAAAGCCTCCCTCATCTATTCTTTCATAAATGTATACAGACGAGGAAGGCACTTCGTTCAAATATTATTTTAGTTTTTTTATAATCTTTGCAGGATTCCCGCCAACTACTACATTATTAGGCACATCTTTCGTTACGACAGCACCAGATGCGATCACCGCATTGTCTCCAATTGATACACCGGGATTAATAATTGATCTTCCGCCAATCCATACGTTATCGCCAATTGTAACTGGTTTTCCGTATTCTGATCCGCTTATGCGCTCTACTGGATCAAGCGGATGTGTTGCTGTATAAATGTGAACACCTGGAGCTAACATACAGTTCACTCCGATTGTTACCGGGCATACATCTAAAATCGTACAGTCAAAGTTCGCGTAAAAATTTTCGCCAACGTGAATGTTATAGCCGTAATCACATCTAAAAGAAGATTCAAGATGAATATTATCTCCTGTCGTTCCGAATAATTCTTTTACGATTTCGCTACGCTCTTTCAATTGCTCTTCTGGCGTATCATTTAATTTTCTCGTTAATATACGTGCTTGCTCTCTTTCTTGTACTAAAACTGGATCAGCCGGTATGTACATTTCTCCTAGTATCATCTTTTCCTTTTCTGTTTTCATCATACTATCCCCTTTAACTTATATATACAAGTTCATGATATCATAAAAAAGAAAGGCCTGAACATTTTTCGTTCAGACCTTTCCCTCTTAATCTTCCATCGTTGATAAGTCACCTGTTGGTAAATTCAGCTCCCACGCTTTTAATACGCGGCGCATAATTTTACCACTTCTCGTTTTCGGTAATTTATCTCTAAATTCAATTTGTCGTGGCGCTGCATGAGCTGCTAGGCCTTTCTTTACAAATTGACGAATTTCTTCTTTTAATTCATCAGATGGTTCGTATCCTGCTCGAAGTGCGATAAATGCTTTAATAATTTCGCCGCGCACCGGATCAGGAATACCAATTACACCAGCTTCTGCAACAGCAGCATGCTCGATTAATTTACTTTCTACTTCAAACGGACCAACGCGCTCACCTGACGTCATAATTACATCGTCGATACGTCCTTGGAACCAGAAGTATCCATCTTCATCCATATAGGCAGAGTCACCTGATACGTACCAATCTCCCGGCATGAAATAAGATTCATATTTTTGCTGGTTATTCCAGATCCCGCGCATCATAGATGGCCAACCTTTCGCAATTGCTAAGTTACCCATTGTGTAAGGAGGCACTTCATTTCCTTCATTATCAACAATCGCTGCTTTCACACCTGGAATTGGTTTACCCATTGAACCTGGACGGATTTCCATACAAGGGTAGTTACAAATTACTTGTCCACCTGTTTCTGTCATCCACCACGTATCATGAATACGAAGTCCAAATGCATTCATACCCCAGCGAATTACTTCTGGATTTAACGGCTCACCAACGCTTAATACGTGACGAACTTGTGATAAGTCATATTTTTTAATTGCGTCTTGTCCAGCTCCCATTAACATACGGAATGCTGTTGGTGCGCTGTACCAAACCGTCACACCGTAATCTTGCAGTGCTTCATACCAAGCTTCTGGACTAAAGCGTCCACCTAAAATAATATTTGACGCTCCAACTAACCACGGTGCGAAAATACCGTAAGCTGTTCCAGTTACCCAGCCCGGGTCAGCAGTACACCAATATACATCGTCTTCTTTTAAATCTAATACCCACTTCGCCGTTTGATAGTGCTGAACCATTGCGTTTTGCGCATGAAGCACACCTTTTGGCTTACCAGTAGAACCAGACGTGTAATGTAGAATCAAACCGTCTTCACGGCCTAACCATTCAATATGTAATTCTTTTGAAGCTTGTTCAAATAACGGATTGAACGCTACCGTTTTACCGCCTTCTTCTACATTATCTCCAACAAGGAAAACTGTTTTTAAAGCCGGTAAATCATTTAATGGTACGCGCTCTAATAATTCAGGCGTTGTAATTAACACCTTTGCTTCGCTATCTTCTAAGCGATCGCGAACTGCGCCTTCCATAAATGCTTCAAATAGCGGTCCAACAATTGCTCCTAATTTCACTGCACCTAAAAGTGCGAAATATAACTCTGGAGAACGTGGCATAAAAATAAAAACGCGATCGCCTTTTTCTACATCGCCATAATTCTTAAGGACGTTTCCTGCTTTATTAGAAAAATCCTTCATTTCCTTAAATGTATATTTCTCTTTTCGCGATCCATCTTGATAATAAAGAGCTACTTTATTCTTTCGATCGGATTTCGCATGCTTATCAATTGCCTCATACGCCATATTTACTCGGCCTGTTTCATTCCAAGTAAAGTTTTTATTAACCTCTTCCCAGTTAAAATTCGCGTATGCCTCATCATAATTCGGCAAATTATTTTCTCCTTTAATGACAGGAAGCGTTTCTACTTTCATACTTTACATCCCCCTCCTATGTATTCTATTATCTATTATAATGACATTATTTAAAATTTTCAGTATATTTGTTGATTTTTAGACAAATTTTTAATGACAAATTTCGATTCACATCGCATATATTATAAAGTACGATATTAATAGATTCACAAACCCTCAAGGTGGTGAGCAATACATTGATTCATAAAAAAATATATAATGCTAGAAACTTAAAAACAGCGAAAGGCACTTTAATTATTGAAGGTCCTGTCTCTACACATAACTTAGAAATGTATGAGTTTCATCCAGACTTAATTGCGTTTCGTCCTGCCGAGCAACAATATAAAGCAATTGTCGAAATTTCTAAATTACCAGAAGCTCGTCTCATTATTGCTAGACATGACCAAACAATTGTTGGATATGTTACATACTTGTATCCTGATCCACTTGAACGATGGTCAGAAGGAAAAATGGAAAACTTAATTGAGCTTGGGGCAATTGAAGTAGTCCCAGCCTTCCGCGGGAGTTCTGTCGGAAAGAACTTACTAGAGGTTTCTATGATGGACGATTATATGGAAGATTACATTATATTGACGACTGAATATTATTGGCACTGGGATTTGAAACAAACAGGTTTGAATGTGTGGGAATACCGAAAAGTAATGGAGAAGATGATGAATGCCGGCGGGTTACAATGGATGGCTACAGACGATCCTGAAATTTGTTCACATCCTGCCAACTGTTTAATGGTCCGCATCGGTAAACGCGTTGATACGGATTCTATTCAAGCTTTTGATCGTCTACGTTTTCACAATCGTTTTATGTATTAATAAAGGGGGCAACTGGAATGATTGTAGAAGAAATTATGAATCAAAATGTAGTTACATTACATCCAAACGATACAATCGAAACAGCAATCCGAACGATACGCACGAAAGGCATTCGGCACATTCCAATTGTCGATCAAAATAATCACGTCGTAGGCATTATTTCTGATCGGGATGTAAGAGATGCAAGTCCATCTATTCTAGATGAACAAGTTTCACTCGATATGCTACAGCAACCTCTCGAACTTATTATGAAACATCCTGTTATGACTTGCCATCCTCTCGATTTCGTTGAGGAAATTGCTACTTTATTTTTTGAAAATAAAATTGGCTGTCTTCCTGTTACAAAGGCCGGGAAGTTAGTTGGAATCATTTCTGAATCTACAGTATTACACACGTTAGTAAAATTAACAGGAGCACATCAACCAAGTTCGCAAATTGAAATTCAAGTAAAAAACGAACCTGGTATTCTTGGAAAAGTCGTTGCTATTTTTAGTGATTTACAAATAAATATCGTGAGTGTTCTCGTCTACCCAGCAAAAGATGAGAATGATAAAGTACTCGTTTTCCGCATTCAAACGATGAATCCTCTAAAAGTGATTGATGCACTTGAAGCAGAAGGCTACCGCGTATTATGGCCAAACATCATGGGGATGCAGGCATGAGTAGCGCGTTTATTTATTCGGATGACTTCCGGGGCTATTCATTTAGCCCTGATCATCCTTTTAACCAACTGCGCGTCACACTTACGTATGATTTATTACAAAAGGGCGGTTTCATCTCTCCCTCTCAAATCATCTCACCACGGACGGCTACAGATGAAGAAATCGCCTACGTTCATACAGAGGAGTACATAAATGCGGTAAAACGTGCTGGAGAAGGAAAGTTAGAAAAATCAATTGCAATGACATATGGACTCGGAACAGAAGATACACCGATGTTCCCAAATATGCACGAAGCAAGCGCATTGCTCGTTGGTGGTACGTTAACAGCTGTCGATGCTGTTCTTTCCGGAAAAGTAAAACACGCACTTAATTTGGGCGGCGGCTTACATCACGGCTTTCGCGGCAAAGCATCTGGCTTTTGTATTTATAACGACAGTTCTATCGCAATGAAATATATTCAAAAGAAATACGGTTTACGCGTCTTATATATTGATACAGATGCTCATCACGGTGATGGCGTACAGTGGTCGTTTTATGATGACCCTAACGTATGCACAATTTCATTACATGAAACTGGTCGCTATTTATTTCCTGGAACTGGCGCTGTAAATGAACGCGGACAAGGTAATGGCTATAGTTATTCTTTTAACGTTCCACTCGATGCTTTTACAGAAGATGAATCGTTCTTAAAATCATATCGAACTGTTGTAAAAGAAGTTGCAGCGTACTTTAAACCGGATATTATTTTAACGCAAAATGGTGCTGACGCACATTATTATGACCCACTTACACATCTTTGTGCGACAATGAATATTTACCGTGAAATACCGAAGCTCGCTCGTGAAATTGCAAATGAATATTGCGACGGTCGCTGGATCGCTGTCGGTGGCGGTGGCTATGATCACTGGCGCGTCGTTCCAAGAGCTTGGGCACTCATTTGGCTCGAAATGAACAACATCCAAAACATCTCAGGTTATCTCCCTCCAGAATGGATTGAAGCTTGGAAAGGACAAGCAGAAACAGAACTTCCCCTCACATGGGAAGATCCAGACAACATGTATAAACCTATCCCCCGTAAACCAGAAATTGAAGAAAAAAACGCATTAACTGTAGCGAAATCCCTTGAAATTATTCGGAATAATATGACAAAATCTTTGTACTAAACGAAAAGGAGGCTCGTTTTTGAATAGCCTCCTTTTATTTATTGTCGGTTTCTGTCGGTAAGTCGATATATTTTAATAATCGCTGATATATTTCGAAATGCGCCGATATATTTTCATTTCATAACAGCCTGGCCCAACTTTTATGAGAAAAGGTAGTGATATTATGTGGAAACGACAAATGATCCACACGAAACGTGGTACATTTGAACTCTTTACAAAAGGAGATGGCGAATCGCTTTGTATTACACATCACTATTCACAATTTAATGAAACTGGTGATTACTTTGCGGATGTTTTTACTGCTACGCATCATGTATTTCTCATTAATTTACGAGACGCTGGTAACTCGTTAAAAGCCAATTCAGAAAAAGAATTAAGCATGATTGAAACAATCCACGACTTGGAAGCCATACGAGAAGCATTACAACTTCCAACATGGCATTTCGCTGGCCATTCAACAGGTGGTATGCTTGGACTTTTATATGCAATTACATATCCACATTCCTTACAATCATTAGTCGTAGCAGGAGCTGCAGCAAGTAACTATACCGAAACACCATTTTGCATTTATTACCCAGCACATCCACAGTTTCAATATATGCAAAAACTCATCGAAAACTTAAAAAGCCCTCACCTTACAAGTGAAGAACGGAAAGAACTATCTACTGAGAGAACAAAATTATCATTGTATAAACCAGAAAACTACAACTCTTATTTTTGTAAACCAATTAATAAAACAATGTCCGTTAGCCGGATGAATGCTTTCGCCAATGAATATCCTTCATTTGATTTAAGAGAGAATTTACCTTTCATCCAAACAAAGACCCTCATTACATGTGGAAGACATGATGTACAGTGCCCGATTCAGTATTCTATCGAGATACATGATGGAATACGTAATTCTATCTTCATTCCATTCGAAAATAGCAACCATTATCCTTTTTTAGAAGAAGCTGCTCAGTTTACTTCTACTACTCAAACATTTTATAAATCGTTACGCCAGTACCGTTATTATTAAGAAAACCTAAACACTGACAAAAAGCTCATAGCCTCTATACGACTATGAGCTTTTTTCAAAAGAAATATTTCACACTAAAAACAACTAAAAAAACAAAAGAAATAACCACTAAACCCACATCAAGTAATACCGACTTTTTATCTCTATCTTTTAAACTTACCTTAGAGCTAGAAATGCTTTTAATTACCCAAAAGATCGCAAAAAAGAACCAACCGAAATGATCATTCGTAGAATCTTCATCATAAAACATTTGTATTGCACCAATAATCAATAAGATAAGTACGATATTAGTTCCAATCTTTAAAGTCTTATTTGATTTATTATCTTTTAATATATCCCCCAACATATAGCTCGCTCCCTATGCTCTCCTCTGTTTTGTTTCTCTTTACATTTTAACACAAATTACCTATTTCTTCCTTTTCATTCGAATAACATACAAAAAACCTGCCAATTACTCGGCAGGTATATTACACGTTAAAACGATAACCAGCTCCCCATACTGTTTCAATATATTGCGGGTGAGCAGGATCTCTTTCAATTTTTTCACGTAGCTTTCTAATGTGGACGACAACAGTGGCTAAATCACCAGCGGAATCTAATCCCCAAATGCGTTCAAATAACTGTTCTTTATTTAATACTTGGTTTGGATGTGTGACAAAGAATGTTAATAAATCAAATTCCTTCGTTGTAAATGCCACTTCTTCATTGTTTATAAAAACTTTCCTCGCTCGTTGATCGATAGAAATTCCGTGAATATATAACGTATCGCGTTGCTTACTTACATTTCCTAATAATCTTTCATAACGAGAAATATGTGCTTTTACTCTTGCGACTAATTCACTCGGGCTAAACGGCTTCGTTATATAATCATCCGCTCCTAATCCGAGTCCGCGAATTTTATCTATATCTTCTTTTTTTGCTGAAACAAGTAGAATCGGAATATCTTTTACAGCACGTATTTGTTTACAAATTTCGAATCCGTTCATTTTCGGAAGCATAATATCTAAAATAATTAAATCATAGTCTTCTTGCAAGGCTGTTTGTAAACCTATTTCTCCTGAATGCTCTACATCAACTTGGAAATCATTAATTTCTAAATAATCTCGCTGTAATTCTGCAATACTTACTTCATCTTCTATTAATAAAATTCTTTTCAATTTACTCACCACATTCCTCTACTTTTTCCAATGAGAAGAAAATGCTTGTGCCTTTACCAAGCTCGCTTTCCGCCCAAATTTCCCCGCCATGTTCTTCAACAATTTGCTTCGCTATTGCTAAACCAAGTCCACTTCCACCTGTGCTAGAATTCCGCGATTGTTCTGCACGATAAAAACGTTCAAAGATATAAGGTAGCGTATCAGATTCTATACCTGATCCGTTGTCCATCACTTTCACAATAACTTTATTATTATCACTCGATACTATTACAGTAATTTTCTTCTCTTCTTTATCCATGTATTTCACACTATTATGAATTAAATTTGATATAACTCTATTGATTTTTTCGCAATCAGCCGTTACATATAGTGGTGATGCATGTAATTGTAAGTTAACTTCTATACCTTCTTTACTTAAATCCATTTGCATCTCTTCGATTAACTCTTGCATAAACGTATTCAATTCAACCGTTTCAAACTGAAAGGGAACTCGATTCAAATCGAGCTTTGAGAATAAAAATAATTCATCAATAAGTGTATCCATATGTCTTGCTTTCGTATGGATAGTTGTTAAATACTTATCCATTTTTTCTGGCGTATTTGCTACCCCGTCCTTTATTCCTTCTACATATCCGATAATTGATGTAATCGGTGTTTTTAAGTCATGAGAGATGTTTGAAATAAGCTCTTTTCTATTTTCTTCATACTGTGTTTGCATCTCTATCGATTCTTTTAATCTCTTCCTCATTTCCTCAAATCCTTGATTTAATTGCCCTATTTCATCGTGTGATGTAACTGGTATTTGAAAATCTAAATTTCCTTCTTTAATTTTCTCCGTTGCGCCTTTCAATACAAAAATTGGTTTTATTACACTTCTTGAAACGAGGTAACTTAATAATCCAATGAGTAAAATGGCTAGTAGTAAGAGAGATACAAATAAGATTGGAAATAATTTTTGTGTAAGATCTACAAATGAACTTTGCTTTTTTAATACAAATATACTTCCCTCTTCTTCCTGAGGAAAATAAAAATCAAACTTTACATATCGATAAAATGTATCGCCTAGTTCCGTTGTACCACGACTATTAATATTTGCTGATTCAAATTTCGGAAGGGCTTCTTTTAAAGATACACTTTCAAATACGTTTGAAGCATATGAAAGTGTTTCTCCTTTTCTTACTACTATTTTCACACCCTCTTTTTCTATTGCTGAGACAAACGACTCATCTAACAATTGAGATTGATGCTGTTTAGCTGCTGACTTCAACTCAAGATAGGCATTCTCTTCTTCTGGTGTAAGCGGCTTTTGAATATAAGAACTTTTATAGAAATTTTTCACTGCTTCCAAGTCACCTGTTATCGAAAAAACGATTAAAAATCCCGCGACTAATATAAGCGTAATGGAAACGAGGATAACAGCAATATAAGAAAATAAAAACCTTGTTTTAATAGACATATCTTAAATCCTCACTTTATCAAACCTTATTATTTATAAGCATAAAAATATATGTTCAATTACTCAAGCGATTTTATAGTAATTTTAGCGTCAGTTTATAAAAATTTAATGTTCCTATTTTACAGTTGAAATTAGGAGGTTGAAATTCCATGTTCAAAAAAACATTCAGTATGATATGTTGCGTAATTTTTTTACAAGGATGCTCGCAAGAACAAGAAGTAAAAAAGGAGATGGCAAACATGGAGACTGCACTACTAGCAGCTACTGAAAAAAATGAAACGAATACTGTTATATCTTTACTAAAACAAGGCGCAAATATAAATGCGACGGATAGTCAAGGACGCACTCCGCTTATGATTGCTACATACAAAAATGATGTAAAAACCGCAAAGGCGCTTATCAAAGCCGGTGCTGACGTAAATATTCAAGATGACATGAAAAATAATCCCTTTCTATACGCCGGTGCGGAAGGTTACTTAGACATTTTAAAACTAACAATTGATGCTGGTGCAGATCCTACGATTACAAATCGTTACGGCGGAACAGCTCTTATCCCAGCTTCAGAACATGGCTATATTGACGTCATAAAAGAACTCCTCACTCGAACAAATATTGATGTAAATCATGTAAATAACCTGGGATGGACAGCTTTAATGGAAGCCATCGTACTAAGTAACGGAAACGAAACACAGCAACAAGTCATTCGCCTTCTTATTGAGCACGGTGCAGATGTAAATATTCCAGACAATGATGGTGTTACCCCGCTAGAGCATGCTCGCGCTCATCACTTTGAGGAGATAGAGAAGATTTTGTTAGAAGGCCGTAAGTAAAAAGCTAATTTTTGCCTTCCTCCCCCACCCTATGCTACATTTAAGCCGTTACATTAATATTAATAGGGTGGGAATAAACATGAACAAACCTAAAATTGGGATGATTGGACTTGGAAGTATTGCGCAAAAGGCCTATCTTCCAACACTTACAAAAGAAACTGATTGGAATTTTGTAGGGGCGTTTACACCTAACGCAGAGAAAAGAAAACAAGTTTGCCAGCAATACCGAATTCAAGACTTTCATTCTATTGAAATGTTAGCTTCGGAATGCGATGCAATCTTCGTTCATAGTTCAACTGCATCGCATTATGAAATCGTTTCTGAACTTCTAAAAAAAGGGATCGACGTTTATATTGATAAACCGCTAGCAGCTACAGTGGAACAAGCTGAGCAACTAGTCGAGTTAAGCGAGAAGTATAACCGAAAATTAATGGTCGGATTTAATCGCAGATTCGTTCCTATGTATGTCGCTGCCAAAGAACAGGCTAATGATATTTCATGGATTCGAATTGAAAAGCATCGTACAAATAAAGTCGGGCCATATACGTACGACTTCACTATGTTAGATGATTATTTACACATTGTAGATACCGCTCGCTGGTTAGCTAATGATGACCTTAACGCCGTTCACAATATGATGCAAATCAATGAAAAGAATGAACTTCTTTACGGACATCATACATATACAACTCCAAGTGGACTGTTACTTTCTACTGCAATGCATCGCCATGCCGGTACAAATTTAGAACAAATTGAACTTGTAACGCCAGGGAAAATCATTCGCGTAAAAAATATGAATACATTTGAAATTGAACAGGAAAACTCAGTTTCACAAAGTGGTTCCCCATCATGGGATACGACGTTAAAACAACGTGGTTTTGAAGATGCTGTTCATCATTTTATTAAGTGTGTACAAGGCGATACAAAGCCTGTTGTAGATGGATTAGAAGGATTAAAAACGCAGCAAATGCTACAATCTTTACTAGATGATGTAAACAAAAATTAAAACGGATACATTTTTCAGAATTTACTTTCATTCCCATTCCCTCTTTATTTCTCTCGTAAATTTCTATAGAATATGTTGATAGGAATTATAAATTTCATAATGAATCGTGGAAAGGATGGGATTAACACATGTGGAACGAGTTTAAAAAATTCGCTTTCAAAGGGAATGTCGTTGATTTAGCTGTCGGGGTTGTAATCGGTGCTGCATTCGGTAAAATCGTTAGTTCTTTAGTAAAAGATATCATCACACCATTACTTGGTATGGTATTAGGTGGCGTTGACTTTACAAGTTTACACTTTGGATACGGTAAATCTGCTGTTATGTATGGTAACTTCATCCAAACAATTTTTGACTTCTTAATTATCGCAGCTTCTATCTTTATGTTTGTTAAAGTTTTCAACAAACTAACATCTAAAAAAGAAGAAGAAAAAGAGGAAGAAATTCCAGAACCAACAAAAGAAGAAGAACTTCTTGGCGAAATTCGCGACTTACTAAAACAGCAAAACTCTTCTAAAGATAGAGCATAATTGAACGGATAAAAAGGCATGTCCCGAGGGGACATGCCTTTTCTATATGCTATAACGTTTCCGAATTCATATGAATAAATAAAATAATACCAGCAACCATAAGTACCATAATGCTACCTGCAAATAGTGTAATACCAATAAACATTAAACTTGTGCTCATATCTACTGATACACTTTCAATAAAAATAGAAATTACATACGTGATAAGGGCAATTCCTGCAAGAATACTTCCTGGAACAAATCGCTTTAAACCATTTTGTTTTAACGTCATATATGCAAAAATAGCAGTCATACAAAGCGTAATTATCCAAAGAACGATCATCTCTTTTCCCCCCTCACAAGCCTTTTCTTTCTATTATACATGACATTGCCCTATAATAGTTAAATTTGCACTTATGTGACATATAACAAGGAATAGCCCCATCTATAGCGAAGGCATTATAACATACACTTATACAATAAGGAGGCTTTCATTTGGAATATACTACTACATATAAATTATAGCTATCCGAACGATTCGATTATGTTACGATTGACTTAGACAAACAGTTTTTTTACATCGAAGTTGTAAATTTACAAAGTAATATAACTGTACTAAAAATATCAATTAACTTGCAAAAAGACGAAACGATGGTAGAGGGAAATATAATTCATTATGATACTTTTCACGTAGATGCATTATTACAAGGATTGAAATATGTTGCTCGAACATGTATTGATCACAATTTAAAAAATCAAAAGGAACTGTTTGCATTTTTAGAAGAAAATTAGCTCTAACAAAAAAATGGTTATTTTTTCTTTTTATTGATATAATTGTTATATAGAAATATTCTTTATAAGGGAGTGTTCATAATGATTTGGATTTCACTAATCGTATTAGCTTATTTCATCATTCTCGTCCCAATACAGTACAACTACATTAAAATGCTCAAAGAAAAACAGAAAAAAATGAGTGTCTCACAAAACGAACTATATGACAACATGTCTTATGAAGAATCCCAAGTACATTACCATTATCAAAGTAACGTATTTACAATACCTGCTTCGCTTGTCGCAAGTATTATTTATAAAGTGAACCATGCAGCATAATATGTACGCTGTAAAATTATTGTTTGAGTCTGTTCATTCTAGTGAGCCTGATTCTACGAAAATTGATGAGCATTATGAAGAGAATCACGATACACTTTTTGAAGAAAGTATTATTCTTGTTAAAGCAAACAGTTTGGAAGAAGCTCATGCACTAGGTGAACAAATCGCTATACAGTCTGAGCATACGTACGATAATATGTACGGCGAGCAAATAACATGGACGTTTCGAAAACTATTGCATGTGTTTGAATTAGACGATACCCCATTTGAAACTGGAAAAGAATTGTATGCAAGATTTTTACACGTTAAGAAAGACGAAATGGTAAATGCAGTCGTACAAAAATACTATCCTGAATACGAATAAAAGCTCACAGCAATCGCTGTGAGCTTTTTTATACTTACTTCGTTGAATCTCTAAATTGGATACGGTGAGGTAAGATAACAGTGTGATCTTCCACTTTTTCTTTGTTCATATACTTTGTTAATAGACGCATTGCTACTGCACCGATATCATACATCGGTTGAACAACTGTTGAAAGCTGCGGACGAACCATTAATGCAAGGCGTGTATTATCGAAACCAAGTACTTCTACGTCAGTTGGTACGTTTAATCCAGCGTCTTGTGCTGCATGGATTACACCTAGTGCCATTTCATCAGAAGATACGAAGATTGCTGTTGGCTTTTCATCATTGCTCCAAAGCTTTTCGAATGCTTCGATACCTGAGTCATATGTGTAATCTCCATCGATTACAAGATTTTCATCATATGAAATACCTGCTTCTTCTAAAGCTTTTTTGTAACCTTGTAACTTCTTCGCGCTTCCCGCTTTATCAATGAAAGGACCAGAGACGAAACCGATACGTTTATGTCCTTGCTCGATAAAGTGCTTCATTGCATCATAAGCTGCTTGTGTATAATCAATATTTACTGATGGCGTTTCATTTTGCTCATCAAATGATGCTGCTAATACAATTGGTACTGGAGATTTTTTAAATTCTTCAATGTGAATGTCTGTAATATCTTCACCCATGAAAACAATTCCGTCCACTTGTTTTCCAAGCATCGTATTTAATAAATGGAACTCTTTCTCTTTGTTTTGGTCAGAGTTACTTAAAATGATGTTATATTTGTACATTGTTGCGATATCTTCAATTCCACGAGCTAGTTCTGCATAAAACGTATTTGAGATATCAGGAATAATAACACCTACTGTAGTTGTCTTCTTACTTGCTAGTCCACGTGCTACCGCATTTGGGCGGTATCCTAAACGATCAATTGCTTCTAATACTTTCTTTCTTGTTGTAGGCTTTACATTTGGGTTACCGTTCACAACGCGTGATACGGTAGCCATTGAAACGTTCGCTTCACGCGCTACATCATATATTGTTACGTTCATCTCATCGCACACTCCTTCTATTTTTGTTATCTATTTTTATGTATCGGTTACTTGAATGAAAAAAAGACATCAACTCTATTTGCAGATGCCACCAATCGTCCCGAGTTCTTCCTTTTACTAATGATACGATAAAAACGCAGGCTCATACAATATTTTCCCGCAAAAGTTTCGAAAAAATTCGCTTCTTTTCTCGTATTTTCGTATTTTTTATGAAAAAAGGGCATTTTTTGTAAAAAAATAGATGTTTCCTTAGTAGAAATCTTATTTTAAGCAGTACGATAGTAAATGAAATTTATATCGGCGATTTTTCGAATATATCGACTGTAACTCGAAATATATCAGCGATTTTCCAAATATATCGACCGCAACTCTAATTATATCAGCGATTTTTTAAATATATCAACTTACCAACAAAAATCGACAATGACAGTCGCTATACAATAGGAGAAAGCTGTTCCAAAATGCCTTTTTGGAACAGCTCATTAAAAGTTTTTATAATTTACTTCCAAATGATTTTAATTCATTCATAAAATCATTGAACTGCGGTATATTCATTTGTTGCGCTGCATCAGATAAAGCTACAGCTGGATCTGGATGTACTTCAGCCATAATTGCGTCTGCACCAATTGCCATCGCTGCTTTTGCAGTTGGTAAGAGAAGGTCACGTCGCCCTGTAGAATGCGTTACATCGACAACGACAGGTAAATGTGTTTCTTTCTTTAAAATCGGCACAGCGGAAATATCAAGCGTATTACGCGTCGCTCTTTCATACGTGCGAATACCTCGTTCACATAAAATAATGTTCCCATTTCCCTTTGCCATAATATATTCTGCCGCATTAATGAATTCTTCAATCGTTGCTGATAGACCACGTTTTAATAATACTGGTTTATTCACAGCACCAGCTGCCCTTAGCAAATCAAAATTTTGCATATTGCGAGCACCAATTTGAATAACATCAACGTAATCTAATGACATCTCAATATCATTCGGATTTAAAATTTCACTAATGACAGCCAAACCATATTCATCTGCTACCTGGCGCAAAATTTGTAATCCCTCTAATCCAAGACCTTGAAAATCATACGGTGAAGTACGTGGTTTAAACGCACCACCACGCATTAATTTCAGACCTTGCCCTTTCATTGCTTCAGCAACTTGACGTACTTGTTCATAACTTTCCACTGCACACGGTCCCATAATAAAATGCTGATTTCCGTCACCAATTTTTTCACCATTAATTTCAACAATCGTATCTTCTGTTTTTTTCTTACGAGAAACAAGTAATGCTTTACGATGATCGTCTTCTTGTAATTCTAAACCAGCTTGAAAAATTTGTTTGAAAATATGTTGTAAAGTCGAAGTTTCAAATGGACCATTATTATTCTCTGCAATTAAATCCAGCATATTTCTTTCACGTACAGGATCAAAACGTTTCACACCTTGTACTTCTTTTAAATTACCAACTTCTTGTACGAGACGACCTCTTTCGTTTAGTAACTCTAATATTTGTAAATTAAGTTGATCAATTTCAGAACGTAAACGACCTAATTGTTGTGATGCCATAAGAAAGCCACCTCTTTCAAATTCCTATATGTTACTTTTTTAAGATAATTTATTATAGCTGATACATATACGATTGTCACACGATATACAGCAAGGAATTACTATCAAAAAACATTATATATTTTCATTTAAAATAAAAAAAAGACAGTTTACATACTGTCTTTTTTTACAAGAAGGAAACAAACGGTTTATCACTGTTTTTCTCTTTTATAATAACGGCCTCAATTTTACTCTCAGACTTGATCTGTAATTGTACTTTCGCATCTTTAGGCAATTTGTCTAACATGCCTTGAGCAGCTAATTGGGTAAGAGCCATTAATTCTGTTTTACCGTTATATTTAATAACAATATTCATATTTAATGTATCCATTTGATCTTTCTTATAAGAAACTTTAGCGTTGACTGGAATAAAATCTCCATTAGAAAAACCTTTTATTTCCTTAGCAAAGTTATTTATTTTTGTATTATCTTCTCCATGTGCTTGTGTAAATTCATCAGAAGGATATGAATACGACTTTTCATCGATCGTACTCCAATTTCCAAGGTTCGTATCATTCTTTTGAACAGTAGCACTAGCAATATACGTACCATTTTTTAAAGAACTTGTACTTTCTTGCTTAAAGATAGCAAACGTAATTGGAGATTTGTTATATTTATCATTTTTGTTAATAGCTTCAATAAGTTGTTTAGCAACTTCAGTCCCTTTAGACATAGCCTCTTCATTCGATACACTTGAAGACATAGCTAAGCCAATCATAACACCAGATAAACTTAATTCATTTGAATTCTGTTTTCCGAAATAATCTTGTTCTATAATATTTGTCAAAACTGGCGCTTCTACTTTCGCAACTAGTTCATCAATTAGTTTCTCTGGAATATACTGGTTTAATTGCAGTACGTGACTCTCTGTATCAAATTGCTGCGTTGCAATATTTATTAAACCATTTTCATACTCTGCTAAATCTAATTTAGAATTTGTTTTTATATTAGCTGTATTAATAACCTTTTGTTCTTTTAAAGGAATAACAGTTCTATAATAATCTTTAGAAACAGCAGTTCTCGGAATCATACTTTTTTCTTTTGTATCTTTTTGTATAACTTCATCCTTCTTACTAATCGTATTACTATTGTTACTACAAGCTCCCAGTAATAAACTTACGACTGCGAAGGATAATGCCATTTTCTTCATTACTTAAAACCTACTTTCAACAATCTAGTTATTTAGTTTGAACTATTAATAGTGTACCACTAAATATATTTCAACAAAAACAAAAAAAAAGAAGCAAGCACCTTTAGCTTGCTTCTTTTTACTTTATATTCTCTTCTAAAGCATCTTTTTTAATATTCCAATGAGATGTATTCCATACTACCATCCCATCTTTTATGTATAACACTTGTGGTGATTCATGTCTAATACTGTATTGTTCTGCAACACGATTTGACACATCTCTCGCATCTTGTACGTATAAGTAATACGCTGGTACTACTCTTTCTTCGCTGCAATACGCTTGAAATTCTGTGTATGCACCGTGACTAATTGGGCATGTCGTACTGTGTTTAAAAAGAACATACGGCTCGTTCTTTTCTACTAAGACTTCAAGCTCTTCAATTGTTTCAAGTTTTGTCATATTCATCACGATTCACCTCTCATACGAAATCTAGAGCGTTTCTCTTTCTTTTCAGCTTTTTTCTCAATTCTTTCTAATTTACGCTCTTCTTTTTCAACCTTCTTCTCTTGTCTCGACGCACGGTAATGATTGTATACTTCAATCGCCGCACTGCTCCACTGTACAACTTGCGCTACTTTATCAGCGTTATTTTCAATTTCGTCCGTTACAGAGTCTGATACATTACGAAGCTTCGTATTTAAAGATTGGATTGTCGTTCCAATCCCATCTACACCCGCTACCACTTTATTTAATGACTGTGACTTCTGTTGAATATCATCAGCTAACGCATTCGTTTTATGTAATAATTGCTCTGTCTCTACGCTAATTCCTTGCATTTGTTTTTCTAAACCTTCTAACGTGCTTGCAACGTTTTCTAACGTCTTCTGAACCGATAACAACGTTCTGCATACATACACTACTAATACTGCGAAAGCAACCGCGATAATAGCCGCACTTACATATAAAAGAACTTGCATTTCATCACTTCCTTTATCTTTTTCATACTTTCCCCTATTATACAATCATTTTCCGTTTCATTCTAATCCCTATCTCATCATTAGAATTTTCATACTTATTCGTTAACTGTAACATAAATCATTCAACAAATTCCACTAAGTAGGTTACAATAGGAGAGGATACATAATTAGTAGGGAGGCTTTACATATGAAAGATCCACGTATTGAAAAGTTAGCATACAATTTAATTAACTACTCTATCCGCTTACAAAAAGGTGAAAAAGTATTAATTGAAAACTTTGGCTTACAAAAAGAACTTGTAACTGCACTTGTAAAAGAAGCATATGCAGCTGGTGGTTTCCCATTCGTCTCTTTAAAAGATCATCAAGTAGATCGCTCTTTATTAATGGGTGCTACTGAAGAACATTTCGAACAAATCGCTGCATATGAAGCAAGCGTAATGAAAGACATGGACGCTTATATCGGCCTTCGCTCTGGCGATAATATTAATGAACAAGCTGACGTTCCAAGTGAGCGTATGAAAGTTCATGGCCAAACAGTTGGTAAAAAAGTTCATAGAGACATTCGCGTTCCAAAAACACGCTGGGTTGTTCTTCGCTACCCAAATGCTTCTATGGCACAGCTTGCTAAAATGAGTACAGAAGCTTTCGAAGACTTCTACTTTGAAGTATGTAACTTAGACTACGGTAAAATGGATAAGGCGATGGACAGCCTTGTTACATTAATGAATAAAACAGATAAAGTTCGTTTAACTGGTCCTGGAACTGACTTAACATTCTCTATTAAAGACATTCCAGCAATTAAATGCTCCGGTCATTTAAACATTCCAGACGGTGAAGTATACTCTGCACCAGTTCGTGATTCTGTTAACGGTACAGTTTCTTACAACACACCATCTCCTTACAACGGTTATACATTTGAAAATGTACAACTTAAGTTCGAGAACGGCCAAATCGTTGAAGCAACTGCAAACGATTCAGAACGCATTAACAAAATCTTTGATACAGACGAAGGCGCACGCTACGTTGGTGAGTTCGCAATCGGCGTAAACCCATACATCTTACATCCAATGGGAGACATCCTATTCGATGAAAAAATCGATGGCAGCTTCCACTTCACTCCTGGACAAGCTTACGACGATGCATGGAACGGTAACAACTCGAACATCCATTGGGACTTAGTATGTATCCAACGCCCTGAATACGGCGGCGGCGAAATTTACTTCGACGACGTACTAATCCGTAAAGACGGACGCTTCGTTGTACCTGAATTAGAAGCTTTAAACCCAGAGAACTTAAAATAATGAAAAACGCTCGGAATTATGTTAACGGGTTCGGTTTTGAGGTACAAAATCAGAAAAAGCAATGCAAAAAACAACTGATTTAGCTTGAATTTTGTACCTAAACTAATACATTTAATAGCATAGAAAAAAGCATCAATTTCAGATGCTTTTTTCTGTTTTCAAGACAACATAACAAGATGTCTTTTTAATCCTCTATACGTTTGTTTTTGTCAGGTTCTTGAGAATAACAGTCGTCATTTTGTTCAAAACCTTCTGGTTCCCAATTCTCCTCTGGGTAGCCATTCTTTTCAAAAATATCTCTTAAATACCGTATAGCTTCTGCCCATTTCACGAACTCTTTATATTCGAAAGGAGGTTGTCCTTTATCATTCCATACTGCCCAATTTTTATTAGGTAATTGGGTTGCAAACCATTCTGCATCGGGAGGGATAATGAATATGTGAAAGGAATTGTCCATTAACTCATTCCAAGTAGAATATCCAAGACTTTGGCTAAACTTTTCCAAATCGCTAAAAAATAGTTTTTTTATTATTTTTTTCATTGTGTTCATCTCAATCCCCCTTCTTTTTGAAAGAAATGATTTTCTTAAATAGATAATATCATTTAACTCATATTTTTTTCTACTTATACGAAGCCTCTGAGCAGGTGTAGCAACAATATCGGAATCTATTTTAGCATGATTTCCAAACATATGATATTGGCTATTGTCAATACGTTAATTACCAATAAACCTTATTAAATCAACAAAAACAAAAGGTTCAAATCATATACGATTTGAACCTAACATTATTACGCTATTTAAGTTATTGTACTCCTAATCCGAACCCGTTAGAATTATATCCGAGCGTTTTTTTATTATCCTCACTCTATATCGAGCTACTGTTCTTACTTTTTGTTTGCTGAAAATGAAAATAATATAAAAGTGCCACTGCGATAGTACCTATTAATATTGGTACATATAAAGGCAGGTTCCATTTCATATTTATCCTAGTGCAGATAGCAAACACCAGCATAATTTCCAAGCAAAAAAAGGTTTTATATATTTCATTTCTTCCCTACCATTTCTATTTTCACATGTGGATTTTCTTTCTCTATAAGCGCCAAGAATTCATCCATATTTTGCGGCATCGCAACCATATGTACTTTATATGCATTCGTCGTAATTTCAAGAGACTTTCCGACCTGACGTATAATTCTCACATCTTTTAATACAATATCACCATTTAAAATACCGTACTTTAATACGCCATTTTCTACTTTATGTTTTTTAATAAATACTTCCCAAACGAGTGGTACATTTACAATGAAGCATAAACCCATCCCAATCAACGCTGACATCCAATGCGCTTTATTAGTGAAAAGCATGACAATTGGATATATAAACATAAAAACTAACGTAAGGCAAACGAAAATGACTACTGACTTACTTCTTTGAATTGGAAAGTTCATACCTACCCCCATAATCCAAATTATACCACTATTTCCATTTTAGTTCATAGAAAAAGGCCATTTCTAAATGACCTTTTACACAATGTACCTATAAAATTTCTTATCTACCTGTAGCACCGGAAAGTTTTTCGGCAACTCGTCTATACTCACACTTTGAAAACCATTCTTTTCATAAAAACGATGTGCCGCTAAAAATTTTACTGTTGTTCCTAAGTAAATATCTTTCAATTTTTTATCCTCAGCCCATGAAATTGCTGTTTGAAGCAA
Organism: Bacillus cereus group sp. MYBK227-1; assembly: GCF_051916325.1. Classification (NCBI taxonomy): domain Bacteria; kingdom Bacillati; phylum Bacillota; class Bacilli; order Caryophanales; family Bacillaceae; genus Bacillus; species Bacillus cereus group sp. MYBK227-1. Next base: position 186,321 of record NZ_JBQAGK010000003.1, on the reverse strand, counting down.
CATATGTGATGCACCCCATTCTTTTCCGCGAAACTCTTTTTGTACGAACATTTTTCTTAGCGCTACTTGATGATTCTCAATATCTAATAAAGCTACTGTTCCAACTACTTTACCATCATAAATTGCTACCCAAAAGTTTCCGTGATCCTTTTGATAGAATGTTTCTATTTCAAGTAAATCAGGTTGCTCTTCTTTCGTAATTGAAACATTATACTCTTTTTGCTGAATATGAACGATAAGATCTACTACTTCCTCTTGAAACGTACTTTCATATGGAACAATACGAATCTTCTCGTTCATCGAATCTCTTTCCATTCTGAAGCTAGTAAACTATATACAGCGATATCATGAAAATGATCATATAGCCATTCTTCATCTCGTAAAATACCATCTAACTTAAATCCTAAACGTTCTGGAATTGCGCGGCTTTTCGCATTTCCAACACCGCACCGAATTTCAATTTTATTCAGCTTTAAATTTTCAAATGCATAGTGAAGTACAGCCTTTACGCTACGCGTCATAATACCTTTCCCGCCAGCATCTTCTGCAAGATAATACCCAAGACTCGTCGCTTTCTTCCCCCAGCTCACTGGATGAATGCCTACCATCCCAACGAGCTTTCCTTTGTAACGTATACCACTTTCAAAACCGTCTCCCTCTGCAAACTTCTTTAACCACATCGGAAAAATTTCATCATAAGCATCAGCAGATTTTGTCCCATCTACCCAAGGGAGCCATTTCCGTAAATGATTACGGTTTTGATCTAATAATTGATATAATTCCTCTTTATGATGTTTTTCTAGTAATTGTAGTTCGATTTCGTCATCTACTCGGAGTGTGAACATGTTTTTTAGTCCCCTTTTTAGTTTTCTTATTATTCTAACATTTACATTTCAAAACGCGTACCAATATATCAACGATTTTTGAAATATATCGAACACAACTCCATATATATCGACGTTTCAACATTAATGCACAACCACGACAACATAAAAAAGACGCACAGCCAAGCTATGCGTCTTTTCTATTATTTCTCTGCAACTTGAACTTCTTTTACGTAAGCCGCTTCGAATTTTTGGATGTCACCTGCGCCCATGAAAATTAGAACGCCGTTTTTATGTTTCTTTAATACATCCGTTGTTGTATCTGTAATTAATTCTGCACCGTCAATACGCTTTTGCAGATCTTCGATTGTTAATTCACCTTTGTTTTCACGTGCTGATCCGAAAATATCACATAAGTATACTTGGTCAGCTTTGCTTAGGCTTTCTGCGAACTCATCTAAGAACTTTTCTGTACGTGAGAATGTATGTGGCTGGAATACAGCGACAATTTCACGCTCTGGATGTTTTTGACGAGCAGCTTCAATCGTTGCATTAATCTCTGTCGGATGGTGTGCGTAGTCATCGATGATTACTTGCTCTCCCATCGGCTTTTCATTAAAGCGACGTTTTACGCCTTCAAAAGTTGTTAATTGATGTTTTACTGCTTCTACATCAACATTTTCATAATGGCAAAGCGCGATTACTGCTAACGCATTTAATACGCTGTGATTGCCGTATCCTGTAATTTTGAACGTATCATAGTACGTGTTACGAACGAATACATCAAATATCGTACCATCTGTTCTCTTTTGAATGTTGCGTGCTTGGAAATCATTATCTTCTCCAAATCCATAGAAAATAACAGGTACTTTCGCTTGAATTTTTTGAAGTTCTTCATCATCTCCACATGCAATAATGCCTTTTTTCACTTGCAATGCCATCTCTTGGAATGCACTGAATACATCATTGATGTCTGCAAAATAATCTGGATGATCAAAATCAATATTCGTCATAATTGCATAGTCTGGATTATAAGACAAGAAATGACGACGATACTCACAAGCTTCAAATACAAAATACTTACTATTTTCTACCCCATGCCCTGTTCCATCTCCAATAAGGTAAGATGTTGGGTGTGCACCTTGCATTACATGGGCTAACAAACCTGTTGTTGATGTTTTTCCGTGTGCACCAGTTACAGCAACACTTGTGTATTGGCTCATCAGGTCACCTAAGAAATGATGGTAACGATGGACTGGGATGTTTAATTCTTTTGCTGCTACGATTTCTTCATGCGTATCAGGAAATGCATTTCCTGCAATAATCACTTGTCCTTCTTCTACATTATTCTTATCAAAAGGAAGGATCGAGATACTACGCTTTTCCAACGCTGTTTGTGTAAAGAAACGCTTTTCATAATCAGACCCTTGAACAGTATGCTTCATATCATGAAGAATTTGCGCTAATGAACTCATTCCTGTTCCTTTAATTCCTACAAAATGGTAAACTGTCATCTTAAAGAACCTCCAACATTTCGAACTAATACAACGGCCTATCTATAAGACAGTATATGAATCTTTTCTTATTTTGGTAATCATCATACATTTTTGATGTAGTGAAGTTATTCTTTCCCTTCACTTATCAGGATAAACTCGTACGTACTTCTTTATATGTCCATAATAAGTCCATTATAGCAAAAAAGAAGCCGCTATACTATGATAACAGAAAAACTGATAGGGTCAATCACCTATCAGTTTTTCTCTCTTTTACATCTCTTCTCTTTTTTCTAATTGAACACGCTCTAAACGTGGGTTTGGACGATATTTACGACCAGCTTTTGCTTCTGGTTTCCCATTTAGTTCTACATTATCACCAGTAAAGCCAATATTCATTTTTAATAAGCTACTTCCTACCCCGTATATGTCAACAGGTACGTTTTGAGCTTCAAATTCACGAATACGCTTCTCATCAAATCCACCAGTTACAACGATGTCTACATGCTGGAATCCTTCTTCATCAAGTGCTTTACGAAGTGCGAATACAAGCGATGGGTTTACACCGCGTGGATCGAATGTTCCAAGTACTTCTGGGTGGCGAATAAAGTATTGATCAATCATCGTGCGGGACGTATCTACACGTACACCTTTTAATGTTGATCCAAATTCACGCGCTACGCGAAGTGCATCTGTAATGACATCATTGTTGTAATCAATTAATACAACTAATTCATCTTCTGGGAATTTCTTATGATATGCTTTTGCCGCTTCCACAACATCACCATTAAACATTTGAATTAATGCGTGAGGCATCGTCCCCATACCACTTTTGCCCCACCATTCATTCATCGCATGCGTCGCTTGTGCGCTCATACCTCCGATGTATGCTGCATAACCGTCACCAGCTTGTTGTGTATAATGATCATCACGGTCTCCCATGAAAATAACTGGTTTTTCTTTATCTACGCTACGCGCAGCTTGGACAACGTTATATACGTTTGTCGCAACCGATGTACGACGAGCTAAAATCCCATCAATGACACCTTCTAAAAATCCGAAATTTTCATAAGGGCCATGAATTGTTAACACTGTTTCAAATGGACTAATTTTATCGCCATCTTTTAAAGAGTTAATCTCAAGTTCCTCAGGATTTTTAGCGAATGTTTGTAGCAATGCAATTACTTCATCCGTTCCGCAAAGAACTGCATTTTCCTTTTGGAAAAATTGCATCGTTACAACACTTTTCGGGCGAAATTCTTCGATGATTTCTCTAGTCTTTAAAAAGTAAACGGCAGAGAACCAACCTTCTCCAACACGTTCGTCAAATTTAAATGTTTTATTTGTTAGTCTATTTATTTCACCTTTTAATTTTAATTCAATTTCTTTCATGTCGCTTTACTCCCTACTTTACTATCCAACATTTTCTCTTAGTATACAGCAAAACCGTTTACTATACATTTGTTTCCTGCATAGCGGCAAATTCATCCTCAGAAATAAGGACATCTCTCGGTTTCGTTCCTCTACCTTCAGAAATAATTCCTTGCGATTCCATCTCTTCAATGAGACGTGCCGCGCGATTATAACCGATGCGGAATTTTCGCTGTACAGAAGATGTGGACGCTCCCCCTTGTTCTACAACAAATTGACATGCATCAAGGAACAATTCGTCTTCCGACTCAGCTTGCTCTGTTTTCGCTAATAAATCCTCTTGCTTAAATAAGTAATTCGGCTTCATTTGCTTTTTCACATGATCAACTGTTTTTTCAATCTCATCATCCGATACGTATACACCTTGTACACGAACTGGTTTAGATGTACCGTTCCCTAAGAATAACATATCACCACGGCCAAGTAATTTCTCCGCGCCCCCAATATCAATAATCGTACGCGAATCAACTTGAGATGATACAGTAAACGCAATACGCGTTGGAATGTTTGACTTAATTAAACCTGTAATAACATCTACAGATGGACGCTGCGTCGCTACTAATAAATGAATACCACAAGCACGTGCTTTTTGCGCAATACGACAAATCGCTTCCTCAACATCACCAGGTGCTACCATCATTAAATCGGCTAACTCGTCAATGACAATAACGATATAAGGTAATGTCTCTCCTGGAATTTCTCGCTCACTTACAATCGTATTGTAGCGAGTTAAATCACGAGCACCTGCGTGTGCAAACAATTCATAACGGCGTTCCATTTCCTCAACTGCCCATTTTAATGCAGCTGTCGCTGCTTTTACATCCGTAATAACAGGTGCTACAAGATGCGGAACAGAATTGTATGGTGCAAGCTCAACCATCTTCGGATCAATTAACATTAACTTCACTTCATGTGGTTTCGCTTTATATAAAATACTCGTTAAAATCGCGTTAATACACACACTTTTACCTGAACCCGTTGCACCCGCAATAAGTCCGTGCGGCATTTTTCGAATATCCGTTACAATTGGGTCCCCTGAAATATCAAGTCCAAGCGCAACAGTAAGCGGTGATTCACTCTTTGTGAATACAGGACTTCTTAAAATTTCGCGAAGAAATACTGGCTTGCTTTCTTTATTTGGAACTTCAATTCCAATTGCACTCTTCCCTGGAATCGGCGCTTCAATACGAATATCTTTCGCAGCTAAACTTAACTTAATATCATCACTTAAGTTTGTAATTTTATTTACTTTCACACCTGGGTCTGGCTGTACTTCAAAACGAGTTACCGCTGGCCCTTGCGATACATTAATAACATGTGCGCCAACGTGAAAATTATTAAACGTTGTATCTAATAATTCTTTCTGCTCCTCTAACCATTCTGTATTATCTAACGCTGATTGCTGTGGAATCGACAACAGCGCTAATGGTGGAACAGTATATGTCGGTGGTGTATGCAATACATTTCGCATATCGTTCTCTCTTTGATTTACAACATATGCTTTCTCTTGTACTTCCGTACTTGAAATTGGCTTTTGTACTTGCTCTACCACTACTTGCTGCATTGGTTGCTCTTCCACTTGTGGTTCTGCTACTACTTGCTGCACTGGGCGTTCTTCCACTTGTGGTTCTTCCACTTGTGGTTCTGCTACTTGCTGCACTGGGCGCTCTTCCACTTGTGGTTCTACTACCACCTGCTGCACTGGGCGCTCTTCCACTTGTGGTTCTACTACCACCTGCTGCACTGGACGTTCTTCCACTTGTGGTTCTACTACCACCTGCTGCATTGGGTTTTCTTCCACTTGTGGTTCTGCTACTACTTGCTGCACTGGGCGTTCTTCCACTTGTGGTTCTGCTACCTCTTGTTGTACTGGCTTATTCTCTACTCGTACATTAGCAGAAGGCTGCATTGCATTTGCTCTAGCTGCATGTCTTTCCATTAATCGTGTTCTATCTTGTTTCAACATAACAACATTAAATGGTACATGGCGCTTTTTCTCACGTTTTGGTTCTTCTTTTTGTACAACTGGTTGCTCTTCTGCGATTGGTGTTTCTTCTACAACTCGTTGCTCTTCTACGACTGGCGCTTCTTCTACAACTCGTTGCTCTTCTGCAACCTGTGCTTCTTCTACAACTCGTCTATTTTCCTCTGTTTCTGCAATTAAAACATTCGCAAAGCTTTGAACATCTTTCTTCGTTTGTTCATCAGCCTCAGCAACATGTATGAATTCACTCTTTTGTTCAATTGCTTCATCTTCTTGCTGAATTTCCTCAAGTGCTACAAATGTCTCTACTACAGGCGCTTTTGTTTCTGCAATCACTTCTGTTTCTTCTGCTTCCGCAATTACTTCCACTTCTTCTAGCTCTTTCGCTTCCGCAATTACTTCCACTTCTTCTGACTCTTCTGCTTCCGCAATTACTTCCACTTCTTCTAGCTCTTTCGCTTCCGCAATTACTTCCACTTCTTCTGACTCTTCTGTTTCTGCAATTACTTCCACTTCTTCTGACTCTTTCGCTTCCGCAATTACTTCCACTTCTTCTGACTCTTCTGTTTCTGCAATTACTTCCACTTCTTCTGACCCTTCTGCTTCCACTTCTTCAGGTGCCTCTGTTTCCATAACTACTTCTTCAAGCTCTTCCGTTTCCGCAATTACTTCCACTTCTTCTGACCCTTCTGCTTCCACTTCTTCAGGTGCCTCTGTTTCCATAACTACTTCTTCAAGCTCTTCCGTTTCTGCAATTACTTCTACTTTTGACACTTCTTCTGGTATTTCCACAATGATTGTTTCTTCAAGTTTTTCTTCTGCTTTGACAATCACTGATTCTTCTGGAGCTTGCTTTTCTACTTCAATAGTAGGTTGTTTTATTTCTGTGTTACGTTTAATTTCTTCTGATAATATTGTATCCTCGTGCTCTACTTTAGAAGCTACTAATTCTTCTTGTAGATTGTTTTCGTTTAACACCACTACATCTTTTTCTAGCTTAGCACTTTCCATCTGCTCAGCTACTGTTTTATGAAGTAATTCATCCGCTGAAACTTCCTGCGGTGTACTCATTTCTTGAATCACTTCTTTTTCTTCTACTAAAGGCACTACTTGGCGTTCGATTTCATAACCGTTTTTCTCTAGCCATTGATCAACTACTGACTTTTCTTCCTTTTTATTCTCTTCATATTGTTGCTCTCCTTGCTGGTTAGCAGCTCTATGACTAGAAGAAGTTGGTGCTTGTCCTTCTGAGAAATCAGATAATTTATATCCTTTTTTCTCTAACCATGCATCAACGACTGATTTACCCTCTACAGATATTTCAAGGTCTTCTCTTTCCTTTACTTCCTCCTGCTTTTCTTCCTTTTTCTCTACTGAAGGACGATTATATCCATAAATTGGCGAAATCATTTCTGTTGGACGAAATGGTCTACGGTTACTCTCTTGCGAAGGTGCAGATGCCTTTTTAACGACAGACTCCCGCACCGGTTCATATTGCACTTCCGGCTCTTCATATGTAGAAACTACCTTTTCCACATACGGTCGTCTGCTTCTTTCCACCTTTATTCCTCTTTGGGCAGTAGGTTCTTCATATGTTACTCCTTGAATAGGTTGTTCTTCGAAGCGATTTACTTCGCTTTCATCCTCTTCATCGAACCCATTATCCGGTACTAAAGGAAAACGGCATTTACCTGCATTCCTACTTGCCATTTGTGCTTCTCTTGCTTCAGTGTAGTGGTTTACACGAGGAATTTTCGGCTGACTTTCAATTTGCTTTGGTACTTCTTTATTCATCGCTGTTTGTTCTTCCTCTTTGTTAAACAGCTTTTTCATCCAATCTAACATGCTTACCACTCTTTCTACTAAATAGTAACATCCTTTATTGTATCAGCATTCGGCAAAAAGTGCAGGTAAAATTAAGCATGTCATATTTATCCACAATATTCTAATTTACGAGTGTTTCATATGAAAAAACGCAGCCTTTCATGTAAGACTGCGCTTAAGCTTTACTCTTCCGATATGCATCTATACTATCCGTTACACTTTGCAATAAAGAATTTACATACTGCGGGTCAGATAATTTTTTATCTTCTTCATGGTTTGACATAAACCCAAGTTCTAATAACACACCAGGAACCTTTGCCCAATTAAATCCAGAAAGATCATCCCGAAATTTAATTCCATTTACTTTTACTTGCTGGTTCTCCCTCATTTTATTTACAATCATTTGAGAGATTTGAAGACTTTCCGCATAAATCTCTTTCGTATACGGACTTCCTTCTGCCGGCGTCAATACAGCAAACCCACTTTCGTTTGGATTTTCAGAACCATCTGCATGAAGACGTAAAAATAAATTCGCCTTATGATTATTTGCGAATGTCGCCCGTTCTTTATTACTTATATCAACGTCTTGTGATGTTCTCGTCATTAATACTTGTATCCCTTTTGCTTCAAGCTTTTCTTTTAATAAAAAAGCCATTTCTAATACAAGTACAGCCTCTCTCTTTTTCGTCACAACACCTGTTGTACCGTCTGTCACTTTATATTTTTGCGTTGTTGCCCCTGGTCCAATTGGCTCTAAATTTAAATTCGCTTTTTGTTGATGTCCTGGATCAATAACGACGAGAAACTTCTCTTGTTTTTCATTACCCTCTACTTTTTGTTCATTATTTTGCACTGGTTGCTCAGTTGGCTGTACTGGCGTAGTTTCTTCTTTCTTTTCCTCAGATGATACTTCCTCTTGCTTATGTTCTACTTGCTCATTCGTTTGAATTGCTTGTGACTCTTCATTCTTTTCTTGTTCTTGCTGCTTTTCTACCGGTGCGTCTTCTTTGGTATCTTTGTTTTTCTCTTGTATAGAAGATGTAGTTTCTTTTTTCGGCTGCTCTTGTGAACAACCGGCCATATATATTCCAATGAATGCAATCATGCTCATTATTTTTATATACTTCATACTTCTCTCCCATCACTTTGCACCAGATTCAAAGTTTTTCTTATAATTGCCCTATAATCTCATCCATATTTCCAATATAAACTGGCTGCCATTTTTCTGTACCACGTTCTGCAGTATAAACCGGATAAGCGTCATCATCTATATTTACGAAAACTGGATCGCCCATATCCGTTTCATATCCAATTGTAATCCATCCTTCTTGCCACTTTCCGTTTTCTTCACTTATTAATGAATTTTTATGTTTATCGTATCGGTAACCGATTTGTCCTTTTTCTAATTCACTTTCACTAAACACATATATTTCATAAGTACCTAGCTCAATATCTTGCTGTTTTGAAGTTTCAATTCGTTTTAGAAGTTCTGCGATTTTTATTTGTTGTTTCATACGTCTATCCCCTTCTATTTTTCTAAATTTTAACTAGTTTGTTTATAAAATACAATATAGATTTTAAGAAAAAAGGTGACATCCTTATAATATGAATGATTTTTTGAATATATCTGTCACAACTCTACATATATCAACGATTTTTCAAATATATCTATCGTAACTCTACATATATCAACGATTTTTCAAATATATCTATCGTAACTCTACATATATCAACGATTCGACACGGAATATCGACTTACCAACAAAAAATGACAAAACAAAAAGAGAGGCTGCCCAAAAGGACAACCTCTCTTTTCTTATATCAATTAAAATTTAAACTCTTGTCCAACTTCAAAGCTATCTTCTAATACAAGAATACCTTTTTCTTGTGGAGCATCTGGAAGCTCTAATTCACGTGCAGAGCAGATCATTCCAGAAGAAGGAACACCGCGAAGTTCTGCTGGTTTAATTAACATACCACTTGGCATTACAGCACCAATTTTTGCAACGACAACTTTTTGTCCTGCATCAACGTTTGGTGCGCCACATACGATTTGTAATGTTTCTGTACCGATTTCTACTTTACAGATGTTTAGCTTGTCAGCATTTGGATGCTTTTCTTTTTCAGCTACATAGCCTACAACAAATTTCGGAGAAAGATCTGCTTCTACTGTTTCTTCAAAGCCATTCTTCGCTAAAATTTCGTTGATTTTCTCTACAAGCTCTTTCGTTAATGTAAGGTTGCCTGTTTCTTTTACTTCTAAGTAAGAAGATGCATTAAAGATGTTGAATCCTGCTGTTACATTGCTTTCACGATCATATACGCGTGCAACATCTCCTTTGCGATCAAAAGTACGGTTCTCTAAAGTAATATCTTGTAAGGCAACAATTAAAGTGTCACCAATTCCTTCAAGGTTGTAAAAAACGTTCACTTCGTTCATCCTTTCTCTTTTCCATCTGTCTTCTTCCGATTTTTCGCTAAAATAAAGATTGGTTCAAATTCTCCATCTTCATATACGAATGAAAGTGATGTAATCGGAACATGCCCTTCGGCAAAAAATTTCATTGTCATTTGTGCAATAATATCATAACCGATTTCGTTGACGATATCAGCAATAATTAATACATCTTGGTGAGGAACAGCAACAACCATGTCACCAGAAATCTTTTCACGCATCGATTGTAGTAACGATTCGTTTAAAATACGAGTCGCGTCATACCCATCATTTGTGTTTAAAAAGTAGAATGTATTACCCGCTACTGTGTCTTGTTTAAATTCATAACCTAATGAGCGTGCGTTGAATAATGCCATTTCACGCACTTGCTGTTCTGTAAGTTCTAATTTTTGTAATAGACGCTCATCGATTAGTCGATACGTTTTATTCGAATCTAGCGCGTAGTAAATACGTGTTTCTGCCGTATGATCCGTCATAATAAACGGATTTCCTTCTTCTGCTTGTTTCGGGAAAGAAGTAGAGCGAATAACAGGTAAAATTTTCGCTCCGCTATTTTCTTCTTTATGCATCGCAATTAGCGCTTCTTGTACGTAATAAGCAACTTCTTCAATTGCCTTTTCCTTGTTCACTTCCCATTTTGCCACAACTCCTGGAAGCGATACGTTAATACCTTTTTTGGAGTCTTTTTGTTCAATACGTAAAACTTCTTTCTCACTATCATACTGAAAGTCCCATTCTGGGCGAGATAATTTCTTTATTAACTCATCTTTCATCTTTTTACTTGTCATCTTCATCTCTTTTTTCCTCCCTTCCAAAAAAATAACCTCCCCCGCGAAGGTAGAGGTTGTTTTACAATTCAATTGGCAAATTGCCTTATTTTAAACCTTCAATGAACTCTTCGATTTGTTCTTGTGTTTTACGATCTTTGTTTACATAGCGACCAGTTTCTTCACTTTTATTGTACGCTACAAAGCTCGGAATGCCAAATACGTCTAATTTTACACATAGATCAATAAACTCATCACGATCTACATAGTAAAATGAGAAATCACTATATTTCTCTTCTACTTCTGGCATAAATGGATCTACAAAGCGGCAGTCTGGGCACCATTCTGCTGAGAACATAAAGACTACATTCTCTTCATTTTTTAACTGTTGGAATTGCTCCATGCTTTCTAATGACTTCATCTATATTTCCTCCTCTAACGGGTGCATTTTTCATGTTATAATCTTTCTTTTATACTACCATACATCGCGCACGGTGCAAGGTTTATGCTTGCTTTTTGTCATACTTATATTGCCCAACTAACAACTTAACAACGTGTACAAATAATTCCGTGCGGTCGACATAATCATCTGTAAAAATACCGATAGCACCTTCGTGACTACGAATATCTTTTCGCTGCACAAACTCTTCCATCACTTCGCTTAATTCCTTACCATCTTCAAGAGGTGCTAAAAAATCGTCTGGTAACGTAATACGCGCTCCTCCGGCCACAAATACTTTCCCATCCATTGTTGCTAGCGCGCCCCAGTTACACATAAATAAACCGTGCTCCGTTTTCATTACGCCGCCTTCTAGCCCAATACCAATTGGAGCTTCTCCTTCCTCTAGCGCTCGCTTCGCTCTATTAATCGCTCCTTGCATCGTCTCTTCATCTGAGAAAGGCTGAGCTGATACTCCTGACGGAACAGAAAGAGATGTAATTTCAGCATCTTTCCAAACCTTCTCCACAGCGCCAACCTTCGTTTTATTCTTTGATCCTACTACTACTTTCATTTCGTTCACCTCTATAAAAATTCATCATTCTATTCTAATATCCCTATCAGATACGAATTAAGCATCAACCACTACCACATATCACCAAGTCATCTATTCAGCCTAAAAAAGAAGGTTTTTTCTAGCAACATTACCGTCTTCAAAAACAAAAACAGCCTTCCTCTCACTTCCTACTTGGGGTCTTCATACATCATTCGAACACCAATTAAGCACTGACCATTCCCACTCATGGATGGGGCATCTATTCAAGCTAAAAAAAGAAGGTTTTTTCTAACAACATTACCGTCTTCAAAAACAAAAACAGCCTTCCTCTCACTTCCTACTTGGAGTCTTCATACATCATTCGAACACCAATTAAGCACTGACCGCTCCCACTCATCGCTGGGTCATCTATTCAGCCTAAAAAAGAAGGTTTTTTCTAGCAACATTACCGTCTTCAAAAACAAAAACAGCCTTCCTCTCTTTTCCTATCTAGGGTCTTAATACACCATTCGAGCACCAATTAGGCACTGACCGCTCCCACTCATGGATGGGTCATCTATTCAAGCTAAAAAAAGAAAGGCTCTTCAGCCCTTCTTCCTCTCTACGCGTTATTCTTAATTGTCTCTAACGTCGTTTTATCTGTTGTTCTTACAAGCTTCGTAATTAATTCTTTCGCCGCTGCATAATCATCAACATGTAAAATTGAAGCATGTGTATGAACGTAGCGCGCACAAACACCAATTACTGCTGATGGGATACCAGAGTTACTTGTATGTACACGGCCCGCATCTGTACCACCTTGTGAAATAAAGTATTGGTACGGAATGTTGTTTGTTTCTGCTGTATCTAAAATGAATTCGCGTATTCCTCTATGTGTTACCATCGTGCGATCGTAAATACGAAGAAGAGCACCTTTTCCTAATTGACCGAACTGTGTTTTGTCACCAGATGCATCGTTTGCTGGACTTGCATCAAGCGCATAGAAAATGTCTGGTTGAATCATATTTGCAGCGGTTTGCGCTCCGCGAAGACCTACTTCTTCTTGTACAGTAGCACCAGAATATAATGTATTTGGTAATGTTTCGTCTTTTAATTCTTTTAACAATTCGATTGCAAGACCACATCCGTAACGGTTGTCCCAAGCTTTCGCCATAATTTTCTTCTCATTTGCCATCGGTGTAAACGGGCAGATCGGCACGATTTGTTGTCCTGGTTTTACACCAATTTCAATCGCATCTTCATAACTATCTGCACCTATATCAATTAACATATTTTTTATATCCATCGGTTTTGCACGTTGCGCGTCACTTAATAAATGAGGAGGAATAGAACCAACAACCCCAATAACAGGACCATTCTTCGTCATAACTTGTACACGCTGTGCTAATAAAACTTGGCTCCACCAGCCGCCTAACGTTTGAAAACGAAGCATTCCGTTTTTCGTAATTTGCGTAACCATGAAACCTACTTCATCCATATGACCTGCTACAAGAACACGTGGGCCAGTTTCGTCCCCTTTTTTCAGACCAAATACGCTACCTAAACCGTCTTGTACAATTTCATCCGCATATTTGCTTAATTCTTGTTTCATAAAACGGCGTACATCATGTTCAAAACCTGATGCACCTTGTAATTCTGTTAACGTACGAAATAATTGTAATGTCTCTTTATTCACGAAGTCCCCTTCTTTCAAACCTTAGTAGAATACCTCTTTTATTGTAACGAAATTTTCGAAATGTTTCTAGTTTCTTCTTTTTTAGCTGTATTTGCTTTATAATTATTATCGGTACACTATTTTTATTTTATAGAATTGAGGTGAATATATGAGCTGGAAAGGTTTAGTAGCAGGTCTTGGCGTTGGGTTCGCAGCTGGTTATCTCGTTGCAAACAAAGTACAAGAACAATCCCATATTTCTTCAGAAAAAGCATTGAAAATGGTGAAACAAGCATTAAGTCATAAAGGTGAAATTACTGGCTCTTGGGTACATATGGTTCCAGAGACATTTGAAAAATATGATGTCGCATATGAAGTTTATCGCGGCGGTCTTACAACGATGTTAAATGATATACAAGAACGATTTGAATTTTTAGTTGATGCTAAAACAGGTACTGTTTTAGAGGTTATAGCAGCATAAAACGGAGGGTTCCCATTAGGTGAACCTCTTATTTTTTTGAAATTGCGGGTATTGATTAAAATTATATCAGCGATTTTTTAAATATATCGACTTACCGACAAAACCCGACAATAAAAAAGAAGCTGCTCCAATAAATATGATGGAACAACCTCCTATTTTTATGCTTCTATACTCGTTTTCCGTTCTATTTTTTCTACGATATGACCTTCCTCATTCCACTTCACAGCTCGATAATATGCGTCATGGTAAAACGTAAACCATGCCTCTTTTTCAGCACCATACTTCATCCACTTTTGCTTATTTTCAATCGAGGTCATCGGATAATCATCGTATGCCATTACCCATAATACATTTTGATGCGCGTGCGTCGGCAAGAGATCTGCTAAATGTAGCATCGTTTCCCCTTGACTCTCCAAAATGATGACTGCATGTCCATCACTATGCCCACCCGTATGTGCCATCTTGATTTCATCTGTAATTTCTATTTCTTGCTGGAACGTAACAACTTGATCTACAATTGGCTCCCAATTTTCCTTCCAATATGTATTACGTGATCTAATATTTGGACTTCTCATTTCATTCCATTCTGTTTCACTTACGTAAACTTTCGCATTTGGAAATGCCGGTACAAGGTGATCATCTTCCCATTTTGTTAGACCAGATGCATGATCAAAATGAAGATGTGTCATCAAGACGTAGTCGATATCTTCAGGCTTTAATCCTAATTTTTCTAATGATTCATAAACCGATGATTCTTCTGTTACACCTTGATTGCGTTTCATCTTCTCATTCAACTTACCGTTTCCTATCCCGGAATCAATGAGCATATTTCCATCTTTTGTTTGCAAAAGTAACGGATCTGTTCGTAAATAAATATGATTTGTATCATTATGTTTATATTTACGTGACCAAAGTACTTTCGGCACGACTCCAAACATTGCTCCTCCATCTAAATGTGTATTCCCGCCTTTTAACCACGTTACTTTTATATCTCCAATTTGTAACTGTTCCATTACACATCCCCCTTTTTAATTAATCTTAGCATAAAATTCTGATTATTTTAGGTGTAAAAAAACCTACGCATTACTGCATAGGCTCTGTACGATATTTTGCTTCAACTCGGTAAATACGATGACCTTTACTAGAGAATTTCTCTTCGTATTCAGTCATGATGTTACCTTCAAAGTCGCTGTTATGAAGATCTAAGCTTAAGTACGTTAGTAACATACCATACTCAGCCATACTCATAAGAGAATATTCAAATAAACCTTGGTTATCTGTTTTGAAATGAATTTCTCCGCCTTCTACTAACACTTCTTCGTAATTACGTAAAAATGTTTTATACGTTAAACGACGCTTCGTATGACGTTTCTTTGGCCATGGATCTGAGAAGTTTAAATAAACGCGATCAATTTCACCTTTCGCAAAGAAAACTGTTAAATCTTCAGCATCTTTATTAATTAACTTTAAGTTTGGTAATTCTTCTTCAATTAATTTATCAAGTGCATCTACAACAACACTTGTGAATTTTTCAATTCCAATATAATTAATATGTGGATTCGCTTTCGCCATATCATACATGAAGCGGCCACGACCTGTACCTACTTCAATGTGAATTGGTTGTTCGTTTCCAAATACTTCTTTCCAGCTACCAGCGCGCTCCTCTGGGTTTCCGATTACGATATGTGAATATTCATTAATTCGATCCATTGCATACGGTTTATGTCTTAAACGCATAGATGTTTCCCTCTCTTTACATAGCTATTTTAAAGGAATAATTCCTTCTTTCTTTTCTAATCAATCTACCAAACAAAAAACCAAGTACGTACGAGCACTCGGTCCGTTTCTTTCAAGTATAAGATGTACCATTTTGATAAAAACTACATACAGCATTAAACATTCCATGACGAAACAGCTTTTTCTCTTACATTTGAAGAGAAAAACAATCGAAAGGATGATCCGTTCATGCCAATTAATCAACAACATCAATTAGAAGTGCTGAAAGATATTTTAGTCAACCACCAAAGTGATTGCTGCGGGACAGTTTCAGAATGCGAGCAATTAGAGCGCCTCATTCAATCGTTACTCGCAAACGATAATATAAGTAGTGACGCTAAAACAATGCTAAACGATGTATATTCTTATAGTCAATCGGGTAAATCTTCCTCTAATTTGGACAACCATATTTCCAATAATCAAGAACAACTTACTCAGTGGATTGCTGGAATGGACAATTTTTCTTAAGTATCATTCTGAAGCAAGTAGTTGCTGTAAATATTGATGCCAATATTCAGCTTCTGCTTGCTGTTTTTTTGTTGTATGCCATTGAATAGACAAAATCGTTTGTGCTATCACATACCATCTCATACGCCTAAGCAGCGATTCATCCATTTCAATATCATAGTAACCGAGCCACTCACTCCATTCCTGGCGCGGAATGTACCAATATAATAACATACCGAGGTCTAGAGCTGGGTCAGCAATTACAGCTCCATCCCAATCAATTAAAAACAATTCATCTTCATCCGACAATAGCCAGTTGTTATGATTTACATCACAATGGCATACAACGAATTCATTGTATTCAATAGCTTTTAATGAATCCATTAAATATTGAAGGCCTTGCTGAATTGTTTCATCATCCCTTATATCTCCTCTTAAAACGAGTTGCAGTTGTTGTAATAACTCTTGTGCGTGAAGCGGCTGCTTCCCAAGTCTTTGAATCATCTGTACAAGCGCTTTAGAGGAGTGTATTTTCTTCAAAAGTTTCGCAACACGTTCTAGTTTCATATCCTCTGGCTCTAGCTTCTGTCCCGGAAGCCATTTTTGAGCAGAAATTACATCACCATTCGTTACCCTTCTTGTCCAAAGTAATTTTGGAACAATTCCTTCTGCTGACAATACCGCTAAAAAGGGCGATGTATTCCGCTTTAAAAATAACTTCTGTTGTCCGTTTTGCGCAATATATGCATCGCCCGTTACTCCACCAGCCGGTACAAGACTCCACTCTTTTCCTAATAATTGTTCCAACCATTCCATATTCATTACCCGTTAACAAATCCTTATCTTTTATAGTTATGAAAAGAAAAACCGCAACATTTCTACACATGTTGTGGATTCATATATTTTACTGTAAATGAAAAGAAAAATTAGCCTAAGCCAAAAATCCTCTATTTTATTTTACAAAACCTGTCATAGAATGACAACTTATCAAAATCGTCACCTTTGTCAATTCTACATTTATTACATTCTCATCGTCAAGTAGCGATTTGTCACATTATCGTCAATATATACGTGCTAATTGGAGCGAGCTTAAGTTCCTTTCCTCTAAATGAAGAAATTGGCTCTATTTTCGCTTCGTTTTCGTTTACTAACACATGCCACGTTGCTTCTTTCGGAAGTTGCACAGTTTTAGCTTCTAAACCGCTATTAAATAAGACGATAATCTCTTTCCATGGCCCAAACGTTTCTACATGCTCTAGGTGATATGCAAGTACTTCTGTAGATGTTTGTAAAAAAGTCATATGTTTTTTTATAAGGTCTGCGCTTTGTAATCGGAATGCCCCATGCTCTTTACGAATCGCAATTAAACCTTTTATATAGTTAACAGTCTCTATCTCTTTCTCTTTTTGATCCCAATCTAATTGATTGATCTCATCATTTGCATTATAACTATTTTCATTTCCTTTCTTCGTACGATAAAACTCTTGCCCTGCGTGTAAGAAAGGGATGCCTTGTGAAAGAATAACCATTGCGCTCGCTAACAGGTGACGTTTTTTCAAAATCGTTTCTGATTCTTCATTACTGCGCACTAGTTTATCCCACATCGTCATATTATCATGACATTCTACATAGTTAATGCTTTGCGCTGGCTCTAGAAACAGCCCTGTTTCTTTCATACTTAAAAGACTTCCTGCTGCAATATACTGCAAATGATTACAGTCTACATGCCCACCAAATGCAAAACCACGCTTATTTATATGAAATGTACTCCCTTTTATCCCATCACGAAATTGATCATTAAACTGCGCGATATGTGGCATTTTCTTCGCATTATTTAACGTTGCTTTTTCTTTGGCAGGAAGCGGTGTTTGTAAATCCCATCCTTCTCCTAATAACAAAGCATCTCGTTTTATGTTTCGCACTTCTTTTTCTATCATATTCATTGTATCAACATCTAAAATTCCCATTAAGTCGAATCGGAATCCATCGACATTGTATTCAGTAAGCCAATATAAAATAGACTCTACAATGAATTTCCTCATCATTTTCCGTTCAGACGCTATATCATTTCCGACTCCCGTCCCATTAGAAGGCATACCATCTTCACCATGACGAAAATAGTATCCTGGAACAAGCTTTTCAAATGATGATAGCTCTCTTTCATAAACATGATTATAGACAACATCTATAATCACCCTAATACCTTGTTCATGAAATGTTTCAATTAGTTGTTTGCACTCAACTATCCTGTTATACGGATCAGAGGGGTTTGTAGCATAATATCCTGTTGGTGCATTGTAATATAATGGATTATATCCCCAATTATAGGCGGACGAAGGATTCGCCTCATCTACACCACCGAAACAATATAAAGGTAATAGTTCAACATGTGTAACACCTAAATCTTTTATATGAGACAACCCTGTTAATGTCCCATTCCGTCCTGTTGTTCCCTCTTCCATCAATCCTTTATATGTTCCCTTTTGAATTACTCCACTATTTGGATGTATAGTCGCATCACGAATATGCAGTTCATACAATATGGCATCTGTCATTGATTGTAATGTTGGTAATCCCTCTCGTCTTGTTACATTGGTTTTTTCTAAATTGATAACAACACCATGTTTTCCATTTACCGTCACCGACTTTGCATAAGGATCCACAGCTTCGTTCCATATTAAATTAATACAAACAAGAAATGTATAGCGTGCTCCGTCTAAATCACCTTGTAATGTTTGAATCCAAACTCCGTTTTCTCCCCTGTACATTTCATGATCGGTATATTCTTTATCGCTCTTATAAATTCTTACTTTCGCAAGCCTTGCAGTTGGGGCCCATACTTTAAATGTCGTTTCTTCTTTTTGATAAACAGCACCTAAATCTGTACCTTCGTAATAATACTTTTCATCGAAACTTTTTGTTCGAATAACAGCACCTATTTGTAAATCAGTTTCTTCATTCCGTTCATCTCGTACTGTATAATACTTCCCCACATCTAGCGGCTCTTCTATAAAGCACTCATACTTCGTTGCATCTGGAAGCGCAATAGTATGAGCAATCGGTAAATCTTTCACATTACTTCCTTCTTGCAAACGAAATGTCCGACTTGTTCCATACGCATGTGGGAGCAAAATTGTAATTTTATTCATTTCATCTAAATAGGCATCAAATGGACGTTTTACTTTCAACATAAAAAAATCACCATCATTCTCAAAGTTAAAATAAAGTGAAACTTTAATGAGCGAGAAAATTTCTCCATCCTCACTTATTATTAGCCTTCACCAATTAGGCGAGATAAAATGAGCTGCAAATGATAAGGCTTTTCTTATCAACAAGACTCTATACAGTAACTCCATTCTTCTCTATAGTATATTCACCTGCATAAAAAACGTTTTCAACATTCTATTTTTGTAATTTTATTTCAGCAATCGATTTATACTTCGGGGTTTCTTTCACGTGGGATTCGTATAAAGTAATTGTATCTGCTTGAAATGATATTTCAGGCACTTCTTTTATACTTTCTAAACGAAACTTTTCTTCTCCTATCCATTTACGAGCAACGGTAATATGCGGGTGATATGGGCGTGTTTCTAGAGAAAATCCATTTTCTTCACAAATGGCATGTATTTGCTTTTGCAACTGAAACAAATCGTGATTCTCACTTACCTTCGCCCAAAAAATACGAGGCTGATCTTCCCTACCAAACGTTGAAAAACCTTGTAATGTGAACGATAGTTCTTTTGTTTCTGCAATTGTTTTTAATCCATTCTTTATTCCCTCTAATTGTTCCCCCGTTGCACTCCCTAAAAATGAAAGGGTAATATGATAGTCTTCTTTATGTACCCATGAACGAAATTGTAATTCCTCTTGCATATCCTCTTTATAGTTAGACAGCATTTCTTTTATATGATTCGGTAACGTAATTGCGACAAAATAATGCAGTTCCATGTACATCTTCTCCTTCTTTTCTATTGTTGCTTTTCTTTCTTATCTCATTCAGGTAAAAAGAAGCCGCTCTCCAAAATAGAGAGCGGACATTATTTATATATCCATTACTTCGCTAATTCATGAATTGCTTGCGCGTAAATTGCTGTTGCTTTCAATAAGTCTTCAATTTCGATATACTCATCTTTTTGATGCGCAAGTTCTTCTTTTCCAGGGAATAGCGGGCCAAATGCCACACCAGCTTTTAATGAACGAGCATAAGTACCGCCGCCGATTGCTAATAGTTCTGCTTTTTCACCTGTTTGTTCTTCATACACACGTTGTAACGTACGGATTAATACGTGATCTTTATCGACGTGATGTGGGCGAGAATTAGAATAGTCAGCCACTTCAAAACCATGCGTACCAACATATTCTTTCAACTTCACAATTGTTTCTTCAAAGTTAGTTGTAACTGGGTAACGTACGTTTAGCCCTAAGTTACCACCGTTTTCTTTCGTATAAGAAATGCGACCGACATTCACTGTTAACGGACCGCTAATTTCATCTTTGTAAGCAATAGTAGCTTTTTCACCAAAAATATCACCAGTAAATGTTTCTGTTGCAAATGTCGCAAATGCAGTTGCTTTTCCATCAAGTGAAACTGTAGTTAAGAAGTTTGCTAATAATAAACCTGCATTTTCTCCTTTTTCAGGAGTAGATCCGTGCGCTGAAATTCCTTCTATTTGCAACGTCACTGTATTTCCTTCTATAGTCGATTTCCCTATTTTTTTAGCAGTTTGTAAATACTCTTCATATGCTACTGTAAGTGCATTTACATCTTCTCCTGTGATAACTGCTTCTGCAAAATCAGGAACCATATTTAAACGGCGCCCTGAATCAAATGAAACAAGTTCATATGTACCTTTTTTCTCTTCACTACCATTTTGCACAACTTGTATATCAGAAATTCCTTTTTCTGCATTAATAATTGGAAAGTCTGCATCCGGTGCAAAACCAATTGTTGGCATTTCTTCATTTTTAAAGTAGTGATCTACACATTTCCAATTGCTTTCCTCATCTGTTCCTATAATCATACGAACACGTTTTGAAAGAGGTAAGCCTAATTCTTTCACAATTTTCATTGCATAATATGCTGCCATCGTTGGGCCTTTATCGTCAATTGCACCACGTGCAAAAATCTTTCCATCGCGAATATTCGCACTATATGCGGGAGTCGTCCAGCCATCTCCTTCTGGTACAACGTCAACGTGACAAAGAATACCTACTAATTCTTCTCCTTGTCCCATTTCAAGATGACCTGCATATCCTTCTAAATTTTTAGAAGCAAAACCTTCAGCTTCTCCTTTATGTAACATGAAAGATAGAGCTTTTTCTACACCTTCACCGAATGGTGCGCCCTCTTTCGCAGATTCTTCTTCCCATACACTTTTAATTTGTAAAAATTGTTGTGTATCACGAATTAAATCATCTTTTCGTTTTGCAACTTCTTCTGTCCAATTAATCGCTGACATCACGCATCCATCCTTCACTATATTGTTTCTTTCATCATAACAAACAGAAATCTCTTATGCCATACACGAAAACTAAATACCGAACAATTGTAATATTTCAGATATTTCTTATTAGTTTTTCTTTTGTTTTTCCAAAAAATTTGCAGGAATTTGGCGTTTTACGTAGAATTTTATGTGTTAGTTGACTGACCATATATACAATGTCAACTACCAATATTTTTCTATATGAATATTTGTTAAATTTCTGTAAAATTTAAGTAGATTAAAGCATGAATTTTATCATGTAGAGTACAATGGTAGTAACGACCTTCTTTCCTGAATGGGGTCAAAAAAACTAGTAGAGGAGTGGTTTTCTCTTGAAACCTACAACTACTCGTATGCTAACACGCATTAAATCAATTTATATGTACATCAATGAAAACGGAACGGTAACGACGAAAGACCTTGTAGATGAGTTCGGGATCACACCGCGAACGATACAACGTGATCTAAATGTGTTGCAGTTTAATGAACTCGTGTATAGCCCTTGCCGCGGTAAGTGGACAACAACAGGAAAGAAAGTGAGAATGACCTCATAACGAAAAATAATTGTATGGTAAATAAATACATACCCCTTTCTAATAATTAGAAAGGGGTCTTTTCTGCGCCTATAAAGGTACTACTTTTCAGTATCTACTTGATATGTTTTTAACATTTCTACTTCTTCATCTGTTAGCTCTCGGTATTGTCCAAGTTCTAGTTCTTCATCTAATACTAACGGACCCATCTCTGTTCTCTTTAGGTAGACTACTTTTTTTCCTACCGCTTCAAACATACGCTTCACTTGATGGAATTTCCCTTCCGTAATCACAAGCTCAATTTCAGAAATATCATCGCTTTTCAATATTGTAAGTGCACCTGGCTTTGTTTCATAGCCATCGTCTAAAATAACACCTTTAGCAAATTCTTTTACATCCTCTTCTGTTACTACTCCTGCAACGTGTGCATAATATTTTTTCGGCACATGCTTTTTCGGAGATAATAATTGATGTGATAACTTCCCATCATTTGTTATCAATAAGAAGCCTTCCGTATCGATATCAAGTCGTCCAACTGGGAACGGATCAAAGATTGCATCTTCTAATTCTAATAAATCTATTACTGTTTCATGATTATCATCTTCCGTCGCTGAAATAACACCTTGTGGTTTATGCATCATTAAGTAAACAAATTCTTTGTATTCCACAACTTCACCGTGAATCATAACTTCTTGCTCTTCTACATTTACATGAACTTTCGCATCTTTTACTGGCGTTCCATCAATTTTCACAACGCCATCTTTCAATAATTTCTTTACTTCTTTTCTACTTCCATATCCCATATTTGCTAATAATTTATCTAATCTCACGTTTTTCACCTTCTTTATTTATCATAGAAAAGGGGACGTAATTACGCCCCTCTTGATTTCAACTTTATTTTAAATCTACTACCAAGTTTACGTTGAATTTTATCTAATGCTTCTCCACCAAATACTCTTTCAAGTACTCCTGTGCGAATTGCTAACAATCCGTAAACAAGACCGCCAATACCTGCACAAATCGCAACTGTTATAAGAGCACCAATACGGCCATCAGGCGAAATCATGAAGGATAGAATCCATTGTGATAGTTTTACAGCAACGACCATTATAAGTGTCAGTACTGCAATTTGGAATGTTCTTTTATATACAACACCGAATGAATAGTGTGCGTATTTTTTAATTTGTTGATTTGTGTACCAAACAGAAGCTAAGAAACCAACTGCTGTCGCTAGAATTGCTCCTACTGTACCGAAATAACGAATAAAGATTACGTTACATACAAATTTCAAAATAACGCCCATTATAAGCGCAATAATCGCATGCTTCTGCTGGTTAATACCTTGCAGGATTGCTGCTGTTACTGTAAATAAAGCGAATAACAACGCAACTGGTGCATACCACATTAATACTTGTCCACCTAGTGGATCTGAATCGTAAAACGCAGTATAAATTGGATATGCAAGTGAAGAAATACCGACAACTGCTGGCAATGTTAAAAACATATTTGCCTGGAATGTTTGTGTAATTTGTAATTTCAAATAGCGGTATTGTTTTTCAGTAAATGATTTTGTGATTGCTGGTACAAGCGTTAAACTAAACGCTGTTGCAAGTGATACAGGAATCATAATTAACTTATGCGTCCACATTGTGAAAATACCGAGAGCTCGCTCTGCGATATCACCTTGACCAATCGCCTGCATAATTGAGTTAAATGTCAATGTATCAATTTGTTGATATAAAGGAATTGTTAACCCAATTACAACGTAAGGAATCGCATATGCAAATAACTCTTTAAACAATTGAACGGTGCTTACTGTTGATTCTGGTACAGTTTGTTCAATTAAATATTGATCCAAATATTTTTTACGTTTTAGCCAGTACCAAATTAACACACCGAGTGCTCCAACCGCTGAAACGAACGCAGCAAATGTCGCTACTCCAACTGCTGTTGCAACTGTACCGCCAAGTACTTTAATAACGATAAAACTACCTGCTAATAAAAAGACGATACGAATAATTTGTTCAATAATTTGTGAAACGGTAGTTGGTCCCATAGACTGGTGACCTTGGAAATAACCACGAATTAAACTCGCTGCTGGTACAACAATAAGCGCGAAGCTTACAAGACGAATGATCGTCGTAACTTCTCCTACATTATTGTGTATACTTTGTTTACCAAGCATCGCTTCTGCAAACAATGGCGCCGTCATGTACAGTACTAGGAACGAAAGAACTCCTGTTACTATCATCATAACCATTCCCGAGCGGAACATTCTCCGGCTCGTTTTATAATCGCCAAGCGCATTATATTTGGAAACAAATTTTGAAACAGCAAGTGGCACACCTGCCGTTGCGATACTTAAAAAGATTGTATATGGAATGTATCCATATGTATAGAGCGTTCCGCCTTCTGTTCCTACTAATGCATGAAACGGAAAGACGTAAATCATGCCTAAGAACTTTACTAAAAATGTCCCTAGCGTAACAATAAGCGTTCCGCGCAGAAATTTCGAATCGGACATACAAAAATCCTCCTACATCTACATAAAGTGAAACTATAATTAGTTGGAGACTTCTCTCCTACTCCTTATTAGTTGAACCATTCGAGCATTTACAGGCTAACAGACTCCCTATTTACTTCTCCTAAATCTTGAGGTTTTAGTCTTATCGCCTACAAATGGCAGGATAGTGCTGAACTCTAACTTTTGTATTGTACCACAATTCTCTCATTAAGCAGTACTTCACTCTATTTTTCTTTTAAGGGAAAACATGCTATTCTTTTAGGCAGGAAATGTAGAAAATGAGGTCGATATATTATGCATTATGATGTTATTGTCATCGGCGGCGGTCCTTCTGGGCTAATGGCTGCAATTGGTGCTGCAGAAGAAGGCGCAAATGTCTTACTTCTTGATAAAGGAAATAAACTTGGGCGTAAACTTGCAATTTCTGGTGGCGGACGCTGTAACGTAACGAACCGTCTACCACTTGATGAAATTGTTAAACATATACCAGGAAACGGTCGCTTCTTATACAGCGCTTTTTCTATTTTTAATAATGAAGATATTATTACATTCTTCGAAAATCTCGGTGTTAAATTGAAAGAAGAAGACCACGGTCGCATGTTCCCTGTGTCAAACAAAGCACAATCTGTTGTAGACGCACTTTTAACACGATTAAAAGACTTAGGTGTAAAAATTCGTACAAATACGCCTGTTGAAACAATTGAATATGAAAATGGTCAAACAAAAGCAGTTATACTGCAAACAGGCGAAGTGTTAGAAACAAATCACGTCGTTATCGCTGTTGGCGGAAAATCAGTTCCTCAAACTGGATCTACTGGAGACGGATATGCTTGGGCTGAAAAAGCGGGTCATACAATCACAGAATTATTCCCAACAGAAGTACCTATCCTTTCAAACGAGCCGTTTATACGTGACCGCTCATTACAAGGTCTTGCTTTACGTGATATAAACTTAAGTGTATTAAATCCGAAAGGAAAAGCTATCATTTCTCACAAAATGGACATGCTCTTCACTCATTTCGGCCTATCTGGACCTGCTGCTCTTCGCTGTAGCCAATTCGTCGTGAAAGCACTGAAAAAGTTTAAAACGAATACAATACAAATGAGTATTGATGCATTGCCAGAGGAACATAGTGAACAACTATTTCAGCGCATGCTGAAACAAATGAAAGAAGATCCGAAAAAAGGAATTAAAAACGTTTTAAAAGGTTATGTTCCTGAACGTTACTTCCTATTCTTATTAGAAAAAAATGAAATTGACGGCAGCGAACAAGCTGGACAAGTTTCTCACGAAAAGATTCGTGCACTTGTGAAAGACTTTAAAGAGTTTACTGTGAATGTAAATGGTACGCAGTCAATTGAAAAAGCATTCGTTACTGGCGGCGGTGTATCCGTGAAAGAAATTAATCCGAAAGAAATGTCTTCTAAATTTACGAACGGCTTATATTTCTGCGGAGAAGTTCTTGATATTCATGGTTATACTGGTGGCTATAATATTACATCAGCCCTTGTTACTGGTAGAATTGCCGGAACGACAGCTGGAGAAAACGCGAAAATGCAGTATTAAAAAAAGAAACAGGGATTCCTGTTTCTTTTTTTATAGGTACATGAAATTATATGAGCGATTCCACAAATATATCAGCGATTCCGCAACTTATATCGGCTATTTTCCAAATTTATCAGCGATTCTGCAACTTATATCGACTTACCGACAAGAAACGACAAATATAGGCTCCACTTAACTTCCCATTGCTTTTTTGTTGCTTTATATACCTTAGTACCTTTATATTTTATATTGTTGAATATTTAAAAAAGGGTAAGGGGAAAACAAATGAGAAAAAAAGTCATGATGTCTTTAATGTTAATGACGTTTCTTTCTGCGGTAGAAGGAACGATTGTTAGTACAGCAATCCCTCGTATAACGAGTGATTTGTCAGGCGTCGAACTTGTTAGTTGGGTATATGCAATTTATATGCTTGCAACAGCTGTTTCGACTCCAATATACGGAAAGCTCGCTGATTTATTTGGCCGTAAAAAAGTTTTACTGATCGGAGCTACAATCTTTTTAGTCGGTTCTGCACTTTGCGGAGTCGTTACATCGATGGAACAATTAATCTTCTTCCGCGCGCTTCAAGGTATCGGTGCTGGTGCTGTTATGCCAATCACAATGACGATTATTGGAGACTTATATAGCGAAGCGAAAGACCGCGCGAAAGCACAAGGTTGGATGAGTGCCGTTTGGGGTGTATCCGGTGTTATCGGACCGTTAGTAGGTGGATTTTTAGTTGATTCCCTTTCTTGGCGTTATATTTTCTTCCTAAACGTTCCATTCGGAATTATCGCTTGCTTAATGATTGCAATTTACTACAAAGAATCTATTAAACCTGCTAAGCATCATATCGATTATCTTGGTGCAACAGTCTTCTCATTAAGTACAATCGCTCTACTATATGCATTATTAACAGGTAGCAGTAAGCAAAACTGGGGAGACATGACAATTATCGGCCTATTAATCTTTGCCGCTATTTCATTTATTATTTTCTTATTCATCGAGAAGAAATCTCCGGAACCATTAATTCCGCTAGCACTTTTCTCTAACCGTACATTATCTACGATAAATATATTAACTCTTATTGCTGGCGCAATGATTATTAGTATTACAATGTACCTTCCAATTTGGAGCCAAGGTGTATTAGGGAAAAACGCTACAGAAGCTGGACTTATTTTAATGCCAATTCCTGTTATGTGGACATTTGGCGCTATTTTCTCTGGTAACTTAGTAGGCAAATTAAAAACGAAACAAATCATTTTACTTGGAGCTAGCATTTTATCAGTCGCTACGTTCTTATTATTTACACTATCAACAAATTCACCATCGTTCCTTATTTATGTAGCAGTCGGATTATTCGGCTTAGGAATGGGGCTTGTGACACCGATTTACATGGTAACAATTCAAGCAGCTGTACCAGCTCATACACGCGGAACAGCTGTTGGTTTAAACACATTTATTAATACATTTAGTCAAACGTTAGGTGCTGCAATATTCGGTACAATCTTCAATACGATGATTCACGCACGTGGTATTAAAAACCTTGATCTTGTATCTGGCGGACACGGCAGTACTACAGCAAACGTAGTAACCGAATCGCAATCTGCATTAGCATCAAGCGTACACGTCATTTATATGAGCACTTTCGTATTAGCAGTATTTACATTAATTATCGCTTGGCTCTTATTAAAGCCAGCTACACAAACAAGTGAGCAACAATAAAAGGATGACCATTTTGGTCATCCTTTTTATTCTTCATTCTCCACAATATGTTTCAGCATGGATAATTTATTATCCCAAAAACGTTCATAATACGAGAGCCATTGTTGTAATTCTTCTAATGGTTCTGGATGCAAACGATATATCTTCTCTCTTCCGCTTTTTCTTCCACTTACTAAATTCGCTTCTGAAAGAATATGAAGGTGCTTTACAACCGCAGTACGACTCATCGGAAAATGATCCGTTATTTTGGAAATCGGTAACTCTTTGTCACTTAATAACCGTATTACTTCTCGGCGGGTTGGATCAGCAATTGCTTGAAATACATCATATTTCGCTGCTGACGAGGACACTTAGCCTTCGACAACCTTTTTCAGTTTTTCATTTACAATCGCTACCCAACCACCGCTCATTCTATCGCGAATAATAGAGCTCTTCGCATTTGCTTTCGGAAGAATTTCATCAGGATGTTTCCAGCCGCCGTGAATTAACATAAATTCTGTTTTGTTATCTCCTAAGTCTTTCAAATCAAATGAAACAACCCAGCCATCTGTATCCCATGAGAAAGATAAATGGTTTGGTTCATCAATTTCTAATACTTTACATGGTGATGGCCCAAATGGTGATTGCACATGAAATTCATGTCCTACCTCTAATACAAAATCATTTGGCATAAACCATGACGCAATCCCTTCTGCAGTTGATACTACACTCCATACCTTTTGAATAGACGCGTTAAAAACGATTGTTTGTTTAATATCATTTAATGTATCTTGTTGTTCCATTTTCATTCTCCTTTACTCGGCGTTACAACATAACACCTTTTGGTTATACTTTGATAATATAACACCTTTTAGTTTCATGTCAACGCTAATTCTTTTACTGTTGAGAAATTCTCAACATTTTTTCAACAGGACAAACACCCTCTTAGCATTTCCTCATAATATACTCACAAAGGCAATACAAAATAA
Source organism: Bacillus cereus group sp. MYBK227-1 (assembly GCF_051916325.1). Taxonomy (NCBI): domain Bacteria; kingdom Bacillati; phylum Bacillota; class Bacilli; order Caryophanales; family Bacillaceae; genus Bacillus; species Bacillus cereus group sp. MYBK227-1. The sequence continues at coordinate 157,412 of NZ_JBQAGK010000003.1, read as the reverse complement.
AAACTTCTCTCAACATGAAACTCCATCATTCATATTGAAAGAAGCGCCTTACTTATATCATGCGTACTTCGTCTCTCCTCCTTCCCTCAAGGGACAATACGCGAGATATGACAAATCAGAAGGAATATGCCCACCATTTGAGTAGGTAGTTATTTCTCTTCTCCTCAACATTTCCTTAGGAGCGAAATGACTACCGACTCACTTTTTTCAAACAAAATAAAAAGGGGTTGAACGCTATGTTCTATTGCATTAACTGCTCTGATATTCACCATGAAAAACATCCAAATGATAAAGTATTCAAAAACGGTTTTTATATTGATCCATTTTTAGGTGATCGTTATCACCTTGGTATGTGTAAAGATGCCCAAAACCATGAAACAGGGGAGCCTCTTTTAACGACAAAGAAATTAGGCACAACCCAATCTATTATGAACGTATTACCGACACATGTTGTCCCAACATAAAACATAAAAGAGAGCTGGGTGAGCCAGCTCTTTTTTATGCTTTATAAACGATCATTGCTGAAAAACAATAAATTTGGTTTTCATCGTCGTTAATAGAAACACCAACTTGATACTTAATATCTACAAAGTTGCTATCATCAATCTTTTTCAAAAACACATTCACAGCGTCTTCTAAGTCTTTTTCGTGACTTTCATCAAATACTTTCACACGAATCATGTTAACACCGTCCTAGATCGCAGCCCTCGGCCGCTTGATTATTGCCACGGTGCGTATCTATGATGCGATAAAACTTTCCATTCTCATATATATATCCGTCTTCTAACACATATTCTTTATCTTCAGTATAGACATAAAACTTACCTATCATAAATTTACTCGTATATAATTCCAAATAATTTTGTCTAAATTTAGCTACAACTTTATTTGTAATATCAATTTTTATTGTGCGCCCCACCTTCTCTCCCTCCTTTGCAAAGAACGGATTTAGGTATATTGTATTAGCGCTTTTACATTTTATGCTTAAAAATAAGTGGATATGCCTTCTTTCTTCACCTGTACTATTTTTCTAAAAAAATCACGATAAATAAGGTCCAAAAAAAAAAACATAAAAAAGCACTTCATCTTATTGACTCGAATATAAATATTATGTTATTATATAAAATTTGACATTTTTAAATACGTATGCTATCATTAAAAGTGGTTACCACATATGGAGGTGGATGATTTGTTTCAAATTGGTGATAAAATCGTTTATCCAATGCACGGTGCAGGAATCATCGAAGCAATTGAAGAGAAAGAAATATTAGGTACTTCACGTCAATATTGTGTGATACGCATCATTAGTAAAGATATGCAAGTAATGCTTCCGATGGATCAATTAAAAAAATCAGGTATTCGTTATATCGTTGATCGAGGTACGTTAGATGATATACTTCTTGAATTTCAAAACGGGGAGTCAGACACATCACTCTCATGGAAACAAAGATATACAATGAATATGGAAAAAATGAAAAACGGCAATTTACAAGATAGCGCAGAAGTTGTTCGGGATTTACTTCGCCGCAATAAAGAGAGAACTTTAAATGCGAGTGAAAAACAAATGCTAGATAACGCCCGAAAAATGATGATCAGTGAAGTTGCACTCGTACAAAATGTTTCTGAACATCAAGCAACAGAATTTCTTCAAGATACAATTAATCACTAAATTTAAAATAGCTGGCCGCTATTTTTTTTTGTAAAAAAAGGACGAAGAGTTTTATCTCTTCGTCCTTTTTTATTACCCACGCCCAGCTTGAAACGATGGATATAACGTCATTCCACCATCTGCAAATAGCGTAATGCCCGTTACATAACTCGCCTCTGAAGAAGCGAGCCAAGTTGCTACTGCTGCAATTTCTTCAGGGTTTCCAATATAGCCCATCGGTATCATACTTTCTACGTCAGCACGTTTTTTAGGATCAGCAAACTTTTCTGCATTAATCGGCGTATTAATTGCACCTGGTCCAATATTATTTACTCGAATACCTTTTGGCGCATATTCTAGCGCTAACGTTTCTGTCATCAGTTTAATACCACCCTTACTCGCTGCATAGTGCACAAATAGTGGCCACGGAATTTTCTCATGAACACTAGACATATTAATGACAGAACCTTTAATATCATGTTCTACAAAATATTTAATCGCTTCACGACTTCCTAAAAAAGCACCTGTTAAATTTGTATTAATTACCCTATTCCAATCTTCAAGCGGCATTTCATGCGACGGTACCGCGTTTTCTATCCCTGCATTATTAATCATAACGTCAAGCGTACCAAACTCTTTCACAGCAGATTGAATGAGATTCACAACATCTGATTCGACGGTTACATCACCTTTTACAGCAATCGCTTCGCCGCCTACTTTTTTAATTTCTTCTAACACATCATTCGCTTCTGATTCTCGTGAGCGATAATTAATAACCACTTTCGCTTTTTCCTTAGCAAACCTCACTCCCATCGCTCTTCCAAGACCAGTTGCTGATCCTGTAATAACGACAACTTTCCCTGCTAAATCACTATACATTTCCATACCTCCTTTAACTTTTGGCTATACCTAACATAATTCCGGCTGCGATAATAAAAACGATACCGACAACGATACCCGTTAATTGACGTTTCGTTTTCTTTTCCCCTAATATAAGGATCCCACCAAGCGTGGAAATAATAATTCCCATTTGCGATAGCGAGAAACTTGTTGCGACTCCAACACGCGGCTGCGAAATGAATAAAAACATATTTCCAGCTGCCCAAATTAATCCTGGAATAATATTTCGGATTGCATATTTATTAAATGGATGATGTTTAAAGGTAAGCAAAATCCCACCTAACACCATACCAACTGCTTGTGGCAACAAAGCTGACCAACCATCTACGTTAAATAGTCTAATCACTACTACGTAAACTAAATAGCCGACTGTTGAAATTAATAAAATTACGATACCTCTTTTAAAGTTTGCTGCTTGCTCTGCATTCTTTTCTTCTTCACTTTGAAGCGATGTTAAAATAACACCGATAATAATACAAACGAGCGCTAAAATCCCAAGGACGACCGATATTGTCGTGGACCATTCATGAAATACGATAACGCCAAATAAAGTCGTCGCGACTAATTGAAGTCCTGTTGAAATTGGCATCGTCCTCGAAACACCCATTAAATCAATACTTTTCAATTGATTTGCCTGACCAAGCGCCCAAAATAAACCTGACACAACTCCAACTCCGATAACGGTAGGTGTTAATACTGGCTTCATAAAAATATAAACAACAATTGAGAAAATAAGTGCTCCAAACGTTGTTCCGAGCGTTTGACTATACGGTCCCCCGCCCAGTTTTACGTTAAATAGCACAATACTTCCCCAAAATATAGCTGGTAAAATCGCTAAAAATATATCCATCACTCATTACCTTTCTTTACTAAATGCATAGGTTATCACTCTAAGTCATTAGAGTGAGCTTTTATTTTTTCTTTTTCCCGTTCACAAACTTTTTCTGCAATAGCGTCAGAAACATTCTTTTCTCGCTCCACTTTCTTTATCTTTACGTGATCTAAATGGTCTTCCAAAGTAAGCGTAACTTTATCGTTCGGGGGATTATGCGCTCCTTGAAATGTAAGAAATTGTAGCTTCACTTCATACCTAGGAACAAATTCATCTTTCTTGCCGAGACGCTTTATATTTATAACTGAAGCACATTCATATTGATCTTCTGTCACTTGTCTAATAACTGAATAGTACCTATTTGATAATGCACTCTCTAAAAGCTGTTCTCTTGATTCTTTCGCGAAAGAATCACTTGGAGAAGAGAAAAAAGACGCACATAGCATTGTCATAACTACACATATTTTTTTCATAATTCCCTCCTTGTTCTATAGATTAGTGTTCTCAAAACTGCCATAAAAAAACGACTTTCCCTATATAGGAAAGTCGTTTTAATGAATCCAATATTAACCACCGCTCACTGGTGGGATTAGTGCAACAACATCACCAGATTGGACCCTGTCATCTTCATTTGCATATTCTTCATTAATCGCAACCATAATTGGCTCTGAAACTGGTACATTATATTCGTTCGCAACAACATCTTTTAACTGTGCAACCGTAATATTTTCTTTCTCTATTTGTAATTCACTTGTCCCTGCTTCTTCTTGCAAGTGCGCAAATAACAATACTCGAATCATACTTATAGCTCCTTCCCAGGCTCTCCCGCCGGATATGGTGTTTTTTCTAATTGATCACCAATCCATGAGTCACCATCTTCCCAAAACTCCTTTTTCCAAATCGGAACAATTTGTTTTATGCGTTCCATAATATATTCGTTCGCTTCATAAGCCGCTTTACGGTGTGGTGTTGAAACAGCAACAACAACCGCTATATCAGAAATTTGCAACGTACCGATGCGATGTGTAATCGCAACGTGTGTACCTGGCCATTTCTCTTTCACTTCTAATCCGATTTTCTCTAGCATCTTTTCTGCCATCGTTTTATAAGCGACATATTCTAAGTATAATGTACGACGCCCTTTCGTAAACTCTCTAACCGTTCCAATAAATGTTGTAACAGCACCGCATTCACGTCGAATTACTTTCTTCGTTACCTCTTCAATCGAGATTTCTGTATCAATTACTTCATAATATGTATTTGTCATTTCGCACTCCTAACCGTTTGTAAAAACCAGTCTATGTACAACTCTTCTTCTGTTATATGAAATACTTTATATTCTTCTCGTATATTTACTGGGACATCATACCACGTAATAACCGCCACTATATTTTCTACTTTATGTAAAAGCTCAGCATCTTCCGCAGAACGAAGTAACACTACTTTCGGGTAGTTCTCTTTTTTATAGCCCTCTATTAAAATTGTATCCACTTTAAAAAACTCATATAAGCGAATAATTTCTTGCAAGGACCATTTCTTTCTTAGTGAAGAAAGTGAAAGTAATCCAGCACCTTCTACACTACTTACGACAGCACCAGCTTTACGGTGTCTTTCGCTATCTTTTTGCGCTACTTCTGGAAAACCTCCGTGCCCGTGATGTTTAATTGTAGCAACTTTCATTTCGCTTTCGGCTAATGCATGCACAATTTTCTCTACAAGTGTCGTTTTGCCGCTATTTTGATACCCTACTATTTGTAAGATTGAAGGGGCTTCGCCCATGGCCACTCACATCCCTCAGAGTGCTCTAACAATAATACGGATACTTTCATTCCGGTCTCAAATCCTCTCGTTCCTCCGGGTAACACGATAAAAGCATTCGCATCTGCAAGTGAAGATACCGCACTCGATTTATCTAAACCAACCGGCATCGCTTGTAACGCCCCATCCACAATTGTTACGTTCGCTCTTACGAAACGAGTAAATGGATTTGGCTTCGGAAAATCTTTTTGTAAAATAGCATCCGCTCTATATACGTGAGGTTCCTTCGTATACAAATACGTTTTTATAGTTGGATGCACAAATAATTCAAAGCCTACATAACAAGCAGACGGATTTCCTGATAAACCAAAGAGTAACTTTCCATCAACTTCAGCTACTGTCGTTACACTTCCGGGCCTCATGGCTATCTTATTAAAGAGTACATTTGCCTGTAATCTTTCATAAATAGCTGGTAAGTAGTCATAATCTCCTACTGATACACCGCCTGTTGTAATTAAAATGTCGACCTCATTCATCGCTGATTGAACAGCTGTAAAACATGCATCTAACTCATCCGCGAGTTGACCATAATAACGAACTTTCCCGCCAGCTTTCATAATTTGAGCTGCGATCATATACGAGTTACTATTTCTAATTTTCCCCGGTTCTAACGGCTCATGTACTTCTAATAATTCACTTCCTGTCGTTACAATACCGACAACAGGCTGTTTTACAACTTTCACCGTGCTATATCCAAACGTTGCTAGTAAGGCCGCAACACCTGGATTAATTGCAACACCTTTCTTAACGAGAACTTGATTTTGTTTTATATCTTCTCCTTTAAACGACACATTGTCACCGTTATTAAAAGGGCGTTTTAACTTCATATATGTTTTCCCGTTCTTCTCAAACCCTTCTGTCAGCTCTAGCATTACGACTGCATTGCAATCTTCTGGAATAGCTGCTCCTGTCATAATGCGAATTGCTTCAAAAGCTCCTACTTCCTCTAAAAAAACGGAACCCGCCCCGATTTCTCCTATTACTTCAAATTCAACTGGATTCTCTTGAGTTGCTTCTTTCGTATCTTCTGCTCGAATGGCGAAACCATCGTAAGGGGAACGATCAAAATGAGGAACGTCATGATCTGAGACAACATCTTCCCCGAGAATTCTCCCGTAACTTTCCGTAATAGAAATTTCTTCTACTTCACCATGCTTCGCATATTTCATTACCCGTTCTACTGCCTCAGCAACTTGAATTGGAATTCGTTTTTCTACCATCGTTTCTCACCTCATATTTGCAATTTTTTTTATCTCGATTAAACTTTATATATTCAATAGAAATTACTTCAAGGAGGAATTCCATGTCTTCATTTACACATTTCAATGACCAAGGACGCGCAAAAATGGTTGATATAAGCGAAAAAAAAGCAACCGTTCGAACAGCAATTGCGTGCTCTAGCATTGTCGTTACGAAAGAAATTTACGATAAAATCTCTCACAATGAAATTGGGAAAGGTGACGTATTAGCAGTTGCGCAAATCGCAGGCATTATGGCTGCGAAACGTACTTCTGATATTATCCCAATGTGCCACCCTTTATTATTAAAAGGTGTTGACGTTTCTTTCGATTGGAAACAATCAGAAGAACAATATCGTTTACTCATTGAAGTAAAAGTTAAAACAGAAGGTAGCACCGGTGTTGAAATGGAAGCTTTAACAGCTGCTTCCGCTACCGCTCTTACTGTGTATGATATGTGTAAAGCTGTCGATAAAGGTATGATTATCGGTGAAACGTACTTACTTGAAAAAACAGGTGGAAAAAGTGGAGATTATACGAGAAATTCATAATCCTCTCTCCGTTGAGCCTAAAGGGTTTCCTTTAGGTTCAACCTATATATCTTGCATATAAACTTTTCGCTACATTCATATCATTCGTCCCATGAATGAACGCCCTGCCATCTGTAAATAAAACAAAACGATATTCTTCTACCGGAAATGATAATAAATAAGGTGTCGCCTTTATCTCTACGCTTCTTTGTAAGCGTTTTTTAATTTCTTCTAAATTAAAATTCTTCCGCACACCCGGGCGAATTTGTACTGTATTCCGCCCACATAACACTTCTGTTTTCGTTTGTCCTTCAAATGTTAAACTCGGATATGTACGTAACCTTCCGCAAGATAAACAAGTATCTTTTTTCTGCCTATTCACTTTAAATGCCATCTGTTGATTATTCCAAAGATCAAACGATAACATCGTTTCACGAAGCGCACCAAAGTCTTCTACTAATATTTTCAGCGCTTCCGTAATTTGATGCGCAACTACTAATTGTACTGCCGGTTGTATAATACCAGCTGTGTCACATGTTGCACCGCTCGCTGGATGCTCCATTAAACAGCGAAAACACGGTGTTTTCCCTGGTAAAATTGTATACGTTACTCCGTAGCTTCCGACACACCCACCATATATCCACGGAATATTATACTTTTGTGAAATATCATTAATAAGAAGACGCGTTTCAAAATTATCTGTCGCATCTAATATTAAATCTACATCATTCACTAATTCTTCCATTTCTTGCACCGTTACATCCATCACAACCGGATTTATTTCCACCTCAGAATTAATCGCTTTTAAATGTTCTGCAGCCGCTATCGCCTTCGGTTTATACTGCTTTGCATCTTCTTCTGTATATAGTTGTTGCCTTTGTAAATTACTCCACTCTACATAATCACGATCAGCAATCGTTACTTTTCCAACACCTGCTCTAACAATCGCTTCTGCATTTGCCGCACCGAGAGCACCAGCACCAATAATAAGCACATGCTTCTCTCTTATTTTTCTCTGTCCTTCTTCTCCAACACCAGAAAATAATATTTGTCTTGAATATCGCTCCTGCATGCGATAGCCCCCTTTCTTATCCTCCTATATAAGACATTTCGATTTTCGGACGATTTTTTGCACTTTCTTCTGTTCGTTCATCCGAATACCTATCTTTTCTATTCATCCATACATCTTGTATAACACTTAATAACTCCTCATCCGAAAGATTTCCTCTAAGAAGTTCTCTTACATCCAAACCCTCTGTCGCAAATAAGCACGTATAAAACTTTCCATCTGCCGAAATTCTCGCCCTCGTACAAGAGACACAAAATGACTCAGAAACAGATGTAATAAAACCAACTTCAACATTTGTTCCAACGTACCGATATCGCTTCGCAACTTCACCAAAGTAATGCGCTTCAGCTGGCTCAAGTGGATCCATCTTATGAATCATCTCAATCAATTCTCGTTTTGTAACGACTTGATCAAAATTCCACCCATTTGTACTACCAACATCCATAAACTCAATAAACCGAAGCGTGATTCCTTGCTCTTTAAAATACGCAGCCATCGGAAGTACTTGATGATCGTTCATCCCTTTTTTCACAACCATATTTACCTTTACTTCCAGCCCCGCCTCTTTAGCTGCTATAATTCCCTTAATTACCGGTTTCGTATTAATATTTCGACCATTAATATTCTTAAATATGTCGTCATCTATTGCATCTAAACTAACATTCACTCTATGTAATCCAGCTTCTTTTAATGCCTTCGCTTGTTTCGTTAAATGTACGGCATTTGTCGTTAACCCTATATCTATTAGCCCATCAATTTTCACAAGACGTGCAATAAGTTTTGTTAAATCTTTACGAAGTAGTGGCTCACCGCCAGTAATTCTAATTTTTCGTACACCAATGTTAACAAATAATTTTGCCAAACGCTCAATTTCATCAAAAGTTAGTAAAAACTCATCTTTCAAAAAAGCATAATCTGACCCAAATATTTCCGCTGGCATACAATATGTACATCTAAAATTGCAACGATCAATGACAGATATACGCAAATCTTGAAGTGGGCGTCCAAAAAAATCTTTAACCATCTCCTGCATCGCCACCCTCCCTTTCTGCCAAATTTCTTTCTTTTCATTCTATTATAATATATTTTCGAACTGCGATGTTTTTGCTCAAGAGAATAATGTGAAACTTTAAATAATTAGAGGGGATCCACTCCCCTGGTTAACGAGGTTTACTTACAAATACAAAGATAAAAAAACCTTGAAACATAAAAGTTTCAAGGTTTTCTGCTTATTAACTTAATCTAATAATAGTTAGGGTAGCCCCTGGCGTTGCTGTAGATAATGTAGCTACTGCAACTACTCCAAATAACTGTAAGCTAACAGCGGCTCCAGCAGGCAAGTTAGCGATTATTGTTGCACTAAATGAACCAGTAGCCACTGTCGGGGCATTTATCGTTCCCGCAAGCGGACTGCCATTTACAGTTATACGAGAACTTACAAGTAAACCTGCCGTTAAATTAATTGTATAGGCTATATAATAGTTTCCTGCATTCGCAACTGTAAATACAGTATTTCCACCACTAACGGTTATTCCTGGGCCAATATTTTGATTGTTCGGTAACGGTACGTTCGTACCCCCTAATAAAACGGAAATAGCGGTTCCTGATGTATTATTCGCAAACGCATACGTTGCAGTTGTACTAACTCCAGTCGCCCCGGTCGCTCCAGTGGCTCCAGCTCCGGTTGGACCTGTATCTCCAGTTGGACCTTGTGAACCGGTTGCTCCTGTAGCCCCCGTTGGACCTTGGATTCCTTGGGGACCTTGAATCCCTTGTGGACCTGTCGCTCCGGTTGCTCCTGTAGCTCCCGTTGGACCTTGAATTCCTTGCGGGCCTTGAATTCCTTGTGGGCCTTGAATTCCTTGTGGACCTGTCGCTCCGGTTGCTCCTGTAACTCCCGTTGGACCTTGAATTCCTTGCGGGCCTTGAATTCCTTGGGGACCTTGAATCCCTTGTGGACCTGTCGCTCCAGTTGCTCCTGTAGCTCCCGTTGGACCTTGAATTCCTTGCGGGCCTTGAATTCCTTGTGGGCCTTGTGGGCCGGTCGGACCTATCTCTCCTTGCGGACCTTGGATTCCCTGTGGGCCTTGTGCCCCGGTTGCCCCTGTCGCTCCTTGGATTCCTTGAGGACCTTGTGGACCTTGAATTCCTTGGGAGCCGGTTGGACCTATGTCGCCTTGTGGGCCTTGAATTCCTTGGGGACCTTGTGCTCCGGTTGCCCCCGTTACTCCTTGGATTCCTTGGGGACCTTGAATACCCTGTGGACCGGTTGGACCTATCTCTCCTTGAACACCTTGGATTCCTTGCGGGCCCTGTAAACCCGTCACTCCGGTTGCTCCCGTTGCTCCTGTTGCTCCTGTCACTCCAGTTGAGCCTGTCGCCCCGGTATCTCCTGTTACTCCTGTCGCACCTGTTGCTCCTGTCGGGCCAGGTGGTCCACCTGATGGACCTGTCACTCCTGCCGGACCTGATGGCCCCGTTGGGCCGGTCGGTCCTGCTGGTCCTCCTGACGGGCCAGTCACCCCTGTTGGACCGGTTACTCCTGTTGGACCGGTAGTTCCTTCTCCCGTCGCTCCGGTTGCCCCCGTATCTCCTGTTGCTCCCGTCGGACCTTGCACTCCTTGAATTCCTTGTGGTCCTTGCACTCCTTGTGCACCTGTTGCTCCTTGAATCCCTTGTATTCCCTGTACTCCTTGTGCGCCCATCGGACCGGTTGGACCAATCGCCCCTTGTATTCCTTGCACTCCTTGGGGCCCCTCTAGACCGGTTGCTCCTATTTCCCCTTGTATCCCTTGAATTCCAGTTGCTCCTTGTGCTCCAGTTGCTCCCGTTATCCCTTGCACACCTTGTATTCCCTGTATTCCTTGTGGACCTTGTGGGCCGGTTGCTCCTTGCACTCCTTGAATGCCTTGTATTCCCTGAGGACCCTCTGGACCCGTTGCTCCAACTGGCCCTTGAACACCTTGTATTCCTTGCGGGCCCTGCAGTCCCTCTGGGCCTTCTGGGCCGGTTGGACCTATCTCTCCTTGTATCCCTTGGATTCCAGTTGGACCTTGTGACCCAGTCGGACCTATGTCACCTTGCGGACCTTGGATTCCCTGTGGGCCTTGTGCTCCTGTTCCCCCTGTCGCTCCTTGGATTCCTTGAGAACCTTGTGGGCCTTGAATTCCTTGTGGGCCAGTTGGACCTATGTCGCCTTGTGGGCCTTGAATCCCTTGCGGACCTTGATCTCCTGCGGCCCCCGTTACTCCTTGAATTCCTTGGGGACCTTGAACACCTTGTGGCCCTGTTGGACCTATCTCTCCCTGCACACCTTGGATTCCTTGCGGACCCTGTAAACCCGTCACTCCGGTTGCTCCCGTTTCTCCTGTCGCTCCTGTCACTCCAGTTGAGCCTGTCGCCCCAGTATCTCCTGTTACTCCTGTCGCCCCGGTTGCTCCTGTCGGGCCAGGTGGTCCACCAGATGGACCAGTTACTCCCGCCGGACCTGATGGCCCCGTTGGGCCGGTCGGTCCTGCTGGTCCTCCAGACGGGCCTGTTACCCCTGTTGGACCAGTTACTCCTGTTGGGCCTGTAGTGCCTTCCCCTGTCGCCCCAGTTGCTCCCATATCTCCTGTTGCCCCCGTCGGACCTTGGATTCCTTGAATTCCTTGTGGACCTTGCACTCCTTGTGCACCCGTCGCTCCTTGAATTCCTTGTACTCCTTGCACTCCTTGTGGCCCCATCGGACCGGTTGGACCAATCGCCCCTTGAGCACCTTGCACTCCTTGTGGCCCCTCTGGACCCGTTGCTCCTATTTCCCCTTGTATCCCTTGAATTCCAGTTGCTCCTTGTACTCCTGTTGCTCCCGTTATCCCTTGCACACCTTGTATTCCCTGAATTCCTTGTGGGCCTTGTGGGCCTGTTGCTCCTACCGGTCCTTGAATGCCTTGTATCCCCTGTGGACCCTCTGGACCCGTCGCTCCAACTGGCCCTGGCACACCTTGTATTCCTTGCGGGCCCTGCAGTCCCTCTGGGCCTTCTGGACCTGTTGGTCCTATATCACCCATCGGACCTTGTATCCCTTGAACTCCCTGTGGCCCTGTTTCTCCTGATGGCCCTGGTACTCCTTGTATACCTTGTGGACCTTGATCTCCTGTGGCCCCTGTTACCCCTTGTGGCCCTATAACCCCCTGTACACCTTGTGGACCTTGATCTCCTGTTGCTCCCGTTGCCCCTTGAATACCTTGAACTCCTTGTATTCCTTGTTCACCAGTTACTCCCGTCGGACCAGGAATACCTTGAATACCCTGCGAACCTTCTGGACCTGTTGGCCCAATTGGTCCTTGAATCCCTTGGATTCCTTGCAAGCCCTGTGCTCCCGTACTTCCAGTCGGACCTGTACTTCCCGTTGCTCCTGTTACCCCTGTACTTCCTGTAGCCCCAGTATTCCCCGTTGCTCCAGTCGCACCTGTACTTCCACTCGGTCCACCACCTGGACCTGTCGCACCAGTCGGCCCCGTCGGACCAGGAGGTCCTCCAGATGGTCCAGTTATTCCAGTTGGACCTGTTATTCCAGTCGGGCCTGTTATCCCCTGACCAGTTGCTCCAGTCGCTCCGGTTGCACCTGTATTTCCACTCGGTCCTGGTGTTCCTTGTATCCCTTGTGCTCCTTGTATTCCTTGTGGACCAGTTGCACCCGGTAACCCTTGGACGCCTTGAATTCCTTGAGATCCCTCAGGTCCCGTCGCTCCAATTGGCCCCTGTAATCCCTGTATCCCTTGTATACCTTGTGCCCCAGTCGCTCCCGTTGGACCAATCGGACCTTGTAGCCCTTGCACACCCCCCGGTCCTGTCGCTCCAGTTTCTCCTTGTGGTCCTCTCAATCCTTGTGGCCCCTGCTGTCCTTCTGGTCCAGTTGCACCTATTGGACCAACTGATCCTTGTATCCCTTGCACACCTTGAGGTCCTGTCGGGCCCATCTCCCCCATCGGACCTTGTAATCCTCTTGGTCCTTGAGGTCCTGTTGGGCCTTGTGGACCGGTTGGACCAGTAATCCCTATACCTGTAAATCCAGTTGGAACAGGGGGGAAAGTAGGCCCAATAAGTTCTGGTGGAATTCTAAAATTAGAGCTTAACGAATTTTGCTTCCGATTATTATCACGATTCTTCACACTTTCACCACCTACAAACCGTCTTTTTCATAATAAATAAGCCTCTTCTTAATCTATTTACAAAAATAATTTCCAAGACTATTTTTATTTTAAATAATAAAAACTCCCTTAATTCCTTAAGGGAGTCCTGCAATTGAATCCATATTATCTGTATTAGGGACAGCTTGTGCTATACCCGATGTATTTACACTTTGCCCCATATTTGTTCCTGTTACAGTACCAGCAGGAGTACCTCTTGTATATGTTGTCGTCACCGAATCACCTGGCTGTAAACAAAGCTTCGTCTCCGTCCCTATTACTGTAACAACATCAATCCAAGTGCACCCCATTGAACCACTATATGATTTCGAAGCAGTAAATGAAGTATCACTCAAATTATCACCGGTAAATATATTCCCAGTGTTATTCACAATAACAAATTCTTTTATATGAGCAGGCATAATTACACTCTACCTTTCCTCTATGAACCTAATGTACGTGTACTTGTTGCTAACGGCGGAAGAAACACTGATGTTCTAATGACTGCTTCTGGCTGTCTTTTCCCATTTAAAAAAATAGCCGCACTCGACCCTCCAGCACCTGCATATACTTTTGCTACAGCTAAAGGCGAGATATCATAACAGTCGCCGACATTAACAGCTCCTGTATTATTCATAATTTTTACTTTACGCAAATTAATCCCCATTTACCCCTCCTCCTTTTTATACTGTATGCAAAAGAAAAAAACTTGAAACAGACTCGTTTCAAGTTTTTAACTATTAACTATTTCGTTTCACCTTCATATTGAAGCATACCGCCAACCATATTCACTGTTTTAAATCCTTGCTCATTTAAATAATGACATACATTTTCACTGCGCATTCCTGAACGACAAATAAAGATATATTCATTCTCTTTATTAAAGAAATCTACTTTATGTGGGATATCGCCCATTTTAATATGTACAGCTTCTGGAATCTTTCCTGCCGCTACTTCTTCATCTTCTCTTACGTCTACTAAAAATAACGTTTCTCCATTTTCTAAACGCTCTTGTACCTCTTCTGTAGTAATTGTTTTAACTTCTGTCATATGTAGTTCCTCCTTATATACAATAAAACCTTTAGTTTCTTTTTCACAAACATTCTCTACCAATTTTAGCACGCAAAAGAAAGAACGCAAAGAATCGAAAAACTATTTCTCAATTTTCTCGCAAAACTTATTCTTTACAAACATAACTCTTGCATTGTATCCTCAATATACTTGTCTTATGAAAGGAGCCAATGAAAATGACACTTTCCCTTTTCATAATGGGCATCATTTTCTTAATCGCTGCAATTATTACTCTTAGTATGAAAAATACTAAAAAAATAAAATCCCCCCAAGAAATGTCATTCTTATTTCTATTGCTTAGTATCGCATTCTTCGGTATAGCAATTGCCACATATATTTTCCGTCTACAAATCATGTAAAAAAAGGTGCCTACTACAAACATTGCACCTTTTCCCCATCATTTGTCTTCTAAACAAAACTAGATACTTTCCGATTTAAAAATTCATAAACTTTCTTTTCAAATAAATGAATATCAAATGCTCCCGCCATATGCCCATTTATACTTTCTATCTCATACACTTCCGCATACTTCCCTTGTTTTTGCAAAATATCTACCATTTTATAGTTGTAACGAGACGGCTGAAGCAAATCTTGTTTACATGGAATCATAAGTACATTCGCTTCTATGTTAGAAAGAGATTCTTCTAATGAAGAAAAACCATGTGCAATATCATGCAATAAAACTGCCTTTGCAGTATACATCCATGAATTTGCATCTACTAACTCTATACTTCTATATGTCGCTTTATTTATCTCTTTTTCAAATGATGTTAGTGTAGAAAACTTTTCATAAGGTTCTATCTCTATACTATTACGAGGAAATGCCATTTCATAAAAATGCTCATCAAACGCGTTCATAAACATCATTCTATTTGCTAAATGAAGCCCCTTTATCGGCTGCTCTTCTCCATATTTTCCACCTTTCCAACTTGGATCCAGTTGAATTGCTTCAATCGCATTTTGCGCTACGTTTACTGACGTAATAATTGGATTTTGTGGGTTCGTAATAACGCCAATCATCCGCTCTACCATATGTGGATAGTGAACCGCCCATTGTTGTGCAATCATTCCCCCTGCCGACGGTCCAATTACAGCGTGTAACCTTGAAATTCCCATACCTTTTATTAACTCATATTGCATACGAGCTACATCAAGAAATGTAAAAACCGGAAAATCCATAGCATATTCTTCTCCAGTTTCTGGATTAATCGATTTCGGTCCTGTTGTAATCACATATGGATTTCTCACCTGCACATTACAAAGATTATCTGTACATATAACAAAATACTTATTTGTATCAATTGCTTTTCCAGGTCCAATGAGCCCATCCCACCAACCAGACTCCTCATCATGCACTGTATATTTTCCTGCCGCATGACTTGTTGCACTAAAATAATGACAAACCAAAATCACATTTGACCTTTCTCTATTTAACGTACCATATGTCTCGTATCCCATTTGAACAGGAATTTCCCTGCCATTTTCAAACGTAAACCCTTTTAAAACAAACTTCTCCTTTTTTACAATTTGCACAGATTCTCCCTCTTCCCGTTATAGTATGAACTGCTTACTAAAGATTTTTTTCCATGCAAACTAATCTCCTTCTTCTTTTCATAAATAAATGAATAATATACAAAATTAGCCACAAAATAGCACTATATTACAAGATTAAAGAGGGTATACACATGATTTGGAATTGGTTACGTAAGAAAAAAAAATCAAATAAACCAGAAGCAAACGAAACAGATAATCAGGAGCAGCATTCTAACAATGAAGAGGATGATAACAAAGAACAGACTAGAAGTATGAAACATAATAAAGGTAAAAATCACGAACAAAAAGATTCTTCTCAGGATACGCAACAAAGTGCTAAACAGGAGGACTCGTCTCAAGATAAACAACAAAGCGATAAACAAGAGGATTCCTCTCAAGGTAAGCAACAAAACGATAAACAAGAGGATCCCTCTCAGAATAAACAACAAAGCTCTAAACAAGAGGATTCCTCTCAGGATAAGCAACAAAGCGATAAACCAGAGGATTCTTCTCAGGATAAGCAACAAAGTGCTAAACAAGAGGATTCTTCTCAGGATAAGCAACAAAACTCTAAACAGGAGGATTCCTCTCAAGATAAGCAACAAAGTGCTAAACAAGAGGATTCCTCTCAGGATAAGCAACAAAACTCTAAACAAGATGACTCTTCTCAGGATAAGCAACAAAACTCTGAACAGGAGGATTCCTCTCAAGATAAGCAACAAAGTACTAAACAAGAGGATTCCTCTCAAGATAAACAACAAGGTGCTAAACAAGGTGATTCGTCTCAAGATAAACAACAAAACGCTAAGCAAGATGAACCTTCTCAAAGTAAGCAACAAAACTCTAAAGGTAATAGTATTTATGATTTTACGAAACCAGAAAAAGACCGTATCCATTCTTTACAAAATTTAATAGAGAAGCTGAAAAAGTCTAGTGATTTTGTGAATTATCATACATCCGACGATGAAACGATGCCTTATTGGATTTCTTACTATCGTCCTTCGCTTGATGGAGAGAAATTACAAAAATATTTAATGCCTACTCTTTTGGAACGACCTAATGCTTCACTAGAAGAGCTGAAAGAACATATTCCAATGAGCGGCATTACAATTACGAACGACTTACAAAAAATTGAGGATATGGTTTTAAAGGGGCATGCGATTATTCAATTGAATCAGCAAGATCAAAAATGTATGCTTGCAAACATTGCAATTGATAATTATCGTGCACCAACCCCTCCTTTAAACGAATCAACTGTTATTGGTCCGCAAGAAGGTTTCGTAGAGGATATTGATACAAACATTAATTTAGTTCGAAAACGTCTTCCTGTTTTAGATTTACAAACAAAAGAAATGATTATTGGCGAGTTTTCAAAAACAAAAGTTGTCATGATGTATTTAGACAACCTTGCTGAAAAAGATAATGTAGATTTTCTAGAAGAGTCATTACGCGCTCTTGAATATGATCAAATTAATGATAGTGCTTATTTACAAGAATTAATGGGTGAAAAATCGATTTTCCCTCTCTATATCAATACAGAACGTACTGATAGAGTTACAAAAGCACTAATTGATGGAAAAATCGCTATTTTCGTTGATGGTTCTCCAAGTGTTTTACTAACACCTGTATCCTATTTCGATTTTTTCATTTCACCAGAAGACTATAACGTCTCCTGGATGTACGCTACATTTTCAAGGATTTTAAGATTAATTGCCGTTCTATTTTCAATTTGCGCTACACCGTTATACGTTGCAGTTTTAAATTATCATTATGAACTTATTCCAAGTGATTTACTTGAAACTTTGATTTTATCAAGGGCACAAGTACCATTCCCACCTTTAATTGAAGCGCTCTTTTTAGAACTTGCAATTGATTTATTAAGAGAAGCCGGCGCAAGGTTACCGATGAAAGTTGGGCAAACACTCGGTATTGTAGGCGGTATCGTAATCGGGCAAGCATCTGTACAAGCTGGGTTAACGAGTAACATTTTATTAATTATCGTTGCACTATCGGCACTCGCTTCCTTTATTACACCTATTTATAAAATGGGGAACGCTGTTCGATTACTACGCTTTCCTTTTCTTATGTTTGCAGAAATAGGCGGATTGTTCGGGATTTCTCTTGGATTTATCTTTTTATTTACTCATCTCTTTAGACTTACTTCCTTACGTAAGCCGTACGCTTTGTTTTATCCGACAAGGCAACAATCAGTTAAAGATTCTTGGATTCGTTTTCCATTAACAATGATTGATACGAGAGATGTGCAAGCAAGACCACAACATGTAAAAAAAGCAGCGAAAGGAATTTCAACAAAACATAGATCAGATTTTGATGATTGAGAAATGAGGTGCATTGATGAGTAAAGTTCAAGAAAAATATCAAATATCTCCTATCTTTGTTTTCTTCTTAATTCACGGTGCACAGTTTGGTGCTGGAGTTCTCGGATTCGCTCGAATCATCGCAAAGGCCGCTGGATACGACGGATGGATGGGAGTTATAATCACAGGAATTTTCATCCATATTCTTATATGGATGATGTATGTCTTATTAAAAGAAACAAATGGGAATTTAGTTGATTTACATCGGCAAACATTTGGAAAATGGCTAGGAAATGGCATTAGCATCATCTTTATGGCTTATTTTTTAATCGTTAGTATTTCGGTCATCCGAACATATGTTGAAATTATTCAAGTATGGATGTTTCCTACCGCTTCCACCTTTATGTTAACACTCTTTTTATGCTTAGTTAGCTATTACATTATCTCTTCTGGATTTCGTGTAATTACCGGTATTTGCGTCATCTCTGTTGGTGGTACATTAGGATACTTATTTCTAAGCTTATTCGTTTTGAAATATTCACATTGGGATAATTTACTACCTATATTCACACATTCTTTTTCAGACATTTTAAAATCCGCTCAACTGTCAATCTACAGTATGACCGGTTTTGAAATTTACCTCATGGTGTATCCATTTGTGAAAAAGCCTATGCAATCTCATAAATACGCTCAGTTTGGAGCACTATTTTCAAATCTTCTATATTTATTTAGCACCCTTTTAGCCTTTGCATTTTTTAGTGAAAAACAATTGTTAAAAACGATATGGGCCCAACTTTCTATGACCCAAGTCATTCAATTACCATTTATAGAAAGACTCGAATATATTGCAATTTCAGGCTATGCACTCGTTATTATTTCAAGTTTCATCCTCCCTTTATGGGCGTCAATGAGAGGAACACATGAAATATTCCGTGTAAAACAAAGGGGTATTTTAATTGCTTTTATCTTTATCACTCTCATTGTTTCGCAACTTTTAACCAACAGACACGATATTAATAACTTTATTAGTAATGTATCAAAAGTTAGTTTTTGGCTCATTTATGTATACATCCCAATCCTATTTATTATTGTGTGGGTGAAAAGAAAATGGAAAAAATCAAAAGCACAAGCAAATTAATACTTATTTCTTGTATAACATTCTTCAGTCTAATTGGATGTTTACAAAAAAATATTATCGATGATGTACAACTTATTCAAGGAAGCGTTTTTGATGTCGCAAAAGATAATAAAGTAAAAGTGACATTCGTTTGTCCCATTCAGAAAAAAGGAAATAAAGTTCAAGTTTTTGAAGGCAGTGCAAATGCAGTAAAACAAGTAAAAGCAGACACATCTTTAGAGTCTTCTCAACCATTTGCTAGCGGACAAATGCGTGTCGCTCTATATACAATAAGGCTTGCCAAAACAGGAATGTCTACTTCATTCGATACATTACTTCGAGATGTGAATATAGGGAACGCTTTATATGCTGCTTTATTAGATGGGAATGGTACTGAACTTTTAAAGGGCAAATATTCGACTTCATACAACGTTGCAATTTATATAAAAAAATTGCTAGAACATAACATGGAGACCGGACCTTTACCAGCGGATAATCTACATATAGGAGCATTTCGCTATTATCAAGAAGGAAAAGACTACTATATTCCCATTCTAAAGAAGCATGGTGATAAAATAAAAATTACCGGAATTGGCCTTTTTAAAAAAGATAAATATATCGGTAAAATTGCGGAAAAAGATATGTTCATATTTAAAGGACTATTAGAGAAACATAAATTAGATTCACATGAATTTAAAACAGATTCTGCGTACGTAATGATTAATAATATTCGTTCTGTTCCAACTTACGATATAAAAATTAAAAACGGAAAGCCTTCTTTTTTCATTAACGTTCGTCTTGATGCACGTATTCAAGAACTATCAAAACAAATTAACTTAGAAAATAACAAGAACACAAAAAACATTGAAAAAGATGTCCAAAAACAATTAGATAAACAAGCTGCTAAGTTAATTAAGCAACTTAAATCTTTAGGCGTCGACCCTCTCGGGCTAGGTGCAAAGTATAAGCAACATTATCGCCCATTCAAATTAGAAGAATGGAGACAAATGTATAAAGATGTTCCGGTTCATATAAAATACACCGTAAATATTACAAATTCTGGTGTCATTGAATGAGAAATGATTGAACTCCTCTCTCCAGCATGATACAACGGAGAGAGGAGTTTTTTTATTATCAAATAGAGAGAGAAGATATTTATGGGGGAGCTTATGTCTAAAAAATTAGTAAAGCCTATTTTAAATGGTATTTTATTTCTCGGCGTCTTTTTATTTGCTCATACATACTTAAAAAATGTTTCCTTCACACGTTACTTGCTTGTCGTTATACCAATGTTACTGGTCGGTATTTTTGGCATCGATCTTATTTCATCCCTTTTAATAAAAAAAGAAGAATAACGAGCGAACATCTTATTTCGATAAGATGTTCTTTTCATTTCATAATCACCTTATGTTACAATAAACTTCGGCATAACGTAAGAAAGGATGAAACAACATGACAAACGAAAAAGGTTTAGATAAAGGATACGAACTTGTTGCGAAAATGCATGAAGTATTCGGACATCCTGTGACAAATACTCCAACAAAATTAACAGAAGAGCGTGCAAAAATCCGTGCAAGTTTTATGCAGGAAGAACTAGAAGAATTTCTAGAGGCAACGACTGTTGAAGATCAATACGATGCACTGATTGACCTTATTTACTTTGCATTCGGAACGTTTGCAGAAATGGGCGTACGTCCAGATAAAGGATTCGAAATTGTAAACAACGCCAACATGGCAAAACTATTCCCTGATGGGAAGCCTCGATTCCGTGAAGGTGACGGTAAAATTCTAAAACCTGAAGGCTGGCAAGCACCAGAACCACAACTTCGTGCTGAAATTGAACGTCAGCGTCAAGAAGCTGAAAAAAACTGCTAGGATTTCCTAGCAGTTTTTTATTATGTCTTTTTTTCTGGCAATCATTAATGACCCACGTGTCCCGCATGTCCTGCAGCTCCACTAATGCTAGCCGCTCCTGCTGCTGCCCCCGCTCCTCCTGCTCCAATTCCACCTGTCCAAGGAGAAGATTGTTGTTGTTGGTATTGTTGGTGTTGTTGATGTTGTTGGCCTTGGTAACCTTGATGACCATGTTGACCTTGGTGACCGTGGTGGCCTTGATGGCCGTGGTGATGTACTTGTTGTTGATGATGTCCATGATGACCGTGGTGACCTTGGTGGTGATGGTGGCCATGATGACCATGTTGACCTTGGTGGCCGTGGTGGCCATGGTGACCATGGTGATCTTGATGAATTTGATAAAGAACAGCCTGCGGATGTATATGATGGTGTCCGTGGTGATGTACTTGTTGTTGATGATGTCCATGATGACCGTGGTGACCTTGGTGGTGATGGTGGCCATGATGGCCATGGTGTCCTTGGTGGTGATGGTGGCCATGATGACCGTCGTGGTGGCCATGGTGACCGTAAAAACCTTGTGGATAACCACCTACTCCTCCAACGAAAGATGGGAATGTAGTTGGTACGCCTACTGGTACTCCTCCCGCTGCTCCGCCTACAAATGTTGGGATTCCTGTTTGCACTCCAGCTACTGATGATGGAAATCCTCCTGTTAATGTTGGAATTCCAGTTTGCGCTCCAGCTACTGATGTGGAAAATCCTCCAGGTGTTCCACCCATCCAGCTCGGAATTCCGCCATATCCTTGTTGTCCGCCTCCCATTAACATCATTTGTTCATAACTATCCGATCCACCTCCGAAAAAGCCATGTGGTGCATTATTGTCCATCCCTTTCATTCCTTTCACCTCTTCTACTCAATTTAGCCTACCTTTTTTATCATATTTCCTATAGAAAAATAGGTGTTTGTCTGTATTGGAATTCCGCTCTTTTATTTGTACGTATTGGAATAATTGAAAACTTAGACTAGGGTGATCCAGAGATTATTTTCTACACAAAAAAGCTCAGAGTATACATACTCTGAGCTTTTATTTAGAATAAATTAATTTGCAACAACATTAACAAGTTTTCCAGGAACAACAATTACTTTACGAACTGTTTTCCCTTCAATTTGGTCTTGAATTGCTTCAAGTGCAAGTTGTTCCATTTCTTCTTTTGATGCGTCTTTACTCATTGTTAGTTTTGCACGAACTTTACCCATAACTTGAACAACAATTTCAACTTCATCTTCTACAAGTTTAGACTCATCAAATGTTGGCCAGCTTGCATATGTGATTGTTTCATTGTATCCAAGTTTGCTCCATAGCTCTTCCCCGATATGAGGTGCAACTGGTGCAATCATTTTTACGAAACCTTCTACATATTCTCTCGGAAGTGTTTCAGCTTTGTATGCATCGTTGATGAATACCATCATTTGAGAAATCGCTGTGTTGAAGCGAAGCTCTGCATAGTCTTCTGTTACTTTCTTCACTGTTTGATGGTAAGCTTTTTCAAGCTCTTTATTTGGTGCGTCAGTAATTTTCTCACTTAATTCACCGTTATCTTGAACGAATAGACGCCATACGCGGTCTAGGAAACGACGAGCTCCGTCAAGACCATTTTCAGACCAAGCAATTGAAGCATCTAATGGTCCCATGAACATTTCGTATAGACGAAGTGTATCTGCACCGTGGCTTGCTACGATATCATCAGGATTTACAACGTTACCTTTTGATTTACTCATTTTCTCGTTGTTTTCACCTAGAATCATACCTTGGTTGAATAATTGTTGGAATGGCTCTTTCGTTGGAACTACACCGATATCGTATAATACTTTATGCCAGAAACGAGCATATAGTAAGTGAAGTACGGCATGTTCTGCACCACCGATATAAATATCAACTGGAAGCCATTGTTTTACTTTTTCAGGATCTACAAGTGCTTCGCTATTGTTTGGATCGATGTAACGTAGGTAGTACCAGCAGCTACCAGCCCATTGCGGCATTGTGTTCGTTTCACGACGACCTTTTTTACCAGTCTCAGGATCAACAACATTTACCCACTCGTCAATGTTAGCAAGTGGTGATTCACCTGTACCTGAAGGACGGATGTTTTCTGTTTTCGGAAGAACTAATGGTAATTCCTCTTCTTTCACAGCTGTCATTGTACCATCTTCCCAGTGAATTACTGGAATTGGTTCACCCCAGTAACGTTGACGGCTGAATAACCAGTCACGTAGACGGTACGTTACTTTTTGATTTCCTGCGCTCGTTGCTTCAAGCCATTCAATCATTTTTGCGATTGCTTCTTCTTTATTTAATCCATCAAGGAATGCTGAGTTTACGTGTGCACCATCACCTGTGTACACTTCTTTCGTAATATCTCCGCCTTTTACAACTTCCTTCATTGGAAGATTAAATACTGATGCGAATTCATAGTCACGCTCATCGTGAGCTGGAACTGCCATTACAGCACCTGTTCCGTAAGTTGCAAGAACATAGTCAGCGATCCAGATTGGTAATTTCTCACCGTTTACTGGGTTAACTGCGTAAGCACCAGTGAATACACCAGTTTTCTCTTTCGCAAGTTCTGTACGCTCTAGGTCACTCTTCATTTTTACAGCGTTAATGTAAGCTTCTACCGCTTCTTTTTGTTCTGCTGTTGTAATTTCTGCAACAAGTGCATGTTCTGGAGCTAGTACACAGTATGTTGCACCAAATAATGTATCAGGGCGCGTTGTGAAAACTGTGAATTTCTCGTCTGTACCATCGATGTTGAAGTGTACTTCTGCACCTTCAGAACGACCGATCCAGTTACGTTGCATATCTTTTAAGCTTTCAGGCCAATCAAGCTCATCTAGATCTTCTAATAGACGATCTCCGTAAGCTGTAATTTTTAACATCCACTGTCTCATCGGACGACGCTCAACTGGATGTCCACCACGCTCACTCTTACCGTCAATGATTTCTTCGTTTGCAAGTACTGTACCAAGTGCTGGGCACCAGTTTACAGGTACTTCATCAACGTAAGCTAAGCCTTTTTCAAATAGTTTTAGGAAGATCCATTGCGTCCACTTATAGTAGTTTGGATCTGTTGTATTTACTTCACGGTCCCAATCGTAAGAGAAACCTAATGATTTAATTTGGTTACGGAATGTATTAATATTATGCTCTGTAAATTCAGCTGGGCTGTTTCCAGTATCAAGTGCATATTGCTCTGCTGGAAGACCAAATGCATCCCATCCCATTGGATGCAGAACGTTATATCCTTGCATACGCTTCATACGAGATAAAATATCTGTCGCTGTATAACCTTCTGGATGTCCTACGTGTAAGCCTGCACCTGATGGATATGGGAACATATCTAGTGCATAAAATTTTGGTTTTTCTGTCTCATCTGGCGTACGGAATGTTTTATTCTCTTCCCAGTACCCTTGCCACTTCTTCTCAATTTCTTGATGATTAAAGCTCATGAGATACCCTCCTTGAAATTCTATTTATTTTCACCGCCCAAAATACAAAAAACCTCTCATCCCTAGAAAGGGACGAGAGGTTATAGATTCCCGCGGTACCACCCTAAATTAATGTACAAATATACATTCGCTTAGATCCGTAACGTGGATTAACGGCAATTGCTACTATTAGTTTCACAACTGCAACTCAAAGGCGAGTTCATAACGAAACGTGGATTGACTTGCACCGACCGTCAACTCTCTAAACCAGCTTCTATTACTACTACTCCTTCTCACTGTTATTACACATATAAGTTAAGTGAACTATCCTTCACCTAGTATCTCTTAAGAGCTTACTTAAAGCGAGGACTTCTCGGTTAATCGTTACTCTTAATAACTAACGAATTCATCTTAAGACAGCCGAGCTATCTCCCTTGTTCTAAAGGTTGTTTTATTTAAATATATTCTAAAACATGTTACATGTTCCGTCAAACTAAACTGCAATTTTTTCTTCAACTGTTTCTTCTACTTTTACTCGTTTATCATAAATGCTCGTTGCTATAAGCGCTACTACAAGCATTACCATGATTGCTATAAACAATACTTCCATATTGTATAAATCCACAATTGCTCCGCCAACGACCGGTCCGAACATTTTCCCTACAGTCGCCGCACTATTTACGACACCTTGATAAAATCCTAATTTATCTTTTGGTGCAAGTATATTTGCAATCGTTGGAACCGCAGGCCATACAAATAACTCACCAATTGTTAATGTTACCATCGCAACGAGGAACATCGTAAATTGCTGCGCTTGACTTAACACAATGAATGACGCCGCAAAAATGAAGATTCCAATCATAATTTGCTGTTTTAAAGAACGCTTCATCCAACGAATTAGCATACTAACAAGTGGTTGCGCACAAACAATCATCGCTCCGTTTATCGTCCATAGTAAACTATAGTGACGAAGGCTAATATTCAATTCTTGCATATGTGTTGCAATCGCTCCTTGCCACTGTACGTATGTAACCCAGCATAAAGCATATGCTACACACACGATAAGAAGTGCTTTAAATCCAGGTGTAAGTGACCACCCTTTTTTCGTTTCGACTTCTTTTTGCACTCCTGGCTCTTTCTTGTCTTCCATACCGCGGAATCCAATAAAAGCAATTAAAAAGAAAACAAAGTATAAAATAAAATTCGCTAAGAAAATATAATCAAAACGATACGATGCAACTAATCCACCACATGCTGTTCCGATCGCAATACCAACATTTTGTCCAACGTACATCGCATTAAATGCCCGTCTTCCGCCTTCTGGCCAAACCGTACCAACCATCGCATACATCGATGGGAAGACCATTCCAGAACCGAAGCCGATTAACGCTAGCCATACAACATATAACGGCCAACCGTGGAAGAACACAAGACCTAAAATCGATACAAGTGTAATCACAATCCCTACTAAAGTTGATTTATAACCGCCCCATTTATCAAATAAAACACCGCCGAGCAAGTTTCCGATTACACCAGTAAGCGAATTGATCATTAATACCATTCCGGCCACAGATAAAGATTTTCCTAGGTGATCATGCAAATAAATTGTATTAAAAGGCCATAAAAAAGAAGCACCCGTGACATTAATAATCATCCCAGCTACTAATAGCCATACTTTCCTTGGCATAGTTTCCCCTCCTATTCTATTTTTTTCGTTCATATATATAACAGTAAAATTGTAGTCGTTTTTAAATAGGAAGGCAACTGATTAATAGTTGATGAAATTCAGATAATGGTTCGACGGTAAATGAAATTATACTGTTTGCTTCTTGGATTATATCAGCGATTATTAAAATATATCGACTTACCGACAAAAAATGACAACAGTAACAATGTATAAAGAGGCTGTATGAACTTCATGCAGCCTCTTTATACTATCCAACTTCCTTTTCTCGCTTCGCACTTTCTTTAGCGCTCCATTTAAATATTTTATCTAATAAGGAATATATTCTCCCAGATTCTTTCGTTAACAAAGGTCCTAACGATGCTAATATTAAAACATACAAAGCTGAGAATGGTTTAATAGTTGCCATTAAGCCGCCCGCAATTCCAATATTCGCGACGATAATGGAAAATTCTCCGCGTGATACAAGTGTTAAACCGATATTCGTAGAAGCCTTATGCGATAACCCAGCTTTACGCCCCGCAACCATTCCAGCAGTAAAATTACCGATAAGAGTAATGAAAACTGCTCCTAATGCCAACCACACTGCTCCTCCAAGTGAAAATGGATCTATACTTAAACCGAAGCTGAAAAAAAATATAGCTCCAAAGAAATCACGAAACGGAACAACGAGCTGTTCAATTCGATCACTATGCTCTGTTTCAGAAAAGACGAGCCCCAATAATAATGCTCCAATCGCCTCCGCGACATGAATCGTTTCTGAAAATCCTGCTACAAAGAACAAAATAGCGAATATTACGATAATAAAAATTTCATTGGACGAAATATCTAACATTTTATTTAAAAATCGTGTAGCTTTTCTAGCAACTACAAAGAATAGTAGCATATACCCTACTGCGATTAAAATAGATGTAAGAGCCCCTACAAGTGACGTTGCCCCTCCGAGTACTAATCCTGAAATGACTGATAAATATACGGCTAAAAAGATATCATCAAACATAATGATTCCTAAAATTAGCTCCGTCTCTTTATTACCAGATCTTCTTAAATCAACAATTACTTTCGCAACAATTGCACTCGATGAAATTGTTATAATCCCAGCAATAATTAATGTTTCTAATAAGGGGAAACCCATTATATATCCGTAAAGTAAACCTAATATAAAATTAAGCGATATATGAACAGTTCCCCCAAAAGCAATTGATTTTCCTGATTTAATTAATTTTTTAATTGAGAATTCTAAGCCTAAATAGAATAAGAGGAATATAACGCCAACACGGCCGAGGAAGGAAATAACTTCTCCGCTTTCAATAAATCTTAAATCGATAAGCCCTAAATCTGGCGCATGTGGCCCCACTAGCATACCGAGTATAATGAGAAACGGAATAATCGAGAACTTTAACTTTGCAGCGAGAATAGCTGCAAAAGCGACTAATACTAACGCAGTCCCAACTTCAAAGATTAAAGTATCCATCGATTATGAATCCCCTCCTACTGAAAGCAACTCATTAATAATTCTTTTTACTTCATGTCTTTCACCTGATAGTACGAGCATATCGCCAGCTTCAATGATAGATTCTGGGCCTGGATTAAAGAACTTCTTCATATTCTTTTTCAAAATGGCAATAATCGTTACGTTATATGTGTTTCGGACATGTAAACTACCAATTGTTTTTTGTACGACTGGTGCATTATTTTCCACCTTAAACCACTCAATTGATAATCCTTCAAAGGCCATTTCAATCGTATCTAAAGCTTGTGGTCTATATACCATTCCGCCCAATATAGCTGCAATTTGTCTCGCTTCGGAATCACGAAGAGAGACGCTTGAAATACTCTCCTCATGATCAGCATCAAAATGGTACATTTCTCTTCGGCCATCATCATGAATAACGATAACCATCTTTTCATTACCTTTTGTAATCACTTCAAACTTACATCCAATACCCGGCAGTTCACTCTCTCTAATATTCATATTTTCCGCCTCCTAATTCTTTTAGTTACGGCTTTTATAAATCGACATCAATCTCCGTTTTAAAGGTCTCATCCTTTGAAATACCTAAATACTTTAGCGTCTCTGATGGAGTCGCGTGATGAAAATGTTTTTGCAACAGCGCAATCGCTATCCCTCTTTTGTACGCATGAAATCCGAACGTTTTTCGCATTGAATTCGTTCCGATCTTACCAACAACTCCAACTGCTTCTGCAGCATTATGAATTACACGATACGCTTGTTGGCGCGTAATTGAATTTGGCGTTTTATTAGATTGAAATACGTAATTTTCTCTTTTAACGCCAATAGATTGTACGTAATCTAAAAGCGCTTCTTTTACTTTTGTATTTAAATAAATATCTTGTTTAAATTTTTCATCTTTCACAGGAAGAGTATAAAACTCTTTAACAGTCCCATCTTCATTTAATACATCTTCAAATTTCATGCTAAGTAATTCTGTAATTTTTAATCCTGTGTTAATTCCAATAACAAATAAAAGATAATCTCGCTGGGAGTGCTCTTTTAAATATTTTTTCATAGCCTCAATTTGGCTTATATCTTTTAATGCCTCTACAACTTCCATACATGTATTCTCCTCATCTTATGAACGGTAATTTTCTCATTATGTTGTCCATTTTACCTTATCATGCTATGAGATTTCCATGTGTTATCCATTATTTTCACAATATACTCAGGTGGTTCTGAAAACTTTCAATGTGGAAACTTACGATTGTATAAATACGTTGCGGTAAAAAATGTGGGGATAAAAGTTCAGCTTCTTTCTACAGATTGGATTCCTCCTTTCCTTATACAGCTACTTCTACTTTTATATTACGTTACTTACTTGCATTATATTATATATATATCAGTAACATTAAAGTGTTTTTTCTGAAAATAATAAAAACCGAGCGTTTTTGCTCGGTTTTTATTATTAATCTTCTTTCGGAAGAACAATTCCTTTATACAATTGAACTGTAATGAAGTAATAAATCGCATAAATAACTACGAAAATTACGATTGGTACCCAAATACGGAAGTACGGATCGATTAAAATAAATCCGAAAATATTCATACCAACTAATACGTGAGCGATACCCACAATTGCTGGGAATAAGAATACTAAGAATAACTCTTTATAAATCGATTTCGTTAATAACTCACGGCGCACACCGATTTTACGGAGCATTTGATAACGCGTAATATCTTTTGATGCACCAGAAAGAATTTTAAACATAAGACAGCTTGCCATCATTGCTAAGAACGCAATTCCAAGGAAGAATCCCATAAACACTGTTCCGCTCGCAAAGCCGTAGAACATGTCATACATTTGATGTTTACTATTCATTTGTTCAGCTTTTACATTTTTATATTTATCTAGTTGCAACTCGTCAATTTTTTTCCATTCTTTTTCATATGTTAAGAAATCATCTACTTTTCCGATAAATGCTATACCTTCTTTACCATTTATCTCATCGTACATTTTTTGATTTACAATTTTAATTGCATGATCCTGATGTACATAGAATGGTTGGATTGTTCTGAAAGCCTCGTCCCATTCTTGTGGAAGTTCTTTCGCATTCGCATCTTTTTCATTCATTTCTCTAGCAACTGCACCTACTGGTAGTTCCTCTGAGACTTTTTTCGTTTTCACGCCATCCTTCATCGACTTCATATTTTCCATATCTCTTATTACAGGACGATTTTTCTCTAAATCCTCTTTTACATAGTAAACGTATTTATCATCGATTTTGTAACGATATTCATTTTTCTCTTTAAATGTAATACCATTTAAAATTTTCTTTTCTTCAGCCGTTGGATTAGGAACTACTGAATCATAAATTTCAAATCCATCAACCATTTTTATAACGTTATTTTTAAACGCCATACCGCCTGAAATTGCACCAGCTCCGAGCGCAACTAACATTGCTACCGTCGCAAGCACCTTCGTTAAACTATTAATACGGAAATTTAATTGTGCAAATGTAAAAGCGTTAAGTCCTTTTTCACTACGCTTTTTATTACTCTTTAACTTTTTAATAAAGACCGGGAGAAGTGATCCAAACAGCATGTAAGTACCAGCTGTCGTTGTAATTAATGCAATAATGATTCCCATTTCTCTTAGTTTTTCCATGTAAATCATTGATGCATAGCCCATTCCTAATAAAATAACCGCAAGGAATGCAACTACACCTGTCATTTTTCCTTTTACTGCAACACGTTCTGTTTGTGCGTCTGCATGTACAAGTTGCAGGACAGAAATACGTGATAATTTAATACTGTTCATAATTGCCGATAATACAAATAGTGCAAAGAAGAAGATGCACGTAACAGTCATAGATGGCAGATAAAATGCTTTATAGCCTTCACCAGCAAATTCTAATTGTTTCATTAATAATTGACCGATACCTTCTGCAAGTCCTACACCAACTGCAATTCCAATTGCAAGAGACGCGGCGCCTAATACAATTGTCTCAATAAACATAAGTAATGTAACTTTATGCTTTTTTGCTCCTAACATCATATACATACCAAACTCTTTTTGACGAAGAGATAGTAAGAAAGAGTTCGCATACAAAATATAGAAGAACGTTATAATAGCTAGTAAAAATGAACCTGCTTGGAATACAAATCCAATTTGACCAATAGTAGAATTTTCCTTAAGGAAGGCCTCGTTTAACGCTAATGTTTGAAACATATAAAAAATTGAAATGGACATGACAAGACCAACAAGTAAGACGATATAATCTTTCAGCTTACTTTTTAGCCCTGACATGGAAAGTTTAAATAACATGCTCTAGAACCTCCCTTCTTACGCTTTTTGTGTGCCTAAGTCCGCAAGCACATCTAAAATTTCTTTATAAAACTCTTCACGTGTACCGCCGCGGTGAATTTCTTTATATAGCTCACCATCTTGAATGAATAAAATACGCTGACAGTAACTTGCACTGTACGGATCATGTGTAACCATCATAATAGATACGCCTTGATCTTTATTTAAGTTTGTCATCGCATCAAGTAAACTCGTTGCATTTTTAGAATCAAGCGCTCCTGTTGGCTCGTCCCCTAAAATAATTGCCGGCTCATGCACTAAAGCACGCGCTGCTGCCGAACGTTGCTTTTGCCCACCAGATACTTCAGATGGGTACTTTTGAAGTATTTCTGTAATCCCTAACATATCCGCTACTTTCTCGACTTTTGGTCCAATGTTACGTGATGGAACACCTTGCAAGGAAAGTGGAAGTGCAATGTTTTCATAAATAGATAAGTTTTCTAACAAATTAAAATCTTGGAAGATGAATCCTAATTTTTGTGAACGGAAATCAGAAAGCTCACCTTGCTTCATTTTTGTAATATCCGTACCCGCAATTTCAACAACGCCGCCCGTTGCTTTATCTAATGTTGAAATTACATTTAATAATGTCGTTTTACCAGAACCAGATGGTCCCATAATTCCAACAAACTCACCCTCTTGAATTGAGAATGACACACCTTTTAACGCGTGTGATTGGTTCTCACCTTTTTTACCGTACACTTTTTGAACGTTTTTCACGTCTACAACTGGTTTCGTCATATATATCCTCCTACGCTTGTTTTTCCATTACCTATTCTGCGCCTTTTGGAGGTGAACTGCTATTTGTTAACATTACATTTACCTTACACTTTTGTAATATAAAGAAGGTGGGCGTGTAAGTTTGGCTTTTACTACTTTGAATATTAGTGACATATCGAATCGGTAAATGAAATTATATCGGCGATTTTTCAAATATATCGGCGCAACTACAAAAGCTGAAAATAAAAATAGGCTGCTCCACAAAAGGAACAGCCCACTTCTCTCTTTATTTCTTTAAAGGTGTTACCGTCCAATACGTAACAACTCGCCAAATCCATTCTAATGGACCCATTTTAAAGATTTTCATCCAAATTACACTAAACACAATTTGAATTGCATAAATTGCAATACATACATATAAAGTCTGCATGTAAGTTAAGTTACCTGCAAAGTTAAATACACTACCGGCAATTAAAATCATTGCCGTTTGTCCGATATAATTTGTTAAAGCCATACGACCATAGTATTTCAATGGTGCTAATAATGTTTGAACTGGTTTTAACTGAAGTAATAAAATTAATGCTCCTACATAGAAAGCTGAAATAATTGGTCCAACAGTAATACCAATTTTTAGAAACTGGCTTGCAGCATCCATTGTTCCGTCTTCATTCATCAATATCATATTTACAAATGGGCCAGCAGGCACGTGTCCATATTGATACCATACAGCTGCCACACTTAAAACAAACATAATGCCTGTAAAAATAGCGACTTGCTTTATGTTTTTTGAAAGATTTTCAAATACACGATATTGTCCTGCAGCAAGACCTAATAAAATTAAACCAAGTGGTAATAGTTCTTTAACACCCATTACACTAAAGGCTATTGTCAAAATAAGACCAATTACTAAGTTCACTTGTTTTTTCGCTTTATAAAACGGTAAAACGATTAATCCGCAAATTGCATATAACGTTAACGCTTCTCCAGGCTGAAACATGTAATGAATCAAACCAAAAATAAATAATGCAACTACGCGGCGGAAAAATAGAACATATCCATTTTTCCCTTTCGCAATCGCTCTTGAAATAAAGATATAGAATCCCACTCCAAATAAGAATGAGAAGATTGAGAAGAAACGCCCTTCTACAAATAAGTATAAAAATCTTTGATAGCTAGCATCCACTGTGCTAGGATCTGGAATTTTAATGTTAAGTAGTGCGAGAATATTTACTAAAATAATCCCTAGTAGTGCAAAGCCACGAATGTAATCTAACTCATCAATTCGCTTGTTTATAATATTGTTCCCCATAAAGCAACTCCTTGTATAAAACTTAATCCTTCCTTACTCTACTGGAGAAAGCTGCTCGCAACTATCGACAAACCTTACATAAATCTTACATTATTGTCATATAGCAAAATAAAACCAGGTCATATTGCGACCTGGTCTACTCTGATTGTTTCGATTTTTGAGGTTGTCCTTTTTTACTATTACGCTGTTTTACTTGAACAATCGGATCAAGTTCATTCGAAAACTCAGCGTTATGTCCATTTTGTGTTTTTTGTTCTGGGTTATTTTGATCTGAACGTTTCGCCATTACATTCACTCCTTATTAGTGCGGTGTAATAATCATTTGATGTTGCAATTGGCGAATTGCCATACGTGCTCTATTTAATTGCTCACGTTGCTCATCATTTGCATGTTGTTGCATCGTTTGTAAATCGTTATACGCTTGTTCTAATTGTAACTGCGCATCCGAATACTCCATCGTATTATAATGCTCTTGTCTCATACCTTGGTCTAATTGTTCTTTCGCATATTCCACCGCTTGTTCCGCTTGTGTAATATACGATTCAAGTGATTGACGCTCTGCCATAATTGTCCCTCCTTGCTTCAATTCCCCTTTAGTGTGTCCCTTCCTTATGAACCTTATGAGTATGTTATAATGGATTTTGTGTTATTTTGACTCGGCTTAGGAGGGAAAGTAATGAAGGTTCAAAACCCTTTTCCATATACAAACGACAATAAACGTTATCATACATGGAATTATCATTTACGAAATGAATTTGGTGAAAAAATCTTTAAAGTTTCATTAGATGCTGGCTTCGATTGCCCGAACCGTGACGGTACAGTTGCTTATGGCGGTTGTACATTTTGCAGTGCTGCTGGATCTGGTGACTTCGCTGGCGATCGCCGCGATGATGTTATAACGCAATATCATGAAATGAAAGAAAAAATGCGCTCAAAGTGGAAAGACGGAAAATGTATCGCTTATTTCCAGGCGTACACAAATACACATGCACCACTTGAAGTGTTAAAAGAAAAATTCGAACCGCTTCTAGTAGAAAAAGACGTTGTCGGTCTTTCTATTGCGACTCGTCCAGATTGTTTACCGGACGATGTTGTTGAATATTTAGCGGACTTAAATAAACGCACTTACCTTTGGGTTGAACTCGGACTACAAACCGTCCATGAACGTACTGCAAATCTTATTAATCGTGCTCACGATTATCCTTCTTACGTTGAAGGTGTAAATAAATTACGTAAGCACGGCATTAAAGTTTGTTCTCATATTATTAACGGCCTTCCACTTGAAGATTACGACATGATGATGGAAACAGCTCGTGAAGTAGCGAAGCTTGATGTACAAGGAATTAAAATCCACTTACTTCACTTATTAAAAGGAACGCCAATGGTGAAGCAATATGAAAAAGGACAACTCGAGTTCCTTTCTCTTGAGGATTACGTAAGTCTCGTTGTTGACCAACTTGAAATGATTCCAGAAGACGTAATTGTGCACCGCATCACAGGTGACGGTCCGCCTGATTTAATGATTGGTCCAATGTGGAGCTTAAATAAATGGGAAGTATTAAATTCCATTGATGCAGAATTTGTACGCCGCGGAAGCTGGCAAGGAAAATATGCAAATGAGGAGAAACAAAAATGAAATTAGAACGTGTATTACCGTTTGCTCGCACTCTCTTGCAAACAGCAGTAAAAGAAGGCGATTACGCTGTAGATGCAACTTTAGGAAACGGCCATGACACTTGCTTCCTAGCTGAAATCGTTGGAGATAACGGAAAAGTATTTGGATTTGATATTCAAAAAGAGGCAATTGAAAGCTCAACAACTCGTCTAAAAGAAAAAGAACTTTTCGAACGTACTGTTTTAGTTCACGATAGTCACGATACACTTCTATCCGTATTACCAGAAGATGCAAAAGGAAAAGTAACAGGCGCAATTTTCAACTTAGGTTACCTTCCAGGCGGAGACAAGCATATCGTTACAAAACCGAACTCAACAATCTCAGCGATCGAACAATTATTAGAAGTAATGGCACCTGAAGGTATCATCGTCCTTGTTATTTACCACGGACACCCAGAAGGACAAGTAGAACGGGACGCTGTTCTCAAATTTGCCGAAGAATTAGACCAAAAACAAGCACACGTACTGCGCTACGGCTTCATTAACCAACAAAATAACCCGCCATTTATTGTGGCGATTGAGAAGCGATAATATATCAACGATTTTTCAATTATATCTATCGTAACTCGGGATATATCAACGATTTTTTCGATATATCTATCATAACTTACAATATATCAACGATTTCTCAGATATATCGATTGTTCGACAAAACATAACAAAAAAAGACGTGCATACATTGCACGTCTTTTTGTTATTCTCCTATATAATGGATGTAAACATTCTTAAAGGAGACGAAACAATGATCGGAATACTAGCAGGAATGGGACCAAAATCAACTGGGCCATTCGTCGATACAGTTGTAGCAAGGTGCCAAACAATATACGGAGCAAAGTATGATATGGACTTTCCTCATATGATGATTTATTCGTGCCCAACACCGTTTTACATGGATCGCCCTATTGATCACGAAGCGATGAAAAAAGCAATTATTGAAGGAGCACAAAAACTTGAAAGTACTGGCGCAAGCTTTATCGCTATGCCGTGCAATACGGCGCATCTTTATTTCGAGGAATTACAGCATTCTCTGTCCATTCCGATTTTAAATATAGTCGATGAGACGTTACAAGCAATTCCTAAAAACATAAAAAGAGTCGCTCTTCTTGCAACGGAAGCAACTGTTCAAGCTGGGATTTACCAAGATGGGATTGCAAAACGGAATATAGAATACATTCATTATGAAAAATGGCAAACGATGATTAATCAAATTATTACGTATATTAAAAGCGGGGAAGTTGAAAAAGCTCGCAAATTATGGAGCGCGCTCGTTGTGCAGTTGAAGGATGAAGTAGATACCGTAATTATCGCATGTACTGATTTGAATGTGGTGGCGAGTGAGGATTTTGTTGATTCCTCTCAATGTCTTGCTAATGCGGTTGTTAGGATGTATCTATCAAATACAAAGAAATCTTCATAAACATAGAAAACATCCCTTTTGAAATGTGTTTTATGTTTTATGAAAATCATCCCCAAAACTTTTAACTTTCTTCACAATTCTTTCAAAGTAATCACACTTAATCCCGCTATATTAAATAAGTAGTTATTCATATAGGGAAGGTTAGGGGAACAAAGAGTATGAAAGTAAATCGTTCGCTTCATTACATTTTTTGGCGTTGGCATTTTTATGCTGGGCTTTTTATTACGCCGCTTCTTATTACGTTGTCACTGAGCGGAATTGGGTATTTATTTCGGGAGGAAGTTGAAGATTTCATCTATAAAGATTTATATTTTGGGAAGAGTGCTCAAACAGAATCTATTTCGATGTCTGATTCTATTTCCTTAACAGAGAAAAAATATCCACATTATAGCGTGGCGAAAATTAGTGAGTTTAATGGGGATTATAATACGAGACTTACCATTGCAAATGAGTATACTGGGCAACAAAAATATGTGTATTTAGACAGCAATAATCAAATTGTTGGGGATCAAAATGCAAGTGAAACGTTTGCCAATATAATGAGGGAATTACATAGTTCTCTTTTAGTTGGTGGCACTGTCGTAAACTATACTGTAGAACTCACGGCATGCTGGACAATCTTTTTAATCGTAACCGGATTGTACATGAGTATACGACAATTCAAAAACACACCATCATCCAATAAGCGAGAAAAAGCAAAAAGACGTCATTCTATTATCGGTATTATATTTACAATTCCTCTCTTTCTGCTAGTCGCATCTGGATTGCCATGGTCAGGATTTATGGGGAACCAAATTTATAAAATCGCATCGTCAAATGAATCACTCGGATATCCAAAATTGTACATGGCTCCGCCTGAATCAAAGGTAAAAGAATTGCCGTGGGCAACAAGAAAAGAAGCTCCGCCTGAATCAAATTCAAATGAACCGAAAGCAATTTCTGTCGATACATTACAAAAAGGAATTGAAATAAAGAAACCATATGTTATTTCACTACCAGCTGATCCAAAAGGTGTATTCACCGTTTCGAAATCAAGCGGTTCTGGTATTACAGGTATGCACGTCGCACCAAATGAAGAAATAACAGCTTACTTTGATCAATATAGCGGGGAGCTCATTTCAAAAACGGACTATCGTGATTATGGATTACTTGCACAATGGTTCACTTACGGTATCCCGCTTCATGAAGGACATTTATTCGGATGGCCAAATAAAATATTATGCTTACTAACGACATTATCTCTACTACTTCTCATTTATTACGGAATAAAAATGTGGTTAGCAAGAAAGCCGAAAGGAAAATTAGCAGCACCTCCAAAACAAAGAGATAAGAAAAGTATATTCGTTTTCTTTATCATGATGGTAATACTAGGCGCTGTCATGCCTTTATTTGGACTATCTGTTTTAGTTATTTTAGCGATTGAACTTCTTATATATGTATTTTCAAAAATACGATCATAATGAAAAAGCATTTGTACCATCGTGTACAAATGCTTTTTATTTACTGTTCTCTTTTTTTCTACCACTTATTAAAAAAACAATATCTACTATAATAATCAATGCAATGATAATTTGAGCTACATAATCCATCGTTGTAGGACCGCCGGTTTTATTCATCATCATATAACAAATGAAATGGAAAGTAGCACAAGTAATGTTACTTCAATATTGTCATATAGCTTTTGAAACAATCGCTTCATTTCCACCACCATCTTTACCATATTATAACAAAAAAACCACTCTATATGAGTGGTTTTCTTCATCACTGCGCTGTTTTCTTTCGGTACATCTTCCCGTTCCAATAGAAGAATCGTGAAGTGAGGCCTCCGTACTTTACAATGCGCCGTGCCATTTTGTGCATATTCTTTTGTGCTGATACTTTTTGATCTGATAAATAAATACCAAGTAATCCTCGGCTTATAAGGCGATGAAACTTCGCATGAGGCAAATCACCAATGCTCTTCTCTGCTTCTTCTACAAAGTGTTTCATCCGATCTAATATTGCTTGCTCGTTTTCATAATAACTACAGAAATTCAAATCTCCGCCTATACGGTCTTCTTCTTGATCAATGAAATAATCAAGTAAGATATGAAGTCCTTGTACGTAAGGGAAGTACCCTTGTCTAATTTTCGCAATATCTTCATCATGTAATTCATCATGAAATGCATATGCTACAAGACAGAAAATTCCAAGTGTAGAACCGGCACATGCTGAAAATTCAAACCAACTCATCTCAGGTAAGTTTTCTTTATGTGCTTCAAACCAAGTTTTCAGGCGCGGCTCTCTTTCTTCTAACTTCACGTGTTTATGAATTTGCAAATCACAATAATAACAAGCCAGTTCATGAAGAACAGGAGCAATTTTGTCATAGTGCTTCGTTTTCTTTAAAACATCTTGGCATGTTTCAACAAGTTCATCTAAATAACCACCATCATCTTGATCATCACGATAACGATAATAATTACCGCCGCCTTCTACTTCAGGTGATAATGCCATTAACATCGATTCATGCAGTGCGGCAAAATCATTTGGATCAAGTGATGTACTGCGATCACATAAATTATCTAAATAGTCGCTGATCGTTTGATACGCTACGATAAAACGAATACATTCTTCTCGGTGTTCATTTGCTAATAGCGCTAAAATGCCACCGCCCTCACAATGAAACGTTTTATGCTCAATACTTGCGATTGCCTGACTATGAAGCTCATCATTCGGAATATGGTAGGCACGCTCTTTCCACATCGCTAGCTCATGGTGTACAACCGGAAACACATCACGGTATACTTTCGCCATGAGCGTTATGGGATTACTCGGTACGTTCACTTCTTCCTTCATCTCCTCTATTAAATGTACAAATAATGATTTATTTGTTTGTTTTTACTATATTATTGACATGCATTTCAGTAAATGACTGAATATAACTCAAAATTTCATCACGCTCATACTCATTTAATAACTCGTGATAACAATTCGGCCATTCTTTAAAAGCCTTATCACTTATTTTAACATTATCAAACCAAGTGCGGACACGTGTTTTATCTACAAGTTTATCCTCACAAGCTTGCATTAGCAAGAGCGGAACATCTGGAAAATCATCTATTTTTTTATGAGCAATTTCGATAGACTTAATCAATTCACTATACCAACGTACTGATACTTTGCGCAAGAACAAAGAATCATTCTCCATTGCATCTCTCACCTCGTGGTTACGTGTTGACATTTCCACCGTAAGATTCGTTGCAAATTGCAATTTTGGAGCCACAACATTTAATATTTTTGAAGCAAATTGAAGCGGAGCAGAGGGTCCAGTCACTACCCCTAAACAAGGCGAACTCAAAATAATACCCTCTACATCTTCTCTCTTCGTTTCTTGCATCATACGAATGACAATAAGACCACCCATACTATGACCGAATAGAAAAATAGGTAACCTATACTTTCTTGCTTCTTTCACCCATAGTTTAACTTCCTCTATGTATTCATCAAATGAATCAATATGTCCTCTATTTCTTGAAGTCGTTCCATGTGACGGAAGATCCCCCATCACGACGTGGTAGCCGATATGATTCCACATTTCCGCAACGGCTTCGTAACGTCCGTGATATTCCATTGCGCCGTGCACAATAACAATGACAGCCTTTGCTTCCTCCGCTTCCTCCGCTTCATAATTCCACATACGGCTCTCCTCCATTTCACTCTTTCTCATAATTTGATACACTAAAACTAGTCTCTAGGAAAGGAAGACTTTACATGATATATCCTTACAAAGAAAAAAAACCGAAAATTGCGAGTAGTGCTTTTATCGCTGACTATGTTACGATTACAGGCGATGTTTACGTTGGCGAGGAATCAAGTATTTGGTTTAATACAGTCATCCGTGGTGATGTGTCACCAACGATCATTGGAGACCGAGTAAATGTACAAGACCAATGTACACTCCACCAAAGCCCTCAGTATCCTCTTATCTTAGAAGATGATGTTACAGTTGGGCATCAAGTTATTTTACATAGTTGTCATATTAAAAAAGATGCTTTAATTGGAATGGGATCCATTATATTAGATGGTGCTGAAATTGGCGAAGGAGCTTTTATCGGCGCTGGAAGCCTCGTTTCACAAGGAAAGAAAATTCCACCAAACACGTTAGCTTTCGGTCGTCCCGCGAAAGTCATTCGTGAATTAACAGCAGAAGACCGTAAAGATATGGAGCGTATTCGCACGCAATACGTTGAAAAAGGTCAATATTATAAATCATTACAGAAGTAAATTTCCGCTGCCATAAGATTGGCAGCTTTTTTTATATAAAATCTAACTTTTTCTTTACAAAACATTATTACTCCCTCAACAAAATCTTATTAAAATAAAAGCTAATATCTCCATATATATGTAAACGAGGGAGGAGAATTTTCATGAAGGTCAGTGGATTATATAAAATAGAATGTTACATTTTCAAAGGAATTAATCGCTACTTTGATCAAAAAACATTAAATATCTTTTTCAGCAATATTACTCATATCGGTGGCGCGACTTTCTCCATCGCACTCACACTTTTCTTTTTAATTTTTGCAAAAGGTACTTTACATCAAGCAGCAATTGCAACTGCTATTTCTTTAGCAATTAGCCATATTCCTGTACAAATATTAAAAAGATGGTATCCACGAAAACGTCCTTATTTAACAATTCAGGATGCAAAATATCCAGTCCATCCATTAAAAGACCACTCTTTCCCGTCTGGTCATACAACAGCCGTTTTCTCTGTCTTCATTCCATTTATTTGCTATAATCCAAGCTTACTTGCTTTCCTATTACCGTTAGCATTATGCGTTGGTATTTCACGTATTTATTTAGGACTTCACTATCCGTCAGATGTATTCGTCGGTATGTGCCTTGGCACTTGCTCTGGCATCATCTCTTTTTATCAATTCATCCCACTTTTCACATAAAGGAGTGATATGATGAGAGTCGCCATTTTTACCGATACTTTTACGCCACAAGTTAACGGGGTTGCGAAAACGTTAGAGCGATTAACACGATATTTTCAGAAAGAACAGATCGCCTATTCTGTTTTCGCCCCTCAGCATACAGCTGAAGATAATTTTGTAGCGAATGTGAATAAGATGAGAAGTATCCCGTTAACAATATTATATCCAGAATGTCGTTTTTCTTTTCCTACTCCGCGCATTAAACGGGAACTACTTTCCTTTAAACCTGACATTATTCACATTGCCACACCTTTCAACATGGGACTTTGTGGATTGTATTATGCAAAAAAGTTAAACATCCCAGTTGTCGGTTCTTATCATACTGATTTCGATGCCTATTTACGTTATTACAAAATCGAATTCCTCTCCAATATGCTGTGGAACTATTTAAAATGGTTTCATAGTCATATGCAAAAAAATTTTGTACCCTCTCCTGAAACATTACATCAATTAAAACATAAAGGCTTTCAGGCCCTCTCTATTTGGGGACGTGGTGTAGATTGCAATCTCTTTCATCCATCTTACAATACAGACCTATTCCGAAAAAAATATAATATTACAGCGAAGTACGTCCTTTCCTATGTTGGACGGATTGCTCCTGAGAAAGATATTGATACGTTGCAAAATCTTATCGTTAAATCAGCACATACTCGAAGCGACATTCATTGGCTTATAGCAGGAGACGGTCCTCTAGCAACAAGTTTACGTGAAGCTGTTCCGAAAACAAATATCACTTTTACTGGCTATTTACAAAGTGCAGATTTAGCTGAAGCATATGCTTGTTCTAACATAATGGTATTTCCATCAGCTACTGAAACATTCGGAAATGTCGTACTTGAATCACTCGCATGCGGTACACCTGTTATTGGTGCAAATAGTGGCGGGGTTAAAAATATTATTACAGATGGAAAAACGGGAGTTCTTTGTCCGCCTAAAAATGAAGATGCATTTCTATCATCCATTTATTTTTTATTACAAAATGAAGAAAAACTTGAGCAGATGGGAATAGCAGCTTCATCTTTTGCGAAATCAAAGAGCTGGGATGAGATCTTTCGTGGCTTGCTTAACCAATATGAAGAAGTCCTTCAGCATAACGCATCAGAGTTGCTTGCTTAAATAGAAAAACTCCCTTCAAAAAACGAAGGGAGTTTATTACATGGTCATAAATTTTAGTTTAATAAATGATACATAAGGTTAAGCATTGTTTTATTTCTATATTAATTATATCAAAAATAAACATAACTAAACAGACTTGTAATAAAAACCCATAAAAATTAATATATGGTTATACAGTGTTTTAACTGTATAATGATTTTAAGAATTCCCCTTAAAATCAACTCACTCACATACCTTTATACAGCAATTGTTCCCCAATTCTGTATATCAAAAAAACCTTTCATTCATTTGAAAGGTCTTTTTGAGCCTGCACATATTCTTCTTTCGTATTTACATTTATAAACCAATCCGCATTCGCTTGTACATCTTCTCCAGAAACATACTTCACATTACATTGTGATAAAAGCTGCCCCATACTTCTTTTTTCTTCCTGAAGTAAAGCATAAATCTTTTCTTTCACGCGGTTATGATACGCCGCAAGTAGCGGTTGTTTTCTTCCATTAATAATAGGTACAACCGCATCATATTCATTGTTCGTTTGCTCTAGTAAAATGGTAAACCATTCATGCGACACGTTTGGTGCATCGCAAGGCATAATAGCGTACCAATCTGCTTCTATGTATTCCATTCCTGATACAATGCCGGCCAGCGGTCCATTCCCTTTATAGTGCGGAATGTCTTCTATAACAGGTACTTGTACGAATTGCTCTACTCGCTCTTTTATATCAGTATGGCTAATTACTACAATGTCTTGCAAAGTATTTCCCATCACTTTCACAATATGCTCAACAAAAGTAGTTCCCTTCCAAATTGCTAACGCTTTCGGCTCACCGAATCTACTCGACATACCACCTGCTAATACAATTCCAGCATACTTACTCATTGGCGATGCAGCTCAAATGTAATATGAC
Organism: Bacillus cereus group sp. MYBK227-1; assembly: GCF_051916325.1. Lineage (NCBI taxonomy): Bacteria > Bacillati > Bacillota > Bacilli > Caryophanales > Bacillaceae > Bacillus > Bacillus cereus group sp. MYBK227-1. Next base: position 114,190 of record NZ_JBQAGK010000003.1, on the reverse strand, counting down.
CTAATTCCGGTAAAATTAATTTATTCATCGCAAGGCGAACCGCTCCGCTAGACCCTGGCATCGAGAAGACTACTTTGCGCCCAATTGTACCACCAATCGCTCTACTTAACATTGCGCTGCTTCCGATATCTTCTAAATAACTAATCATACGGAACAGCTCACCAAATCCAACAATTTCTTTATCTAATAACGCTGATACTGCTTCAATTGTGACATCGCGTTTCGTAATACCAGTACCGCCATTTGTTAATACAACATCTACATCTTCCTTATGATAACCAGCTAACACTGCTTGCTGAATACTTTCTTTATCATCTTTTACAATTTCATAAGAAGTTACTTTATGTCCCGCTTCTTTTAACAATTCATGTAATAGTTGTCCGCTCTTATCTGTTTCTTCCGTACGTGTATCGGAAATCGTCACGATCTTGCAACGCACTTCTTTTGGAGCTTGTTTTTTATGTTCAGTTACACTCATTTTTTATCTTTCCTTTCTTAAAGACTTTTCTTCATTTTATCATACATACCTTTACACAATTATGTATGAAGCCAATCATGCGCCATGATACAATATAAGTATACTAACCCACAAAAAGGAAAGTGCCCTTTCTTATACTCCTAGACTACACATCTTTAGCTACTCTTTATATTTTCTACATAATAGAATTCAATTTTAAAACTTGTACTAAAAAATAAATTGGAGGTCTACATAGTATGGAACTTTATAAAAAATTAACAACAACATTTATCCTCTTATTCATCGCTTCAATCACTGTCGGCTTTTCCTTAAAAGGCGCAATTCCATACGCTACATTAGTAAGCATTATATTCGCGACACTATTTTTACTAAGTAGTGCATTTTGCGCAGGTAAAGCACGTCAAATGAAAGGTTGATTACATATGTTCCAGAAGAAATCAATCCTTTGTAAATCATGTGAAAAGGAAATACAAAAGGAGGACTTACATTGTTTGAATCAAACCGTATCCAGTTACGAAAGTTTTCCGAAGATGATATTCTAACATACTATAAATGGCATAATGATATAGACGTTATGAGTTCAACTACTCTCACTCTTGATAAATATTCCCTTCAAGACACAGAAAAACTTTGCCAGCAATTTATTCATTCTTCGGACTCTAAGAGCTATATCATTGAAGAAAAATCTACGCATCTTTCAATTGGTATTACTTCTTTAATTCATATTGATTCGTATAATCGAAACGCTGAATGTATTATTGATATTGGTAACAAGGATTACTGGGGGCAAGGTTATGGGAAGGAAGCTTTCACCTTATTATTGGATTATGCATTTTTAGAATTAAATTTACATCGCCTTTCTTTACGAGTATTTTCTTTTAACGATAGAGCAATTAAATTATATAAATCACTCGGTTTTCAACATGAAGGAACTTGTAAAGAAGCTATATTCCGCAATGGCAATTGGCATGACATTGAACTCTTCGCTTTATTCCAACGTAATTATAAATAAAAAAAGCTTTGCGCTCACCGCGCAAAGCTTTTTTTCATATATTATAGACCAGCTTGCTCTTTTAAAGCTGCTGCTTTGTCTGTACGTTCCCATGATAGATCTACATCAGTACGTCCAAAGTGGCCGTAAGCTGCTGTTTGTTTGTAAATTGGGCGACGTAAGTCTAGCATTTTAATAATACCAGCTGGGCGAAGATCGAAGTTGTTACGAACTAGCTCTACTAGTACGTCTTCAGATACTTTACCAGTGCCGAATGTATCAACTGAAATTGATACTGGTTGTGCTACACCGATTGCGTATGCAAGTTGTACTTCTGCTTTTTCAGCAAGACCAGCTGCTACGATGTTTTTCGCAACATAACGAGCTGCATATGCTGCAGAACGGTCAACTTTCGTTGCATCTTTACCAGAGAATGCACCGCCACCGTGGCGAGCGTATCCACCGTAAGTATCAACGATGATTTTACGTCCTGTTAAACCAGCATCACCTTGTGGTCCACCAATTACGAAGCGGCCAGTTGGGTTAATGAAGAATTTCGTTTCTCCATCCATTAATTCTGCTGGTACTACAGCTTTAATTACGTGCTCTTTTAAGTCGCGATCGATTTCTTCCCATGTAACATCTGGGTGATGTTGTGTAGAAATTACGATAGTATCAACACGTACTGGTTTACCATTTTCATCATACTCAACTGTAACTTGCGTTTTTCCATCCGGACGTAAGTATGATAATGTATCATCTTTACGTACTTCAGTTAAACGGCGAGCTAATTTGTGAGCAAGCGAGATTGGAAGTGGCATTAACTCTTGTGTTTCATTACATGCGAAACCAAACATTAAACCTTGGTCTCCTGCACCAATTGCCTCAATCTCAGCGTCAGTCATTTGCCCTTCGCGTGCTTCTAGCGCTTGGTCAACACCCATAGCGATGTCAGCAGATTGCTCATCGATAGATGTTAAAACTGCACAAGTTTCTGCATCGAATCCGTATTTTGCGCGTGTGTAACCAATGCCTTGAATTGTTTCACGAACGATTTTTGGAATATCTACGTAAGTAGAAGTCGTAATTTCCCCCGCTACCAATACTAAACCAGTTGTTACAGTTGTTTCACAAGCTACACGTGCATTTGCGTCTTTTGATAAGATCGCATCTAAAATTGAATCAGAAATTTGGTCACAAATTTTATCTGGATGTCCTTCAGTTACAGACTCAGATGTGAACAGATGACGTTTTTTTGTCATGTGGTAAACCTCCCTACAGTAATTGTATATATTGTACGGAACTCATCCTTAATTTGCCACAAACTGCGACATACATTTATTCTCCCACACAAGCATACAGAAAAACCTTTCCTACTTTACATAGAGGAAAGGTTTAATTTGCTACTTGCATACTGCTTTTTGCCCTTCGCTCTTATCGTTCGAGACCTGTAGCCTCGCACAGGTTTTAGCACCTATTCACCTGTATTTACCACTACAAGTGAGGTTGCTGGGCTTCATCGGGCCTGTCCCTCCGCCAGCTCGGGATAAGAGAGTATCCGTCCCAACCTATACTAAAGAAATGATATTCATTTGTCAATTAATATTCACATTTTCCTGAAAGTTTTTCTCAATACGCCTGAAATGAAATATTAATAGGGAAATAATGCATTCACACAAACAAAAAGAAATAAATAGTATACATTATTTATATAATTGTGTTATACTCTTGTTGGGGATTACGAGAAATATTTCATTAAATGAAAAGGATGGTATATAAATATGAGTACTGTGAATGTCCAAATTGGTTTACACGAATTATTGAACGGAAGCAATGCACAGATTCAACTAAGTGTTCCGCAATTAGTGGAAAAAGTATTAATGCGAAATGAAGGGAAATTAACTTCGACTGGTGCCGTTTCTGCTTCAACTGGAAAATATACAGGACGTTCTCCTAAAGATAAATTTATTGTGAAAGAAGCATCGGTTGCTGACAAAATTGCTTGGGGAGCTGTGAACCAACCGATTTCTGAAGAACATTTTAATAAATTATATACTAAAGTTTTAGAATACTTAAAAGAAAAAGAAGAGTTATTCGTCTTCAAAGGATTTGCAGGCGCTGACCGCAATTACCGCCTACCAATTCAAGTTATTAACGAATATGCATGGCACAATTTATTTGTACATCAATTATTCATTCGTCCAACTGAAGAAGAATTAACAACTCATGAATCAGAGTTCACAATTGTTTCTGCACCGAATTTCAAAGCTGATCCAGCTGTTGACGGTACAAACTCTGAAGCATTCATTATGGTTTCATTCGAAAAACGTATCGTACTAATTGGTGGTACAGAATACGCTGGAGAAATGAAAAAATCAATCTTCTCTATTATGAACTTCTTATTACCTGAACAAGATATTCTTTCTATGCATTGCTCTGCAAACGTAGGTGAAGAAGGCGACGTAGCACTATTCTTCGGTTTATCTGGAACAGGTAAAACGACATTATCTGCTGATCCAAACCGTAAATTAATCGGTGATGATGAGCACGGTTGGTCTGATAACGGTGTATTCAATATTGAAGGCGGTTGCTACGCGAAATGTGTAAACCTTTCTCACGAGAAAGAACCACAAATTTTCGATGCAATCACATTTGGATCTGTTTTAGAAAACGTTATCATTAATGACCAAACACGTATCGCCGACTACAACGATACTACTTTAACAGAAAATACTCGTGCTGCATACCCTATGCATGCGATCGACAATATCGTACTGCCAAGTGTTGCTGGACACCCAAATACAATTATTTTCTTAACTGCTGATGCATCTGGCGTATTGCCTCCAATCAGTAAGTTATCAAAAGAGCAAGCTATGTATCATTTCTTAAGTGGTTACACTAGTAAACTAGCAGGAACAGAGCGCGGCGTTACTTCTCCGCAAGCAACATTCTCAACTTGCTTCGGTTCACCATTCTTACCACTTGATGCATCTCGCTACGCTGAAATGCTTGGTGAAAAAATCGAGAAACACGATGCGAAAGTATTCTTAGTAAACACTGGCTGGACTGGTGGCGAATACGGCGTTGGTAAACGTATGAACTTAGGTTACACTCGTGCAATGATTCAAGCTGCATTAAACGGTGAACTTGCAAAAACTGAAACAGCTAAACATGATATCTTCGGTCTTGAAGTTCCACTTCACGTACCAGGTGTACCTGACGAAGTGTTAATGCCTGAACAAACTTGGGCTGATAAAGCTGCTTACAAAGCAAAAGCAATCGAACTTGCAAATGAATTCAAAGCTAACTTCAAAAAGTTCGACAGCGTATCTGAAGACATTATTAACTTAGGCGGTCCAATCGCTTAAATTAAAACTTTCTGTTGGAATAACCCTTTACTCATATGAATAAGTGTCGTGTAACCGTAAAGTTTCGCGTACTCACCGACAAAACCCAATGCGGCTTAACGGTTACACACACTTACATAAAAAAGAAGCTTACGTGAAAACGTAAGCTTCTTTCTATATCTTATATAAAGTGAAACGCTAATCTCTTCATCTGTGACCTAGATTATAAAATTACAGCTTCGAATATATACATTATATCCCTACTCACTACATCTCTCGGGTTTCACATCGTATGGGGCTAAAAAAGGCCCTGACCGCTTCTATTCGTGACTGGATCATCTATTCCATCTAAAAAGAAGTCTTTTATCTTTTTAGCTCTTTGTTAGTTCTTTCTCATCTTTCATGCTATAGTAACCTAAGTTCACAACGATTAAAAAATAACCGCCCATAATCCCTACTGCAAATGCCCACATCACCATATGGTGCTCAATTTCGTACATAATAATAGCGCCCAAAATAGCAGCCGCAAAACGATTAAACATACCAAGCGTCGGTGCTTTCGTTTTCTTTACGATACTATCTCCAAGCTTCTCAATTCTTCTCCCTAAAAGCCAAACGCAATACATACTTACGATAAGTCCAATTCCTGCACCTAAAAAATGTGCTGAAAACGGTGTTATCATCCAGCCTAGTAAAAGAATACCTAGTATATAATACGATTGAATTTTAAATGATCTTAGTGACATACTAATCATGCTGTACCTCTCTTCATTCGTTCTTATCTATCCAACAAAAAATTTCTTTCAAATTCATATTCCTTACATTCATTTCATTCAAATTAAAAACAACATAAACAGTATGTTTATGTTGTTTAAATGTTTTTAGAAAATAATATTATACAAGATTTCAAACATCATATTCTCATATTTTGTGACGGTTTTTCAAACTTTTTTCGTCCATTTATGAAAAAAATGATATCAATCTATGAACATACGGATATGATGTAATAAGCACACAAATAAAGGGGGCGTCTAATGATTTATTTTTTAATGGCTCTCATTCACCTCATTATCCCTGCACTTATTGGACTTTCATTGTATTGGTACACGAAAAATCATAGCATTTTTTACGCTGTCCTCGGTGTTCTTCTTCCAGGTATTATTCTTATTACACTCTTCCGTATTCCATTTTTAAACTTAATTCCACTTATTACTGCTATCTTGTTTCTCATCTTCTTACCAAAAATAAAAAAATAGGAAAGCAGATCATAGGTGATCTGTTTTCCTATTTTGATATAGGTTCCCTTGCAATAGAATGAACTTTTACTTTCTCCGATTTCACAAACCATAGACCGACAAAAATGATAATTCCACCGATGATTTGTTGAAACGATACATATTCATTTGCCCAGACAGCTGCAAATAGAACCGCTACAAGCGGCGTTATATACATATATACCATCGTATGTGACGCCCCAATTTTTTGAACACCAACATACCACATTACTAGACCAAATACTGTTACAAAGAAAATAGAATATAGTAAAGCAAATAGTGTCATTCCGTGAGTAATGTGAAATGGCATGACAAACACATGTGGACCACTTAACAATAATAGCGGAATCGCACCCACTAATGCAGACCATGCAGTAACACGTAATGCTGAATATTTTTTAATTAATGGTCCTGCTAAAACAGGATAAAGCCCCCAGCATATTGATGTAATAAGTCCAATTCCATTGCCATAAAAAGAACTAGTAAGTGAATGTCCTGCTACTAAAACTAAGGCTGCACCAACAAAGGCAGTCATAGAACCGATTAACTTTCGAGAAGAAAACTTTTCTTGTTTCAAGAAAATCGCAAATGCAGTTGTAAAAATAGGTGAAATAGAAATGAGTAAAGAGGCATTTGTAGCGGATGTATATTTGACAGTTTCCATAAATAACGTTTGATACAGTACAATACCTACAACGCTAACGATAATTAATCTAGGTATATCCGTTCGCTCCATATAAACCGACTTTTCAATACAAAAGGTAAGGAGTAACAGAAGCGGTGCCGCCGCCATCATACGAAGTGCAGTAAACTCAATTGCTGTAAATTCTAAAAGTCCATACTTCGCAATTGTATAGTTAATCCCCCAAATAATAACAACACTTAAAATTAATAACTCAATTCCCCATCTTCTCATGCGTATCCCCTCCGCAAAGAAGATTATACAGAAAATTCAATCACATGTACATTTCATTATGTGAAAAAATCTTTTTATTATATGAAACGTTTTGGTAAATGAAATTATATGGGCGATTTTTTCAATATATCGACTTATCGACAATAATAGCGACTTATAAAATAAAAAAAGTGAGTCCAAAATACATTTTGGACTCACCTTTACTATACTCGAACGTGTAATTTCATATTTGGATTATAAAACTGGCTTGGGCTCTTCAACTGAAAAGTTCCTCCACCTTCATGCCAATCAACCGTTAACTTATCGTCCATAAATACAAGCTTTGTACGATCAGCGATAAAGTTCATTGTGCTTGATTCAATATCCACATCGCGCTCATCTTTCTCTGCTACAGCTACTAAATCGATGATTCCGCTCATAACACAACCGCAACCTTCATTATCATAAAATAACTTTATATATTTCGCTTCACTTGGAATCGTATCCATAATCTTTTTATATGCTGCTTCTGTTACAGTAACGTACATATGTTAATCTTCATCCTCTCTTCTCTTATCATTCATATATTGTATCACCATTTTTCTTAAAAGTTATATACAGAAAATTAAGACTAATATACAATGTATGTGATAAAGTTTCAGCAATCGAGCTTTTATGAGTAGTTCATGCAGGAGAAAGGATGTTTACTATCTGTGTTCAAACTACAACGATATCCCATGTTATTAGGTGTATTTAGTAGTTTCTTCATTTCTAGCGGAATGCTATTACAGCATGTACTTCCCTATTCTCCTTCTATTAGCTGGATTCTAGGTTTTATTTGTTTCCTATCCGCTTCTTATTTTGCTACGAAGAATACAAACAACTCATAAAGCAAGAATCATCTTAAGGAGGATTATCAAACATGCCAGCCTTAAAAAAAATAGAGCAATCACTCGATCACTTATTCCAAATTGAAAAATATGGAAAAGATAGTACCTTTAGTCGATTTATCCCAGCCGTATATGATCCTATCAAATTTCCTTGGCAACAATTTTTCGAAGCAAATTTTGTAGATTTATTTAACGGCCTTATGATGCACGGATCTGAAAATGTAAACAAAGTATTTTTAGCTGTATTCCCTACAGATGACGTTCTTGAAACATTCATTTCACAATCCACACCCGGTGATTTACTCTTTATGCACCATCCCCTTGTAATGGAGTGCGGTGATCCGCTTGGAAGATCAGGCCGCGGTTTCTTACCAATTCCTGAAAAATATTTGCAAGGAATAAAAGAAAAACAACTTTCTATATATACATGTCACGTACCAATGGATTTTCATCAAACACATGGAACGAGTATTTCAATTGCAAAAGCATTAAACGCTACTGTAGTGGACGACTTTGCATATGGAGGTCCAGAACAAGAACCAGTTGGCCTTATTTGTGAAATAGATGAAACATCAACAGAAGCACTCCAAAAACATCTAAAACAACTCTTCCAGATTCCTTACACAGACTTCGAAGGTAAACGACATGATTCCATCAAAAAAATCGCAATTATCGCTGGATGTGGCGATGTCGTATCTTTAATGAAGGAAGCAGAAGAAAAAGGTGCTGAAGCATATATTACAGGAGAAATCCATTGCCATATCGACAATGATTACGGCAGACATAAATACTCGCTCATTATGGATTATGTAAAAGAAACGAATATGTCTCTAACTGGTGTGTCACACTCTGTCTCTGAATATTTAGTGAAAGAGACATTGATGTATGATTGGTTTAAAGAGAATTTTGATGTGGATGTTATTTTACTTCCTCAGGAAAAATGGTGGCTCTAACGCTATCATTTTTTAAATTTATATACACAATACAATCGACCACAGAAAAATAGATAAATGAGAAAGCACATGTACCTACGTAAATGCTTCCATTGTGCCGACTTTACTGGCGCTAACAGTATTACAGCTGGAAACCTATTTTTTGGAGAGGATACAACCGCTCTTTGTATTCATGCTGCAAGTGCTGTATATTCTGTTTTTATAATTACCGAAATATAGAAATTCACTTCATAAAAAAAGACCCGAAATTCGGGTCAACAAATAGAAATATAAATGAACTACAACAAATAACAGACAAAGCCATTATATATTTTTCATAGTAAAACATCCATTATTTTCTTTTTACACTATCAATATATTATTTTTCGTTATCGTCCTCTTTTTTAGAACGTCTACCTAAGAAGAACACAAAAACATCACTTCCAAATAAGTGATGTTTTTTGTAGTTAATGCAGTGGTAACATAACTTCAACCGTCGTTCCAACCCCAACTTCACTTTCAAAACTTATTTTACCGTTGTGGTCTTTAATAATTTTTTCTGTAACTACTAAACCTAGACCAGTTCCTGTTTCTTTCGTTGTATAAAAGGCTTCATTTAACTTTGGAATTTTATCTTTCGGAATGCCGCATCCCTCATCTTTCACTTGAACGATGATTCCATCTTTTACAGTAACTTTAATCGTAATTGTTCCGCCAACTGACATTGCTTCAATTGCATTTTTGATTAAATTAAAAAAGACCTGTTTTAATCGTTTTTCATCACATGTAATTGATGGTAAGTCTTTACTGTAAATACCTTGTATGTAAACTCCTTGTTTTAAAGCTGGCTTTTCCATAACTCGAATAACATAAGAAATAATTTCTTGTATGTTATGAGTTTCTGATTCTAGTGATTTAGATTTCTCAAATCCACTAAGTTCTGTAGCAATTATATGAATCCGATCTACTTCTTGTTTCATAATATCACTATAAATTTTATCCTCTGGATGCTTGTCTGCTTGTTTATTCACAAGTTTTTTTAAGTTTGCTAAAGGTCTTCTAATCTTATAACCAATAACCGTTGCCATCTTTCCAACAGCTGCTAGTTTTTCTGTCTGTTTTATTTCTTTGTCCATCATCTCAAGCGTACGAACGTAAGACTGAACCCTTAAAAATATAATCCAACATATGATAGTAAATACGCTATATAATGCCATTGGGATTAAAACGAGAGAAGATTGAATAATGATTCCTGTAAGAGCATACTTTCCGATAAGTATCGCTGGAACTAACCAGAAATATCTTTTATTCACAAAGATTGGTGCAAACAAAATAAAAAATCCTTCTACTATATTTCCACCGTCAAATTCTGCATCGCTACCATAATAAATCATAATGTTATGGATACAATCTAATACATTATAGCCAATTAGAATAATATACTTTACCGCAAAAGCATTCTTCCATTTCATAAAGTATATTCCAATGCAAAACAATACCACCATCAAAAAGTAAAGCCATAAACCTAAACCATCTTCAAACTCTCCCACACCTTCTTGCTCTCCACCGATTAACGGTACGATAAATTCATAGGCAAGATCATATACGAAAAATATAATAAAAAATAAACTTAAAAATGCTTTCAGCGCCTTTATTTCTTCATTTTTAAATATATAGCCTTTATTCATATGGTAACTCCTAGCTTTTCTTCCACTTGGATTTCAGTATTTCCACACTTCCTTGGGAGAATGATGTCTATTCTCGTTCCAGTATCTTTTTCACTTGAAATATGCAACTCACCAAGGTGCTCGGCGACAATTCGATTCGCTACCGTCAGTCCCAGACCAATTTTATCTTGTTTCGTTGTATAAAAGGCCTCTGTAACACGGGGTAAGTTTTCTTGCTTAATACCATGACCATTATCGATCACACTGATCATTACATATTCTTTCCCTTTATTTTCTAATTGTAAATGTAATATACCACCTTGTCCCATTGCCTCTAAAGCATTTTTTATCGTATATAAAAAGACTCCTCTTATTTTTCGTTCATCACATTCAACTTCTATTGTTTTTTCTTCCACATTAGAAATAAACTGAATGTTTAATTCATCTATTTTTTCACGAAGACTTGTTATTACTTGTAATACAATTTTTCCTACATCATGTTTCTTATAAATAGAAGGTTTGCATGTAGCAACTTCCATTAACTCACTTATCATATTATTCATATTTTCTATTTCAAAAATCATACGTTTATAAATAGGATCCTCTTCATGCTTCTCTCGTTGTAATTGCGTAAATCCTTTTAATGAAGCAAGTGGATTTTTAATTTCATGTCCAACCGTCGCTGCCATTTTTCCGATTACTGCTAATTTCTGTGATTCACTAGCAATCGCAATACTTTCCTTTACAGCTGAAAGATATTGTAAAAATCGGTTTAAAATGATATATGCAGCTATTAACATAAGTGTATACATAATAAGGAACATAAATGCTTTTACTTCCTCTAATACAAATAAATAAATTAAATATTTTCCTACAATAGAGGAAAGTAAAAACACATAGAATTTTTTATTTAAAAATATAGGTACAAAGAAAATGAGAATAATTTCTATTATATTTGTCGCATCAAACGCCGCCTTATTATAAAAAACATACGAAAATATATTAGCGAGTTCTATCCCTATGTATGCAAATATCCATGCATATTTAACAAGGCTTGCCTTCTCTTTTTTCATTAAATATATATTCACGCACAGTATTGCTACTCCGCAAATAACTTGCCATATTATATTGTATCCCTTATCCATTATTGATTTATCTTCTAATACGATTGCATAGAAAATTTGATATACAATAACAATGACATATAACACCCATAAAAGGATTTTTGCATTTCTTTCTTCTTCTTTATATGATAGAAAACTTTCTTTCACTTCAACACCCCTTCAAAATAATATCTCGAAGAATACCATTTATTATAATAAATGATTTTCATAGACAAACAAAGATAAATCGAACATTTGAGGAAAATCATGCCAACTATGCAATATCTTCATGCTATATACAAGCATAAAAAACATAAACAATAATACGTATATTATGGGAGGTGTTTTTTATGGATGGCAAAAAAAATAAAAAGACCGAACAACTCCAATCTTTCATGCGTGAAAATGAAGGAAAGGAGATGACAACAAATACAGGTATTAAAATTTCAAACGATGAAAACTCTTGAACTGCCAGTGATCGTTTCAGAACGATTAGGCATAGTGCAGGGAACGCCAAATGGACAGTGGGAAGTAAATGATACTTTCTTAACAGGCTCACCACTCCTTTATGATGGATTACTTCTTATCGGCGGAGAGATGGATGATCATTTTCTTAACAAAGCAAGTTCATTTGTCGTAGAATCATATAATCACTTTAAGCCGATTGGCTCCTTCCAAAACGGCTCTTCTATTATTCAATCTTTAAATATCGAAGGAAAGCCTGGTATTTTAATAGAACAAGACCCTACAAGGCTAGCAAATGAATTTATTAAAGCTATGACAAAACAACGCTTTTGGGATAGAGCATATTCATAAAATAGGGGGACATTTATGTTTGTTACTGTCGAGAAAGATGTGCATATTTTTGTGCAAGACGTTAATCCTGGGCCAGGTAGTAAGACTGTTTTCTTCGTTCACGGATGGCCTTTAAATCATCAAATGTACCAATATCAACTCAATGTTTTACCAGAGCATGGCTTTCGCTGTATCGCCATGGATATACGAGGGAATGGACAATCTGATAAGCCATGGACTGGTTACACGTATGATCGATTAGCGGATGATATCGCAATTGTTCTGGAAGCACTTCAAGTAGAGAACGCTACATTAGTCGGTTTCTCAGTTGGTGGTGCTCTTTCTATTCGCTATATGTCTCGCTATAATGGGCGCCGCATTTCTAAGCTCGCATTAATTGACGCTGTCTCCCCCTCTTTCGTTAAAAATCAAGAGTCCCCTTACGGTGTACCGAAAGAACAAGCAGATGCTCTCATTAATCAAATGTATGCTAATTTACCAAAATTTTTAAATGATGTATCTTTATCCTTTTTTAATAGAAACTTAGGGGCTGCAACCCTTGAATGGTTTTCTTATCTCGGTATGCAGTCCGCTTCTTATGCCCTTATAAAAATTTTACAAGCAGCTGCAAATGAAGATGTAACGAAAGATTTAAATAAAATTAACGTCCCAACAAAAATCTTCCACGGCGTTCACGACCAACTAATTCCTTACAAAAGTGCTGAGCTTACGCAACAACGAATTAAAAATTCTCAGTTACATGCTCTTACAAATAGTGGTCATGGTTCACCAATCGATCAAGCGGATGAATTAAATAAAGAACTGATAAAATTTTTACATGCATAACAACTGCAATACAAGAACGAAAGTTAATATAATCGTTTTTTCACAAAATATAAAATTCACATATTTCTCACAAATACATAAATAAAACGATTACATTTTCATATATACTAAATGTACAGGTAATACTCCCTAAACCCAGCTTGTCTGGTTACCCCGTTAAATACTATGAAAAAAGAACTTGTATCGTTATACAAGTTCTTTTTGTTTCTTTTATTTAAAGAGGATATCTTTACTATATTGATTTCCGACGAGTAAATCATATTGGAGCATTTTATATTGCTCTAACATTTCTTTTTGTTTCTTTGTTAAATCATTGATTACTTCTCCATTTTTATCAACTTTTAATTCATCTCTAAGTACTGGTATTTCCTTGTAAAGTTCCGATAAAAATTGATAAAATAAGGATTTATTTAATCCTGCATAATCAAAAATAAGATTAGAAAAATGAATTGGGCTTACTAAACCTAAATTATCATTTGGCATATCAAAGTTTGCATACATTAATAGCGGCGTTTGCGCCATCGCTAAACGTTCATTCGGTGTTTTTTCATTCGTTATATACCCATTTTCTTTATAAAAAGATTTATTTGTTCCTAATGATGGAAGATGATCTCCAAAGAATACTAATAATGTAGGTCTATCAAAATTATCTAGTTGCTCTATTAAATATTGAAGAGCCTCATCTGAACGTCTTAATCCTTCTGTATACGTCTCTAATTCTCCCTTTGAGTCTTCATTTTCTAGACCGCTAATTTCGATTAGGTTTTCACCAAATCGGCCCTCTGTAAATGGAAAATGATTTTGCATCGTAACTGCATGAATAAATGTAGGTTGTTTTTGTTTCTCTAACTCAGCAATTATCTCTTTACTCATCGCTAAATCACTAATATAATCTCCATCAATATCCACATTTTCCATCGTGTCCTCTGCATTAAACTTATCAAACCCTAACACCTTATATACATCATCACGTTTAAAGAATGTGCGACCAAATGAATGAATTGCACTTGTATAATAACCTTCTTTTTTCAACGCCGTAGGGATTGATGGAATTTCTTTCTTATTTGTAATAACCTGCTGATATGGTATAGAACCTGGCTTTAACAAACTCATTGAATAACTTGTTAATGCCTCAAATTCAACGTTCGCCGTATTTCCCCCAAATGTAGGAGAAATAGTTTGTCCACCAGGAAAGTTTTCTATATAATGATGTAAATTTGGTACAGGATCTTCACTAAAAGAAAGGTTAGTTACTTTCGTCGGATCCCAAAACGATTCACTCATTACAAAAATAATATTCGGTTTCTCTTTTTTCTTTTGGCTCCCTATATTTCCACTATATTGTTTTTTTATATCGTTTGCTATTTGAAGCATATTTTCTTTAGAATAATTTTTTGGTTTTTCCATAACTGTTGTATCTAAATTGCTAATAAACCCAAGTACAAAACCATTTGAAGCATAGTTCTCATTTTGATTCCACAAAACAAAATCTACACCTGATTTTTGAAATACTTTATTCATAAATGTATTCGCAAAATTACCGTACGCATATAGAACAAAAATAGATCCTACTACTAATAAGGCTCTTATTCCTAGATGAATCTTTACATTTTGAATATACCTTCTCATATATATCCCTGCTACAATACAAGCTACGATACTTAAGATAATGACAAAAATATAACTCCAACTAAAATAGTCCATCACCATCGGTATAACAGATTGCATATGCGTAATTTGTGTAAAATCAGAAGGATATAACGGATCACCTCTGAAAATAAGCTTCAAATAATTCACAATACATAAAATGACTAACGTACAGCTCGTTAAAACCATAGTTAGAAAAACCTTACCTATTAAATTATATACAAGAATATATATTGCATAAATTACTACAAAACTTAATATAAACTGCATATTATAAAAGTAAATCCAATTCATTGCCTCTATGAAACTCATATTAACTTGCATGACAATATAAAATAACGCTACTGTATGAGCTAGCAAAAATAATATAAAATGCACTCGTAGGGATGCTCTAAGTATAGACATCTCTTTTTTATTGAACTGCGTAATATAAAACGTTATGCCCCATATGAAAATCATCATAACACTTAAAACAAGCTTTTGATTTAAATGATCTTTCATCATGTCTAAATTGAAAACCTTTAAAATCATAAACAGCATAGTTATTACTAATAAAGTCACCATACTACTTATAATGCTAGAAATTAATATATTTCTTTTTGGAAGATGAAAAAGTGTAGAACCATACTTCAATTCATTCCCTCGTTTCTATGTCTTAATTTCCCCCGCATCGAAAGAACTATTTCTATTAAAATAACATATATTACATATTTCGTCTGCATACTTGTTTCTATCATAAATGTATTGTCTTAATATTCCCTTAATCAACAGTTAAATTGTGGCATACAAATTACTCATTCTTGAAAAACTTAATTTCAGCATTCCACTTTATGATATAATAACTATGTTTTGGAAATCCTTAATACTATTAAAGATTTCACATAAAAATACGAAAGAATTAATAAAAAAGGAGTTGCTCATTTTTGCTTACTAAGTTTAAGAGTTTGCCTAAAGCGGTATATGTAATTTTGGCGCTTTCTTTCCTGTTGCACGTTTTTTGTTTAGTAAAACAGCCAGGATTAGATGGAGAGTTAGTCAAAGTAACATATGGTGCAAATGATGCCTTTAACTATTCGTTAACAGCTGAACAACTATTAAAACATGGTGTATTTGGTTATGTGTATTTAGAACCTAGTGAAGTTCCAGGAAAAAATGCATATATTACACCAGGTCAGCCATTACTATTAGCTGGCGCTATGATTATTTCTGATATTACATCAATTCCTTACTATTACGTAGCAACTGTTATTAACATGATCATGAACCTTTGCACAGTGCTATTAGTATTCTTAATAGGAAAAGAATTGTTCGAAAAAAACATTTATGGAATTGTTGCAAGTATTTTATATGCTATTTATCCAAGTAACTATACATACTTCCGTACATTGCTAACAGAAGTTCCATCCATATTCTTATTGGCGTTATGTGTATATGTATTTGTTCTCGCATGGAAATACAATAAAGTGAAATTCCATATATGGTTTGGAATTGTCGTTTCAATTTTACTTATGTTCCGTCCAAATCCAGCTCCAATGATGCTCATTCCTGTTCTTGTTGTGTTATTTACATATGGATTTAAAGACTCCATTCGAATCGGATTGTTATGGTTTATCGGACCTTTCTTTATTATTGGCGCATGGGTTGTTCGTAACTACTTAGCACTCAACCAATTTATTTTATTCTCAACCCAAGGTGCAGATCCACTAATTGCCGGTGCAGATCCATTTAATAAAATTGGATATGAAAATATAGTAAATGAAATGAGAGCTAAAGGCTTAGATGACAAAGGTGCATACGCAAAAGAATTAATCAAGAACGGATTTAAGACGGACTTCACTTATTGGTTCTCTTGGTTCACTGTCGGTAAAACAATTGAATTATTCAAAACAGCTCCTGCTGTAGACCAATACCGTATTCACAACTTTATGCAACTATGTCATAGAGTGTTTATCATCGGTACATTCTTGAGCAGCTTCTGCTTCATGCTAAATTCATTTAAACATAAACGCGTTATGATGCTAGTAGCAAGTTCTATTATTTACATTATCTTCTCAAACTTATTCTTAGCAATTAATCGCTATGGATTTTTCATTAATCCTCTTATGTGCTTAATTCTTGCATACGGATTAATTCACATTGTGCAGAAACTTCCATTCTTTCGCACTAACCAAGCATAATAAGAAAGAGGTCGTCCACCGTTGGACGACCTCTTTCTTATTCCCTACACTTTACACACGGCCAATTTGTCCATTCTGTAATTACACTTTAATTCCGTATGTATGTGTTTCTGTATTTGTCAAAATATCTTTCACAACACTACTCACTGTTTTATGTATAAATGCAAGTTTTTTACAAATATTACTATAACGAAAAGAACCCGCCACAAGACAGGTTCTTTTCGTTATTTTATGATAAAAGAGAAGATGATTAGCATGTGTATTATATAAAAGGAAGCAGCCATATTTTCCATACGATACATACGAGTACTGTAACTACAAAATCAAAAAAAATCTAATCTCGGGCCTTTTTTCATATTCATATGTAGCCACATATGAAACCATTTTATTTTTGTATATTTATGGATGTTTTTCTTTGCAAATTGGTAAATAAGCATTTGCATGATAAAAAATCCGGCCACAAAAATAAATAATAAGATGAGAAATCCAATCACAAAATTCCTCCTATTTTTGTAGCGTTTTTTCTACTATCCGATTTTTCAAAACCCACTCTTCAAACTGGGCACTTCCAAATTCCCAGCTAAGATCGCGAGCATGTACAGAAAAAACGTAATAACCGGCATATTCATCCATAAACCTACCTAACTCTACATCGTCTTTCTGAATACCGTATACTCCAAAATTAAAATACACATCCCATACGTCTTCATTCTTTCTCTTATAAGCAATCGATTCCATATCACATTCTGTCCCGAAATAATCAAGATGTAAATGTACGCTATCATCGTATTCGTACTCCATTTTATCACCCCTTATATTTGTACTTCTTTACCACCAAAAAAATTCCTGCTATCTACACTCACATATGGGCGATTACCTACATATCATGCTTGTAGAGTGACTTCTAGGAGGTGTTATATAGTGAAAAAATTAATCGCGATTTTTTGCATCATGTTACTAGCTGTTTTTACTTTTGCTGCTTGTAGTAGTAAAAAAGAAGGTACGAAAGAACAAACTCAAAACATTCGCGTCGGCGAAGTTACCCATTCTCTCTTCTATGCCCCATTATATGTTGGGATTGAAAAAGGATTTTTTAAAGATGAAGGACTAAATATTGACCTACAAACAACAGCTGGTGGCGATAAAACGATGACCGCCCTATTATCTGGCGGAATTGATATTGCTCTCGTCGGTTCTGAAACGTCTATTTACGTTCATCAACAAGGAGCGAAGGACCCTGTCATTAACTTTGCACAGCTTACACAAACAGATGGGACATTTTTAGTTTCACGTAAAAAACTAGACTCTTTTAATTGGAATGACGTAAAAGGTGTTACATTTTTAGGACAGCGTAAAGGCGGCATGCCGCAAATGGTTGGAGAATACGTTTTAAAGAAAAATGGCATTGATCCTCGTAAAGATACGAACTTAATTCAAAATATCGAATTTGCTAATATTGCAAATGCCTTTGCATCTGGTACAGGAGAGTTTGTCCAGCTCTTTGAACCGACTGCAAGCATATTCGAAAAAGAAGGTAAAGGTTATATCGTCGCTTCATTCGGAAATGAATCTGGTACTGTTCCTTATACAACATTCATGGCAAAAGAAAGTTTCTTACAGAAAGATAAAGCTGCTGCTGAAAAGTTCACACGTGCGCTCTATAAAGCACAGCAATGGGTTGATACACATAGTCCAGAAGAGATTGCTGATACTGTTTCCCCGCTATTTAAAGACACTTCAAAAGACATTACAGTAAAAGTAATTAAACGGTATAAAAAGCAACATTCTTATGCGACAAATCCACTATTAGATGCAGAAGAATGGAAACAGCTCCAAACTATTATGAAAGACGCTGGTGAATTAAAAAAAGAAGTCCCACATGAAGCGCTCGTCAATACAAAAATTGCCGAAAGCGTTATTAAGAAATAGAGGCGAAGTGTATGAGTTTTTTGCAAATACGTAACGTTTCTCACTGTTTTTTTGCAAAAGAGAATGCCAAACTTATTCTTGAAGATATGAGCTTACAAGTGGAAGAAGGCGAATTTATTTCTATACTCGGTCCAAGTGGTTGCGGTAAAACAACGCTCCTCTCAATCATTGCTGGACTACTTGATCCAATTGACGGTATCGTCTTTTTAGATGGTGAACCGATTACAACGAAAACATCATCTATGGGGTATATGTTGCAGCAAGATTACTTATTCCCGTGGAAAACGATTGAAGAAAATATTATGCTTGGACTTCATATTCGAAGGATTTATGATGAACAAATGAAAGAACATACTTTAAACCTTTTAAAGCAAGTCGGTCTACATGGGGTAGAAGGACAATATCCTCGTGAACTATCCGGCGGTATGCGTCAACGTGCTGCTCTCGTTCGAACGTTAGCAACTGATCCGAAAATTTTATTACTAGATGAACCATTCTCCGCACTCGATTATCAAACGAAATTAAAACTAGAAGAACTCGTTTTCAACTTACTAAATAAATATAAGAAAACATCACTACTTGTTACTCACGATATTGAAGAGGCGATTGCGATGAGTGATCGTATTTATTTACTGCAAGCGAATCCTGGAAAAATCGCGAAAACCTTTATCGTCCCGGAAAGTATCCGTTCTTTATCACCGTTAGAAGCACGCCATCACTACGATTTCCCAGCCCTCTTTCAAGATATATGGAAGGAGCTGGAACGACTTGGATAATATAAAACAACTACATGAACAATTTCGAAAGAAAGAACGCAGGCGTGCTTGGATTGCTCGCTCACTACAGCTTTTACTACTTATTCTTTTCTTTGCACTATGGGAAATAGCTAGCAAAAAAGAATGGATCGATCCTTTACTCTTTAGTGCTCCTTCGAGTATTTGGAATCTCTTCTTAACGAAATGGATCGACGGTTCACTTTGGATCCACATATGGACGACATTGCTGGAAACAGGAGTAGGCTTCATTCTCGGAACAGTACTTGGTGCTATTATTGCCACGTTCCTTTGGTGGATGCCACTTCTAGCCCGCGTACTTGATCCTTATCTCGTCGTCCTAAATGCAATGCCAAAAGTTGCACTCGGTCCAATCATCATCGTTATTTTCGGTCCAAACATTTCATCTTCTATTGCAATGGGAGTAATCATTTCCATCATCATTACCATTCTCGTTATTTACAGTGCATTTCAAGAAGTCGATTCTAACTATATAAAAGTGATGGACACATTTGGTGCAAATAAATGGCAATGTTATAAGCAAGTCGTTCTCCCTGCATCCTTTCCAGCAATTATCTCAACGTTAAAAGTAAACGTTGGTTTATCCTGGGTCGGTGTTATTTTCGGAGAACTTCTCGTTTCCAAACAAGGACTTGGCTACTTAATTAGCTACGGATTCCAAGTCTTTAACTTCACACTCGTCTTACTTAGCGTACTACTCACATGTGTTCTTGCAACTCTTATGTATGTATTTGTTGAGGCATTTGAAAAAATTTTAATTGGAAAAAGAAAAAGAAGCTGACTCAAAACAGTACGCTATAGTCAGCTTCTTTCTTTTACCTTTTATCACACATTTTCGTTTCATTTGTAATGTTTCCATCCGCAACCGTAACTGTATGGAAACAGTCTTTCACACGTACTGTAACGACATTATCTTTTCGATCTATCACATGATAATCATTAAACTTTTCATTCAAAGCACTACGAATTTGCTCCCCTTCAAAAATCGGAAAACCGTGAGACATTACCCAAATGAGACCAGCAACAGCAAGAATCGTTTTCATACGTTTCATTACCTCCTCGAGAGTAAACTTATAGTCCCTACAACACGCGCATTATAATTGTGTCTAAATTGTGACATTTTTATACTAATTCTATTTTATACCGCAAGTTCCTTCTTCTTTTTAATAAAAATACAGAATTTTCAATTTTATCAACATAAAAAAACGCAAAGAATTAAAAATTCTTCACGCTTTTCTTTAACGAAACTATATCGAAAGCATACCTCACATTAGTCTCCACTTTGTTGTTCTATCGTTTTTGAAACATCATATAATCCCGACAGCACTTCCGCTCTCATTTTTACAAGCTCAGGGAACTGATAGAAGAAAGCAATTTTTTTATATTTTAACTCTGTTCCTTCTTTCAACTTTTTTGAATCTTGTAAAATGAACGCTGTAAATGTATCTGCGATATCCTCCGTTACATTTGTTGTTCCATACAGCGATACAAAATCATCATGCTTTTCTTTATAAAATTCAATTTGTGCCTCTTCACTTTCTTCTACTTTCTTTTCTGTCCACTCTTGCTCAATTGGTTTCCAAAATTCATTATAAAATTGGTTAATATACGAAGTTTTTCTCGCACATCCATTTTTCAAGAACACCGTGTTACATTTATTTCGATATGATGAAATGTCTTTCTCTTCATCAAACGCCTCTAAATATTTCCTATCTACTGGTACTTGTTTATGCCCAATCGTTAATACGTGAGCCGTTTCATGAATTAATGTTTTCATCACTTCATCTATATTCACCCCAGAATCGAGCACGTCTAAACTAAGCAACCAATCTCTCGGGTCATCCATACTTGGCATGACATGGGCAACAACGCCGTCATAACCATCCGTTATTAAATCCAACCCTGTTATATTCTCACGATATTTCACTGGAATAAGAGTGCGATACATGTCCCATAACGTTTCATGATACTCTCTATCTTGCCGCTGGCTTAACAAATCATCTTTTGCTACTTTGTCATCTGCAAAAACTTTATTCAATCTCTTACGATCCAATTTCTCAAAATAAGGATCTACAATTTCATCATCATCGATATAATAAGAAGCTAAAAAGAAGTAATTGTCATCCTCTTCTTTTTTCTGTTCCGCCTCTTTCATATTCATACTTTCATACTCTTCTATGTCATAATCCTCTACTTTTTCAAGTTCTGAAAGTCCCTCTATCTTTTTATATACTTTTTGTAATGTTTTATCTCCTATTTGCGTGCACTCTTCTTCTGTTTTACAAATTTCTTTTTCATTCGTAACCTCGATAGCACTCTCGCATCCTGCAACTAAACTGCTTGCTATAATACAACACACTAACTTGCCATACAGTTTCTTCATACAATCCCCCATTATTCCATTCTACAAAATATCATAATCATTTTTTTGCGAATATGCGATAAGTAATTATAAAAACTGCAAGGAGGCTTCCCATGATTCGTGCAATCTTATTCGACTTAGATGGAACACTATTAGATCGGCGCCAATCTTTAGAACAATTTATTTGTGAGCAATATAATCGCTTCGCCTCACATTTGAAGAGCATAGAGAAATCAAAGTATTGTTCTCGATTTCTTGAACTCGATAATAATGGCTATACGTGGAAGGATAAAGTATATGCTACTCTCCTTTCCGAATACAACATTACTACTTTAACGCAAGAACAACTACTACACGACTATATTACAAACTTCCAACATCATTGTATTCCTTTCAAAAACACGCATGAACTACTTCAACAGTTAAAACAGCGAAACATTAAAATTGGTATTATTACAAATGGTTTTACTGAATTTCAGATGAGCAACCTTCGAGCACTACATATACATACGTATACAAACACCATTCTCGTTTCAGAAGCTGAAGGAATTAAAAAACCTCATCCTGAAATTTTCGAACGTGCTTTGCAAAGACTAGATGTGAAGGCAGAAGAATGTCTTTATGTTGGAGATCATCCAGAAAACGATGTGCTTGGTTCTGAACAAGTAGGGATTCTTGGTGTTTGGAAAAAAGATGCGTTTTGGGGGAATTTTAAGCATTCACGTATCGTAGATGATTTGTTGGAGGTGCTTTCGTTTTTAGAGGTGGAGATAAAAATACAATAATAGTAATTAAATTATATCAACAATTTTCACAATATATTGATTTACCGACAAAAAATAATAAGAGGAGGCAGTTGTTCAAAAACGCCTCCTCTTATTATTCATATACTGTAAACTGCGGTTTACTCGGATGATCTTTTACTAGCGCATCATCTGGAAACTTTGAAACTTTTTGATATACGGCAATGTCGCCGATACACCCTGCTGTTAGTAGAATTCCTAAAAATGAGAGTGGCTCCAGATTCATAGCTAATCCCAATACAATTGGCAAAATTCCAGTTGGTAAAAACGGAAGCATTAACACTTTCTTCATTTGCTTTACTGTAACCGCCTGTTTAGAATGAGCATATGCAACACCTAATTTCCAATTAACGCCCCATTTTAGTTCACTCCACGGAACACCTCCGATATAACGAAAGCCAATTAAATGTATCGCTTCATGAATACAAACGAGAACAATCATTGCGATAATAAAAAGAAACATCGTTAATAATGTAACTTCGACTTGAACCCCACCTGAAAGAAATATATGCAAATAACCAATTCCAAACGACAAAGCAATTATTATAAAAAATAAAGAAAAGTTTAATTTAACCATCGAAACAGTAACAGTCGTTTCTTTTCTTTTATCCATCTTCCCCCTCCCAAAATGTAAATATATCTTTACAAAATTGTATAATATCCCCAAAATAATGTAAAGATATGTTTACATTTATTCTTACATACAAAAAAAGAAACCGGCTACTTTACTTCGTAAAACAGCCGATTTCTTCTATATGTTTCATCGTACGCGCTAATACGTCATCGCGCATTATAAAGCTAAATTTTCTATTCGTTTTAATGTTGTCAGGAATGTCTTTTAATAAAACAGACCCTTTCGTTTCTTCGTAATGCGTATGTTCTTCTACCGCACTAATTGTTGCAAAATAAATGTTTTTAATGATTATTTTGTCTTTTCCAGATACTTTGTATTGTCCTAAGTAAGTTAAATCAGAAACTATGCCGCCGGTTTCTTCATGAACCTCTCGAACTGCCGCTTCTTCCGGTGTTTCCCCTAGTTCTACTTTACCACCTGGAAATTCAAGACCGCGACGTAAATGATGCGTTAATAACCATTGATCCCCGTACCGGCATACAACCCAAACATGCTTTGGCTCAGGAGAAAATGGATAACGTTCAAACGATAATTGTACAGTGTTGTGGTAATAATCTTTAAATTTGTACATGCCATTACTCCCCTATTGATGGTTACAAGTTTTTCCTACCACAAATTGTAGCATATTCTCGCTTTTCTGCATAATATTATCCAATTACAATCCATTGATTATTCCCATTTGTGCGACTAATTCTTTCGTCTCATGATTTCCTAAATCGTAAATCATTTTATATGCTTTTTGTAGTTGTTCATCATATCGGTCATTATTTGAATCGTGATGATACTCAACAAATGGAACGTGGGAGCGTACAAATGACCCTAAATCTTCTACATATGCTTGATCAAAGTGCTCTCTTAATTCCGTAATTTCCTCATCATTTGCGGAAATCTCAAAATTATACGTATCCGCCGTCTTCACTTGTGAAATTTGACCGTTTCCTATTGATATATAATATGTTTTTTTCGTCTCCATGTAACACCCTTCTTTCATCCTTTTATTTTCTATTGTTTTCATCAATTACAAAATTATGTAAAATAAAGAAAAGGAGGGATTTTATGTTCAAAATATTAATTATCGGTATTATCATCGTCCTAATCATCCTCGTACTCTCCGTCATGACAATTAATAAAGGCTATGCTTATAAACATTCCGTCGATAAACTAGAAGACAATCCTTATACAAAAAAGAATAAGGAGAATTCCTAATATGCTTCGTATACTTCGCATCATAGTAGCACTCACTGTGATCGTTATGTCGGCAATTGGATTATATACAGGTCAAAATAATTCTTTACCTCTTTCACAATTTCTATTAGGGGCTTTAATGTTTCTCATCGCATTTGAACAAATAAAGAAAAGGGAATCAGCAACTGGACTTATTTGTATTATTGCCGGTGCTTTCATTTGGATTGTTCTCATTATTACCTACATAAAATAGAGGAGGTCTTTTATGCTAAAAGGGGGACGGATTACTTTATCACTTATTGCCTTATCTATAGCAATCTATGGATTTTTTACTGGTAATAGAGAAATAATCCCTTATATGTTCATCTTTTTAGGAGGTATGGCCCTCACCATAAGTTTAGAGGAAATATTAAAACAGCAAACAGGAGGTAGTGTGCTCGCTCTACTAGCAGGAGCCGCTGCTTTATTTATTGGCTTCACAGAAATATTCTAGTAAATGGTCTAAAGGGGGCTATACGATGCTAACTCTAACTATATTACGGATTTTTTTAGCATTTTTCATGCTTCTCTTACTCACTCTAAGCACTTATGTCCATTTTACCGATAATTTTTCACTTCTCCCATACGTACAATTTATTCTCAGTTGTTCCTTTATTCTTCTAGGAATTAATGAGTATCCCGTATTTTTTCGTTTCTAGTCTCATATTCTTCTTTTTAATATCAAACTCTTTCGCTACATGTAGAATAAAATTTCGATCAATTTAGCATTTATAATTATTTTCTCTCAGTAACTATTTCTTTCTACTTAAGGGGGATTCCATGTTAAAAAACATTCAAATTATAATCGCCACTATCGCTCTTTCTCTCGCCCTATTTAGCTTCTTTGCAAACTTCACTATTCTTTTACCTTACGTGTTTATCCTTTTAAGTATTATGTTTATCCTTTTTGGAATTGATGAAATGAAGAAACGGGAAAAAGCAAAAGCATTTGTTTATTTTCTCGGTTCTGCCTTTGTTTTATATGTTGGAGTATCTAATATATTTTCATAAAAAAGAAGAGTATGTTCGCTCTTAGTACAATAAAAAAACTGCCCTTTCACAGGCAGTTTTCCTTTTTATCCAAACACTTTCTCAAGTTCATCTTTATCTTGGCTTAACCAGAAGTTCATTAAGCGTTGTGCTCCTTCTAAGTCGTGAAGCTTCGCTTGACCACATTGTGTTTCATTTGCAGCTGGAATTTCTGTAATTTGAACCGCATCTTTTAATGTTAGTTCTAATAAATCAATGATTTCTCGTACTGTCGGTGTTCCGCTTACTACAAGATAATATCCTGTTTGGCAGCCCATCGGTGAAATATCGATAATATCAAAATGCGGATAACGATCAATATATTTACGTAAATTAAATGCTAATAAATGCTCTAACGTATGAATAACATCTGGTTTCATTGCTTGTTTATTCGGTTGGCAGAAACGAATATCAAATTTATTTACAATACCGTCACTACCTACATTGTGAACTCCGCAATGTCTTACATAAGGTGCCTTTACAATCGTATGATCTAATTCAAAGCTTTCTACTGATGGCATACAACATCTCTCCCGCTTTTAATTTAATTCCGTTATATCCAATATGATATAACGGAAATGCACATTAGTAAAGTATTATGTACAGTCGTGCTATAATACTTTAAGAATATGCTGAAAAGGAGACCGTTATGAAACAGATTTTTATTGGGATTATACGCTTTTATCAAAAATTCATTTCTCCGATGACACCACCAACATGCCGTTTTTATCCGACTTGTTCTCATTACGGATTAGAGGCGTTTCAAAAACATGGTGCACTCAAAGGTTTTTGGCTTACTTGTAAGCGTATATTAAAATGTCACCCTTTCCACCCGGGAGGATTTGATCCTGTCCCAGATAAAAAGGATGACAAAGTAAATTCTTAATTGTCGTAACCATTCACAACTAAATCTAATTTTCCTGTTTCAGGATCGATAACAAGACCGTGAACAGGTACTTCTTCTGGAAGTAACGGATGGTTGCGAAGTATCGATACGCTATGTTCTACACTTTCTTCTACACTAGAGAACCCTTGTAGGAATCTTTCTAAATCGATTCCAGAATAACGGAGTGTATCTAATTTCTCATTTGTTATACCGCGCTCTTTCATCTTCTCAATTGTACTGCTTGCCTGAATTTTTGCCATACCGCAATCGTGGTGACCAACTACACAAACTTCATCAGCACCAAGTTCATATACAGCAACTAAAATACTACGCATAATACTTCCGAATGGATGTGAGATAACAGCTCCTGCTACCTTAATAATTTTCACATCACCGTTACGCATATTCATTGCTTTTGGTAATAATTCAACAAGACGAGTATCCATACAAGAGATAATTACCATTTTTTTATTCGGGAATTTTCCTGTTTCATACTCTTCGTATTTTTTCTCTTCAACAAATTTCTCATTGTACTGCAAAATCTCTTCTAATGACTTCATAGTAAGGAACCCTCTTTTCTCTCATTTACACTACATAAATAGTGTACCAAAATATGAAAAACTCAAAAAGGATATCGCTTTATAGTAAAAATAAGATATTTTCAGATAATCGACATAATTCTTTCAAAATATACACACAGCTTTGTAACAAGTTTCACATACTTTAAACGTATTTTCACTATAAACTGATTGTAGATAATGTAAAAAAGGAGTGAATATTCATTATGTCCGACGTTCTGTTACTGAGTCGTTTTCAATTTGCAATTACTATTTTTTATCACTTTTTATTTGTACCTTTGACAATCGGACTTGTCATTTTAGTAGCATGTATGGAAACTCAATACGCCCGCACATTGAATCCAACATACCGCAAAATGGCAAATTTCTGGGGTAAATTATTTACAATTAACTTCGTAATGGGGATTATAACCGGGATTACGATGGAATTCCAATTTGGAACAAACTGGTCTGAGTACTCCAAATATATGGGAGACATTTTCGGATCACCTCTCGCAATCGAAGCACTTGTTGCCTTCTTCTTAGAATCTACTTTCATGGGAATATGGTTATTCGGTAAAGACAAAATTTCACCAAAGTTCCGTGCCTTCTGCATGTGGATGGTTGCACTTGGAACAAACATTTCTGCCCTTTGGATTATTACAGCAAACGGCTTTATGCAAAACCCTGTTGGCTACGTAGTACGTAACGGCCGCGCTGAATTAAATGATTTCTGGGCACTCGTTACGAATCCATACGCTTGGAATATGTTCTTCCATACTGTAGTTGGTTGTTATATTGTTGGTGCTTTCTTCGTTATGGCAATTAGTGCCTATCACTTATTACGTAAAAATGAAGTTGAATTCTTCAAAAAATCATTTAAGTTCGGCTTAATGTTAGGCTTATTCGCCGCAACAATTACACCGTTTATGGGACATCAATCTGGTGTATCAGCGGCTAAATATCAACCCGCAAAAGGAGCTGCGATGGAAGCAGTTTGGGAAACCGGAAAAGGACAAGGCTTCTCAATTGTTCAAATTCCTGATGTGAAAAACGAGAAGAATTTTGAATTCCTTACGATTCCAAAACTCGGAAGCTTCTTCTATACAAACTCATTTGATGGCGAAATTGTTGGTTTAAAGGATATTCCGAAAGATGAACGTCCAAATGTTAACCTCGTGTATTATAGCTTCCGCTTAATGGTTGCACTCGGTATGTTCTTTATGGCATTAACTTGGTATGGCTTCTATTTAAACCGAAAAGGAAAACTAGAAAACTCAAAACGTTATTTAAAAATTACAATATGGTCTGTCTTACTTCCTTATATTGCGATTAACGCAGGATGGATTGTCGCTGAAGTAGGTCGCCAACCATGGACAGTATATAAACTAATGCGTACAGCAGAATCTGTATCGCCTATATCTGTTCCACAAATTTGGTTCTCATTAATTAGTTTAATTTTATTCTACACTTTACTTTTAATCGCAGACGTATACTTAATGCTGAAGTTCGCGAAAAAAGGACCTGCCGCATTAGAAGAACCTGCTACTGAGGGAGGTGTGGCTCATGTCTCATGATATGCTTGCAATCATCTGGTTCGGTTTATGGGGCGTGATTTGGACAGTTTACTTCATTCTTGACGGGTATGCACTTGGTAACGGAATGATTTTTCCTTTCGTTACGAAAGATCGACAAGAACGAAATCAATTACAAGAAGCAATTGGCCCGTTCTGGGGCGGTAATGAAGTATGGTTAATTACAGCTGGTGGCGCAACATTTGCTGCCTTCCCAGTCACATATGCTAATATGTTTAGTTATTTATATACACCGTTATTCTTAGTATTACTTGCACTATTTGCTCGTGCCGCTGGACTGGAATTCATGCATAAAGATGATTCACCAATTTGGCAAAAAACTTGTAAATGGGCATTTGCAATTGGCAGTTTCTTAATCGCCTTTTTATTCGGTGTTACATTTGCTAACTTGTATTACGGACTACAAATCGGAAAAAATGGCTATGAAGGAAATTTACTTAGCTTACTAAACCATTACGGTATTTTAGGAGGGTTGTTCTTCACTGCTATATTTGTCGTATCCGGTGCCCTTTGGGTCATGATTAAAACGACTGGTGAAGTATCTGATCGTGCTTATAAAATCGCAAGGCCATTTTCAATGGCAGCTGCTATTATTTTAGCTATCTTCTATGTAGCGACTGCTAATCGAACAAACTTATTCCAAAACTTTACGGAATATCCGGTACTATTCATTCTTCCAGTACTTGCAATGCTAATGAGTGTACTCGCACTAATTATGGTGTACAAACATAAAATTGGCCTTGCCTTCACATTCGTTTGCCTAACAATCGCAATGTTTATGACAACTGGCTTTGCAGGTATGTTCCCAAGAATGTTACCATCTCGTATTAACGATGCATACAGTACAACGTTATACAACGCAGCCGGTAGTCAATTAAACTTAAAAATTATGTTCTTCGTTGCAATGGTCATGGTACCAATCGTTATTGGATATCAGCTTTGGAGCTACAGTATATTTAAAAATAAAATTCATAAAGACTCTGCTAAAGGGTATCACTAAGGTACAAAAAGACACTTCATTTGAAGTGTCTTTTTTATACGTATGATTTTCGATAAGATGTTATATTTCTAATCTAACAACTATACTACAGAAGAATCATTAACAGCTCACAGCTAGATTGTATCATAGGGCAACTTCATCATTTTATGCAATTTTACATACTGTACTATAAAGTAAACTGTATCCCCTGATCATTCGCATCATTATCCCATACATCAGCTGTACTAATCCCGCTAAACGTTTGTACTTTCATTCCTGTATTTGATGATCCCGATCCATTATAAGCCTTCGTCTTTTCAATCGGCTGTACGTTATATTTGTCACCTACATTAATTGTTCCATTGCAGTTTTCAATAATAACACCTTCCACAACTGCCGGCATTTTGTCACCCACTTTCATTTCTTTACTTTTATTTTATGAAAATCGCCTAGAAAAATAGCATGTTTCAATAAGAAAAAGCACTCAATTTGAGTGCTTTTTCTTTAAGCATAAAGACAAGTTTGGAGACAGTTGACTTCTTCAAAATTTTATTAGGGGTAATATTTTGAAAAAGAAAGCCTTTCATATGTAGGTTAACACCACTGGAATATATAGTAAATTGATAATATTTATACGGAAGATTGCTAATGTTTAGTATAGATAGTTTACACTATGCTAACAGTGTAAACTATCTATACTAATAAAAAAAGGTGCCTTCAAAAAAGACACCTTTCAAAAACAGACACTATAAAACAGAATTATTTATTGTTATACGATTGTTAGATACAAAAAGTAGAGGGAAATGTTTGTATGAAATTCTGCTTTATAAAGTCTGTCTACAACTTATATTGTAATCCTCTTCATTTGAAAAAAAATATAATATGCACAATTGCATACAAAAAGAAAAAGCACTCTACTGAGTGCCTTTTCAACCATTTTACTTTTAATATATCGCTTTGAATATATTGTAACATACGTATCTATATATTTTATTGAGAAAATTCAAAATCCTTTTTCTTTCATTTTCACTTATAAAATCATGTAATATAAAAGGTATGTCAAATTCTTATACAAGTTGAGGTGTACTATATTTATGATGTATTTCGGAATTATTCCTCTTATATTATTTATTATTTTTCTTATCTCATATTTAAAAGATCCGCGAAAAATAATAAACGGCTTTTTATTTAATGCCTTTATCTGTTTTTTCCTTCTTTTTTGTGTGATTGTATCATTGAACTCAGATAGTGATGTCCTACGCTACATTATATTTTTACCTTTTTTAGCACTTCTCATTATGCTTCCTTTCGGTATTGTTGCTTTAATGTTTGGGCTATTTCTTAATGCTAGAATTTTAATGAAGCGAGAAGGACGACGGTTCACTAACTGTTTAACACTCCTTGCTGCTTTAGGGATGTTATTCTTTATGTTACTCCCTATTATAAATCCAGCAAGTTTGGTTTCATCGCATTTAGAGCCTATTTTTGCAGCTATTTCTCTTATAAGCATATATTTCTTTATACACTTATCTAACTTCTTAAGTGCATATTTTTTATACCAATTCAACAGACCAAGACGTAATCAAGATTTCATCATCGTTCTTGGTAGCGGCTTAATTAATGATAAAGTACCACCTTTACTTGCAAGTCGCATTAATAAAGCGATTGACTTCTATTGGAAACAAGCCGCTGTTAATACACCACCAACAATTATTTTTTCTGGTGGACAAGGTCCAGATGAAGGTCTTCCAGAAGCGGAAGCGATGCAAAGTTACGCTGTTGAAAAAGGAATTCCTCTTGAACATACAGTCCAGGAAAATCGCTCTGTAAACACATATCAAAATATGCTGTTCTCTAAAGAAATTATGGATTCTTTAAAACCAGAAGGTAAATATAAAAGTATTTTTACAACGAATAATTTCCACCTTTTCCGTGCTGGTATATATGCAAGACAAGCCGGTCTTAACAGCCAAGGTATTGGATCAAAAACTGCATTTTATTACTGGCCTAACGCAATGATCCGTGAATATGTTGCGATTGTCGTAATGGGACGCAAGCGCCATATGAAAATATGTGGAACTATTTTAGGTTTCGCTTTATTCGTATCAGTACTTAGTTTTATATTTTCTTAATAGCATCCCATCCTTTGAAAGGATGGGATTTCTTATACTGATTTCAAAAATATTTTAAAGATAATATGGTGATAATATTCCCTGCATACATCCATTAAAGGAGAATTTTTTCAAATTAAATGTTAAAATAAAATTTAGGTGTGAATTACGTAACAAATAAGAAACTAGTTTGAAACGAGGAAATTACATGGAGAAAATTATCAAAAACAAGCCCAATAAGCTAAGAATTGCTTCAAAAGCTTTGATGATTATTATTGGGGCATTTATCACAGCGTACGGATTAGAAGCAGTATTAATTCCAAATAACGTATCAGACGGTGGTGTAACTGGTTTAAGTATCGTTAGTTCAAGATTATTTGGATTGCCATTAGGAGCTCTAATCGCAGTTATTAACATTCCTTTCGTTTGGTTAGGGTATAAGCAAATCGGTAAAAGCTTTGCGATTTATTCTATTATCGGAATTGCTTCATTAGCAGTAGGTACCGTTGTCATGCACGGAATACCAGCTATTATTGAAGGCGATACATTATTAGTTACAGTTGTTGGTGGTATTATCATCGGTTTTGGTATGGGACTAGCATTACGTAACGGTGGGGCATTAGATGGAATCGATATGCTTGCTGTATTGCTTTCTCGTAAGTTACCATTTGGAACGAGTGACCTTATTTTATTCTTAAACATGTTCGTATTTATTTTCGTATCAACGGTATTCGGCCTGCAAGGAGCTATCCTTTCGGCAATTGCTTACTTTATCGCTTCGAAAGTGATTCATATCGTTGAAGTTGGTTTAAGTGGTTCAAAAGCATTTAAAATTATTACAAAAGAGCCTGAATTAATGGTAGAAACAATTCGCGATCGTTTAGGCCGAAGTGCAACATATAACGAAGTATACGGTGGTTATTCAAGAGAGAAGTTTAAAGAAATTTCATGTGTAATTAACCGTTTAGAAGAAAGTAAAATGAAAGAACTTATTAATGAAATCGATCCACACGCCTTTATTACAGTTTATGACGTAGCAGAAGTAAAAGGCGGTAACTTTAAGAAACGTGATATTCATTAATCGTTATGAAAAAGAGGGTGTGCCAAAATTTTGGCACACCCTCTTTTTATTATTAAGTTGCTATCGTTGTCAGTTTTTGTCGGTAAGTCGATATATTTCAATAATCGCTGATATATTTTTACTTCCTCCCTTATGCCTAAATCGTACCACCTGAGAGGAATTAATTCCCATAACAAAAAAAGACCAAAAAGCAAATTCCACTTTTCGGTCTCTACACTATCTTCTCTTCGTAATTTTTCCTGAACCACCGACCCTCGTTTTCGGAGGAGATGTATTCCTTGGCGGCGTTTTAATAGATGATTTTGGCTTCACATCTGATCCGCTTGAACCGCCTGGTGTTTTTGTAATTTTACCCTTGCTTCCAGTAGAAGGTGGGGGCGTCGTATTACTTCCTTTTTCAGTAATACTTCCCTTATCACCTACTGATGGTTTCGAATCTACATTATCGCCTCGCTTAATGATAGACCCTTTCCCTTCCTTCGTAATTGGAGGTGGGGTTTTCTTTTCTTCTTTTGTAGGTGGTCTCTCTGGAATAACTGGTTTATGATTTTGTCTATCGTTATATCCTCGATAATCACCGTATGATGATTTTCGTGAACCGAATATATCGTTTAATATGCTACCCATAATATATCCTTGCAAGAAGGACGGTTGGTAATTTTGACGGACAAATTCTTTATTACTTATTTCAATTAACGTATCAGATGGTTTCTCTTTATCCTTTTGCAGGTTATAAATCTTATCAGAATAAACGAGGAACATTTGATTTTCGTCTTCTTTAGATGCTTGCTGCGGTTCTCTTTCATTAATGAGTTCCTTTGCGACTTCAGGAACTGACCGATTGGCGGCCCTATACACGTAAGATTCTTGTTTACCTTCCTTGGCAACAGATTCAAGTGGATAACGGTCTTGAATCGACTTTGTCTGCCCGCCTTGACAACCTGATAAGGCATAACCAGCAACAACAAGTAATATAACGATAGCAAGTATAGGGATCACAAACGATTTAATCATGGTAAACAATCGGTTTGACATGATTACGCCCCCTTACGTTGCTCTTATAATTTGTACATCAGCAGGAATGATTGCTTCTCCCTCATACATCATTGTGCGACCATTTTGCCATTCAATACGCAATAATTTTCGATTATCTGATTGGAATTCCCATATATACTGTTCTTCTGAAGCTGAGAATGGAGTTTTTCCCATCACAACAACACGTCCGTTATATTGTTCTTCCATATGGTACTCGATATCATCCATTTCAATTGTCGTCGGAATTTCATCAATTGAATCTAAGCGACCATCAATTGGAGTATATAATTTGTAATACGTATTTTCTCGGTCTTCAATTTTTAAATAACGAATATCTTTTCCATCTTGCAATGTCAAAACAATTTCCTTACGCGAATGCATACTCGTTTTCCCAATTAATTCATACATAACTAATGAAACTTCAATCATATCGCCAGGAGCTAACGTTAAAAGACTCTTTTCCGGCTTCGGTGGCTCTGGGCTTTTCATTATATTTTTAATTCGTTTAAATAAACTCATGATCTACCCCTCCTTTTCTCTTTATAAACAAGCACCTAAAATTAGTGCACCAACAATATGTAATGATCCGGCTAACATCGCATGTGCAACGCTACCTTCTTTCGTACCTTCTTCTAAATCAAGACCAGACATTTTCTTTAATACGAATTCGATAAACATTTCTACCACTAATAAAATAACGAAAGAAACTGCTGATGCAAGAAGTGCTTGCCATAAATCATTTGCTTTCGTTATCGATTGAGATAAAATGTACCCTTGTGCAAATAATTTCATAATAAAACGAGTTGTTACAGCTGTATTTCCATTTTTGATTTCTTTTAAATCATTGTATTTTGTAAAAATTGAATCAACCCACATAATTGCAAATAAAAGTACTGCACTCGCTCCAGTCCATACAAGCATGGCAACTACATTCATCCATGTCATTGCAAAACCTCCTCTAAAATATAATAGAAAACCGACATGAATATATTTAGACATGTCGGTTCATTTGTCTTTATTCTATATTATTTCTCATACTGCTTCATAATACGAGCTAATTCATCGTCAACAGCAGAATTTTTGTTTAAGCTTGCGAATTCATCATCTAATGATTTTTCTTTCTTATAAACTTCACTGCTTGCTTCCGCTTCAGCCTCTAATTGAAGGGCTTTCTCTTCCATACGGCTTAAACCAGCTTTTGCTGAATTTGAATCAAATCCAGACATCGCCTGATTAATATTTTTGTGTGCTTTCGCAGCATTTACACGTGCTACAAGTGTTTCACGTTTATTTTTCAGCTCTGTTAATTGCTTACGCATTTCTTCTAGCTTTAGGCGCAGGTTATCAGCAGCAGTTTTATTTTGCTCGTAGCTTGCTTTATACTCATTCATTTTTTGCTCTGCATTTTGTTTTTCTTCTAATGCACGACGCGCAAGATCTAAGTTATTAGCTTGAACAGCCATATGAGCCTGCTCTTCACGTTTTTTCACAAGTGCTTCTTGCTCTTCAAATAATATTTTGAATTTCTTCTCAAGTGCGATTTGAGCTGCTACACTTTTCTCAGCCTCTTGTACATCGGCTTGCATATCGCGTAAATATTGATCAGTCATCTTAACTGGATCTTCCGCTTTTTCAATTAACGAATACACATTCGACATTGTTAAATCTCTTAATCGTTTAAATACAGACATCTAAATTCCTCCTATGATATACCTCATATTTCAAATTCACTACTTGGAAAACTGAAAAATCTCCCTTTACAGTAAAGAATATTCATTTTACAGCCTATGTGTTTATTATAACAAAACTAATATGTCCTTACATGTTATTTCCAAAATACATCCATTATAATATGACATTTTATATATAATATTGTATTTACAATATATTATAATTATATCTATTTGGAATTAACTTACTTTTTTGCAATTTCACTAAATTACATAAGTGTAATGTTACTGTAAGCTAACTCGATAGTTGCATTCCAATATTTCTTATACACTAATATCAGAAGCAACAAACAAGCTTCTTCGCATGTAAGCAACGATACAAAAATTGTATTTACTATAAAACAGATAAAAGGAGAAATCATCATGAAAAAATTAGTAGGAATCGGATTAGCAGCAGCAATTTCACTTGGAGCATTATCAGGTTGTTCTTTATTAGGAGAGAAAGCGAACGGCTTTGTACTGTACGGATCAGAAGAACAAGTTCAGCAAATTACAGATAAAAACAAAAAAGAAGTGAAAGAAAAAGACTTCTATAAAATGAAAATGACAACATTAGATGGTAAAAAAGTTCTTGTAATGGATAAGAAAACTGGTGAAGAACTAGTGAAAAAAGAGTTACTTAGCAAAGTTGATGAAAAAGACAACACGAAACCACTTGATAAATTACCAGCTGTAACAACAGAACAAGGTGTATTATTTGCAAAAGAAAAAGTAGAAAATGCTGCACTTGATGGGGCAAAATTAAAATATGAAGGCAACACAATTATCGGAAGTGGTCGTGCATATACAGATATGTATGCGATTGTCGATGACGCAACTTACAGCAATGTAAAAGGTGATGAAAAATCTGTAGGTGTATTAAAATTTGATAAAGACCCAAGTAAAGAATTCCCTGGTTACAAAGGCGTAGAAGCTTCTCAACTTGTAAAAATTAAAAAGTAAAACAAAAAAGCTTTGCGAAATTCGCAAAGCTTTTTTCTATTTATTATGAGCAATTTGCTCCATATCCGGGCTACAAGTTTGCGACTGACATGACTTATTTAAAGAACATGCCGCGCATTTTCCTTTTTTACTTCTCTTTACAAAATTAACTAACGTATATGCTGCATAACCAAAAATGATAGCTCCAATTATAATATTGACCATCATCACAATACATCTCCTTCTAGAATCCGAGTAAGGATCCAACTTGGTATATAATGAGCGTTAATACATAAGCAACTACGAGTGGATAAACGACTGAAAAAATCGTCCACTTCGCTGATCCTGTTTCACGTTTAATAACAGCTACCGTCGCTAAACACGGAACATATAATAAAATAAAGAACATAAATGCATAAGCTGATAATGCTGTATAATGTGCTCCCATTACATTTCCAAGCACATCTTCTTTAACTGCATAAATAATTGCCATTGTAGAAACGACAACTTCCTTCGCTAAAAATCCTGTTAAAAGGGATGCTGCAGCTTGCCACGTTCCGAAGCCGAGCGGTGCAAATAATGGTGCGATAAATCCACCAATCATCGCTAAGTAGCTATCTCCCATATCAACGCCGAATCCTGATGGACCTGCATAGTTTAATAACCAAATAACAACCGAACCACCAAAGATGAATGTACCAGCTTTACGAACAAATCCCTTTCCTTTCTCCCACGTGCTTAGCCATAATGTTTTTGCTTGTGGCACACGGTAAGGCGGTAATTCAATTACGAAAATAGACTTTTCCGCTTTCAAAATTGTAAGAGACATAATTTTTGTAACTAATAACGCAAGAACAATCCCTGCAACATATAAAGAAAATACAACAGTCGCCTGACTATGCGGGAAAAATACGCCCGCAAATAATGCATATACAGGTAATCGTGCTGAACAAGACATAAATGGTGTTACTAAAATGGTAAGTAAACGTTCTTTTTCCTGTTCAATCGTTCTCGCAGCCATGATACCTGGAACGTTACATCCAAAACCGATAATCATCGGAATAAAAGCTTTTCCGTTTAAGCCGAAAAACTCCATAATTCTATCCATAACAACTGCAATTCGCGCCATATACCCTGAGTCTTCTAATAATGAAATAAAAAAGAATAGTGCAAAGATTTGTGGTACGAATACTAATACAGCACCAACACCGGCAATAATACCTTCTGTAACTAGTGCTTGAATAAAATCAGAAGCTCCAATACTTGTAAGTCCAGCCGTCACCCAATCCGTAAGCTGGCCACCAAAAAACTCATCTAACATATCCGATAAAGGTGTACCAATCCACGTAAACGTAACCTGAAAAATAAAAAACATAACTGCTAAAAAGATTGGAAGTCCTAAAATTTTATGTGTAATTAATCTATCAATTTTTTCTGAAAAAGGAATTTTTCCTTCTTTCTCATGCTTCATAACATTTGTTTTTAACTTTTCAATATACGCTTCACGAGTTTTGTAAATGTGCTCTTCTAACGTACAATCAAGTCTTCCTTCTAAGCAAGATCGAATGGCTATGAGTTCCTTATAAATTGGTAATGCTTTCATTTCTTTTTCTACTACTTCGTTATTGCTTAAAAATTGAAGTGCTAACCATCTCGGATGCTCGTAATTCGCTGTCTCTAAAAGAGCAATTACTTCTCCAATTCCTTCATCCATTTGTACACCATATGAAATAAGGAATGGCTTTTTCTCTTTTTTGTCATTTTCTTTAAGAGTCGTAAGCAGTTCTTCACAGCCTTTTCCACTTCTTGCAACAACAGGAACGACTGTTACACCTAATAGCTCTGATAATCGTTTTACATCAATGACAATTCCTCTTTGCTTCGCCACATCAACCATGTTTAAACCAATTGAGACTGGCTTACCAAATTCAAGTAACTGCAACGTTAAATGCATATTTCTTTCAAACTGCGAGGAATCTACGATATTTAACATATGATTAAATTCTTCTGTTAATAGAAAGTTTGTTACAACACCTTCATCACGTGAAACTGGATTTAAATCATACACACCTGGCAAATCAATTAATGTTCCTTGTCTATCTTTTAATTTACCAATCTTCTTTTCTACTGTTACACCGCTCCAGTTTCCTACGTATTCATAAGAACCAGTAAGTGCATTAAATAATGATGTCTTCCCTGTATTCGGATTCCCTAGCAAAGCTACCTTATTCACGCTAATTCCACCTTTATCATTTTCGCGTCACAATGACGAATACTAATTAACTGTCCACGACACTCCAATGTACAAGGACCTTTGAACATCGCTTTCTGTTTCAGGCGAAGTTCGCTTCCTTCAGCAAGACCGAAAGCAGCTAGTCTACGCTTTAATAGCTGATCTAAAGACTGAATACTTTTTACTAACACTTTCTCTCCAATTTTAATATCTACTAAGCTCATAACCTTCCCCCTCAGAAGAGAATGATAATTATTTTCAAAAAAATTATACCACACCCAATTTCTCTTGTACTATACCCTTTTGCTTCATATTTATTAACATTTCGCTACAATTCTATTTCAATTATTGTCATACTGTATTCGTTTGCCATTCTCATCCATTTCGCTTACAATAAACAATAACAAATAAAGAATTTCGTTATCACTGGGGGAGCCATGCCGCTGAGAGGGAACACTTCGTTCCGACCCTTCGAACCTGTTAGTTAATGCTAACGCAGGGATTGTGCAAACGTCCGAAATACATACCTCATTTTTATTTACGTATTTCGTATCCTCCTATGATATCTATTCTTTTTTGTACAACTTGGATTTAGGGGGAGACAACATGCGTAACACCAATTTACAAGCGATGATCGAATCTGCTATTCTTGCAGCCTTCGCCATGATTATCGATATTTTACCATTATCACTTAAACTTCCAACAGGCGGTTCTATCTCATTCGCTATGATTCCTATTTTTATTATTGCTTACCGCTGGGGCTTTAAATCAGCTTTCTTAGGCGGTTTAGTTTGGGGACTATTACAAATTGTCGTGGGAGATGCTTATATTTTAACACCTGTTCAAGCATTCATTGAGTACTTCATTGCCTTTGCTTTTATCGGATTTGCTGGCTTATTCTATCGTCCAATTCAAAAAGCACTTTTAACATCCAATGAAAATAGCTTAGAACAATCAAATTTAGGTAACCGTAAAGACAAACCTTCATCAAAACAAAATCAGGGTAAGAAAGTCCTTGCTTATATTATCCTTGCTACATTTATCGGTAGCTTTGCTCGCTATTTCTGCCACTTTATTGCCGGCATTATTTTCTGGGGACAATATGCGCCGAAAGGTCAATCAGCTGTGTTATATTCATTAATCGTAAATGGAAGTACAATGCTTGGTTCTTTTATTTTATGTACCGTTTTACTTATATTTTTATTTATCACTTCACCACGATTATTCAAGAGCATCAGTGCTTATCAAATGAATATACAAAAAAAGGGCGCTTAATGAGCGCTCTTTTTTCATATCGTAATATCAATTAAAAATACAATAAATGCGCAAAAGAAAATAAATACCATTATACTTAGCCAATTGCTATGCACGGTTCATCGACTCCTTACATAACCTCATTTTCTAAACAAATTATACTGATTAAAAATAAAGATTAGGTAAAGATAATATGAAAATAAATTAAAAAAGCATAGATCATATTGTCTACGCTTTTTTCGGTAAATAGAAATAAAATAATACACCATCTTCTGTATTTTCTGCCCCATATTCAGCATCATGTAGTTCTAAAATATTCTTTGAAATAGCAAGCCCAAGCCCCGTCCCACCTTGTGAACGCTGACGAGCTGTATCCACGCGATAAAAACGATCCCAAATTTTATCTAATTGCTCTTCTTCAATATGAGTACCTTTATTTTCAATGCACACTTTTATACGATTCTTCTCATCTATTGTAGAAATAATAATATCCTCTTTATTTGGTGTATATCGTATAGCATTCGTAATAAAGTTCACGATGACTTGTTCAATCCGGCCTTGATTTGCAATCACTTCAAATGAACTTATATTTTTATGAATATGAAGTTCTTTTTTCTCTATTTTCACAGATAGATGTTCACATATACCTTCAATTACTGTATCAATATAAAACGAATCTTTTTTCATTTTATATGTACCAGATTCAAATTTAGCTAACTCAAGCATATCCAAAATTAACGTATCCATTTTGTCTACTTCTCTCTCCATTGCCTGAAAATAATACTCTTTTTTATGTTCAGCTACCCCGTCTTTTAAAATAGAAATACAGCTTTTCATAATACTTAGCGGTGTTTTTAATTCATGTGAAACACCAGAAATGAATTCTTTTCGCGTCTTTTCTAACTTTCTTTCCTTTTCAATATCTTCTTCTAACTGTCCAATATGCGAATGGAGTTTATTTGATAGCACATTAATATTTTTCGATAAATCTCCAATTTCATCTTTCGAAGTAATCGGTATTTTTTCTGTGAAGTCTAAATGCGCTATTTTCTTTGTTGTATCATTTATTTTCAATAATGGCTTTGCAATTTGTTTTGAGTAATAGAACGAAGCTAAAAAAATAAGAACGACTACAAATGCAATGATATAGATATAATAATCTTGCACCATTTGTACAGCTTCATCTACCGGCTGTAAAGAAGCCATCGCATAAATATATGTTACCGATCCGTCTTTTTCTTTTATTGGTTTCATTAATAATTTATATTTTATATCATTCTTTTCGTAATCCATTGTCTTTGTTGAATACTCTATTTGATTACTCTCTTTTAGTAACACATCCGTTTGAAATTCT
Source organism: Bacillus cereus group sp. MYBK227-1 (assembly GCF_051916325.1). NCBI lineage: Bacteria > Bacillati > Bacillota > Bacilli > Caryophanales > Bacillaceae > Bacillus > Bacillus cereus group sp. MYBK227-1. The sequence continues at coordinate 72,637 of NZ_JBQAGK010000003.1, read as the reverse complement.
TTTATACTATCCAAAAATAAAGTGTTTTTATAAATTGGATTTACGGGGCCTTTTACATCTGGAAACTGTACTTTCGTAACACGCCCTCCTATGTAAACATCTGGTTCTTGAGCAGCTTGCTCCCGAACAGCCGGCTTCTTTTCCTTACCAACTTGTTCCACAGCTGCTTTCTTTTTCTCCTCATTTAATTTACTCATTTTCTCATTAAATGCTTTTTCTAACGGTTTATTAGATCCGCTTAAATTCTGCTTAGATAAAGAAAAAGAGAATGGAATAAAACTATCTTCTTTTCTCACTCCAGAAAAATAAATTTCTTGCCCTAAAAAATGCTCCGATAATTTATTATCAATCTCCTCTATATTGACGAGATTGCCTAAAGGAATTTTAAATATTTGTTGTCCAAAGCTCTTTTGTTGCCTACGATCTATCGTTACCTCAAAATAAAAATCATCTGCATGTTTTAAATTCCCGTTCTTATCTAATGTCGTAATCCACGTATTATTTTCTCTTAAAAAGTCTTGCTCTAGTTTCTGAATTTCTTCTGCATTTCCTGCATGATTTAAATAGTTCTTCTCAAAGGAATTTAAATTCACTTTAATATCTTCCACTTTTCGATTCGCATAATATTGTTTAAAAAATATCGTTTGTCCAATAAATATCGTCGCTAAAATTAACATGCATAATGCTGTTGTAAGAGTAAATAATTTTAGAACAATCCCTTTTCTCATATATTCCCCTCAAATTTATAACCAGTTCGTACTACAGTTGTAATATACTTTGCTTTCTCTCCTAATTTATTTCTTAAATTACGAATATGGCTATTCACCGTTCGATCATCGCCAGCAAATTCATATCCCCAAATTCTTGAAATGAGTTGCTCTCGCGTTAAAACAATTCCTTGATTTTTCATGAAATACGCTAATATTTCAAATTCTGTATGCGTTAAATTAATATCGGTTCTATCTACCGTAACAGTGCGAGACGGAAAATGAACGTGAATACCGTGGATTGATAATGTATCATCTTCATTCTCTAAAAGTTGCTTTGTCACTTTTCTGCTTTCTAATAACCTTTTCGCTCTTGCTAATAAAATTGGCGGACTATACGGCTTCGTCACATAGTCATCTGCCCCGAGTTCAAAACCGAGTAACGTATCGTCTTCATCTACGCGCGCCGTCAGCATAATAATAGGCACCTCGGACGTCTTTCGAATTCTTCGGCAAACAGACCATCCATCGAGTTCTGGCAACATAATATCTAAAATAACTAAATCAACCTCTTCTTCTTCAAATACAACTAAAGCCTCTTTCCCGTCCCTCGCTTCAAACACTACATATTGCTCACTTAAAAAATAATCTTTTAATATTTCACGTAATATGTCTTCATCTTCAACAATTAAAATATTTTTTGACATAATTTATATATCCCCCTCCCGCTTTCAGAAACTATAATTTCACTTTGAATAACTGCCAGTTAACTTCGCCTCGATAATATATCTATCTGGTGCATTCCCTATATAATTAAATGGGTAACAAGTTGTCAGTGTTAATATCGGTTCTTCTTTTTTTATAATAACAGTACGATCATCCGCATGAGTAATCCATGTCTTTTGAATTTCATATGTGTACGTTTTATTATCATACTCTAAAACAAGGGTATCCTTTTCTTTCAACTCTCCTAAATCTGTAAATACAGTATCTCGATGTCCACTTAGTACAGTATGTCCCCCTCCAGATGGAGTTGTCGTTAAATCACTAACGAACATACCCACTCCTTTTTTCAAAGTCGTATCATCCGCTCCCCAATATATAGAAAACTTCTTCTTTATTTTTGGTATGTTTAACATCGCTACCTTTTCTCCTTCTTTATGTTCTGTTTGAGAAGAAGGCACTTGAGAAGTTACAGGTGTTTCACGAGAAAGTTGAGTATCTTGTATATTTTTAAGACTCTTTATTTCTTCTGCAGTTAATTGCCCGGCAGAGCTTCTTCCTTTATACCATTCCACAGCATAATAGGATCCCATGAATAGCCCTATAGCCATCAATATGATACCGATATAATTGAGTAACTTCATTCTTCATTCCTCCATGCCAAAAATGGTAGGAGTAACCTACCATTTTTAATATATGAAATTATCCCATTCTTTATAGGAAAATATTTTATTTACGCTTTAATCTTATTGCGACGATTCAAACCAAATAATGTACCTACCGCTACAAGACATGCACTTAATCCCATCATTGCTACATTATTTGATGCTGTATTTGGTAATTTTTCACCTTGTACAACTGGCTTTGCTACTTCTTTTTTAGCTACTTCATTCTTTTGCTCGGCTTTTATCGCTGCTTCTTTTTTTGCCATATCGTTTTTTAACTGTTCTTGCGCTATTCTCTTTTTCTCTTCTTCACTTTTTTTCTCAGCTTTTATTGCTTCCTCTTTTTTAGCCATATCACTTTTTTCTTGTACTTGCGCTGCTTGCTTTTTCTCCTCATCACTCTTTTGCTGTTCCTTAATTGCTTCTTCTTTTTTAGCTTTATCTTGTTGCACTTGCGCTTCTTCCTTTGTTACTGTTCCAGTATCTGCACTCGCTACTGAAGAATATCCTACTGTTAAAAGTGCCATTGCACAAATTGGTAATAGTCTCTTTTTCATTTTCATTCTCTCCTTATATTTTATTCTCATCAACTCGCACCGGATGTATTACTAGAATAAGCAAGAGATATAAATATAAGATGCAGATGAAATATATTTCATTTAAAGATTTCATTGTAGAAAAAGAAAAAAACATCGCAATATGTACGATGTTTTTTTCGGGTGTGTGTCTCAATTATTTACATGTTACTTTCGCGTGATTTGGAAGTAGAACGGGCTGGAGCGATAACTAATTGTCTCGGCTCAGTTTTCTTGAAGTGATTTTTGACGTTACACTTACGACGTTGAACAACCCACGCTTTAATAGGGTTTGTTAAAATAATCTTTTGCTCTTCGTTAGGGGCCTCTTCTTCAAACCTACAACTCTCGCTCCATTTATTCCATTTCATTGTAAATTTAGAAGAAGAATGATCATCTTCACGATCAAACAAGTGCAAAAAATCCATTTTTCCATCTAGCATTACGGTGTTACTAGTCGCTAAAAAAGAAAAGGTCGTCCAACGTTTCTCCATGCCCTCCTACTCCTTTTTCACATATAGAGTGCCTAAAACTTAATTTACCTAAAATATGCTTGCCTTTTACCTTACACCCATAGTTTATCCAAAATGCTATTATGCAACTATCGATTTGCCTTACAACTACCTTACATTTTTGTAAGAAACAAAAAAACCTTCACTCTATATAATGAAGGTTTCTTACTTTTTATCTATATGATCTCTCATATCATCAAGTCCAGCTTCTTTTAGCTGCGACATCATACCGTGCGAAATTGCTCCTAACACTAAAGTCATTCCAATTAATGAAATACGAATCGCAGGTACATCAATTACGTAAGCCAACAGGCCAAAAACAATTGTTAAAAGTAATGCTTTTATAAATTTTACACTTGTGTACTGTTTCTTCTTCATCATATTCACCCTTTATGGAAGCGTTTTCTTAATATACTTAGTATATCATATCATCAGATGATTTTGTCGTTATCTTTGTAAAAAATTACTATCTCCTTTGACTTTTTCTATTCTATCCTTTACAGTCGAAATGTTCATAAGTTTTACACTGTAGGAGGATTACAATGAATATTGAAATAAAAGACACTTTAATTTCTGAAGAACAATTACAAGAAAAAGTAAAAGAACTAGCACTTCAAATCGAACGTGATTTTGAGGGAGAAGAAATCGTAGTAATCGCTGTATTAAAAGGATCTTTCGTATTCGCTGCTGATTTAATTCGTCACATCAAAAATGATGTAACAATTGACTTTATTTCTGCATCTAGCTACGGAAATCAAACAGAAACAACAGGAAAAGTGAAACTACTAAAAGATATCGACGTAAACATTACTGGGAAAAACGTAATTGTTGTAGAAGATATTATCGATTCTGGTTTAACACTTCATTTCCTAAAAGACCACTTCTTTATGCATAAACCAAAGGCACTCAAGTTCTGTACATTACTTGATAAGCCAGAACGTCGTAAAGTAGACTTAACAGCTGAATATGTTGGCTTCCAAATTCCAGACGAATTTATCGTTGGCTACGGTATCGACTGTGCAGAAAAATATCGTAACTTACCATTTATCGCTTCAGTTGTAACGGAATAATATAATAAAATAAACTTTCATCAATTACTGGTGGAAGTTTATTTTCTATCACAATTCGTAAAAGACAAAGGGAGAGAAAAAAATGACAAAGACAAAATTTGAAAAAGTACTCCTCATCGTAAATCCGAAAGCTGGACAAGGTGACTTACATACAAATTTAACGAAAATCGTACCACCTCTTGCCGCAGCTTTTCCTGACTTACATATCCTTCATACGAAAAAGCAAGGTGATGCAACAAAATATTGCCAAGAGTTTGCTAGTAAAGTAGATTTAATTATCGTCTTTGGTGGTGACGGCACTGTATTTGAATGCACAAATGGCTTAGCACCTCTTGAAACTAGACCTACACTTGCAATCATTCCAGGCGGAACTTGCAACGACTTCTCTCGCACACTTGGCGTTCCGCAAAACATTGCAGAAGCGGCAAAACTTATTACAGAAGAACATATAAAACCAGTTGACGTTGCAAAAGCAAATGGACAACATTTCTTAAACTTCTGGGGGATTGGTCTTGTATCTGAAGTATCAAACAATATCGATGCAGATGAAAAAGCAAAGCTTGGTAAAATCGGTTACTATTTAAGCACAATTCGAACTGTAAAAAATGCTGAAACATTCCCAGTAAAAATTACTTATGACGGACAAGTATATGAAGACGAAGCTGTCCTTGTCATGGTTGGAAATGGTGAATATCTTGGTGGTATTCCATCCTTTATTCCAAACGTAAAATGTGATGACGGAACACTTGATATTTTCGTAGTCAAATCAACAGGTATTCAAGCATTTAAAGATTACATCGGAAAGAAACTATTCGAGGATTCAAATGAAAATGACATCTTCCACGTAAAAGCGAAATCCATTCATATTGAAACGAAAGAAGAAAAAGAAGTAGATACAGATGGAGAAAGTTCGCTTCATACACCTTGTCACATTGAATTATTACCAGGACACTTTACGATGATTTATAATCCTGCGGTTGTGTAAAGAAAAAAACGAGTGCTAGCACTCGTTTTTTCTCTTCTAATCTAGCTATGTCTTTGAATCATTTCTTGTATTTCTTTAACTCTCTTTAAAGTAATTCCATTTCTTTGTTCGATTGCTAAAGGATGCTCGGTTGGCTCTAATTCAACATACGGTGCCGTTCCAACTTCTCTTATATGTACATTTGTTTTTAAATTTAATGTTTCTGGATAAACTGGTATTTCTACAGATAACCAACCAAAATAAGGATCACTATTTTCTCGGCCTCTCTCATCCCACTTTTCTAATACTTCATCATAACTTTCTTTACTAAGTGATACCCACACAGTCCATATGAAATTTTCGTGGTAATCAATGATAGGAATCTCTAAACAACCTCTAATAAAGTAATGCTCATCTTCCATTACGCAAAGTTCTGATGTTAAATGGAAGCGTTCCTCTCTTTCATGGGGCGCTACCTCGTAATAATAATATGGTGCTTCACTTCCGTAGCATAGAGGTAGTGCAAAACGATGCATTTGTACTTTTTCTCCGGATTTTCTTCTTCTTTTCATTTATTATTCTTTCTCCTATCCTTTTCAGTCACAATCAAACGCTACCCAATTTCTCCAATGCGTGTTAGAATCCTTCTTCACAATAATACGTGGATCTTTCTTCTCTATTGCAGCGGCTACTGATTGGAAGAATTCATTTTCACTTACTTTTTCGTCTTCAACATGTTTCCATTCTTCCGTTTCATACGCTAGTTCCCAATTACCTTCTAAACCGAACTCTTCTAAAATCTCTTCTTTACTCCACCATAATAATGTTCTAACTTCTTCATTAGTAGCAAGCATACGCATAAAGTATGTTGGATAATGCTCTGTCGTTTGTACTTCTATTCCATTATTTATATAATCCTCTTCTGTAAATTCATATTCAAAATGATGCTCACGAATTTTTAAACTGCCGTTATAAATATTCGGCATAAATTCACCTTCATCATCAAATAACTCATAATTGCCATCATTTAATTGTAAAATGCAATCATCACCCATTGAATGAGTAATTCTATCTCCATATACTTGAATATCATTACATACACCTAATGAACCTACACCAACAAGTTGAAACACCATTAACCAATCCTTAGTATCTTTAAAGAAAAGAGAGAATTTCACTTGCGAAATATCCATATATTCATTATCAAAGGCAGGAAATTCATAGTTACTTTGCTTTTTATCTAATAGTTTTAAAATATCTTTTTGCATATGTATCATCTTCACCCCGATATAAACAAAAATATTTTTTAATTTCACTAGAGTATAACATAACCATACTTACCTGTGACATTCTAATAAAACTACTAAAAAATAGAAGAATGGCTTGTTTGCATACTCTAGTTCTTTTTATGTACAATGAAGGAAAGAAGTACCTTCATATAAGGGAGAGGACAAACTTTGTTCAACCAACAGTTAGTTAATTTACGCATTGATTTTGCATTTAAACAATTGTTTGGTACGAATGGTAGCGAAGATATTCTAATTGCATTTTTAAATGCTATGTTACAAGAGTCTTTAGAGTCGCCCATTGCTTCTCTACAACTAGAAGATCCACATTTACACAGGGAATATGAAGAGGATAAGTTATCTATTTTAGACATTTCAGCGACATTAGACACAGGAACAAAAGTTAATGTAGAAATACAACTCAATAATAATCACGATATGGTTAAACGCAGTTTATATTATTGGGGAAGACTATACACATCTCAACTACAAAAAGGGATGCCCTACAGTGCACTTCACAAAACCATCACCATAAACTTACTAAACTTCGTAATGTTTTCGGAACACCCAGCCTTCCATACAACGAGCATATTATGGAATACACAACAACAAAAACTCCTGAGTGAAGACATAGAAATCCACATTATAGAAATTCCAAAGTTAACTGAACAATGGCATGAAGAAAAAGTAAATCCGTGGAAAGATCCATTTGTTCGTTGGCTTTTATTGCTTTCAGCAAATGAGGATGAGCACTTAACTAAGCTATTGGAGGATATTGCTATGAACGAAGATCCTATTTTACAAAAAGCGATAAATAAATGGGAACGTATGAGTCAAGATTCTTCTTTCCGGCAAGCCTATGACGCAAGGGAGAAAGTTTTAATGGATGAAGCAGCAAAATTCGCCCATGCAGAGACAGAAGGAATAAAAAGAGGAATGGAACAAGGGATGAAACAAGGAATTAAAAAAGGCATTGAAAAAGGCATTGAAAAAGGTCGAAAAGAAGGAGTTCAGCAGGGAAAAATTCAAATGATTAAAAATATGTATGATCTTGGTATACCACTTGAAACGATTGCTAAGGCAAGTAAATTAAGTTTGCATGAGATTGAGCATATTTTAGGACATAAATAGTGATAAAAAAGAGCTTGAATAGTTTCAAGCTCTTTTTTATCAACTCTCCTCAATATCATCCAATTGAGTCTTATAACATTCATCACACTCTGGCCTCGTAGGAAGAATCCCTCTTTCATCAGGTAATAAAACCCTCAAAACTTCTCGATCCATCTCTACGAAAGACTTCATAATAATGGGATATCCTTCAATAATATTCGTATACTCAATCCCTTGTTCAAACTTTTTTCCGCTCTTTATTTCTTCTATTATGGTACAAAAAACACTATGCGCGACTTCAGGATCCATATTTAATGCTATTTGTAAATCTTGATGATTAAAGTTATCTCTTAGACCATGCGTATGATAATTAGCATGGATGCCATCAATATCTTCTGCTAATATGCTATGCATGTACCATCCATACTCTTGTAGCATATTTTCTTCCCATTCATCTGCATCCTCTTCTAAATCTTCATCAAACAAATTCGGATCATAAATCTCCAGCAATTAAAAATCTCCAACCAGGTGGTAACCCTAAATACTTCTTTATTTCAGGTGCCCATTCATCAATATGTTGAACGTGTAAAGGAAGAAAGAAATCTTCTTCTTTCCCCATTTCTTCACCAGCCCAAATGTACCAACCTGTCGTTCCATTTTCTATAGGCATTCGTAACCCATTAATCGGAGCGATACCATCTTTCACATTTTGCGCTATTCCTAATTTCAAGTCATTCGGAGATTCTACATACTCCGCTTTATATTTATCACATATACTTCTCTGTTCTTTTATGTATTTTTCCATCCTTTTAGCACACTCCCCAATTTTTGAAAGATAGATTTCTTTGCCGAAGCACTCTCTAACTTCCATACCCCACACGGATTATAAAATGGATCCTCTTGTTCATAACGTTTATCTATATAATGAGATAAACGATACACTGGAGCATCTTCTGTGAAACTAATTGTATCTCCATCTTTCAAATTAGGTTTTTCCAATATATTATGTAGGTTAAAATCATTCAATAAATCTACAGCTACTTCCGGATCTATCCCTCCGTCTAAAACAACGTCTGGTAGATTAAATGCTTGCATTCCACATGAATAATAACCGTCTTCTTCATCTCCAACTAAAGTTACAAGGTGCGAATACATCGGAAAGATTTCCTTATCCTCTGCAAGCTCTTGCCATTCTTCTTTCGAATAAGCTACACCTGCTGTTTCAACTTTTAAAGCAAGTCCACCTGCATTTAAAAGTTCCATTCCTACATCAATTACTTCTTGTAATCTCTCTGTATCGTCAACTTTTGCAATAACATACACTGTATAAGTATGCTTCTCCAACTCCTGAAGCAATTCTTCATCAAAACGCTCCCCACCTGCATAGAAGAAAGCCTCTCTCAAAGAAGGGTCTTGTTCATATATATCAATTTCAAAGCCAATCTCTTTCTCCTTATGGTGCATCACATTTCCCGCTAATATATAGTTACTTTTACTCACAACTTCTTGTATTAATTCTGTTCTAGATTTCCATAAACCAGGTACTCCAATAACGATTTGTGTCTCCATCATATGCACTCCAATTCTCATCTATTTTCAATCTATTCTTTCAATCTTCCAAACTAAATTAGCTGGGATATCTTTCTCTAAAAAGGTTAACATCCATACAGTTTTTCCTTTATCGTTCATCAACAGTACTTTATGGTTTAACTTCCAAGCCACTTCACTAACATGATGAAATATCTTTGTTAATAGGCCTTAATCAATTTCAAGCCAACCCATTCCCATAGAAAGAAATAACACTCCATTTAAATACCATTTTCATGCACACCTCATTTTAACTAAAAAAAGCGAAAGAGAACATAATTTTCACTATGCTCTCTTTCGCTTTTTCAAAAACTGTATACCTTATTTTCATTTACTAACAATCCTGAAATAAGAACGAACTGTTAAGCAATAATAACCAATATAAATAACACTATACACCCCGATGCTAATTAGTAACGGAACTGCAATTTCATACGGAATAACTGTCGCTAATCCTTTGAGCGCAAATAAAGTGTGTAATATACCAACTACTAAAGGAATAAAGAAGATAAATCTCATTTGCTTCGCAATGGCTTTTTTCATTTCTTTTTTCGTGACACCGAGTTTTCGAAGAACGATGTAACGTTCACGATCTGCATGTGCTTCTGTTAATTGTTTGAAATAAATAATAGAGCCTGTTGCAAGTAAAAATACAAGTCCTAAGAATATACCACTAAACATCATTAACCCTGACGTTTCAATACCGCTGCGGAATATTGTATAGAAGTCACTGAATTGCTCTCTTCCTTCTGCATCTTCTTCCGATATTACTTTCTTTAATTTCTCCGTTAACACTTTACTATTTCTTTCGTCTTTCACATCAATATTTTTCACAGTATGAGAGCCAATTGTCTTCTTTGCTTGCTCATACACTTCATCCGGAACGACAACTAGAAGTTCATATAAGTTTGTAATGTTTTTTGCTTGTACATCTTTCACTTGTACTGGTGCTACTTCTTCAATTGGGAATGTAGCTTTTCGATTTTTATATACGCCACTATCTCTCTTACCTTCACTGTACATGCCATCAAATGCATACAATTCGTTCTTCTTTAAATCTAAAGTTTCTTCATTTAAATATTTTGCGATTGTATTAAATGATGATTGTGCGATAAGTTCTGTTGTTCTTGATTGTAATGAAGTGCCATCACCGTATTCTCCTACTACTTTTACCGTCTCTAATTCATATTGATGAATGACTTCATTCTGTCCTTCTTTTAAAATCTCATTTACTTTACGATCTAATTCCATATCTTTCTTTTCATAAGAATAACTAACTGGATGATATTTCTTCGCCTGCATATATGTGTTGTAATACATCGTTACAGAAGTTCCAACCGCCGTTAACGTTACTGCGCTTAATACGGCAATTGTTGCTAACGATTTTGCATTTCCTTTAATGCGGTATAGTAACTGAGACGTCGTAACCATTTTCATTCCGTTATAAAATGCGGATTTTTTATTTCGCACTCTTTTTAATACAAAAACGGTAAAGAACATAAATAATAAATACGTTCCAAGTACTGTCGCTAATAAAATGTAAAGTGCAAGGGGCATAAAGTTATCACCGCTCACATTTTTAATAGCCGTTACTGACAAGAAATAACCTGATCCAATTAATAATAAAGAAATGAAAGCCATTATTTTCGAACCTTTTGGCATGACTTCGCCTTCGTTATCTGCACGGAATAGCTCGATTAACTTAAATTGATAAATAACGCGGTATCCTTTAAACGATGTGTATAAAATGATGAGACAAAAAATAACTGTTGTATCTATAACCGCTCCAACTGGTACTTCAAAATGAACATTTACATGTAGCTCTAACATATTTAAAAGTAGCTTTAGGAATCCTTTTGAAAGTAAACTACCAATTACAATTCCGATTACTAATGATAATAAACCCATTAACATATTTTCATAAAACAGCATTTTACCTATTTCTTTTTTTCGAATACCGAGTAAAGAATAAAGACCTATTTCTTTCTTACGCTTTCGTGTAAAGAAACCATTCGAATATATAATAAATATTGCAACGAAAATAATGAGCATTACGCTCGCAAGCTGGAATCCTCGTCCAATGTTATCTCCAGCTTCACTTATTTGTGAATTGTATTGCAACGCCTTAAACGTAAAATAAATGACGATGCTAAAAATCATGGAAGCAAAGTATATAAAATAATCTTTAAAATTTCGTTTTATATTACGAAGGGCAATGCTAGATAAGCTCATTTGCCGCACCCCCAGAGATTGAAGACATCATATCAATAATTTGTTGGAAGAACTGTTTTCTTGTCATCTCTTTGCGATGTAATTCTTTATATAACTTTCCATCTTTAATAAATACAACTCGTTTACAATAACTTGCCGCAAACGCATCATGCGTTACCATTAAAATCGTTACAAGATCTTTTTCATTTAATGTCTTCATACTTTCTAATAAATCCGTCGCTGACTTCGAATCAAGCGCACCAGTTGGCTCATCTCCAAAAATCATACTTGGATTTGTTACAATCGCTCTTGATGCCGCGCAGCGTTGTTTTTGTCCGCCTGAAGCTTCATACGGATACTGATTTAAAATATGATCTATCCCAAACTTCTTTGCAATCTCCTCAACGCGAGATTCTACTTCTCTCGCCTTCACCTTTGATAAAGCAAGTGGCAATGCAATATTTTCTCGCACTGTTAACGTATCTAATAAGTTATAATCTTGAAAAATAAATCCTAAATGATTACGGCGAAAAAGTGCCAATTCATCATCATTCATCTTCACAATATCTTTTCCATCAATTAAAATCTCACCTTTTGAAGCCGTATCAATAGTAGAAAGAACATTCAAAAGTGTCGTCTTACCAGAACCAGACGGTCCCATAATACCGACAAACTCTCCTTCTTTCACTTTCAGTTGAATATCTTTCAACGCTTCAAACGTATTCCCGCCTGTATCATATATTTTCGAAATCCCTTTCGCTTCTAACATTGTTTTCATCTATTTGTACCTCCTGTTATAATTCGTGATGTTCTCTTTAAGCAACAGAATTCAGTATAGATACATTTTCTTAACAAATAGTAATGGGGTTTCTTAATATTTTCTTAAAAAGAAAAATCCAAAATCATAAGAATTGATTTTGGATTTAATATAGTTAAAATATTAAATTACATTTCGAACAAAAAGGAGCCGAATTCCCTTTTCTAATTTTCGCATCACATTTTGGGCAATATACATATCGCTCTTCTATCATTTGTCGCTCTATCATATGTAAGGATACTATTCTCATACTGCACATAATCCCAATTAATATAAGGCTAACAATGAGTAGCATACCTCTCGCCCTCCCCCTTTATCATTTTACCATAAAATAACAAACCCGATTCTCTCATCTAGAACCGGGTTTATACTTACAATCCTAACTTCACCTTCGCGCCATCAGGAATTATTTCTTCTTCTATTTGTACCTTATCGTGCACAGACTTTCCTCTCGTAATTACATGCCAATAGGAACCTTTTTGCAATGTATCCACTCCATCAATTGTTATCTCTTTTTTCGTTTCCATCCTTATCATATGTGTTCACTGTGTATGCACGGCCTTTATTTCCACCTAAATCTTTTCCATCGTTATCAATTACCGCATAACGATATTCTAATTTAAGAAACGGATTCATGGAATCTACTGTAGCACTCCCATTTAACAAATATGCCGCTCCTGCTATGATGACAAGTAATGATCCTAAAATAAATCTTTTCATCTATATTCCGCCTTTCATTATGTTTTTCTATAAGACCTTTCTAAGTATAGAGAGCATTTCTTAATAAAAACTCGTGCGGTTTCTTAACTTTTTCTTAATGTCACAGGGCTTTGCATCAGCACTTCGATAAATAAAGCCATATTAATAATAAAAGGAGGCTGCCGCCTCCTTTATTTACTCATCACTGTATTTCTTTTTTGTCTGTAAAAATAAAACACACTCACAATCAATGCAATACTCCCGCCAAAATACAAACCATACTCTATCGCAGCTGCTACAATCCTTTCAATATGTTGTCCAAATAAAGAACCGAGCACAAAATAAACGAGTGTCCAAACAAATCCTGTCGTATAGGAATACAAAGCATATATCCGAAATGACATGTTATTCATCCCAACTAAATACGGTACGATATGTCTTACAACTGGTATGAAATAGCTTGTAACTAACGCGTACTGTCCGTATTTATCAACCATTTCTTGTGATTTCATCAAATACTTCGCTTTTTTCTTTTTCATTAATTTATGGAGTACCTTCGTTCCAAAAACCTTCCCTAATATATATCCTAAAGAAAGCCCTGATACAACACCTAAATATGTTAATACGAATGAAGGAAAAACACTTAATATACCTACTGAAGATACGAAACCACCACTCATAACAATCATTTCATCTGGAATTGGCATACCGATAATCCCTAACCATAAACAGAAAAATAAAGCCCAATAACCGTATTGTTCAATATAAGATAATAATTCATGTAATTCCATTATGCATATGCTCTCCTTAGTTCTTTTTTGCAACTAAAGACGTAGGCTGGCGGGAAATTGAGCCATACTTTTTCTAGTGTAATTTCAGGGAAGAAATGCTGTATAAACCCTTTTTTCACAAGTGAATATTGAAATGTAATGAACTCACCATTCTCATGTATCGCTTCCATCGCATTATTTAAAATGCGCTTTGAAACTTCTTCTGGTAAAGAAGTGAAAGGCAACCCTGATAAAACGTAATCAATGCATTCTATATTGAGCTCCTCCATATACTTCTTTATATTTTCAGCTGAACCGTGTACAACAATGACATTCTGCTCATCTTTAAACTTTCTTTTTAATTCTTTGAAAAATACTTCATTAATTTCAATAAGAAGAAATATCGTTTCCTTCTTTTTTCTCTTCATAATCTCTTTCGTAAAAACCCCTGTGCCAGGCCCTAACTCTACAATACATTTCGCTTTATTAAAATCAATTACATCGACCATTTTCTTTGCTAATATTTTTGAACTTGGCGCAATTGCACCAGTATGTTTTGGATGCTTTATAAATTCATGTAAAAATGTAATGAGCTGCATGTAAACCTCTCCTCATTCGTTCGATAGTTTTTAACTTGTGTCTAAGTATAACTATCGTTTCTTAATAAAAATTGAGGAAGTTTCTTAAGATTTTATGAAGAATAAAAAAAACAGCTATCGCGTGTAGCGATAGCTGCCCCTTATTACTTCGCACTCACGATCTTATAATAAGAACGAACCGTTAAGAAGTAATATCCAATATAGATGACACCGTATACTCCAATACTAATGAGAAGCGGAATCATAATTTCAAATGGTAATATGTTCCCTAAACCTTTTAATGCAAACAAGCTGTGCAGGATTCCGATTACTAACGGAATCGCAAAGATAAAGCTTACTTGTTTTGCAATAGCTTTTTTCATTTCTTGTTTTGTGACCCCTATTTTGTGAAGTACAACATAACGCTCACGATCAGCATTTGCTTCTGTTAATTGTTTAAAGTAAATGATAGAACCTGTTGCTAGTAAGAATACAAGTCCTAAGAACATTCCGATGAACATCATTAATCCTGTTCCTTCAAGCCCCATATGGAAACCAGTGTAGAAATCTCTAAATGATGGCACCATTTCTGATTCACCAGCTGGCATCACTTTTGTTAATTTTTCTGTTAACACTTTACTATCTTTTTCATCTTTTACATCAATATTTTTTACAACGCGTGTTCCAAATGCTTGCTTCGCTTGTTCATACATTTCATCTGAAACGACAACAACTAATTCACCTAAATTTGTAATCGCAATGTCATTTGCACCTTGGATTTTTAATTGCTTCGTTTCGTTTCCAATTTGGAATACTGCTTTGTTTCCTTTATATTGTGGACTAAACTCATGCCCTTCCATATACGAACTATCATATATAAATGCTTCATCAGCAGCTACATTCACTGTTTCTGCGTCAATTTTCTTAGCAAGTTTATTGAATTCCGACTGAGACATTAACTGATATTTCTCTGAAATCGTGTAATTCATATTCAGAATGAACTCAACTTTGTCTCCTTCAAACTTCCCTTTTACAGGAACTGTCTCAATTTCAAATTGATCTTTGATCGGGTGATCTTTCTTCTCTTCTGCAAAAATTGTATTTACTTTCTTATCAAGCGCTGCATCTTTTTTCTCGTAAGAATAACTGTATGGCATAGCTGCTTTTGATTGCGTAAATGTGTTGTAATACATCGTAACAGACGTACCAACCGCCGTTAATGTTACCGCGCTTAAAATAGAAATTGTCGCAAGTGATTTTGCATTTCCTTTAATACGATATAGTAGCTGTGACGTCGTTACCATATTCATACCGTTATAAAACGATGATTTATTCGTTCTTGCACGTTTCAATACGAATACTGTAAAGAACATAAATAGTAAGTACGTACCTAATACTGTCGCTAGTAAAATATAAAGTGCAACTGCCATAAAGTCTGCATATTTAACTGCCTTCATGAACATTAATGCTAAGAAATAACCTGAACCGATTAAGACAACTGAAATTAATGCCATAATGACAGACCCTTTTGGCATTGTTTCTCCTTCACGTTCTGCGCGGAAAAGTTCAATTAACTTAAAGCGATAAATTAAACGATATCCTTGAAGTGATGTATATAAAATAATCACAAAGAAAATAATTGCTGTATCAATAATAGCAGCCATCGGTACTTCAAAATGAACATTTAAATTTAATCCCATCATATTTACTAATAACTCAAGGAATAATTTCGAAAGGACACTACCAATCGCAATCCCGATTACTAATGACATTAATCCCATTAACATATTTTCATAAAAGAGCATTTTACCAATTTGTCTTTTACGAATACCTAATAACGAATATAAGCCAACTTCTTTTTTACGTTTACGTGTAAAGAATCCGTTCGAATATATAATGAACACTGCTACGAAAATGATAAGCATCACACTGGAAACTTGGAACGCTCCGCTAATCTTTTTAGAAGCTTCTGCTGCTTTTTCCATTTGTGAATTATATTGCAGTGCTTTAAATGTAAAATAAATAACGATACTAAAAATCATAGATGCGAAATATACAAAGTAGTCTTTAAAGTTCCGCTGTATGTTGCGGAGGGCAATGCTAGATAAGGTCATCAGCCATACCTCCAGAAATAGAAGACATTACGTCAACAATTTTTTGGAAGAACTGTTTACGCGTTGATTCACCACGGTGCAATTCTTTATATAGTTCACCATCTTTAATGAAAATAACTCGTTTACAATAACTTGCTGCAAATGCATCATGCGTTACCATTAAAATTGTTGAGTTATCATATTCATTTAATGACTTCATACTTTCAAGTAAATCTGTTGCAGATTTAGAATCAAGCGCTCCAGTTGGCTCGTCTCCGAAAATCATACTTGGATTCGTAACGATTGCACGTGATGCTGCGCAGCGCTGCTTCTGTCCACCAGATACTTGATATGGGAACTGACTTAAAATATGATCAATACCAAATTTCTTTGAGATTTCAAGAACGCGGCGATCAATCTCACTCGCTTTCACCTTTGATAACGCAAGTGGTAAAGCAATATTCTCTTTCACTGTTAACGTATCTAATAAGTTATAATCTTGGAAAATGAAGCCTAAATGATCGCGGCGGAATAACGCTAACTTATCATCATTCATTTTCACAATATCTTTTCCATCAATTAAAATTTCACCGTTCGTCGCATTATCAATTGTAGAAAGAACATTTAGTAAAGTCGTCTTACCAGAACCAGAAGGTCCCATAATTCCAACGAACTCACCTTCTTTTACTTGTAAGTTAATACCTTTTAACGCTGCAAATTTATTACCACCCGTGTCATATACTTTTTCAATATTTTTTGCTTCTAATACTGTTTTCATCTCGACATCCCTCATTTCTTCTATTCTCTATTTTCAACTATATACACTCTCTACTCTTACCACTATCGATGTTTCTTACACAAACATGACAGTTATGTAAGGCACATAAGTAAAGAAATCAAAAAGTTAACGTAATGAATTAAAGTACTTTGTTACTATAACATTGGGATATCATACCATCCATTCATTCTCCTTACAGGAACATTACAATTTTGTAAGGTAAAAAATGCACCTACAAAGTTGTGCACGAAATGTCGGATGGAGCTATTTCGTTCCTGCTATTCTATGTACAGAGGAGGTCATAATATGGATTCACTTAAAAATATGAATGCTGCAATGCAGTATATCGAAAACAACCTTACACATGAAATTGATTTTAAAGAAGTCGCAAAAATAGCTTACTGCTCCGAATATCATTTCAAGAGAATGTTTTCTTTTTTAGCTGGCATATCACTATCAGAATATATTCGCTGTAGACGTCTTACTCTCGCTGCCTTTGAACTAAAAAACAGCAATGTAAAAGTCATTGATATCGCTATAAAATATGGATACAACTCACCAGATTCATTCGCTCGTGCATTTCAAAACTTGCACGGTATAACACCTTCAGAGGCCCGAAATAGTAGCCATTCTTTGAAGGCTTATTCACCAATGACCTTCCAATTATCCATTCAAGGAGGAAATGAAATGAACTATCGAATTGAAGAAAAAGAGCCATTTCGAATTATAGGTATTACAAAACGAGTACCAATCGTTTTTAACGGTGTAAATGAAGAAATTGCTTCTATGTGGAAAAGTTTAAACCCAGGGTCTATTCAAACATTAAAGTCCCTTTCGAACATTGAACCTACTGGAATTATTAGTGCTTCTACTAATTTTTCTGAAGGAAGAATGGAGGAAAAAGGAGAACTTGATCACTATATTGGAGTAGCCACAACAAAGGATTGTCCAGAGCAGTTTAAACAACTCGAAGTCGCAGCTTCAACATGGGCTATATTTGAAGCTGTCGGTCTATTTCCTGATGCATTACAAAATGTGTGGGGGCGTATTTATTCTGAATGGTTCCCTTCTTCGAACTATGAACTAGCGGAAGGACCGGAAATATTGTGGAATGAACAGAAAGATATATCTTCTCCAAACTTTAAAAGTGAAATTTGGATACCGGTTTTGAAGAAGTGATTAAAAAAACAAAGCTGCTCTTCCCTAAAAGGAAAAGCAGCTTTATTTACATTTTCAACTCTTCTTTATAAATACTATATGACTTTATTGTTGATACGATAATACATATTAATATGATTCCAATCCCCATAAAAATATTAAATGGATCTGGAAGCAAAGCCCCGGCATATATACAAAGTGAACCTATTACAAATACCCTCGAAGCAAATCTATGTGTTTTTCTCCAAACTACAGGATTTTCTAATGTCCAGTCCATTCGAATGCCTACTAACCCGTTCGGCTTCGTTTGTTGCATGTAATTACCTAGTACAAGAAACAATGTTCCAAGTCCAAAATTAAATGCAATTGAGCCCGATGCAATATAATTAGACGCTGCTAATAGTGCAAATATGTTACATCCAAATCCGATAAAGAGAATGGCATAATTAATCGCTGAAAGAACTTTGGATTGCTGTGTAGACTTATCTTTTATGAATCCAAAAACTAGCCATATCATATAGAGCACTACCATACTACCTATCGAGAATGAACTTGCTTCTATTTTAGAAAAATATCCATCTACTACTCCTGCTGCATTATAATGGCGTGGAATTTGTTCTGGTAAATATGGCCATACAATATACCATCCAATTGCAATGCCAATAATTAAACTCCATGGTACTACGTGTCTTTTCATCCTCTCTCCCCCATAATTTTTTATTAGGCCCCTATTTCTTTTTTATAAGCAATATATGAATATCCCATCGTTAATCCTACTGCACCAATCATAATTCCAACCATTACGAAAGATTTCCACGCCACTGGTGCAAAAACACTTAAAATCATAATGATCCCCAATGCAACAAACACCTTTCCGCTAAAACGGTGCGTTTTTCTCCACACTTCTTCGTTACTTAATGTCCACGGTGTTTTTATACCTACAAAGTAGTTTGGTTTACATTGTGGTAAATAGTTTCCGATGACTATAAATAAAATACCCACTAATAATTCCGGCACGCGATTAATGAATAAATTGTATCCTAATCCACTTGTAATAATATCTATATTCCCTACAAATAGTAGCAGTAGTATCCCGTTATTCATCATCATAAAAGCTTTAGAAAACTTCTCGTAGTTCGCTTTCTTTGGATCAATCTTTGGTAACACGTTTAGAAAAATATATAAAACAATCATAATTCCAACCATAGAAAGCATTCCATACAATTTAGAAGAATATCCATCTACTTTACCGCCGCTCCAATGCGTTGCAATTGTATCCGGTAAATGTGGCCAAGCAAACGCCCAAGCTAAACAAGTTATAACAATTAATAAGATTGCAAAAAGATGCTTTTTCATTTCCCCTCTTCCCCCTTATTCGTAAATGTAAACACCCAAGTCAATAAATCTTGAAAGACCGTTGTGTTTAAAGAGTACATAACGAATTGCCCTTTCTTTTCATCTTGAATAAGTTCAGCATTTTTAAGTGCATTTAAGTGGTGTGAAATACTTGGTTTTGTCATATTGAAATGTTCAGCAATCTCACCAGCGGTTAGATCGCCTTCTTTTAATAAGTCTAAAATTTTTCTCCTTGTTGGATCTGCTAATGCTTTGAATGCTTGATTCAATGTCTTTCTTCCTTTCGATAATTAGACATTTAGATATTTATCTAAATATTAAACCAATTACCGTTATTTGTCAATTTCATCCAGCGCCCTTTTTACTTTTCTCACTTTTAACCTATACTGTTTACTAGCTTATCTTTCAACATAATGAAAAGACTTGAAACACATGATACACTATAGCTACAATTGTTTTTTTGAGGAGGAATATACATATGTATAAAATTTTAATCGTTGAAGACGATCCAAATATTTCATCATTACTGCAATCTCACATTCAGAAGTACGGTTATGAGGCTGTGGTAGCGGAGAATTTCGATGATATTATGGAATCGTTTAACGCAGTGAAACCACATCTTGTTTTACTTGATGTAAACTTACCGAAATTCGATGGTTTCTACTGGTGCCGTCAAATTCGTCATGAATCTACTTGTCCAATTATTTTCATTTCAGCGCGTGCTGGTGAGATGGAACAAATTATGGCAATTGAAAGCGGTGCGGATGATTACATTACAAAGCCATTCCACTACGACGTTGTAATGGCAAAAATTAAAGGACAATTACGCCGTATTTACGGTGATTATGCACCAAATATTTCTGAACGTATCGTTGAAGTAGAAGGTTTAAAACTATTCCCTGAACGTCCAGAAATTCATTTTGGATCTGAACAAGTTCTTTTAACGAAGAAAGAGGCAATTTTAGCAGAAATGTTATTATCTAAATTCCCTCGTACAGCGAGCCGTGAAGATTTATTAGCTGCGCTTTGGGATGACGAAAGTTTCGTTGAGGAAAATACATTAAACGTAAACATTACACGTCTTCGTAAAAAGTTTAATGAGCTTGGCATTGAAAACTCTATTGAAACAGTACGTGGACTTGGATATCGCTTTAACGCAACTTGGAGTGAATAAGCATGAAGCTATTTTTACGTGATCATTTTGCATTTTTTCTACTGTACGTATTAAACTTCGGTATCATTTTCGTTCTTTATGATGCAGTAGACGGATTTCAAAATAATAAATTTTACTTCGTCGTTTTAAGCCTATACTTATTTATTTGTTTCCTCGCTTATCGTTACGTTCGCAATCGTAGAATGTACCATAGATTAAGTGAGCAACCAGAAAAAATGGAAGATGCGTTTATTGAAAGAGCAACTGCTCCGATGCCTCACGGTGTCAATGAACTCGTACGTACGCAGTACCGTTTATTCCAAAAAGAACTACAATCGTATGAAGTAAAACAACAAGAACATCAATTATTCATTAACCATTGGGTACATCAAATGAAGACACCTGTTTCTGTTATGCAGCTTATGGTGCTAGAAATGGAAGACGAGCATTTAATTCCAAAGTTTAAAAAAGAATTAGAGCGTCTAAACCAAGGACTTGATATGGCTTTATACATGGCTAGGTTAAATAACTTCCATGAAGATTTCCATGTCGAGACGATTTCATTAAAAGATACGGTAACAAAAAATATTAACGGATTAAAAGAACTATTCATTCGTAATGGTGTCTTCCCTGTTTTAGAAGTCCATTCTGATTTAAAAGTTGCTTCTGATGCGAAATGGCTAAAATTTATCATCTATCAGTTAATGACAAATGCTGTTCGTTACTCTGGGGAACGCGGAAAGAAGGTATTCTTATCTGCTTACCGAAACGGAAAAGATATTATTTTAGAAGTTCGCGATGAAGGTGTTGGTATTCCGCAAGAAGATATTCGAAGAGTATTTGAACCATTTTACACTGGGAAAAACGGTCGCGCATTCGGAGAATCTACTGGTATGGGCCTTTATATTGTAAGTAAAATTTGTGATTATTTAGGTCACTCTGTCAAACTAGATTCTGAAGTTGGTAAAAGAACGACGATTAAAATCATCTTCCACAACGCTGCAAATAATCAAGCAGAACATACGGAGAAGGTGACCGAAGCATGATCGTAACATATGCAAGCAAAATGTATGAGAACTCACTCTCATACATTTTTTGCAATACAACTGCTTCTATATCTTCTAGCCGGAGGTATAATCTATGACATTTTGGCAATTTGCATTTAAAAACGTCACGCGCAACTCAAGAGCTTATTTTGCTTACTTTGTAAGTAGCTCCTTTTCCATTGCTGTGTTCTTTTCGTTTGCTGTTTACTTATTCCATCCGAAATTACAAAACTTTGACATGACCTCTGAAATTTCAGGATTAATGATATTTTCAGAAGTAGTAATTGTATTTTTCTCTTTCTTCTTTTTACTATATTCCATTGGTACTTTTTTAAAAGTTAGAAAAAAACAATTTGGTATTTTGACCATTTTAGGAATATCGAGAAAACAATTACATCGTCTTATTTTTATGGAGAATATGTTAATCGGGATTTTATCTATCTTTTTCGGCATGCAGTTTGGAGTTGTTTTTTCTCAATTTTTCTTATTAGTAACAGCCAAACTTACCCATGTTCCAGGAATATATTTATACGGGCCTACTAACGCGTTTATTTTAACAACCATTGTTTTCCTTAGTCTTTTTATCATTGTATCTGCATTCACACCAATGCTTATTCGTACAAAAAAAGCAGTACACCTTTTAAAAACAAATGGTGGAAAACAAAAAGAAAGAAAACCATCCATACTTGTTTCATTATTTGGTGCGATTTGTTTATTTGGTGGTTATGCGTTAGCTGGAAATCCTAAATATTTCGTATCAGTAAGCCCGCAAATCGGTGTTATATATATGGTTTCAAGTATTTTCGTTATCCCAACGCTTGTTACAATTGGAACATATTTCTTCTTTTCACAAATTAGTTTCTTACTTATTTATATTTTAAAGAAAAGAAGGAAGTTTTATATGAAACGGATTAATATGCTTTGGATTTCGGATTTAGCGAGCCGTATTCGAACGAATATTAATATGCTGTTTATTGTAGCGATGCTATCTACAATTGCTTTCACAATGATTACGTTTCTATATGGATTCGGGAAATTTATTAAGCTAGAGGTGAATAGAACTTCTCCTTTTCCAATTTCTTATTTTTCTTATGATGCGAACCCTTTTGTTACAGAGCATTTAAATTGGCTTGAGCAACAATTACACAAAGAGCATTTCCCCTATCAAAAAATAAAAGCTGATATATATGAAACACCACTAAAAGAAGATAAAGATATAGCTATTTATAATGACGTATACGCAATTAAGCAAAGTGACTATAACAAACTTGCAGATTCTTTACGAATGAAACAACTATTTATGGATGATAACGAAGCATATGTGCTAACAGGGACATCTTATAACACCATATTCAACGAATTTGAGCAAAGCTACAAAAGAGATTACATTACACTCTCTAGTACAAATACGAAATTACGAGTGAAAGGCTATGAGCATGTGAATGCAATTCCATCTGGCTTTTCATATCAAACGATAGTTTTGCCTGATGTTATCGTAAATAACTTACCTAGCACCGTAAAGCATATATCAGCATACAATTACAAAATTCAAAACTGGGAACAGACATATGAAATTGCTGATAATTTTATAGAAAAAGTGCAAAAAGATCGAAATAAATCCCAGTATGAAGGACCTCTTATTCGTTCCTTTGAATCAGCAGGATCGTTATACAAAATAACATCAGGCAGTGCTGCATTTTTCCTAATTGGGACATTTTTAGGAGTTATTTTCTTCATTGGAGCTGGTAGCGTTCTTTACTTTAGAATGTATACGGATTTGACGAACGAACAAGAGAAATATATAACGATTTCTAAAATCGGTGTAACAGATACAGAGATGAAACGATCTGCAACCATTCAACTTAGTATTTTATTTTTCATTCCGTACATTATGGCATCCATTCATACAATGTTTGCAACAAAAATGCTACAAGATGTAATTGGTTTATCTCTGTTCAAAGAGGTTTCAGCCGTTCTTATTATTTTTGGATTCGTTGAAATCGTATTTTTCATATTCATTCGTTCACTTTATATGCAAAAATTATCACAATACACGAGTGGACAAAATATTTAAAACAAACTTGATGAAAAGAGTATTTCTTATGCTCTTCTCATCTTCACCCTATCAGGAGGTTCAGGTGAATGACATTTTGGCAGTTTGCATTTAAAAACGTGACGCGGAACGCCAGAGCTTATTTCGCCTATTTTGTAAGCAGTGCGTTCTCCATCGCAATCTTTTTCTCATTTGCAGTTTATTTATTTCATCCTAAATTGCATATGACAGACGTGAATTATTCTCTGAACATATTAATGACAATTTCAGAAGTTGTCATTGTGTTCTTTTCATTTTTCTTTTTACTGTATTCAATCGGGACCTTTTTAAAAGTACGAAAAAAACAGTTCGGGATTTTAACAGTACTTGGCATATCTCAAAAACAATTAAAGCGACTCATATTTATAGAAAATATGTTAATTGGTGCTCTTTCTATATTTTTTGGCATTCAACTTGGAGTTGTCTTTTCACAGTTCTTTTTATTAGTTACCGCCAAAATTACACACGTACCTGGTTTATATTTATATCCGCCTACAAGTGCTATCGTTTTAACTATCATCATCTTTCTTGGGCTCTTCATTCTCGTATCATCTTTTACACCGATGCTCATTCGTACGAGAAAAGCCGTACGTCTTTTAAAAGAAGGAACACAACAAAAAGAAAGAAAAGCATCCGTGCTCATCTCTCTATTTGGTGCGACGTGTTTAATATGTGGATATGCGTTAGCCGCAAATCCGTTGTATTTTATGTCGCTAGGTGACATCATTGGGCTTTTATACGCCGTCTCTAGTATATTTGTCATCCCATCGCTTATTGCAGCTGGAACATACTTTTTCTTTTCACAAATTAGTTTTTTACTTATTCGTATTTTAAAAACGCGAAGAACGTTTTATATGAAACGAATTAATATGCTTTGGATTTCGGATTTAGCAGCGCGCATTCGGACAAACATTAACATGCTCTTTATTGTAGCGATGCTATCAACACTCGCTTTTACAATGATTACATTCTTATACGGTTTTGGGAAATTTACAAAGTTTGATGCAATTAGACAAAACCCTTTCCCGTTTACGTATTTATCGCATACTGAAAATACATTAGCTGATGAACATTTAAACTGGTTAGAGCAGAAATTTAATGAAGGGCACTTTACTTATACAAAATTTAAAACGGATATATATGAGGTATCTTCAGCTGAAGATAACACGCAGCTCTATTACGCAATTAAACAAAGTGACTATAATGTACTTGCTAAAGCATTAAATTTGGAAAAACTCACGGTAAATAAGAATGAATCTTATATTCTTATGAAAGACTTAGATGATCAAGTTATTGGAACACTTCACAATGAAGAAAAGAAAAATACTCTTACACTTACTCAAAACAATTTACAACTACAAGTGAAAGAATATAAAAGTTATAGCCCATTCCCAAACAGCTTAATATACCAATTACTCATACTATCTGATGAAAATGTAGAAGCCTTATCCACAGTTTCCAAACAAATGAGTGTATATAACTTCAAAGTTACAGATTGGGAAAAAGCACATAATATCGGTTCATCGTTTATAACAAAAATCCATAACGATAATGTAGCAATTCAAGCAGAGCACCCACCTTTCCATGCAAGTGAAGCGAGCGATTCTCTATATAAGAAAAAACTAAATGTTGCCTCATTCTTCTTAATTGGTACTTTCTTAGGTGTTATTTTCTTTATCGGTGCTGGTAGTGTTCTTTACTTCCGAATGTATACAGATTTAACAAATGAGCAAGAAAAATATATAACGATTACGAAAATTGGCTTAACTGAGACTGAAATGAAACGTTCAGCGACAATTCAGCTTGCGATTCTTTTCTTCGTGCCTTACATTATGGCATCAATCCATACGATGTTTGCGACAAAGATGCTACAAGAAATATTACATCTCTCGTTCTTTGCTGAAATTACAGTCGTACTTATGATTTTTGGAACAGTTGAAATTTTATTTTTCCTTTTAATTCGTTCCTTTTATATGCAAAAATTATCACAACACATTAAGTTTTAAAAAGTAGAAAGGTGATTACTATGGAAGAAGTATTACACATAAAAAACGTCTCAAAAGTATATGAGGGAAAAGTCCCTCATACTGCTTTAAAAAATATAAATTTACACGTGGATAAAGGTGAATTCGTTGCCATTATGGGACCATCTGGTAGCGGGAAATCTACATTTTTAAACGTTATCTCTACAATCGATTCTCCGACTTCTGGTGATGTCGTGATTAACGGAAAAAAACCGCACACATTTCGTAGAGAGAAGTTAGCTATTTTCCGCCGCCAAGAGTTAGGATTTGTTTTCCAAAACTTTAACCTACTAGATACACTAACAATCGGTGAAAATATCGTACTACCTTTAACATTAGATAATGTTCCATTAAAAGAAATGGATGAAAAGCTTGATAACATTTCAAAAAAGCTTGGAATTGATCATATTTTGGACAAGCGTATTTTTGAAGTTTCCGGGGGACAAGCACAGCGTACCGCAGTAGCACGTGCTGTCATTCATCATCCTTCACTTCTACTTGCCGATGAACCGACAGGAAACTTAGATTCAAAAGCGGCAATTGACGTAATGGAGCTATTTACGAAATTAAATAAAGAAGAAGATGCAACGATTTTAATGGTTACGCACGATCCGTTTGCAGCAAGTTATTGTAACCGTGTTATTTTCATTAAAGATGGAGAGCTTTACAATGAACTACACCGCGGATTGTACCGTGAGAAATTTTATCAAGAAATATTAGATGTTTTAGCATTATTAGGAGGAAGACGTGGATGACATTTTGGCAATTCGCATTTAAAAATGTCTCACGTAATTCGAAAGCATATTTCGCCTACTTTGTAAGTAGTGCGTTTTCTATCATGGTTTTCTTTTCATTTACTGTATACGCGTATCACCCGCGGTTACAAAGTGTACAAAGTTTCCAAGAACGTGATCCTCTAATGAACTTAGCTAGTACAGCACAGCTTGTGATTGTTATGTTCTCGTTCTTCTTTCTCTTATATTCAATTGGAACATTTTTAAATGTACGGAAGCACCAATTCGGGATACTCACCATTCTCGGTATCTCACAGAGACAATTAAAGAGACTGTTATTTACTGAAAATATGATAATCGGGATATTGTCTATCTTTATCGGCATTCAAGGTGGACTTGTATTTTCTAACTTTTTCTTATTAGTCACTTCGAAATTAACAAACGCGAAAGGTCTCTATTTATATTGGCCAACAGAAGCGATTATCGTTACAACCGTAACGTTTATTATCTTATTTTTAATCGTTTCTACATTTACACCAATGTTTATTCGTACTCGAAAAACAACGAAGCTTATTAAGGGCGTTAACAAAGAGAAGAGCGAAAAAAAACCATCTATACTGATTTCACTATTTGCTTTAACTTGTTTAGGACTATGCTATTATATTGCTGGTTATCCGCAAGGCTACATAACGGAAAAAAATGCACAAAATGGATCTGTATTCTTAATTATGCTATCTATTTTACCGCTTGTAGTAGTTGGGACGTATTTATTTTTTTCACAAACATTTCTTCTCTTTATCTATATTTTAAAGAAACGAAGAAAGTTTTATTTAAAACAAATAAATATGTTATGGATTTCAGATTTAGTTTCTCGTACACGCAGTAATATTAATGTACTCTTTATTGTTTCTATGCTATCTGCACTTGCATTTACAATTATTATCGGGTTATTTGCTGCAAACAATAATACGAAAGCACCCATACTAGAACGATATCCAATACCATTCACCTATACATCAGAAGGTGTTAATGCATTTGAACAAAAGCATATTACTACGATTGAAACTGAACTTACAAATGCTAATTTTCAATATGACAAATATAAGTTTACCGTTTTAAAAGATACAGCTTCAAAAGAATCAATTGCCATTATGAAAATGAGTGATTATAACGCAATAGCACAGCAATTAAACAGACCAAAAATCACTCTCGATTCTTCACAAGTTTATAATATTTCTCGCTATTCACCAGTGTTATTAAATCTCGTGTCTAACCCATTTGCGAAGCAGAACACGATTACACTCGGCTCTAATAAAAAGGAATTTCAAATTAAAGGTTTTATTAATAGAGGAATTGAGCCTCCCTTTGCATTACCTCACTTAATTGTGATGCAAGATGAAGTAATTGAAAATATGATTCCTCATATTGAAACAATTACAGTCTATAACTACTTCGTGGAAAATTGGGAAAATGCAATTGTCCCAACAAAAAATATATTAAAAAGCTTAAATCATGATGCAGAAACCTTGTATGAAGCACATAAAAATGAAGAAGATTTCATTAAACCATTTTATATTTATACAGCTACGGATGAACTCGTTCATAGTAAAGGAAATGCAGTCGCTCAATTCTTTATTTGGGCATTTCTCGGCTTTATTTTCTTTATCGGAGCAGCTAGTGTTTTATATTTCCGTATGTATAATGACTTAACAACTGAAAGACAAAAGTATATTACGATTACAAAGCTTGGCTTAACTGAATCAGAAATGTTTCGCTCTGCAACGATTCAATTAGGAATTTTATTTTTCGTTCCTTATGTCGTTGCTGGTGTTCACACATTATTTGCAGTTAAGTTTTTACAAAGCATGTTTTCTTTCTCCTTATTAAAAGAGACATGTATCGTACTCACCTTTTTCGGGATTATCGAGATCATTTTCTTCTTCTTAATCCGTTCTCTTTACATTAATAAATTATCACAGCATATAAAAATATGAATAAAATAGCCTTGTGCAATATGCACAAGGCTATTTTCAATAGTTTTTAATAATTAGCAGCAATATCCGCCGTAGCCGCCAGCATAACCGCCGTAACCACCATAACCACAACCGCCGCCTCCGCCGAAGCAGCTAGCACCGATGATAATTAATAAAATAAACAATACGATTAGAAGCGCAAAACCGCCTCCGCAACCATGTCTGCGGTTACAATCATCATGTCTGTGTTCACACTTTTCGCTCATTACCCTATTCCTCCTTTAGTATCATTCATAACAAGTTCACCTTGCTCTAAATGAGGGGATTCCATTTATATTATGTTTTCAGGGCGAATAAGAAGCTTGGCTTACCTAAAAACGGGCTTGTTTTAGGAATTGGGCTTTATTAAAAAGCGAATGAGCCTTATCCAGATGTAAGCATAAAACATTTGACATACTCTTAATTTCTTACTAATATTTAATTGAACGACCAATCAATTTTTTGATTATACATTCAAATCATATAAATTAGGAGTTGAATAGCGTGACTGATTCTTTTATTGCAGAGGCTAGGCGTGAACAAATTATTCTTGCATGTATTGATACATTAGAAGAGGTTGGATATAACAACTTAAGCTTAACGAAGGTAGCAAAAAAGGCTAAGATTAGTACCGGACTTATTTCTTATCATTTTAATGATAAGCTTTACCTTATGAATCGCACATTACAATTTTTAGTTGCCAAGCAACATGAATTTATTAGTAATCGAGTGCTATTAGCTCAATCTGAAATAAATAAACTAGAGGCTTTTATTGAAGCGCATTTGGCTTATCAAGAAACTCATTACAAAAATAATATTGCCTTAATTGAGATTGTCTTTAATGCAAGAAATGAAGAGAACGTTCCTTATTACAGAATCGAAGACGACGAAGAGGAGGATGCTCTTAGAACGATGTTATTAGATATTTTGAAGACTGGTCAACAAAATGGCGTGTTTTCCGATTCTTTCCAAACCGACACATTAGCTTCATTTATTTTAGGAGCAATCGAAGAAAGAATGCTGAAGGCAAATTCATCTATATCCATAGAAAATTACTCAGATGAGCTCATAAAAATGGTGAAGAAACTCACTGTTTAAAACATGCCTTGATTAAAAAAATATATATGAAAGGATGAACTACACATGAAAAAGGCATCTGTCATTGGATTAGGTTTTTTAGAAAAATTACTTGCTATAGTAAGCCCAATCCTTTTAGGAATTATTGGATATTTTTCACCTAAATTAATAGAGATTATAAAAAAGATTCCTCTCTTTTCTGATTCAAAAATTATAGAACTTTTAAATTTTATTAATCCCTTCTGGCTTCCTATTATCCTCATGCTAATTGGTGTTATTGCAGGAATTTTATTTTCTTTAATTATTTATAGTGAAGCTTTAAAAATGAACATTACTTCGGAAAGCATTCACGTGAATAAGGACGATCAAAAGAAACAAATCACCAGATTAAATGTAAAAGCCGTTTTTGTAGATAAGCGTCAAGTGGTTATCATTGATCAAGAAGACCGCGAATGGTTACGTGAAACATCTGACATTACCCCAAGCAAAATTAAAGATACTTTCTTAATGCACGGCTTCCCCTGGGTGGAACAAGATCCTTATAAACATGAGTATAGCTTATGGAAATTAGAGGATGAGCGATTTAATAAAAGCATAAATACTATTTTGTATGAAAGACGCAATGCCCTTCGAGAAGGAAACTCTAAAAAAAAGAAGCATTTACGCAAAGATTTGAATGAGCTAGGAGTCTTTGTCGAAGACGATGGAGAAGATCAGTATGTCCGTTCCATTAAGTAATAGAAAGCACAAAAAACGAATAAAACCTACAGAGAAATTACATTTCCTCTGTAGGTTTTATTCGTTTAAATCTGATCTCCTCTCCTAAAGAAACATATTCAACACAAGCGCAAAACCAAATGCAATAAATGATAACAATGTCTCGAGTACCGTCCACGTTTTAAATGTTTCCTTCACCGTCAAACCTAAATACTCTTTTACAAGCCAGAACCCTGCATCATTTACGTGAGAAAACATTAATGATCCTGCACCGGTTGCAATAACAAGCAACTCTAAATTCACACCAGACATGTGCTGAATAACTGGTGAAACAATCCCTGCTGCTGTCGTTAATGCTACTGTCGCTGAACCTGTTGCAATTCGAATTAATCCAGCTACCATGAAAGCTAATACAATTGGTGATAACGATATATGTTCTGCCATTTGCGCAATGGCCGTTCCAACGCCACTTTCAATTAATATTTGTTTAAATCCACCGCCTGCACCGATAATTAAAATAATGGAACCGACCGGTAATAAACTTTCGTCTGTTAATTTTTTAATCATCTTTTTATTAATTCCTTGTTTGATACCAAGTAAATAAAATGCTGCGAAACATGAAATAAGTAAGGCGATTACTGGACTTCCTATGAAAACAAAAAATTCAGTCAACTTTTTCGATAATGAAATATATGGTGCAACGACCGATAAAATCATCAATACAACTGGTAATAAAATAATAAAGAATGAAACTTTACGACTCGGTAAATCAGTTGATACAGTCGTAACTCGAATAAGCTCTGGTTCATTTTCAGGTATAACCCTTTTATGTACCCACTTTGCAAATATTGGTCCTGCGATAATGGCTGTTGGTAACGCGATAATTAATGAATATAAAAGTACCTTTCCTAAGTTCGCGTTATAAATACCGATTGCTGTCATCGCCCCTGGATGTGGTGGCACGAGCCCGTGAACAATAGATAATCCTGCAATGACAGGTAACGCAATTAATAATATATTTTGCTTCGTCGTTTTTCGAATGGAAATTACAAGTGGTAATAAAATAACGATCCCCACTTCAAAAAATACTGGAATCCCTATAACAAATCCTGCAAATAACATAGCCCACGGTAGTTTCTTTACACCGAAAAATCGAATAAAGAAATCTGCCACTTGCATGCCGGCCCCTGAATCGGACATCATTTTCCCTAAAATTGTTCCGAGAGCTAAAATACCAACTAAATGCCCTAGTACACTACCAACACCAGTTTCATAGGCAGTCACTATTTTCGTTAAGTTCAGTCCAGACATGATAGCTAAAAACAAACTCGCAACTGTTAAACTAATAAATGCATGCCATTTCCACCATGATACCCCTAAAATAACAATCGCAATTGCAAGTAACGTGACGATTAATAAGTATATATCCATCTCCCATTCTCCTTACTTTATAAAAAAAGAGGGAAAATCCCCTCTTTTTTATACGTCATAATTCACTACATAATGCTGCATTTCTGTATTGTAGTAGCCTTCGCTATATTCAATTATTTCGCCAACTTCATCGTAAGAATAACGCATGCGTTTTAATAGCGCTGTCCCCTCTTTTTCACCTAGCGCTTCTGCAACGAAAATAGGCGCGAGTCCAACAGCGAATTCATCTCTGAAGTTTTCTAAATGAATACCTCGGTCTTCAACTAAATCATAAAGCGATTGCAAGTCAAAATCCGATAAATCTGAACTTGCCATTCCTGCTGAGAAATAGTGCGTATAATGAATGTACGGTGCATCATTTAACGTATATAAACGTTCAATACGAAAACTCTCCTTACCGAATAATCGAAATGGCACTGTTCCTTCTTCATTCTGCACAATTTCTGCTTTTAGCAATTTCTTCTGTACTTTATATCCTTCTTCCACTAACACTTCAGTAAATTTCTTACCCTTTGACAGTTTTGTCGCAGAAGTATTGCGGATGACTTTCGTTCCTTTACCGCTTTTCTTTTCCAAATATCCTTCTTGAGTGAGTTCTTTAATCGCATTTCGCACTGTAATTTTACTCACTTTGAACTCTTCTTCTAACTGCGGTTCGGAAGGAATATTCGTATGAATCGCATATACACCATGCAATATTCGATCACGAATAATATTTTTTATTTGCAAATATAATGGTCCTTTTTTTCTCGTTACGTTCACCGTTACACCCACTACCTTTCTACATCACCTACTGATGCCGTCATTGCCCGAAGTATATCCTTCTCTGATGACATTGGCGTATCACCGACGATTGTATGTGCTAGCATTCCAGCTGCTGACGCAAATGAAACAGCTTTCTCTGGTGCGAACTCCTTTATCTCGCCATGAATAATTCCGCTCGTATAAGCATCTCCAGCACCTATTCTATCATATACAGAAAACGTAAGTGTTTTTGCAAAAGTGAACGTTCCATCTTTACATATAAACCCGCGAAGCGAATGTGTATTATCACTGTTAATAGAGCGATGAGTACCAGCGATTGTAGCGATATGATACGTTTCAGCTACCCTTGGAATAAGATCAACAAGTTGCGCCTCTCGCTCCGTTTCTTCGGTTTTTATTCCTAAAACAAACATTGCATCTTTTTCGTTCATCATAACGATATCAGCAAGTCCCAGCATTTCTTCATAATGCGGTTTTGCCTGTTCATATCCGTCTTCTCCCCAAAGTGATGGACGATAATTACAATCAAAAACGACGGTTCCTCCGTTTTCTTTAACTGCTCTCGCTAAAGACTTCATATGATGGCGCACCGTATCATTCATCGCAAGTGTAATACCGCAAAAATGAACGATATCAATTTCCTTAGCAATTTCTTCAAATTGGTATATCTCTTCAGACGCCGTATTGAAGCTACTTTCTAGTCGATTCGAATACGTAACGCGGCTTGCACGTGCACCGAATCCATTTTCTAAAAAATACATACCTACATATTTACCGCCTCTTGAAACAAGAGAAGTTTGAATCCCTAACTTTTGAATGTAAGATACAGCTGCATCTCCAACCGAATTTTCCGGTAAAGTTGAAATAAGAAGCCCTTCATGTCCTAAGTGAGAAAGTGCCGCTGCAACGTTCACACCTGTACCTGAAAATGAGTAATTTAACGTGTTAGCTTGCGACAACAATTCATATCCAGGTACTTGCAGGCGCATCATTACTTCGCCGAACGCTGCAATTTTCTTACGCATATTGATCAACTAGCTTCTTCACGACTGCTAATAATTCACGCACATCTTCTACTTTCGTGTTACCAGTTTCTTTATCAATAATAGAAGAGTACACGTGCGGGATAACTTGCTCTACATTTGCTTCAAGCGCAATACGTACAATTGTTTCGAAGTTTTCTTTATCAATTCCGCCTGTTGGCTCTAATGCGAATCCTTCTTCCGCACAAGCTTTCGCAACTGCGCGATATTCTTCTTCGTGAGCTAGCCCTTTCATTGGGAAGTACTTCAATGAATTTCCGCCCATATCACGTACAAGTGCGATCGCTGTTTTAATTGGAACGATTGCTTTTTCTTCTCCAGCCGCACTAATTGGGCCAGTAGAAATATTTACGTAACCTACTTTTCCTGTTGGCGATACTAAACTATTAATCCAGCTATCTTTTTCGCCAAGATTTGCACGTGTCGCTCCAACTGAAGGGAACACTTGGTTAATATGACTGCCAGGATAATGCTTCGCAATTTCAGCGACAACTGCCGCTTGGCGATTATCTCCTGCACCTAGTCCGATTGATACAGCGTCATCAATTTCTTTTCCGTATGCTTTCATCGCTGTAACAGCTTCTTCTACAGTTGCATAATCTTTTGATAAAACACCTACTACTACATATCCTTCTGCTGCTTCAAAAATATCTTTCGCATTTTGGATATTGTTTGCCAATACATTTAATGCTACGCGGTCTTTATAAAAACGTTTTTGAATGTTTGTCATTTTAGTTTCCCCCTACAATTTCTCTCAATTTTTCTTCAATCACATATATGTCATCACCTTGAAGTGGACGTGGATCAATATCAAAGAATCCTTGTCTTACTCCGTAATCACGTGTATAAATGGCAATTTCCCCTTCGCGTAATGCAGTCACAACATCTTTTGCTGATTTATTTAATTCTTTCTCGTTAATATGAATACGAGCTCGAAAGATTGCTCTTCCAGCTTCATCTTGAACGATCGTTACATTTACACCATTTAATTCTTTTAGCGGCATAAGTATTTGTAGCAATTCTTTTTCTTGCTCGCTCTTATCTTCTTTTACTCCGTACTCATCAAGTGCTTGAAGTAAACCAAAAGTTGTTTCTTTCCCAACTTTCATGCTTCTTCCAATGCAATGTAATTGCACTTTCAGCCATTCAATATACTTTCTTTTACCGCCCACAATACCAGAAGTAGGTCCTTCAATTGCCTTTGAACCGCTATAAATAGCAAGATCTGAATACTTCACATATTTTTGAATGTCTTCTTCAGCTGCTGCATCCACGATAAGCGGTACTTTATTTCGCTGCGCAACTTCCCATGCTTCTTCAACAGAAATCATATTTTTTTGCACTGCATGATGTGATTTCACATACAGAATCGCTGCTGTATTTTCACCAATTGCATCTTCAATATGCTCTGCTTTCCCTTCATTTGCATAGCCAACTTCTACAAGTTTACCGCCGCCTAAGTAAATCATCGTTTCAACAGGAGCACCGTATTGAACGTTATGACCTTTTAACATAATCACTTCGTTTTTCGCGATTACTTCTTGATGAAGTCTTTCACTTTTACGGCGATTTCCTTCTGTAACGATACCAGCGATAGAAAGCGCAATTCCGCTCGATGCTGAATTCACAACGACCGCTGCCTCTGAATCTAGAATTCTCGCAATATGGTCTCCTGCTTTATCTACTAAATCAGCAATTTCCACATAATTTTGTCCACCATGTTTCATCGCATCCATTACCGTATCTGTAGGAGCAGATACACCTAAAATACTCATTCTACCGCTCGCATTAATTACTCTTTTTAATCCGTACTTAGCATTCAATGAATGACCCATTAATTACAACCCCTTTCGTATCAATCCTTCTTTCAGCAATGCGCTGATCCCCTTCTGAATCAATTAACGTAACCTTCTCATCTTTAACCGTAAATAAAGTTAAGTTTGCAATATCTCCTTCTTGAATACGGCCAAGCTCTGGTTTCTTAAGCCACTCTGCCGCATTTTTCGTAACCGCATCAATCACTTCTTCTAGCGGATAACCTAAGTAAAGGAATTTCGAAAGAACATGAGCCATACTATACACTGGACCGTGTATACGGTTCTTTCGGTAAATATCTGTACTAATTGTATGAAAGGCAATACCGTGACGCTTCGCTGCTTCTGCTACTTTAAAAGAAAAACTAGCATTACCGTGACCAACATCTAAATGTACGCCGCGATTCACTGCATCTAGTAACACAGGTAGCGGTTTGCCTTCTTCATCAAATAAATTATTTTCTTTCCCGTTTAAGTAATGTGTAATAACATCATCTTTTTCTAAAAGAGGTACAACTTCCTCAATGCGAGGAGGCGCTGAACCGATATGTACCATAATCGGTAATGATGTTTCACGGGATAAAGAGCGCGCTACATGCAGCGGTTCAATTCCACTATCACAAACGACGCTTTTACTCATTCTCGCCTTTAACCCAACGATTACATCTTTATACTTTTCTACTGCTTCTATTACTTTCTCTTTATCTATCCATTCCATATTGGATAATTCATCAATTCGTTTCAAACCGATGCGAGAAATATTTAAAAAGGCAAATAAATTTGTCTTTGCCTGTTCTCTACTTTTTACTAAATCTGCAATGCGATCAGCTCCGCAGCTACCCGCATCAACAATTGTCGTTACCCCTTGCTTAACGCCAATTTCATCCACTTCATCGCCATACGGATCAAACTCTGGAAAAGCATGAACGTGTAAATCAATCCAACCACTCGATACGTAAGTACCAGAGCAATCAAGAACCTTTCCACCCTCACCAGCACCAGCTTTCGTCACCTGTGCGATTTTATTATTTTCAATTACAATGTCAATCTCTTCCCCGTTCACACGTTTCACATTACGTAGTACGAATCGTTCTGTCATTGTACTTCCACCCTTTTCTATAAGAAGCCATAAGAATACGCTTACATTAAAGTTTCATTTTTATATCTCTTTCACACGTTTAGCGTAACACAAAAAAAGGGAGAAGTAAATATAACGTTATAATGTTTAAGTGCCGATAATGGAGGCCATTAGCATTTCGTAAATTTTATATGTTAAGACATTTCTCCGTCATAAATAAAAAACCAAAAAGCACTTAAATTGATAGGCTTTTTGGTGATAGATAAATTTATAAAATGAAACTTTAATCAGTGTGGATTAGCCTTCATCAACTTTTGAGGTGGAAGCCTTACTGCCCGCCAATAGCGGGCTAGAACTAAACAATTGAATTATTAATTAACCAATCAGTAAATAATTTATTTCCTTCACACTCATCTAGATCTTTTGTACGAACATGGAGAATTTCATATCCATATTTATCATAGAATGGATACTTAGAAAATTGATGAATTGATAAATCATTATAGTAAGAAATATCAAAATATACTACCCATAAATTTTCATTACATACTTTATAAGCTACAGCCTCATATGTAAAAACCTCTTCTATATCCCTGTAATAAAATAAATGCATATGAATCGAATCTTCAAAGTTATATTTTTTCATAGATATAAGCTCCTTAGACATTATCTAAAATATTTATGTGCACCGACATTAGGAGGACTATGATAATGTAAAATAGGACCTTTTCCATCAATATAATGATAATCTATGGCAAAAACTCGGTTACCAGTAGCTTTAGAACGTACTTGTATTATCATTCCACCCTTAGCTGCTTCTAAAATATATTGCTTCGGAGAATTGAGTGCCTTTTGTACATATGGACGCGCAACCGCCCAGGCTTTATCCGCAGCAGTTCTACCTACTTTTGAAACTAATACTCTTAATGCACCAAGAACAATAGCCGGCAATATTTCCTGCTTAACAACCAATTCGCCAGTAAAAGGATTTTTTTCAACAACAGATTCAACCCTTAGTTTACTTCCTCCTCTAGTTGTAAAAAAACAGGGTCATTTACTAAAAAATCATACTCTTTTTCAAAGTTTTCAAAATCGAAGTCAGAAGTATCAACCTTTGATAAATCAATGCCTAGATTAATTTCAGGGATATACTCCGTTACAATACCATCATCTTCCGTTTCAATACTTGCATCAGCAATTGATGGTAAAGTAAAGCTCAGCAATAATGCAGCAGAAATCATCCCCTTGATAAATTTCTTTTTCATCTACCATTCTCCCTCCTAAATATATAACAGCAGAAAACAATAAAAATACACTTTTATTATCTCGCAATTCAAATAGTAAAACATTCAGAATAATTAAACTAGTCTATTAATAACCATCAATATTTGTTACTATTAATTTGCATAAAACAATTATTTAATGACATTTAAAATAAATCTCATAACTAATTCATTCGGTGCAAATATAGAGCAATTTATATAATTAATAATTCCTTTTCGTTCCTATTTCAAGCAAACGCCTTTATCAACTGCTTAAAAAGAATGTTCTTAAATCTCATCGATATAAGAAGGTGACCATTTTTATAATCCGATATTGTGTATAAAACAACGATAAAGCATAGACAAGTACCTAATAAAAAAATCGCACTTTAATAAACTTTTTTAGCACTCCTACTTTTACTTGCTAGTTTAAAAACAACTATATTTCGTATCCATTGATTTATTTCGCTAGCTTGATAGGCATATGACCGGGGCCAATCATGAAAAAAAGCTATCTACTTCAGATAGCTTTTTCTCTATTCCTGAACCGTCACAATAACCCCATCCATATTGTTCCCGGAAATTTCATACTGCTTGTTTGCTGGAACGTTCACTTTCATATTCTCAGAAACTTTATAATAAGAAACAGTATATTTCTTACCTTCGACTTCAGTTGAAATCTCTTTTTCCTCTTTTAAAAACCCTAAATATTCCTCTAGTGTGAAATTCTTTTTTTGCATAATTGCGCTATGAGGTAAGCCTACATAACGTATATGCCATGGCTCATAT
The DNA here is from genome assembly GCF_051916325.1 of Bacillus cereus group sp. MYBK227-1. Taxonomy (NCBI): domain Bacteria; kingdom Bacillati; phylum Bacillota; class Bacilli; order Caryophanales; family Bacillaceae; genus Bacillus; species Bacillus cereus group sp. MYBK227-1. Next base: position 33,941 of record NZ_JBQAGK010000003.1, on the reverse strand, counting down.
TGAATGCCTGTAATGTTACTTTTATTTTTCGGATAACGTAATACAAAGCCATGCTTCCATACGTTCTCTTCAATCCATTTTCCTTCAGGCGCTTTCTCCATTTTCTTTTGAGTAGACCCAATGTCCAGTGATAATCCTAAGTTATGTTCACTGTATCCTGCTGGAAGTGCATAATCAGATCCCATTTTTTCATATAGCTGTTTTTGCTCTTGGAAATCTCTATAGCCACTACTAATCAAAAAATGGTTAACACTTTCTTTTCCAGCCGCATCGACAACGTTCAAAAACTTTTTCACAACATCCTTTGATAAACGAAGATTTCTATCAAATATTACATAGCCTCTCACTAATTCACTATTATGATTTACATTTATAATATCAGACCTAATACTATCTTTTTTTACTGGGTAATCCCTGTTAACTAATAATAAATCGCCCTTATAAATTTGTTCCTTCGTAATCTCTTTCCCATCGGTGTTTGCCGCCTTTACTAGCTCATCTTTCCCGACAATTTTAACGTCGATTTCCTTTTGAAATAACGGTGATATATAAACGCCTACACATACTGTGCATACTATAAAAAAAGAAATAAATACCCACTTTTTCATTTCTAGTTCCTCCTTAACGTAACTTACGTATAGAATAGAAAAAACTATTAAAATAAAAAGTGGGGTAAAGTTTAAATTTTCATTAAATTGTTACATTCTCGTCTTTTGGCAATCGTACTTCAAATATCGTTCTAACTACATTGCTCTCAGCAGAAATCGTACCGTTATGTTGCTCGACAATATTTTTCGCAATAAATAGTCCAAGGCCTGTCCCGCCACGGTTCTCAGTTCTTGCTTTATCACCTGTATAGAACATATCAAAAAGATACGGTAAATCTTCTTCCGGGATGCTATCTCCGTAATTCATAATTTGTACGACAACTTCTCCATTATCAACATACCCATTCATATCAACAAATTGTCCATCATAGCCGTAACGAACGGCATTTGTTAACAAGTTTTCAAATACTCTAGCTAACAATTTTCCATCACCGTGCATCGGTAAATGAGGAGCCACATTCAATCTAGCTTCTAAATGATGTTTTTCTAATAACGGATACAATTCCTCCTCTAACTGTATAAGCAACTCACTTATATCAATCGGCTTTTTATCCAGTTTTAGCATGCCATAATTCATACGTGTAATTTCAAATAGCTCATCAATTAAACTTTCCAGTCTTTGCGATTTCGTATATGCAATTGTGGAGAAATGTTTAATTTGTTCTTTTGTTAAATTTTCATCTTTAAGAATTAAATCTAAATATCCTAACACGGATGTTAATGGTGTTCTTAAATCATGAGCTAAATTCACAACGAGCTGACTTTTACTACTTTCAGCAAAATCTCCTCTTTCAACAGCTTCTTTTAACTTTTCACTTGCAATATTTATTTCACGCGCGATATTTCCAAACTCATCATTTGATGAAACTTGAACTTTATTCGTAAAGTTACCGTTCGCAAGATGATGAATCCCATTAGAAATTTCATCAAAGTATTTTAAATACGGTTTTGTCAAAAAGAAGAAAAAGATAATAGATAACGGAATAAAGAAAATTAAAAAGAAATTAATGTCTCCAAATTCCCTTACCATTGACCTAAATTGTGCTAAAGGCTCTTCGTAGCGAACCATCGTTTTATAATACAACTGCAATCCTTTATAAATTATATAAGTTACAGTTGCTGCAAGCACCATACTTAACGCAAATAAGGCAATCATTTTAAATCGAAAACTTTTCATCATATTAGCCATTGAAAGTATAACCTACTCCCCACACTGTTTTTATTAATTTATCCTTTCTTTTATCTTCTCCAAGTTTCTTCCGCAAAGTACGAATATGTACCATTACTGTATTTCCACCTTCATAATAATCGTCTGCCCATACGTGCTGAAAAATATTTTCCACATTGTATACTTTCTTCGGATGACTCGCTAATAAATATAAAATATCGAACTCTTTCGGCGTTAATTCAATTTGCTCACCATACACATCAACCGTCCTGCGCTCAGGATTAATTACGACTCCGCCTATTTCTAAAGCAGATTTACTCTCCGCTACTTTCGGTTGATTTAACGTAAAAAACCTACGCAGTTGTGCATTTACACGTGCAACTAATTCTATCGGTGTGAAAGGCTTCGTCATATAATCATCCGCACCTAGTACAAGACCTGTCACCTTATCAAAGTCCGAAGTTTTCGCGCTTAAAAAAATAATTGGCATATGATGTTTCGCGCGAATTTGACGCGTCACCTCATAACCATCCATTTTCGGCATCATAATATCTAAAACTACCAAGTCGATTGGCTGCGTTTCAATAATATGAACCGCCTCTTCCCCATCCGCTGCTTTCACAACATGGTACCCTTCTTTTTCTAAATGTATCTCAATTAAGTCAGCAATTTCCGCCTCATCATCAGCGATTAAAATTGAAATGCGTTTCATTTTACTCCCCCTTTTTCATTCCATTTTTATACGCTCGATTGTAAACTAGTCTATCCAATTTGTACAATACAAAAAGGCTACTCGTTAAAGTAACCTTTGTAAATAAAATTATATCAGCGATTATTGAAATATATCGACTTACCGACAATGAACGACAAAATCCTCTCGCTACTTGCGGGCATCCTAATGAAACTTCCATTTACCGCTCAAAAACAATCCGCTGCTTCGTAATTTCTTCCAATCTTTCGCGGTCAACTTTATACTCAGCTTCAACACTTTGCGGTACAATCACTTTCCCGCCCTCAAGCGTCACTTCCGGTGAAATAATATCCCTCTGCCAATGTCTACTAGAAGCGGATATATCACCAGGAATCGTAAAGTTCGGCAGTGAAGCAAGAGCAACATTTTGCGCTCGTGAAACCCCCATTTCTACCATACCGCCGCACCAAACGGGTACGTTATGTTCCATACAATAATTATGGATTTGGATTGATTCTGTTAATCCGCCCACTCGCCCTGGTTTAATGTTCACAATTTGGCAGCTGCCAAGCGTAATCGCAACGCGTGCATCTTCTAAACTATGAATACTTTCATCTAAACAAATCGGCGTTTCAATTTTCTTTTGCAATTCCGCGTGATCAAGAAAATCGTAATCCGCTAACGGTTGTTCAATCATCATTAATTGGAATTCATCTAGTCGTTTCAGCCTCTCCGTATCCCCTAATGTATATGCTGAGTTTGCATCAGCCATTAACGGGATACCTGGGAACTCTTTACGAATCTCTTTCAATAATTCGTAATCATGCTCTGGCTTTATTTTCACTTTAAAGCGCTCGTATCCTTCTTCTGCGTACTTCTCGATTTGTTTTAACATAACCGGAATTGTATTGATCCCAATTACAACGCCGACTTCAATTTCAGACTTCGTTCCGCCAAGCAATGTCGCTAACGATTTCTTTTGACGCTTCGCATATAAATCCCAAACAGCCCCCTCTATTCCGGCTTTTGCCATTCGGTTTCTTTTTATATGTTGAAATAGACCCGGTACCTCATTCGGATGAGAAATTTCAGCCTTTAATAAATCAGGTATTAAAAAGTCTTGCAGTACATGCAGCGCTGTCTTCACCGTTTCTTCCGTATACCACGGTTCAGAGAATGCAACGACTTCCCCAAATCCGATGTACCCGTCCTTATCCTCTAATTCAATAACGATACTCTCACGCTTTTCGTAAGTCCCGTAGCTTGCAGCAAACGGGATTACGAGTGGCATTTCCGTTATATACAGTGTCGCTTTTTTTATTTCCACCTACATCTCCTCCACTAATTGTCTTAACTCTCGTCTTAACAATTTTTTCGAAGCGTTACGTGGTAATTCCTTTAAGAAACATGCTTTCTTCGGCACTTTATATTTCGCTAACTTCTCCTCGCAAAAATGAAGAATTTCTTCTTCTGTTACCGCCCCGCTTTTCACAACAAAAGCAGCTGGTACTTGTCCCCATTTATCGTCAGCCATGCCGACAACGCCAGCTTCCGCTACTGCCGGATGGGAGAGTAACACTTCTTCAATTTGAGCTGGGTATATATTCTCTCCGCCAGAAATAATTAAATCACTGCGGCGATCTAATACGTATAAAAACCCTTCTTCGTCTAAATAACCGAGGTCGCCAGTATGAAGCCATCCGTTTTGAATAGTCTCTCGCGTCGCATCTTCACGGTTAAAGTAACCGCCTGTTACGTTCGGTCCTTTTACTACAATCTCACCTTCCGCAAATGGTGGCACTACTACGCCATCTTTTTCAATACGAAGTTGGCACTGAAATAGTGGTTTTCCAGCTGATCCTACTTTCGTTAACATGTAATCTGCGGATAACGTACAAATTTGCGAAGATGTTTCTGTCATACCGTACGTTTGATATACAGGAATTCCTTTTTCTACACATGCTTCTAATAGTGGTTTTGGCGCTGGTCCTCCGCCAAGTAATATGCATCGTAAAGAAGATGGATATGTCTCTGCCCCAAGTCGCTCTAATAAATCAGTTAACATTTTAGAAACGACAGAAATAATTGTTACTCCTCTCGTTTGAAGTGCTTTATGAATAAAATCAGCATCATATTTCGGAACAAGTAAAATACGCATGCCATACATAATGTTTTTCATTAAAAGAGATAGCCCGCCAACATGGAACATCGGCATGCAGGCTAACCAACAATCATCATCACGAAGTCCTAAATTAAGCGACGAACCGACTGCGCTTGCCCAATGATTGCCGTACGTTAAAATAACGCCTTTCGGTTTGCCTGTCGTCCCAGACGTATAAATAATTGTCATCGCTTCTTCTAAAGAAAACTCTTCTTGTATAGAGGCTTCCTCTTTTGGTCCATTCATCACTTCGGCTAATGAATAAACAGGAACATCTTTAGCATCAAAATCTTGATCCGTTACTAAACAAACAACTTCAGCATCATCCATTTGCCAAAGTAGCTCTTCTCTTGAAAGACGCGTATTTAAAAGCACAGCTACTGCACCTACATAAGATAGGGCGTGAATAACTGTAATCATCTCCATACCATTTTTCATCAGAACAGCCACCTTTTGCCCTCGCTCCACTCCAACATGCGTGAGGTGTTCACAAACAGATACTACTTTTTCATGCAGCTCCATAAAAGTAACTTTCTCTTCCTCTATTTCAATTGCAGTGCGATCTGGTGTTAAAAATGCACGTTGCATTAACCAATTTGGCATCGTCTCCATCATTCATTCTCCTTTCATGAAAGAAAGAGACTTGATATGATATCAAGTCTCTTAGTTGTTTTGTTTCCGGTTTGGTCTTATCCAGCTACAGCAGCTAGAATGCTCGGTGGCTGCTTTCGCTTTTGGTTTCATCCAGCTACAGCGGCTAGAACAGTCGGTCGTTTCACTTCTTCCTACGAGGCAAAAAGCGCCTCTACGTCAGAAGCTCCATCCCCCTCACATTCTGAACGAGCTGCTTTCGCTTTTGGTTTCATCCAGCTACAGCGGCTAGAACAGTCGGTCGTTTCACGCCTTCCTACGAGGCAAAAAGCGCCTCTACGTCAGGAGTTCCAACGCCCTCTTGTTCTAAGCAAGCCGCTTCCGCTTTTGGTTTGATCAAGGGAAACGAGGGAATTGACCGAAGTCCGGACTGCGTTTTTCTTTGAATGCGTCACGACCTTCTTTTGCTTCGTCAGTTGTGTAGTACAATAACGTTGCATCTCCAGCTAGTTGTTGAATACCAGCTAGACCGTCTGTGTCTGCGTTGAATGCAGCTTTTAGGAAACGAAGTGCCATTGGGCTGTTTGCTAAAATTTCTTGTGCCCATTGTACTGTTTCTGCTTCAAGCTCTTCTAATGGTACTACAGTGTTTACTAAGCCCATATCAAGTGCTTCTTGAGCGTTGTATTGACGGCATAGGTACCAAATTTCGCGAGCTTTCTTGTGGCCTACCATACGAGCTAAGTAACCAGCTCCGTATCCACCGTCAAAGCTTCCTACTTTAGGACCTGTTTGTCCGAATACAGCGTTGTCTGCAGCGATTGTTAAGTCACATACGATATGAAGTACGTGTCCACCACCGATTGCATAACCTGCTACCATTGCGATAACTGGTTTAGGAATTGCGCGAATTAGACGTTGTAAGTCTAATACGTTTAAACGAGGGATTTGGTCGTCACCTACATATCCACCATGACCGCGAACTTTTTGGTCGCCGCCAGAACAGAATGCACGTCCACCTTCACCTGTTAAAATGATAACGCCAACATTTGCATCATCACGAGCTTGTGCAAAAGCGTCGATTAACTCCATTACCGTTTTAGGACGGAATGCGTTATGTACTTCAGGGCGGTTAATCGAAATCTTTGCGATACCATTGTATGTTGAATAAATAATATCTTCGTAATTGCCTTCTTTTACCCATTCAATAGCCATTACAACTACCTCCTTGTATATTTCTGATCTCCTCTATAAGTGTAACTTCATTCTTAACTGAAAAAAGCATCACTGCATAGTTTTTAGAAATCCCTTTACTATTGTATCAAACTTTTCCGGTTGTTCCACATGAATTGCATGGCCAGCACCATCAATTTTGACAAATTTCGCGTCAGAGATGCATTTTTCAATATTTTTTAATATACGAAAGAACTTTTCATCATACTCTCCGTTCATTAAAAGAACAGGTATTTTTAAGTTTTTCAGCTTATCCCACCATGAAGGCTGAGCACCCGTTCCCATGCCGCGCAAGCTATTTGCAAGTCCTTTTGGATTGTTAGCAAGTCGTTCTTTTCGCACCGCTTCTTGTACGTTTTTTGCTAAACGTTTTTGCGTTTCAAAAAGCGGAATATTTTCCCACATAGATACAAAACTTTCTATGTCTTCTCGCTCAATTTTATCGGCAAGTCGATCATCTTTTTCACGACGTTCTTTTCTATCTGCTTCGTTTTCGAGCCCAGCTGTACAATTTTCTAATAAAAGAGAGTGTACATAATCTGGATATAGACATGCCATCGTAATCGCCAGTCTTCCTCCCATTGAGTAGCCAAGTATATGTGCTTTTTCAATATGAAGGTAATCTAGTAGTTCTTTCATTTGCAATGCCACATTTCGGATATCATAATGCGCAACATTTTCAGGACTCTCAGTCTTTCCGTGTCCAACAAGATCCACTACAATAACTTGAAACTGCTCACTCCATGAAAAGATAAAAGAACGCCACGTTTCCATGCTTCCCGTAAAACCATGAAGAAGTAGAAGTGGTTCCCCGCTTCCGACTACTTCATATTCATACGATACACCTTGCAGCGTTACGTTCATTTTGATTCACCTTGCAACGATGTAGTAATTACGTCCTGTGTTTTTGCCCATAACGTACGGTGCAATGTTAAGTTTTCATCACGATTCGTACAAATTTCCACAACGTGTAAACCTTCTGTCGTCGTTCCTTTTCGAACTTCTTCTCGGAATTGCTCCCAACCATTTACACGGCTAAATGAACCGCCGTACATTTTGACAACGTGCTCATAATCAAGTCCAATTGGTGTTCCAAATAATGATTCAAAATGTTCCTTTTTCTCATACTGTGGTAAGAATGAGAAAATACCCCCACCATCATTATTTACAACGACAATTGTTATATTTAATTCATGTAATTTCGCTGCTAACAGTCCATTTAAATCGTGATAAAATGATAAATCACCAATCACTAATACAAGTGGGTCGCAAATAACGCTTGCTCCTAGAGCTGTCGAAATGATTCCATCAATACCATTTACACCACGGTTTGCCATCACATGGATGTTTTTATCCGATGTGAAGAAGAATGAATCTGTATCACGAATTGGCATACTATTGCTCGCAAATAACGTTGCGTCTTCTGGTAATACGCGCACAATATCTGTAATAACCTTTCCTTCAAATGCAGTTTCATATGTTTCCATTTCACGAAGCGTTTCCTTCGTTTTTTCGTTTATATGTTGCCACATTAGGGACCAATCATTCTTTTTCATAACTGGCATTTTTTCTATTAATGCCTTGCAGAATTCAATGTCACTTGCTTGCACAACTTCTGTCGCAACAAGAGCTGGATCTCTCCATTGTCCTGATTCATCGACAACGATATGAACTGCTTTTGTTTGTTTTTTTATGAACTGCGTTAATGATTTAGAAACAGGCATACCACCAAAGCGAATTAAAACGTCCGGTTTCCATGTTTCTTTTAACTTTTCATTTCGTAAAAATGTATCATAACAGTCAATTACCATCGTTTTATCGTGGTGTCCGCTACGAATATTAGAAAGTGGGTCTGCTAATATAGGATAGCCAGTTTTTTCAGCTAGTTGCGTTGCAAACATTGCAATTTCTGCATGACTATCATCTCCACAAATAATAAGCCCCTTTTCCATATGTGAAAGGCGCCCTACAAGAGAATCTACATATTCACTCGGCATCACCGCGTTTCCTTGCTGAACTACTCCTGTATATTCACTACGTCCTTTATCCCATAAGCTTTCTAGTGAGAAATCAGGGATAAGTGGCTCGCGAACTGGAAAATTAAGATGAACAGGACCCTGCGGCGCTAAACAAGCATTTGCTACTATACGCTGCGTCGTCATACGAGCGTAATGATACATCGCTTCACTTGCTTCTGGCAGTGCCATCTCTGTAAATTGTTTCACAAAAGTACCGTATAAATTAAATTGATTCATTGCTTGTGGTGCACCCACATCTCTTAATTCATGCGGTCTATCCGCTGTTAAGACGATAAGTGGGACCCTTGAATGAAAAGCTTCACATACAGCTGGATAATAGTTCGCTGCTGCTGTTCCTGACGTACATAATAATGCTACTGGGCGTTTTTTTGCTTTCGCAATACCGAGCGCGAAAAATCCTGCTGATCTTTCATCCACATGTAAATATGTGTTCATTCCTTCGTGTTGTTCCATTAGTAAAGCAATCGGCGTTGACCGTGAGCCTGGACTAATGACAACATCACATACATCTAGACGCGTCAGTTCATCCACGAACGCGCCTAAATAATATGATAATGCTTCTATATGATTGTTCATTTCATTAATTCCTCCAAAGCACCAAGCATCGGTCTAAACTTCAAACTTGTTTCTTCATATTCAAGCTGCGGGATTGAATCAATTACAATACCACAACCGGCAAATAAGGATGCTTTCTCGCCGTTTAATAATCCGCAGCGCAGCGCAACCGCAAATTCACCATTTCCTTCATCATCTATCCAGCCAATTGGTGCACCATACAACCCTCTGTCTAACAATTCAACATCACGGATCAGTTTCATCGCTTCCAAACGAGGTGTCCCGCCAAGAGCTGGTGTTGGATGTAATTCTTCTACCATTGTTAAAAGACTCGCATCGCCTTTTGCTTCTACAGGCGTATATAAGTGAATTAAGTTTTTCGTTGTTAATAAACCTGGGCTTTCCGGAATATTAACGTATTCGCAATGTTCATTTAGTACCGAGCGGATCATGTTAACAACATACCCATGTTCAGCTAAATTCTTTTCATCATGAAGAAGCGCATTACTATTTCGCTTACTTTCTTCTATAGAATGACCATGACCGATTGAACCCGCAAGACACATCGATGTAAATTTCTCATCTTCTTTGCGAATTAATCTCTCAGGAGTCGCTCCTAAGAAGCATGCTCCTTTATAATCAAAAGAAAATACGTAACAATCCGGTTGACCAATGCGAAGTGCTTCTAAAACAAGAGCAGAATCAATCGACTGATTCATCTCTACTTTTAGTTCCCTCGCCAATACAACCTTCTGCACGTTACCCTGCTTCATCTCATCTTGTACTTTTTCAATTGCTTTCATCCAGCCTTTCGGATCCACTTCTACTTTAGAAATAACAGTCAATTTCGATCCGTTTAGCGCACATTTACTCTCTCCCAAAATCTTCTCTTCTAAAGAAATCATTTCGTTAGAAAGAGTTTCTGCACAATCTGTTGCTGAAACAAATGTATTCATCGTTAACCATGCTTTTTCATTTTTTACAGTTAATAAAAATGCTGGTAGTGAAAATGTCGTATCTTTAAATTCTTTCCATAGGTCCGTTTTCTCTTTTTCTGGATCAAAGGAAAAACCACCAAATAAAAGCGGACCCGTTCCAAATTCATATTCATCTCTTTGGACAAATGCATTCTCTTTTACTTTCTCCCACTCGTCGCAAGCGGTTTGAAAGCGCTTATGAGAAGAATTTGCTATAGTGAAAACAGAGCCAATTCCTGCAAATATTACATGCTGAGCCGGGTCTGCAAAATAACATCTATTTTCGAATGAAATCCTTTTTCCTGCTGCATAGAACAGAAGCGGATCCACCCAGTCTATTTGTTTTACAAAACTAACCAATGTTTTTTCGTTAGTTGCACGCTTGATAGCTGCAATAAGAACTTCTTGCAAGCCTTTTTGTTTCGTTTGAATCACAATTGTCTCCCCCCTATGGGCGAAAAATAGTCATAATTACGCTTGATTTTAAGATACACCTCAAACGAAAGGCCTGTCAACGTTTAGCATTTCTGAGAAATTCACCTTCTCTTCCTAGAAAATAAACGTTGACACTAAATGATGCTTTTTCTACACTTAGTTGTGTACAATATGTGACCAAAGGAGGATTCAACATGGAAATGAACGTCAAAACGAATTCCTCTCCTACGGCGCCAAAGCCAAGTAAGCAAACAGGCTGGCGCATCTGGTGGAGTTTACTACGTCCCCATACATTAACAGCCGCTTTCGTACCTGTTTTCATCGGAACAGCATATTCGATGCAGGTCGGAGGTATAAATCAAATACATCTTCCTCTTTTCCTTATGATGCTTCTTGCTTGTCTTCTCATTCAAGCAGCAACAAACATGTTTAATGAATACTTTGATTATAAAAGAGGACTCGATCACGAAGGTTCAGTTGGTATCGGCGGCGCTATCGTTCGCGATGGCATTCAGCCAAAAACAGTGCTTAACTTAGCATTTGGATTTTTCGGCATCGCAATACTATTAGGTGTTTATATTTGTATAAATTCTAGCTGGTGGCTTGCTGCAATCGGTCTTGTTTGTATGGCCGTTGCTTACCTTTATACAGGTGGCCCACTTCCAATTGCATATACACCATTTGGAGAGTTGACAGCCGGATTATTTATGGGTGTCATTATTATTGGGATTTCATTCTTTATTCAAACTGGAACTGTAACATCAGAAGTCATTTTACTATCTATTCCAAGCTCCATTTTAATTGGTGCCATTTTACTAGCGAATAATATCCGTGACTTGGATGGCGATAAAGAAAACGGTCGTAAAACGTTAGCAATTCTCGTTGGACGCGAGCGAGCGGTTGGTGTACTTGCTTCGATGTTCATCGTTTCCTACATTTGGACAATTGCTTTAATTATCGTGGGCATCGTATCACCATGGATGCTTATCGTATTTTTAAGTGCGCCGAAAGCATTTAAAGCGACGAAAGGCTTTATCGGCAAAAGCATTCCGATAGAAATGGTACCTGCGATGATTGCAACAGCAAAAACAAATACAATCTTCGGTTTCCTAATGGGAATCGGATTATTACTTGGATACTTTCTATAAAAGGAGCTGCTTATGCGGCTCCTTTTTCATATCTAAAATTCATCTCATAATTCCTACTCTCAACGCTCATACTATGTAAAGAAACTGAATTGTAGGAAGGTGGACGACTATGTTAACTCCACAACAAGTAGGTCAATTTAAATCCATTTTAGAAAAACAAAAACAAGAACTAGAGCAAACGATACAAACTCATGAAAATACAGATCGTGCTTCTGAACGTGACTCAGTAGGAGAACTGTCTAGCTATGACAACCATCCAGGTGATATGGCTACAGAGCTATATGAACGGGAAAAAGACTTCGGGCTTATTGAACTTTGGCATAAACAGCTTGAGGACACGAAACATGCCTTGCAAAAAATAGAAGCGGGTACGTACGGCATTTGCGAAGTGTCTGGCGAAGAGATTCCATTTGAAAGATTGGAAGCAATGCCGACTGCTACAACATGCATCCAGCACGCGACAAATAAGTTAAATATGAATACACGACCAGTTGAAGAAGAAGTGTTGTCTCCTTCTTTCCACAAGCATGATGAGGACAATTCTGTTGAGTACGATGCGGAAGATGCGTGGCAAGATGTCGCAAATTACGGAACATCTGAAACGCCGTCTGATTTAGAAAGACAAGATTCAAAAAACTATAATGGCATGTATGTAAATAGTGAAGAAAACGTAGGCTACGTGGAGGATTTTGAAAACTTTATCGGTACGGATATGTACGGGAAAAACCCACAAGTTTTCGCTACAGAAGAGCATGAAGAATATGAACAAATGCTTGATGATTTTGAAGAACGTACCTTCAAAGGTGAATTATCTTCAAATGAATCTAGTTCCAAAGAATAAAAAAAAGCATTCCGAAAATCGGAATGCTTTTTATCGCTAGCTAATTAGTTTTTTGTAACGTTAGCAGCTTGTGGTCCACGGTTACCTTCAACGATTTCGAAAGAAACTTCTTGACCTTCTTCTAAAGTTTTGAATCCGTCACCTTGGATAGCTGAGAAGTGAACGAATACATCGTCTCCACCTTCAACTTCGATGAAACCGAAACCTTTTTCGCTGTTGAACCATTTAACTTTACCTGTTTGCATGTCATGTACCTCCTAAATAAAAATGAAACTATGAATCCACATGAAAAGGTGGATATAAAGGACATGAATGTATAACAAGCTTACAGCCTTTAATTCAACGTGCTTTATTTCCGTACCACATTATGTAGCTCAATAGTGATTTCACTATATCACGCTATATCCAAAACGTCAAATGAGAACACTTTCATTCCACCATTTTTTTATAATTTTAATATAATGTTGAATTTCCATATTCATATATTACCCCGCCATTTGTGGGCAGCTTGATTGGCGGGAGCTGATAATCAGTTTTGGCTGGTTCCACTTTATTTGAAAATTAACAAAACTAAAGTATTCTAATCCTATTAAATTCTGTACAATATAAGTATCTATTACATACGAGGTGAAAAAAATGAGAGCACACGAAATCGAGTATAAGTTATATGGCGATGATATGCAGTTTGTTGAAATTGAGTTAGATCCAGAAGAGAGCGTGATCGCAGAAGCTGGCGCAATGATGATGATGGAAGATTACATAGAAATGGAAACAATCTTCGGTGATGGTTCTGGCCCATCTGGAGGTTTATTCGGAAAATTAATGGGCGCTGGTAAACGTCTCGTTACAGGCGAAAGTATGTTTATGACTGTATTTACAAATACAGGTCACGGCAAGCGCCACGTCTCATTTGCTGCTCCTTATCCTGGTAAAATTATTCCTGTAGATTTAACAGAGTATCAAGGAAAAGTAGTTTGTCAAAAAGATGCCTTTCTTTGTGCCGCAAAAGGTGTTTCCATCGGAATTGAATTTACGAAAAAAATAGGAACTGGTTTCTTCGGTGGTGAAGGTTTCATCATGCAGAAACTTGAAGGTGATGGCCTTGCTTTCATGCACGCAGGTGGAACTGTATATAAACGTGAATTAAAACCTGGTGAGAAACTTCGCATTGATACAGGTTGTCTCGTTGCTATGACAAAAGACATTAACTATGATGTCGAGTTCGTCGGTAAAGTAAAAACAGCTCTATTTGGCGGCGAGGGTTTATTCTTCGCAACATTAGAAGGTCCTGGAACAGTTTGGATTCAGTCCTTAACACTTAGCCGCTTAGCAGCACGCCTTACAAGCCCAGCAGCGCAAAGTACTGGCGAAGGTAGTGTATTAGGTGGACTTGGTCGTTTATTAGATGGGAAAGAGTAAACTGTGCCCTTATGTAGGCATGGCCATCAACTAATAAAATAATAAAATTAAAACACCCTTACTTGCAGTAATGCAGTGAAAGGGTGTTTTAATTTACGTCTACAAACGAGAAAAAGCAGTTAAAATAAAGTAATAAGGTTTACTTCAGGAAAATAAGGTATATTATATTTGTTGAATAGATTCTCTTTAGAGACAAGAAAAGTAGGTGAACAAAGTGGGAAAATATCAATTGGATTCCAAAAGTCAGGTAGCTGTGGCAAAGTTCCATGAAAAACAGAAACCTGCCAAATTTGATAAAAAGCAGAAACTTGAACAATTACGTGCGGAGTATTTGAAAAAAAAGCAAAAACAAACAGATAAATAATATGTTTCGTTTCCCGAAATTTTCGGTATATAGTGCGAACAAACACAAGTAAATAGGTAATCATCGTTCAAATATATACAGGCTATTTTTTCAAACCTCTTACAAGCCCAGCATTATAAAGTACTGGTGAAAGTAGTATATTAGGTGGCCTTGTTCACCTTTTAGATGGAAAAGAGTAAAAAATGCCTCCAATGCAAAAAAAACATCGGAGGCATTTCTCTAAAGTTTATGACTATGGCACTTTATTTTTACTGCGGAGGGCTATACATACCATTTCGAATCATATAATACTCCATCGCTTCATTAAGCCATGTCTCTTCTTCTTCCTTGTAAGGAGATGGCATCATATTATTATATTGTTCTTCTACATTCTCTAATTTACCTAAAGAATACATTGTCTCTTCACCAACATACTTAAGAGTCGCCTTCATATGTTCATCAACCAATTTTTGCACTTCTGAATCCTCAATTTGTCTTCCAAATAACCTTTTCACTTCTTTTGCTAAACGCACAAACTCTTTATCAAGTGCTATGCGCTCTTCTTCCGACTTATTATATAATCCATCAGCCAAGTCTTTTGATACATATCCTTCAAGCCATAAACGTTGTTCGTTTTCTTTTTGAATGCTGTTAATTAGACTCATTAATATGTCACTATCCAACTCTTCATCTTCCTCAAGACATACCATTGTTCGTTCAAGCGCCTTTATCGAAACTTCAATGTGTCTTCTCTTTTCTTCAAAGGCTTTTCTTTGTTGTTCCAACGTTTCTTTTAAATTTACATTCAAACTTGGCATTTTCAGCATAACGCGTATTTCTTCTAAACTATATCCTAATACTTTAAGACTCACTATTTTCTGTAGCTCTAATATATCTTTTCCTTTGTACAAACGGTGACCAGAGCTAACATTCTTTTCAGGTTTAAGTAGTCCAATTTCATCGTAATATTGTAGTGTCCGTATTGATGTGCCTGTTCTCTTTGAAAACTCACCAATTGAACAGCCTTCCTTTTTGCTCATCTTACACTCCTCCTAACAATATGTTTACAAAAATCATACTCCCTCACGTAGCTGTAGGTTCAAGCACTTTTTCCAAAAGAATGAATCAAGTTCCTCACTGCATATATTAAACTATACTTTTTCTTAAGGAGGGCTTCCTTAATGCGTACTCCTTTATCCTTTGATAAAGACACTGCCATACTGTTAGCTTCTTGTTGTGAGTTAACGTATGAACAATATAAACAAAATGGCATTTTCGAAATACCAGATGGTTTTCAATATGTACAAGGGTTTCAAGGAAAGGCCATTCAAACAACAGAATGGTTCGGATTTATATTAGAATCTGAGGATACAATTATTGTTGCCTTCAGAGGCACTCAAACAGATCCAGATTGGATTATTGATTCTCTCGTCAATCAAAAACCTTATCCTTATGCTTTAAATGGCGGAAATGTCCATAACGGTTTTCTCTCTATTTATGAGTCTTGTCGTGATTCTATTATGGATATGCTCGTATCATTGCCAGCACATAAAAAACTGCTAGCTACTGGGCATAGTCTAGGTGGCGCGCTTGCCACATTACACATATTAGATGCACGTATAAATACTGCCTTCGCACAGTATGGACTTTATACATTCGCTTCTCCAAAAGTAGGAGATATCGCTTTTCGAAATTATTATAAACTACAAGTAGCTAGTAGCTTTCGTTTCGTCAACTTGTTCGATGTCGTCCCACTTCTCCCTCCCCGAAACATAAATTTTAATGATCATGATTGGGAGTATGCACACGTCCATCACAACATGACATTTACAAAAAACACAAAATCCATTACAAATAATCATTCCATTACAACATACAAAACATGTCTGACTTCTCATTTTTAACCAGTAAACAATTGGAAATAAAATATTCGTATACTATAATAATGTATGAAGTTATTTTTGGATGAGGGGACCTTACATGTTAAAATTTATCTTCGCACTTTTTCTTATTGTAATTTTTACGGTTACAGGTTTCTTTACATTTTCATACTTTGCGACAGGAGAGTATGATGGGGCAGGTATCATATATACCACTGTTCCATTTCTTTCTTAAGCAAAATAAATAAAACGAGCTTAATTTTATTAAGCTCGTTTTATTTATTAATATCCATTTTTGTTGGTAAATCGATAATATATCTCCCAATATAGCAACCTCTTTAAAACTGTTTAACTGCATTACCGATACCCCAAATTTCATTACTGTACTGCAAAATCGTTCGATCGCTCGCAAAATGACCAGACTGTGCAATATTTAAAATAGACATTTCTAGCCACTTCGTTCGGTTCTCATAAGCTCTACCAACAGCTTCTTGTCTTTCAGCATACGGACCAAAATCTCGCAGAACGAAATATTCATCGTTTTGAATAACGAGAGAATCGTAAATCGCTTCAAATTCAGCTCCCGATTGTGCAAAGAAACCATTTGTTAATTGATCAACTACTTTTTTAATGTGCCTATTGTGGTGATAATAATCACTTGCACGATACCCACCATTTTGATAGTAATGAAGAACCTCTTCGGCTGTTAAACCGAAAATAAAACAGTTATCCTCACCGACCCGGTCTTTTATTTCAACGTTAGCACCGTCTAGCGTTCCGAGTGTAATCGCACCATTCATCATAAATTTCATATTACCTGTTCCCGATGCTTCTTTACTCGCCGTTGAAATTTGTTCACTTACATCCGCTGCTGGGAATATATCTTCAGCTAAAGAAACTCGATAGTTTTCTAGAAAGATAACTTTCATATATTGACTGACATACGGGTCATTATTTACTTTTCTTGCGAGTTCATTTATTAATTTAATAATTTTTTTCGCGTAATAATAGCCAGGTGATGCTTTCGCTCCAAAAATAAAAGTACGCGGATAAAATGTAAAACTAGCATCCTCTTTCAAACGGTTATACAAATATAAAATATGAAGAACATTTAATAATTGTCGTTTATAAGCATGTAATCTTTTCACTTGCACATCAAAAATAGAATTTGGATCAATGGTAATCCCCATTGTATTATGAATACGCTCCGCTAAAATCTCTTTACGCTCTTGTTTTACCTCTGCAAATTTCTCTTGGAAACTCGCATCATATTGAACTAATTGTAGCTCTTGAAGCTTAATCGGTTCTTTCTTCCACTCCGTTCCAATCGCCTCTGAAATGAGATTTGTTAACTGTGGATTTGCTTTCATAAGCCAGCGCCTATGAGCAATTCCATTCGTCTTATTATTAAACTTATCTGGATAAAATTCATAAAACAATCGCATTTCCCGCTGCTTTAATATTTCCGTATGAATTTTTGCTACACCGTTTACGCTATGGCTACCGACAATCGCTAAATGAGCCATTTTCACAAGGTCATGTGCAATAATCGCCATTGCTTCAATACGATCCCACTCATACGGATACTGTTCCCACAGTTCATGACAGAAACGTTCATTAATCTCTTCAATAATCATATAAATTCTCGGTAATAACGGTTTAAAAATGTGAATTGGCCACTTTTCGAGCGCTTCTGATAACGTCGTATGATTCGTATAAGAAATCGTCTGCGTCGTTATGTGCCAAGCTTCTTCCCATGCTAACTTTTCTTCGTCTAGTAAAATACGCATCAGTTCCGGAATTGCTAAAACCGGATGTGTATCGTTAATGTGGATCGCAATTTTTTCATGTAGTTGACGAAGGTCACCATATCTTTCTCTATGCATTCGAACGATATTTTGCAAACTTGCTGATACGAGGAAATACTGTTGTTTTAAACGAAGTATTTTTCCCTCATCATGCGTATCATCTGGATATAAAAACTCCGATACAGCCTCTGTTTCACGCTTATATTTCAAAATATCTTTGCAGTTTTGCGGGAAAGGAACTGGTTCAGCATTCCAAAGTCTAAGTGTATTTACAGTACTCGTCTCATAGCCAACTACCGGCACATCATATGGCACGGCCATAATGACTTCTGCATTTGTATGCCTAAACTCTAAACGCCCGTCAATTTCTAGCGGTTCAACACTGCCGAAATAACTTACTTCTACAGCTTGATCATACCTTCTTACTTCCCATACGTTTTCATGAAGAAGCCACTGTTCTGGAAATTCAACTTGATAACCATCAACAATTTTCTGATCAAACAAACCATGTTTATAACGAATTCCACAGCCGTGTCCTGGTAAGTTTAAAGATGCGAGTGAATCGAGAAAACAGGCTGCTAAGCGTCCAAGCCCACCATTACCAAGGCCTGCATCTGCTTCCACTTCTTCTAACTCTTGTAACGAAATCCCTAGTTCAGATAACCCCTGCTCGCATACATCTCGAATACCTAAATTCAAGATGTTACTTCCAAGCAAACGTCCAAGCAAAAACTCAATAGACAAGTAATACATTTGCTTTTGCTCTCCGGATCGATAACTCTCGTTCGTTGCAATCCATTGACTATTCATATACTCACGTACCATATGGCCGAGTGTATTATATTGATCACGAGTTGTAGAATCTTTAAAACTTTTACCATACATCGTCTCTAACTTTTCTAGAAAAGTTGATTTAAAACTTTCAACATGAGTAAACATTTTTTCACCACCTACATGTTATTCCATGAGACTTTTATACAATTCCTTATAAGCAAGAGCCGATTGCTCCCAGCTATAATCTTCAGTCATCGCTTGTTTTACAAGCTGCTCCCACACTGGTTTATCATGATAGAATTCAATTGCACGATGAATCGTATGCAGCATGTCATGTGCATTAAAATTCGTGAAACTGAAACCATTTCCTTCTCCAGTTTCTTCATCATAAGAATGTACCGTATCGTTTAACCCACCTGTTTCTCTTACAATTGGAATCGTACCGTATGCTAATGCGATAAGTTGTCCAAGTCCACACGGTTCAAACAGCGATGGCATTAAAAACAAATCGCTTCCCGCATACACTTGGTGAGCTAATTCTTCATTAAATCCGATATAAACTTTTACCTTCTCCGGATACTCATATGCCATCCACTCAAAGAATTGCTCATATTCCGAATCACCTGAACCTAAAATAATACATTGTATATCTTCTTCCATTATTTCGCGGAATACAGTACGTACTAAATCAAGACCTTTTTGCTTCGTTAATCTCGTTACCATTGAAATAATTGGTGTATCCTCTTTTTCTGGCAAACCAAAATAACGCTGCAAGGCGCGTTTATTTTCACTCTTTTCATATAATGAATCTGCATCATACTGGGCCTTAATATACGAATCCGTTTCTGGATTATATACGCTCGTATCAATACCATTTACAATGCCGCTAAGCTTATCATTATATTTTCGCAGTAATCCATCTAACTTCTCACCGAAAAATTCATATTGAATTTCTTCCTTATACGTCGGGCTCACCGCTGTAATTTGATCCGAAGCAATAATACCGCCTTTCATAAAGTTTACGTTTCCATAAAACTCTAGCTGCTCACTATGAAAATATTCATCACCAAGCTCTAACAAGTCGTACATCACTTCAGGAGGAAATACACCTTGGAACTGCAAGTTATGAATCGTATATACCGTTTTAATACGCTCATATAACGGGTTATCTTGATACTTTTCACGAAGTAAGAAATTAACCATAGCCGTATGCCAATCATGGCTATGAAGAACATCCACTTCAAAATCAAGGTGCGGAATACACTCTAACACTGCTTTTGAGAAATAAGAAAAACGCTCTCCGTCATCGTAATGACCATACAGAGAATCTCTCTTAAAATAATATTCATTATCTATTAAGTAATACGTAATTCCGTCTTGCTCACCTTTTAAAATTCCACAATATTGATTTCTCCACCCAAGAGGGACGTTAATTACTTTATGTAACGTACATCCATCTCTTAACTTTTGCGGAATGAGACTATAATTCGGAAGTATAATACGAACGTCCACTCCTAATTTTTTTAGCTCTTTTGGGAGCGCACCCGCTACATCAGCTAATCCTCCCGATTTCACAAACGGTACACATTCTGATACTGCAAATAAAATATTCACTTGTTGTCCCACTGCGCGAAAAGTTTTTATTACTCCTCTTGCAGCTTCCTCCCTTCGAGTTTTCATTTAAATTAAAACTTTAATCAGTGGAGGAAAAAGCCCCCACTGATTCTTTAGGAATAACTATTAATCGTACTGTTTTGTACGCTTCCTTTTTCTACAACATACGGCTCATCGGCGCTTCCTTTTAATACGACACCGTCGCCAATTTTCACGTCTTTATCAATAATAACACCGTCTATTATACAGTTATCTCCAATTTGGCTCTTTTGCATAATAATACTGTTACGAATAATTGAACCTTTTCCAATTTTAACCGAACGGGAAACAACACTGTTTTCGACTTCCCCTTCAATAATACTGCCATTTGCAATCATTGTATTTTTCACGACTGCACCCTTTAAATAACGAGTTGGTGGCTCATCTTTTACTTTCGTAAAGATCGGTGCTTCTTTCTTAAATAATTGCTTCCAAATAGCAGGTTGCAAAATTTCTAAGCTATGTTTATAGTAACTTTCAATCGAGTCAATAATTGCTACATATCCAGTATGTTCATATGTAGCAATGTGTAATGATTTCCCGCGCTTTTCTCTCACTACATCAAATAAACTGTATTGTTCCACACCTTTATATGACTCAAATAAGTCTAACAATAATTGTTTCTTTAACACGTATGTTTGAAGCGAAACCCCTTCATGGCAAACTTCTGTAATATCAGCTGCCGTATGTATATGTCGCTCTAACACCGCTTGAAAATTTAATGCTGTTACGAGATGGCTATTCGTAATAACAACGTACTCTTCTCTGCTTCTTAGAAAATAATCAATATGTCTTCTAAAGTGTGCAAAAGACCCAAATTCATCTTGGTCACATTGGCAGTTTGGCGGGAATAAAAATAGTCCGTCTCGTTTTCTATCTAAATCCCACTGTTTCCCTGAACCAACATGGTCCATTAACGAACGATTTTTATGGCTTGTAAAAACTGCCACACTATGAATACTAGAATTCACCATATTTGAAAGCATGAAATCAATGAGTCGATAACGGCCCCCAAACGGTAACGCCGCTAGTGAACGATGCCCTGTTACTTTCTTTAAGGAAGGAAAACTTCCCGTTGCATTAATAATTCCTAACATTTTTTCTCCCATTCATTTCATCCCCCTTTTCTATTTCCCTTCAGCAATTAATACTACATCGTCAACATTCTTTTCTGGACGAATGATTGTTCCATCTTCGATAATCATTTCTGATCCAACAATCGCTCTTTCAATCACAACATTTTTACCAATCTTAGCCCCTGGCATAACGACAGAATCAATCACCATACTTCCTTCTTCCACCGTCACTCCTTGGAATAACACAGAATGCTTCACGTCCCCTTCAATGACGCATCCTTCGTTAATAAGCGATTCTTCTACTTTCGCCTTTTCAGCAATATATTGAGGCGGTTCGTTTGGATTGACAGAGTAAATACGCCAATTACGATCGTTTAAATTCAGTGATGTTTCATCGCGAAGCAAATCCATATTCGCTTCCCATAAGCTCTTCACCGTTCCAACATCTTTCCAATATCCTTCAAACGGATACGCCATTAACTTCTTCCCTTCATCCAATAAAAGCGGAAGTACGTCTTTTCCGAAATCGTTACTAGATTCAGGGTTTCTTGCATCCATCTCTAAATACTCTTTCAAAATTGACCAATTAAAAATATAGATTCCCATTGATGCAAGATTACTTCTTGGAAATTGTGGTTTCTCTTCAAACTCAACAATCTCCATTTCTTCATTTGTATTCATAATGCCAAAGCGACTCGCTTCATCCCAAGGTACTTCAATAACAGAAATGGATACGTCCGATTCTTTCTCAATATGGTAATCTAGCATCTTACTGTAATCCATTTTATAAATATGGTCGCCTGATAAAATAAGAACATACTCTGGTTCATATTGACTTAAATAGTTTAAGTTTTGATAAATGGCACTTGCCGTACCTGTGTACCACTTCACACCTGAAGACTCCGCATAAGGAGGTAATACTGTGACTCCACCGCTTACTCGGTCTAAATCCCATGCATTGCCGATTCCGATATAATTATGAAGTTCTAGTGGTTGATATTGCGTTAAAATCCCAACCGTTTCAATACCAGAATTTGCGCAGTTACTTAGCGTAAAATCAATAATGCGATATTTACCACCAAATGGAACAGCTGGCTTGGCTAAATTTTTTGTTAATGCACTTAATCGACTACCTTTTCCCCCTGCTAGTAACATTGCTACGCACTTTTGTTTTTGAGCCATCTTGTTTTTTGCTCCCCTTTCTCGTCTTCACTGGTCGTAATATGGATACGCCAAATGGTGGAATTGTAATCTCTACATGTGCTGCTTGATTATGGTACGGTTCTAGAATTGTCTTAAGACGTTTCTTATTCACTTGCCCCGAACCGCCATATTGCTGTGCATCACTGTTTAAAATCTCGTTATAATACTCGAAATCTGGTACACCTACTTTATAGTTTTCATATGGAGCTTTCGTAAAATTACATACGATAACTAACGCATCCTCTTGTTTATCCCCTTGGCGGATAAACGAGAAAATACTTTGCTCGTTATTATTAGCATCAATCCACTGAAAACCTTCAGGCGAATGATCAAGCTGCCAAAGTGGTTTTGAGCGCTTATACAATGCTATGAGCTCTTTAAAGTAATCATGCATATAACGATGCATTTCAAAATCATGTAAATTCCAATCTAAATCTTCAAGGTCTTTCCACTCATCAAACTGTCCGAATTCCCCTCCCATGAAAAGTAATTTCTTTCCTGGGTGAGTAAAGAAATATCCATATAATAAACGAAGCTGAGCAAACTTATCCCAGTAATCACCTGGCATTTTATTTAATAACGACTTTTTCCCATGAACGACTTCATCATGAGAAAGCGGTAATATGAAGTTTTCAGAGTACGCATATAGCAAAGAAAACGTCATTTTCTCATGAATGTGTTTCCTATATTCAGGCGCACACTCCATATATTTCAGCACGTCATTCATCCAGCCCATGTTCCATTTGTAATTGAATCCAAGCCCACCTTCATACGTTGGAGTTGTTACAAGTGGCCAAGCTGTTGAATCTTCTGCCGTCATAAGAAAATCTTCATCCTCTGCAAACACTGCTTCATTTAACTCTCTTAAAAATGAAACAGCATGCTCATTACTTTGCTCTTGTCCTTCTTTATTCCAGTACAACATGTTCGCAACTGCATCTACTCTGAAACCATCAATATGGAAATATCTCATCCAAAATAACGCATTTGAAATTAAGAAATTACGTACCTCTCTCTTTCCTAAATCAAAATTGACAGTTCCCCATACTGGATTTTCTTGTACATCTTTATCTTTATATTCATAGGTCGGTGTGCCATCAAACAAATATAAACCGTGAGCATCTTTACAAAAATGCCCCGGCACCCAATCTAAAATGACACCGATTCCATATTTATGACATTCGTCGACAAAATACATTAAATCATGCGGTGTACCAAATCTACTCGTCGCTGCATAATATCCCGTTCCTTGATATCCCCAAGAACGATCATATGGATGCTCAACAAGCGGCATAATTTCAATATGTGTAAATTGATGTTCCACCACATATGGAATGAGTTCTTCTACCATTTCCCTGTAAGAATACAGTTTTCCATCTTCTTTCTTTTTCCAAGAACCAAAATGCAATTCATAAACTGTCATCGCTTCTTTATAAATCGATTTTTTCTTTTTCTTACGAGTCCAGTTTTTATCATTCCATTCATATCCCTTTATATCAAAAACTACAGATGCCGTATTCGGTCTTACTTCTGCATATACAGCATACGGATCTGCCTTTAAAATGACGTCACCAGCCAACGTTTCAATCGCATATTTATATATTTCTCCTTCTTCAATATGCGGTATAAACAAGGACCAAATGCCTTCTTCTGTCACTTGTAGCATTTTATGTTGCTCATAATCCCACTCATTAAAATCTCCAACAACACTCATTGCTTTCGCATGAGGAGCCCACACTGTAAATCGTACCCCTTGAATCTCACCTTCCGTCACAACATGTGCGCCAAAGATGTTATAACTTTCATAGTACTTTTCTGTATGAAACTCATCTCGTTTCACTTCTTCACAATTTATTACACTCAATATGCTCACCTCACTTAGATGACAGAATTTTTTATACTTTAACTATTTCTGCGAAAAACTGCAATATCCTTGTTAATTTATAAAAAACATTCGTTTTTTTCTTAAAAATGTTAGTTTTCCTTCACATTTCCGTGTAAAATATCGAATTTTGACGAATATTCATTGAAAACGCTTTATTATTCTTCTATATTTTTACCAATTATTTTTTCTCAACCTTTATTTTATTATGTTTATCCTATTTTTCATGCTATTTTCCACTTAAAATCAAAACAAAATAATCTGTCATAAAAAAATGTTTCTCAATATTTTTTGTCACAATTTTATTGAAATGCGAAATTCATATGCATATACTTGTTCTCAATAAAGAACATCGATCTTTCGTAACTACAATTCATAGCGGACTACTATGTTTACTTGTTTATCCTTGTTGCGAACGGTTGCTATACAAATTTAACTAGGAGGCTTTCTTATGTCATTAAAACAAAAAGTAGGAATGGGAATTATCACCGCTTCACTTGGCTTATCCCTTACATTCGGCGGTGTATTCGCCTATTTCAGTGATTCAGAAACATCAAGTAACTCATTTCAAGCTGGAACACTAGATCTTTCTATTAATCCAAGTGTAATCGTTAATGTGAAAGATTTAAAACCAGGTGATTTTATTGAAAGGAACTTCAAGCTTGAAAATAAAGGTACATTGGATATCGCAAAAGTAGCACTTGAAACATCATATGAAGTTACAGATGCAAAGCAAAATAATGACGGTGAAGATTTAGGTGATCACATTATCGTCAAGTTTCTAGTAAATGATGGACAGCCATCTAATCCAAACGATGATCATGAGATTGTGTGGGAAACAAAACTATCACAATTAAAAACTATGAAACCTGAAGATGTCGCTACGTCTCTAGAACGTCATAACTTAATAGATGGTATTAAATCTGGTGAAACAGATTACTTACACGTCCTCTTCTCATTTGAAGATAATGACCGAGATCAAAATAAATTTCAAGGTGATTCCCTGCAGCTAAACTGGACATTCCATACTGAGCAAACAGCTGGCGTGGAGAAATAATTTTTAAAAATATAAATTACCGGAGGCCTATAAATGAAAAAGAAAAATCGTTTTGTTACCGGAATTGTAACAGCTGGCGTTTTGTTTTCAACTGCTATTCCGTTCAATGTACTTGCTGAAAGTCCTATTAACCAAATTGAATCTTCAAATGCTCATTCTATATTATCTAAGCTTTCTAAAGAACAACGCCTGGCATTACAAACGGTAGATGCCAACCCTGGTTTTACAATTTCACCAGATATTAATACGAGTAGTTCTGAGCCTGTAAATATCATCGTAGAATTTCAAACTGCTCCAGTAAAGATTAATGAATTAAAACAAAAAGAAAAAGGATTACAGTCTGCTCCTGAAAATATAAAAGCACGTATTGATCAAGAACATGAAGAATTCGAAAAAGGACTAAAACGTCTTTATCAATTCAGCCCATCAGTAAAATCAGGAAACTTCCAGTCTGTACAAATTAAACGTTCTTATAAGCATGCGATAAATGGTGTTGCGATGACATTACCAGCAAATACAGTAGAAGAATTGTTACGAATTGGCGTTGTAAAACGTATTTGGAAAGATTACGAAGTGAAATTAAATTTACCAAAACAAGCTGAGCAAAAAGCGCCTCAAAAACTAACAGATAGCATCCCGCAAATTGGAGTAGATAAGTTACATAGTGAGGGCATTACCGGAAAAGGAATTAAAGTTGGTGTATTAGATACAGGTATTGATTACAATCATCCTGACTTAAAAGACGTATATAAAGGCTATCGCGCGAAACCTGGTGAGGACTCTAGCAAAGTAGACCCAAACTCAGTAAAGGGTTGGGACTTTATTAATAACGATGCAGATCCAATGGAAACTACTTATTCAGAATGGCAACAATCTGGTGCTCCTGAATTTGATAGCCGTGGTTCTTCCTTCTACACAGCCCACGGCACTCACGTAGCAGGTATCGTTTCTGCACAAAAGAAGAACCAATCTGATTCAGCAGTAAAAGGTGTTGCACCTGGCATTGAACTGTATAACTATCGTGTACTCGGACCATACGGAAGTGGAGATAGTTCAGGTATTATCGCTGCAATTGATAAATCCATTTCTGACGGTATGAACGTTATTAACTTATCGTTAGGTGATGATAGCAACAATCCTCTTGATCCAACATCTATCGCTGTTAATAACGCGATGCTTTCAGGCGTTGTTACAGTCGTTGCTGCTGGTAACTCTGGACCAAATCCATCAACACTCGGATCACCAGGTGCTTCACCATTTGCAATTACGGTTGGAGCAAGTGATAGCTCTATTTCCTTACCGAAACTATCAGGTCATGCTGGACACTTACAATTTCCTAACCTAATTCTATTCGGCAAAAACTTCACTGATAAAATAGAAGATTTCAAGGGACAAACTTTACCTATTGAATATGTAGGAATTGGTACGCCTGACGAGTTTAGTAAAAAAGATGTAAAAGGAAAAATCGCTCTCGTTGCACGCGGTACACTGTCATTTGATGAAAAAATTGCTAATGCAAAACAAGCAGGTGCAAAAGCCGTTATTATTTATAACAATGTGGATGGAGAAATTCCTTTCTACGTTGGCGAAAGTACAAAATACATTCCAGCATTCCGCCTAACGAAAGAAGAAGGTGAAAAACTAAAAGCTCAAATCGAACAAGGTAGCACCTCCTTAACTCTCGATGAAATTAATTACATTCAAACAGAAGGCGATCATCTTGCAGACTTTAGCTCACGCGGTCCTGTTACAGCAAATGATGATATTAAGCCTGATATTACAGCGCCTGGTGTCGCTATCCTTTCAACAGTTCCTGAATATATTAACGACCCGCAAGAGGGTGAAAACTACGCTGTTTCCTATGAGCGTATGCAAGGAACATCTATGGCTTCTCCTCATATCGCTGGCGTTGCTGCTCTAATTTTACAAGAACACCCAGACTACTCTCCGTTCGATGTAAAAGCGTCTCTTATGAACACAGCTAATGATTTAAAAGAAAAATATTCCGTATATGAAGTTGGAGCTGGGCGAGTAGATGCTTACAACGCCGTTCGTACAGAAACAAGCTTTAAAGTATTAGATACGACACAAACTGTTGTAAATGATGAAGTAATTGAAGTACCCGAAGAAACTGGATCTATTGCATTCGGTAAGTTTTATCAAAAAGACGGTGAAGCTCTTGAACAAAAACGAAATATAAAAGTAACTAATCATAATAAACAAAAGAAAAAAGAATTTAAAACAGAAATTTCTTATACACCAGCATCGTCTACTATTAACGATGCTGTCGCAAACGGTGTAAAAATCTCTGCTCCAGAAACAATTACTCTTGATGCTGGCAAAACAGGTGAAATTGAAGCAAAAATTAATGTTCCAGCCGGTGTGAAACAAGGCCGATATGAAGGGTACATTCATATTACGAACACAAAAAATAAAGAAGAAACATATCAAATCCCATTCTCTATTCGTGTATCAGAGCCTGGTATTGAAAATGCAATACTATCAAGAAAAGCAATTTCAACTGATACATCTAAATTCAATCCATACGGTGAATCGTATGTTCACGGAGCATTCCAATTAAGCAGCGAACTTGAAACGTTAGATCTTATCGTAAAAGATTCCAAAACAAATAAAGCTCTTGGCTTCATTGGAACATTAAACACGAGTGGCCTAAAAACTGATGTGTATTACTACTTAGATTCATTCTTTAATGGAAAAGTGTATCCTTTTACAAATGATCCTGCAAAACCAATCGGTGATGAGAAAATCAACTTACCAGAAGGGGACTATACAATTGAGTTTGTCGGTTATGATAAAGCTGGGAAAGCACGTGTAAAAGGTGATTATGTTGTAATTGATAATACACCACCAGAAGTGAAATTAACTGGATTAAAACCTGGTATTTACGAGTTAAATGAAGAAAATTATACAGTAGAAGATGGCAAAAAAGCACTATGGATTAAAGGAAATGTATACGATTCAAACGTTGATTACTTAAAAGGAAAAGGATTAAACATTACGCAAGAAGCGAATGGCGTTATGTACTATGACTATTCTCCATACTTGCATAAGTTTTTACCGATTAATGCAAATGGCGACTTTAAAGTTGGCATTACACCTGACTCCTTCAGAACGGAAGGTCCAATGAACACAGGCGTATATATTTTCGATTATGCAACTGCAGGTCCTGACTATCCAAACGGTGTAAATAACTACTGGTTTATCCCGCAAGGTGCTCAATATGCAAAAACTAGTTACGATAAAAAAGAATTATATAAAAATGACGAGTTCACAGTAACACTAAACGCGAAACACGTAAAACAATTTGTTGCTGGGCAATTTAATGTAAACTTCCTAGAGAAGAACTTCAAATTTGCAAATGCGAAATTGAATCCTGCCTTTGAAAAACTTCTTTCTGAAAAAGGGGTAACAGCAAAAGTAAATGAACCGAAGCTAGAAGCAGGCTCTGTTACAGTTGGCGGTGCTATCGATGACAAAAACTTCGCTGGATTAGATGGTGATTTCCCGTTCATTGATGTAACGTTCAAAGTAGAAAACGATGAGTTTTATGAAGCAACTGCTCAATTAGAGTCACCAGTGTTTGTATACTGGAAACCAGGAGAAACAGAGCCAAATAGAATGCGTGTCCTTCAAGATCAATCATTCTCAGTAATGTCCTTAAACTCATTAGTAGAAGGAAATATTAAACCTGGTGCATTCTTAAATGAACGTGGATATTTAGATGAAAAGTTAGATTATACAAAGCTTGGCGTAAAAGTATATGCGACTGATTCTTACCGTCATAAGTTTGAAGGCTCACTAGATAAATACGGATACTTCAAATTAAATGGACTTCCTGTTAATAAACGCGACTACAACTTATATGTAGAAGTACCAGGGCATTTAATAAGCCGCCTAACTACGAAACTAGGTACTGAAAAAGACGGCAAGCTACTTGGCCAATATTATTATGCACGCCTTGATGAAAACCTTGCAGGTGATGTAAATGGCGATAAAGTAATTGATATAAAAGATGCTGAAATTATCGCTAGCAACTATAGTAAAAAAGGACTATCTGTGAAAGACGGCGACCTTAACAAAGATGGTATTGTCGACGAAAAAGATATTCGCTTCGTTGAAAAGAACTTCTTGAAAAAAGGTCCAGATGCATCTAAATCACAAACACCTGTTGAAAAATCAAAAAGCGGTACACTGGCAGATATTTTAAAGAAATTAGGATTAACGCCTAAAAAATAATAATAAAGAGCACTCTACTTAAAGTAGGGTGCTCTTTTCTATAAACGACCCTGATCCAGCAAAAGGGGTATATTGGGGATATACAAGGGAAACCGGAAAAGGAATTTATATTAAATTATATAAGTTCAGAGGTAAGAAGCAGTTTCCCACCTCTGAACTATTTAGCAATTATTATAGTACTGGTGCCATTGTTTCTTTTAATACTTTTACAGAATGAGCGAACTTCGCTTTTTCATCTTCATTTAGCTCAAGTTCTACAATTTCACGTACACCTTCGCGGTTAATTACAGCTGGAACACCTACGTAAGCATCTTTCTCGCCGTATTGACCTTCAAGGTATGCAGATACAGTTAATACGCTGTTCTCGTTGTTTAAGATTGCTTTAGTTACACGAAGTAGTGACATACCGATTCCGTAGTAAGTTGCACCTTTACGCTCGATGATATGGTAAGCTGCATCACGTACGTTTTCGAAGATTTTGTCTAAGTCTTCTTGTTTGTACTGTTCGTTGTTAGCTAAGATTGTTTCTAATTTTTGTACACCGATAGTAGCATGGCTCCATACTGGAAGTTCAGTGTCACCGTGTTCACCAACGATGTAAGCATGAACGTTACGTGGATCTACATCTAAGTAGTCACCTAACATGTAACGGAAACGAGCAGAGTCTAAAGTAGTACCAGAACCGATTACGCGCTCTTTCGGTAAACCAGATTCTTTCCAAGTTACGTAAGTTAAAATATCAACTGGGTTAGTTGCGATTAAGAAGATTCCATCGAATCCGCTATCCATAATGCCTCGAACGATTTGTTTAAAGATCTTTGTATTTTTCTCAACTAAGTCTAAACGAGTTTCACCTGGCTTTTGTGGTAACCCAGCAGTGATAACAACTAAATCTGCATCTTTACAATCTGCATAGCTACCGCTCCAAACTTTTGTTGGTGATGGAGAGAATGGTACCGCATGGCTTAAGTCCATTGCTTCCCCTTCTGCTTTTGCTTCATTAACATCTACTAATACGAATTCTTCAGCTACACCTTGGTTGATCATTGAGTAAGCGTAACTACAACCTACAGCTCCTGTTCCTACTAATACTACACGATTGATACCTTTTTTCATGGTAATTTCCCCTCTCTATTGTTCACATATATTTTTTTATGATTGTTTAAGTAATTAATTAAAATACTAATTTAATGTTGTTTAACTTCTTTACATTCATATTGTAGCACGTATTATTGTGAATTACTTCACAAATTATGACCTATTTGTGAACTTTTTCACATAGAGTGTAAAGTTATTGGAATAGGTGTGGAATCCATTTCAATGGAGGCGTTTTCTTTAGATTGTGAAAGGGATTTTCTTGTGGTTTTTGTCGGTAAGTGAAATTATACCGGCGATTTTTAGAATATATCGACCGTAACTCCAAATATATCAGCGATTATTAAAATTTATCGATCGTAACTCAAATTATATCAGCGATTTTTGCAATATATCGACTTACCGACAATACTGACAACATAAAAAAGCTGTCTTCAGTAGATCACAGCTATTGAGAGAAAGCAGCTTCTTCTATATATTATTTATTTTCCACAGTAGCTCCCAGATGCATTTTCATCGGTTTCTCCAAGTGTAGGAGGCTACAGCCATACAGCTGGGGTAAAAGTTCAAGTTGAAGTTAATTCCTTCATATTCATACAGGTCCAAATAATTAACATGATTGTATTTACGGCTCTCTATGTACCCAACTGCAACAGCGAATACTTCATATTTCTTCTATTGCATAAAAAAGCAGACTATCCAAAGTCCATTTTTATACAACAAAAAAGAGATAGCAGATTATGCTATCTCTTTTAGTATGACCCGTACGGGATTCGAACCCGTGTTACCGCCGTGAAAGGGCGGTGTCTTAACCACTTGACCAACGGGCCAGTTCTGGCAGAGAAGAAGGGATTCGAACCCTCGCACCGCGTTCGCGATCTACTCCCTTAGCAGGGGAGCCCCTTGAGCCACTTGGGTACTTCTCTATAAATATGGCTCCGCAGGTAGGACTCGAACCTACGACCGATCGGTTAACAGCCGATAGCTCTACCACTGAGCTACTGCGGAACAATTATGGTGGGCCTAAATGGACTCGAACCATCGACCTCACGCTTATCAGGCGTGCGCTCTAACCAGCTGAGCTATAGGCCCATAATTGAAAAGCGGGTGAAGAGAATCGAACTCTCGACCAGAGCTTGGAAGGCTCTTGTTTTACCACTAAACTACACCCGCATTAAATTGTAAATGGTGAGCCATGAAGGACTCGAACCTTCGACCCTCTGATTAAAAGTCAGATGCTCTACCAACTGAGCTAATGGCTCATTTTGAAAGTGGTGCCGACTAGAGGACTTGAACCCCCAACCTACTGATTACAAGTCAGTTGCTCTACCAATTGAGCTAAGTCGGCTTGCGTTTTCAAAATGGTGGCTCGGGACGGAATCGAACCGCCGACACGAGGATTTTCAGTCCTCTGCTCTACCGACTGAGCTACCGAGCCTTTATGTAAAAATGGCGGTCCCGACCGGGGTCGAACCGGCGATCTCCTGCGTGACAGGCAGGCATGTTAACCACTACACCACGGGACCATTTGGTTGCGGGGACAGGATTTGAACCTGCGACCTTCGGGTTATGAGCCCGACGAGCTACCGTGCTGCTCCACCCCGCGATGATAAAATATTTACTTTAGAAAAATGGAGGAGGTAGAGGGATTCGAACCCCCGCGCGACTCTCGCCGCCTGTCGGTTTTCAAGACCGATCCCTTCAGCCGAACTTGGGTATACCTCCGAGATATATACGTCTAATGGTGGACCTTGTAGGACTCGAACCTACGACCGGACGGTTATGAGCCGTCTGCTCTAACCAGCTGAGCTAAAGGTCCTTTATGGTAGCGGCGGAGGGGATCGAACCCCCGACCTCACGGGTATGAACCGTACGCTCTAGCCAGCTGAGCTACACCGCCATAAATGATATTAATATAAGTGGAGCCTAGCGGGATCGAACCGCTGACCTCCTGCGTGCAAGGCAGGCGCTCTCCCAGCTGAGCTAAGGCCCCATGTTTTTTAGGAATATCGGGAAGACAGGATTTGAACCTGCGACCCCCTGGTCCCAAACCAGGTGCTCTACCAAGCTGAGCCACTTCCCGTTAATAAAAGCGCGCCCGAGAGGAGTCGAACCCCTAACCTCTTGATCCGTAGTCAAACGCTCTATCCAATTGAGCTACGGGCGCATATGGTGCCGAGGGCGGGGGTCGAACCCGCACGGTGGTCACCCACCGCAGGATTTTAAGTCCTGTGCGTCTGCCTGTTCCGCCACCCCGGCATGTCATATTGAAAATTGGAGCGGAAGACGGGATTCGAACCCGCGACCCCAACCTTGGCAAGGTTGTATTCTACCACTGAACTACTTCCGCAAGACATGTATGAGTTATTTAATTAAAAGTGCGGGTGAAGGGAGTCGAACCCCCACGCCAAAGGCGCCAGATCCTAAGTCTGGTGCGTCTGCCAATTCCGCCACACCCGCATATTAATTTATTTAAGAAAAATGGGGCGACTGATGGGAATCGAACCCACGAATGCCGGAGCCACAATCCGGTGCGTTAACCACTTCGCCACAACCGCCATGATTTCTGGTGCCGACTAGAGGACTTGAACCCCCAACCTACTGATTACAAGTCAGTTGCTCTACCAATTGAGCTAAGTCGGCTAAATGGTGGAGGATGACGGGATCGAACCGCCGACCCCCTGCTTGTAAGGCAGGTGCTCTCCCAGCTGAGCTAATCCTCCATTTGCCTGGCAACGTCCTACTCTCACAGGGACAAGGTCCCAACTACCATCGGCGCTAGAGAGCTTAACTTCCGTGTTCGGTATGGGAACGGGTGTGACCTCTCTGCCATCATTACCAGACTGTATTCATTTAAGACAAGAATTATTATAACTTATTTACTTTCGAAAGTCAACAAGTTTTTTATATTCTTTCAAAACTAGATAACATTGCTTCATATTATATGGTTAAGTCCTCGATCTATTAGTATTCGTCAGCTCCACATGTCACCATGCTTCCACCTCGAACCTATCAACCTGATCATCTTTCAGGGATCTTACTAGCTT